>NZ_AJGU01000008.1 GCF_000260795.1 Treponema sp. JC4
AGTTTTGATAGAAAAATATCCTTTGAAAGGTTCATATTTAGATGTCCTATACAATGGACAAAATTTTCATTTTGCGATTTGTAACCAAATGGGCATATTTCGCAAATAGAAGATTTTACCTTTTCCATTTCAACATTCATATTTCTTATCCCTAAATTCATAGGACACTTATAAACAATGCCATTCATGATATTCTTTTTCATACCGTTGTTATGAATAAATAGTTTTTTTTGTGTAAGAATCTTTTCTGTAAAGTATTCATCATAAATTGGCCGGATTTTCTTCAAATCATAAATTGCATTTTTAACTTCTTCTTTTGTTTCAAAAAGAAGTTCAGAAAGGTCTATTTCAAAAGTTGTAAGTTTATGATTTTGAATTTTTGCAAATTTTGCATCATCGACAGGATGTGAAACATAAATTTCCACTGCTATTGGTTTTCCGTTGAATTCAGAATATAAATCAGGTTTTATATCACCTAGATTCTTTTCTTGTTCTATATTCTCAACAGTTACAAATTCCATTTTTCCATTTACAAATGCCGGAATCATTTTTTCTTCCGTTATGATTTCTTTTGCAAGAAGATGTAATGCTGTTTGACTGCATTTTATATTATCATTTCCGCTTTCATGTGCAAAATGATGAGCTTTTACGTTGCCTTGTCTTGCAATCAGGGCTCCTTTACATTCGGAACAAAAACAGCCGCATTTTTTTCCATTTGGAACATCATCAATAAAAACTGATTTTCCAGATAAATCTATTGCTTGGAGGATATAGTGTTTTATCATCATTATCTTCCTCCTGTTTTATCTGCATTCATCATGTCTATTAAGCTACCATCACATTCTGGATAATGCTTGCAATAAACTAATGGTTCTTCATCATCTGGAAACTGTACAACATTTGCTTCTTTATAAAGATATTCTCTTCCACAATGGATGCAATGTACTTTTGTGTCCATTGTAAAATCTGTTTTAAGAGCATTTATACCTTTTTCAAGACCAGCTATCTTTGTTTGGCCATACATGATTGTTGGTGACAAAACTTTGAAATCAAGATAAGTACCTCTACAATTAGGATAGTTTTTGCAAACCACCATTGTTTTTGTTGAATCATTTTCTTTAATTACTTTAGACTGATTGAAATTAAATGCCTTATTGCAGTGTGTACAAAATACATAAGAATCTTTTCTTAAAATTCCATCAGGATTATTTTCATCAGAGAAATTATTTAATTCTGCAGTTTTTAATTTACCTGTAAGTAAAGAAATTTTATCAGCAGGAAGATTAACAATTTCTTTTCTATTGCCAAGATCAAAATACTGTCTTGCATAATCTAAAACAGCTTCATCTCCATACTGTAAAATACCTGTATAATACAAGGTCTCTTCCCAGTCTTGTACATCCTGTGTGTTTTTAAATCTGCGAAGTAATAATTCAGAAAGTTCCATTCGTGCTTCAGAGGCATGAATAAGCTCATCCCATTTCTTAAAGCCAACCATCTTTGCAATGTAGTGTTGTGCTCTTGCAAGCTTTATATCCTGTTCATCTTTATCATCTAATTCATAATAAAAGAACAGGTCGCCTACATCGTAGAACTTCCAATCATAGTGATAGGTAATAAATCCATCACTCTCAACTGTTTGGGTTTGGGTTTTCCAATCTTTTAAGAATTTCTTGGCTTCATTCTTAAAGAATTCTTCATGAGACATAATGATACTCCTTGAGCATCCTATTTATTGCGTTTGCTTTTTTTGCTAGTACCTTTAAGCAGCAATAACCTGATGCTCGTAGGTAATCATTAAGTAATAAGATATGGTATGATTTAATCTTCGCACTAGCTGCTAGCTCTACCATGGAACAAGTTTAACTATATAAAATCTATATAAAATAAGTCAATTACATGGTACAATTTTTTTAATGAAAACAGAAATTGATACTTTTATAGATAATTGTCCTTTTGTTGATTTTTCAGATGAAAATAAAGTTCATAATTATTCAGGCAAATTTTTATGGGACCTAAATAACAGCGCAAATCAAATTTTATACAATTCTTTATATAAAAAGACGCAGGAAGACTATTCTCAGCTTTGTAACAACAATGATTTGCAATCTCTTGCTTTATATAATGAAGAAATCAGAAAAATTTTTTACCGAATTGAAACTAAATATATTGAAAAGGGAAAAATAGCAAAGCACATATCAATTCTTCATAAGTTGATTCTAAAATCAATCACAAAATTGTCATCAATTATTACTTTGTATTGCTCAAAAAATTATTCAGATTGTTATTCGATTTATCGTAATATTTATGAGCATTTTATTATTTTTTCTTATGTTCTGAAAAATGAGGATATATCAGAAGCCTTTATTGATCATGCTTTTATGTCATATTATCTTATGTTGCAATCTAATGGGAATGCAGAAGAAGATGATAAACAAAAATTATCTAGATATCTAGAAAAATACGGTGATACTTTCAAATATGAATATGGGTGGGCTCAAAATAAACTTAAAAAAAATAATAAAGTTACTTTGACAGACTTAATTAGAAATTGTGAAAATGAAAACTTAATAAATACTTTTGCATTTTCATATACTTATGCTTGTAAATTTGTTCATGCTACATCTTATGCTGTATATACCGATGATGAAGACATATCTAGACAAATTAGTTTTCTTATTCGTAATACAATAGAAATGCTTCAGTATGAATTATGTTCTTTCTTAGATTGTCTTAAAATGATAACAAAAGATAAAGTTCTCTTAAAAAGTCTTATAAGTGAGTTTACAAAACTTTCTGTAGAATGCATAAAACATTTTGAAGCAGTTAAATAATCTAAAAAAGCCTTTATACTAGCTATTAAATTAAGTACGGACAAGCGATAGTAGCGGCGGCGAAGCCGTTCTGAAGCGAAAGCGGAAGAATGAAGCCGAAAGGCGGAACCGCGGATAGCGCGGTTTTTGCGAGAGCAAAAAAATGGCCTATAAAAATAAATAATCAGATGATATACAATCATTTTTTTGATATACTGTCTTTCCTATGGCAATTGATCTCGAAAGCTTAAAGAAGGAGCTGAACCCGGAGCAGTACCGCGCGGTTATTACGACTGAAGGCGCGATTTTGATTATTGCGGGGGCGGGCTCTGGAAAAACTCGCGTTATTACATTCAGAATTGCTCACATGCTTGATAAGGGGATTCCTCAGAGCCAGATTCTGGCGCTGACCTTTACGAATAAGGCTGCAAAGGAGATGGAAGAGCGAATTAAGGATTTGACTCAGCGTAAGCTGCAGAATCTTACGGTTTCGACCTTCCATGCTTTTGGTGTTAAGGTGCTCCGTCAGGATATTGAAAAGCTTGGTTACCGCGAAAACTTTTCTATTTATGATGAAACTGACCGCGTTGCCCTGATTAAGGAATGCGGCCGGGAACTAAAATACAGCCCTGAAGCCCTTGATATTTATAAAATCGGCCAGCTTATTTCCAACATTAAAACCGGCCGCAAGACCTGGGAAACTGCCAACGATATGTACCGTCCTCTTTATGAGTGCTATCAGGAAGGCCTTAAGCTTTATAACGCAGTTGACTTTGATGATCTGATTGTTTTGCCAATCAAACTTTTCCACGAAAATCCTGAGGTGCTTGCCCGTTACCGCGAGCGCTTTAAGTACATTATGGTTGATGAATTTCAGGATACCAGCCACCAGCAGTATGAGCTTATGCATCTGCTGGCAGACAAAAACGTTGCCGTAGTAGGGGATGATGACCAGTCCATTTACAGCTGGCGCGGTGCTGACTACCAGAATATAGTAAACTTTGAGCACGATTTTGACGTTACCGAAATCCGCCTGGAGCAGAATTACCGTTCAACAGGAACAATTCTTGATGCGGCAAACGGCGTTATCAGCCACAATACCAACCGCAAGGATAAAAAACTCTGGAGTGGAAACGGGGCAGGTAAGCCAATTGAAATCTTCATGCCGGAAAATGAAACTGACGAGGCAGATTTTATTTCCGAATCAATTCTTGGAATTGCGGGCGAAGAAAAACGCAAATTTGATGATTTTGGAATCCTTATCCGGGCAAATACCCAGAGCCGCTTTATAGAAGAGGCTCTTTTACAGAACAATATTCCCTATACCATGAGCGGTGGAACTTCCTTTTTTGAACGCAAGGAAATTAAGGATGTTATCAGCTATCTTCGTGTAATTTCTAACCATGATGATGATATAAATTTGCTGCGAATCATTAATACTCCTAGGCGGGGAATCGGACGTGCTGCAATTCAGGTTATTAACGATGCCGCAGAATTAAATGGCTGTACCCTCTGGAACGCAATTGATTATCTTATTCACGCAGAAGCTTCGGAGGCTAGTGATGCTCTTAAGCAGGATCTGGAAGACTTTGTAAATCTTATTGAAAGTCACCGTCAGAAGCTTTTGAGTGGCCGTGGTCTTGCAAATAAAGTCCGCCAGCTGGTAGAAGACATCAACTACAGGGATTATCTGATTACAGAATATCCTAAGAGTGAAAAGGCCGTTCGCTTTAAGCTTAATAATATCGAAATGTTTATCGGTATGATTGAGCGCTGGGAAAATAACCCTGAAAACCAGAACGCTAACCTTTACGCTTATCTGAATCGTGTTACCCTTATGTCCAGCGATGACTTGGATGATGAAGAAGCAAGTGGAAAAGTCAATTTAATGACTATTCACGCCTCTAAAGGTCTGGAATTTCCGGTTGTCTTTATTGCAGGTGTAGAAGAGGGACTCATTCCTCATGCCCGTTCTGTTGAAGAAAACGGCGGAGATGTAGAAGAAGAGCGCCGTCTTTTTTACGTTGCAATTACCCGTGCCCGCGATAAACTTTTTATGACAGCCTGCCAGAAGCGACGCAAATTACAGATGACTGTAGAAAGTGAACCAAGCCGCTTTCTGGATGAAATTCCTCAGAATCTTGTGGAATATCATGAGCCAAAGCAGCTCACCGAGGAAGAAACTGGCGAAATGTTCAGTAACTTCCTGGATAAGCTTAAGTCGCAGATGTAAAAAAAGGGGAGTCGTAACTCCCCCTTAATCTTTTAGTAGATAATAAATTCCAGCTTATATTTTCCTGGCATTATCTTATATTCCGCCAGAGTGTCAGGACCGCAGGCTCCGGTTCCAACCCCGCGAATTACAGCGTCCAGGTGCAGTGTATAATACCCGTTTTTCGCGCTGCAAGTCGGCGTGAGTTCACTACGGTGTTCGCATTTCCATAAATCCGCCTCAGTGTATCGGCTGTAATTAAAGCTGAAAGGTGCTTCGCTTTGAATGTGAAGAGGCTTAACTCCCTCTCCTTCAAGGTAGAGATAGCGGGTATCACAGCGGCTGCCGTTTTCCTGAGGAACAATATATGGAACTTCAAGCTCGCAGGCCTTTTTAGAGTAAAGTCCCAGTAGAGCGCCGTCCTTCCTGTCTGAATAACATTCTTGAGGACCTCGTCCGTACCAGTTTACCCTGTCGTATTCTGCCGGGATTTTCAGGCAAAGTCCTGCACGGGGATATTCTGCCATTGCAGGAGTCAGTTCAAAGTCTGCTGTGACTTTTACTGCAGGGCTTCCAGCCGGAGATTTTACACTTTCATAAGAAAGTTTTACGTCTGCAAGTTTTTCCTTCTTTTCTGCCTTGCTTCCGGTAAAAATCTCAAAGCCGCCTTTTCCGTCAGCTTTTACTTCTTCATTTGGTAAATCTTTTTTAAGCCATTCAACGGTAGGCTTATTAAAGAGAGAGAAAGGAAGAGGATTTTCATTAATCCTGTTAAGCTCTCGTTTTACACATTCGTTTTCTGTAAAGGAACGGAAAAGTTCAGGAGTAAGTTCTTTTGCAAGTTTATTAAGAGTACCTTCTTCAACTCCGGCTTCCTGGTTGAAAAGAGCTTTACTCAAATCAACTTTGTTTAATAAAACTTCGTCCAGTCCGAAAATCCAGCCGGCAGGAGAAAAAGATGTTTCGTTTTTATAGGCAAACTGGACATTCAAAAGGTATTCGCCGTCTGCTTTTGAAGTAAAATCTCCAGTTGGAATAGAGATTTCCTTCTTTTCGCCAGGCAGAACCTTTGAATCGCCAAGATGAACTTCGCCTTTTTTAACGCTGCAACCATTTTTCAAAATATTCCAGATAAGTTTTACGTTATCAAGACTTGTAAAATCAAAGCGGTTTTCAACTTCATATTTTCCGTTTGCGGCATCAAGTGGGCGGAAGAATATCGGCGCAAAGATTTTTTTACATTCTTCCATTGCAGGCTTTGTAGTCTGGTCAGGGAACATAATTCCGTTTAAACAGAAGTCGTAATCACTAGGCTTATCGCCAAAGTCACCACCGTACTTCCAGTATTTGCCTCCCTGAGGCTGACCGTCAGCTCCCAATGGTGCCTCAGCCGCTAAGCCCTGGTCAATCCAGTCCCAGATAAAGCCTCCTTGAAGTCCGTGGGTGCTGTAAATTGCCCGCCAGTAATCTCCAAGCGATCCGTTTGCATTTCCCATTGCGTGAGAATACTCGCACATAATAATAGGGCGGTAATCTTCTCGGCTAGTGGCATATTCTTTTATAAGGGCAATAGAAGGGTACATAGGGCCTATAAGATCTGTTAAGCCCTTACCGCGGGAAAGACTGTCTAAAGAAAAATCTCCCTGAGTAAAAGGAGGGCGGACAAAGCCTTCGTAATGAACAAGTCGGGTAGGGTCTACACGTCGAATCCAGGCCTGGGCTGCCACCTGATTCTGACCGTCTCCGCTTTCGTTACCAAGAGACCAGCCGAAAATACAGACATTATTTTTATCGCGGCGGACCATTCGCATAATTCGCTGCATGTAGGCATTTGTCCATTCATCATTACGGGTTATTACATCATAATTAGCGTGATTTTCAATATTTGCCTCATCCAGCACGTACATTCCGTAGCGGTTGCAAAGCTCATACCAGCGTTCATCATCAGGATAGTGGCAGGTACGAACGGCATTAAAATTGTAAGACTTCATAATATGAAGGTCTTTTACCATTTCTGCTGTTGTCAGAGTTTTTCCGTGGACTTCACTGTGTTCGTGTCGGTTCACACCTTTTATGTAAACCATCTTTCCGTTTATCAAAAGCTCGCGGTTTTTGATCTGAACTGATTTGAATCCTGTTGTAAAGCAGACTGATTCAATATGACGGCCAGGTTTTCCTCCGTCGGATTCATGAAGACTTACGCAGACAAGGTAAAGGTTAGGGTGCTCATGACTCCAGAGTTTTGGATTTTCAATTTTTATATGACTTCTGATTTGATTAAGGTTGAGGCGAAGGCATAAAGTTCCTGTTTTCCAGCCTTCTGCAATCTGTTTTCCTACACTTCCTTTTTGAACACTTCCATCCAGTTCGTAGACGGCATATTTTACGACTCGTTCAAATTTGTCGTTATCAGCATGATTAAAGCGGCTGATTTCTTTAGTCAGGTCACTGCGTCCAAGAGTTACGTAAAGAGGAATAATTCCGGTTGCCTTATCGCCAGCCTTATAGCCCTTAGTTTTTTTATCTTCGTGGAAGGCATTCTTAATTCCGTCAACATCTGCCGCAATTACAGGACCAGCTTCTTCAAGATGTGAAAGGGCAGAAACGTCTGCAATATAAGTATCTTCAGTTGTATAAAGATAAACGCTTCTGTGAATTCCTCCAAACCACCACTGGTCCTGATCTTCCACAAAAGAAGCATCCGAGTAGCGGATAACCTTAATGTCGATAGTAACTTCTTTTCCTTCTGCTACTGCATCTTTTATATAGTAAGAAATATCAAATTCACAAGGCAAACGGGTGTCTTTGCTGATTCCAGCCTGAATTCCGTTTACAAAAACCTGGGTAACGCTTTCTGCAGAACCGATATGAAGAACAACTCTGCGTCCCTTCCATTCAGATGGGATTTTTACCTTAAGGCGGTAAAGACCAGTTGGATTTTCTTCCGGCACATTTGGCGGAATTGTATCAAAAGGCATCTGAACGTTGGTGTAGTGGGGCTTATCCCAGCCTTGAAGAGACCAGGTTCCTGGAACATTAATCTTGTCCCATTTATTTACATCATTAAAAGAAAGCTCCGGATTTGTAGAAAAGGCAAAATCCCATTTTCCATCAAGATATTTTACAAAAGACGACTCTGTTTTTTCATGACTTTCAGGTCCTTCTGCACATTCTATTATAGAAGATTTTGCATCAGCAAAAGGAATAAGATGGCTTCTTGAAGGAAGACGATTTAAAGACTGTATTTCCGGATTTTCATAAAAGTTTTTCATATTTTAAGTTTAAGTCCAAAAATACTAAAAAATAAGGTATTTAAATACTAGGATTTTTTACCTTTCATTTTGATGATTCTGACTTAAACTGAAGACAATAAGATTTTAAAAATGTTTTTTCTTAGGAGGAAAAAATGAAAAAGACATTATGTGCTTTGTTAGGATTAGCCGCAATGGCTACCAGTTTTATAAGCTGTGGTGGCGGAAAAGCTGCAGCTAATAAGGACGTAACTTTAACAGTTTGGTGCTGGGATCCCCAGTTCAACATTTTTTCTATGAATGAGGCTGCTAAGATTTACAAAGAATCTCATCCAAATGTAAACATCAATGTAGTAGAAACCCCTTGGGATGACCTTCAGCAGAAACTCATTACATCACTTTCTGCAAATGATACATCATCTTTGCCTGATATCATTCTCTGTCAGGATAACGCAATCCAGAAGAATATGCAGAACTATCCAAAAGCTTTCTATCCTCTTGATGGAAAAGTAAAACTTGATGAATTTGCAAGCTTCAAAGTAGGCTATGGCGAAATGAACGGAAAGCACTATTCAGTTCCATTTGATAATGGTGCTACTGCTACATTCCTCCGTAAAGATATTATTGAACAGGCTGGCCTTAAAGTTGAAGATTTCAACGATATCACATGGTCTCGCTTTATTGAACTTGGAAAAATCGTAAAGGCTAAGACAGGAAAAGCTTTGATTTCTTATGTAGGAAACGAACCTGACTGTATCATGCTTATGCTCCAGTCTTGCGGAACATGGCTTTTTGATGCTGATGGAAAACCTTTCATGAAGAACAACGACATCCTTAAAAAATGTGTAAGCCTTTATGCAGAAATGATTAAGGAAGGCGTTTGTGTAACTGTAACAGACTGGAACGCTTACGTTGCAACAATCAACAACGGAACTGTAGCTTCTACAATCAACGGCTGCTGGATCGTTGGTACAATCGGAACTCAGCCAGACCAGAAAGGTAAGTGGGCTGTTGTAAGCACTCCAAAGGTTGACGGTGTTCCTTCTGCTGTAAACTACTCTAGCCAGGGTGGTTCAAGCTGGATGGTAATGAACAGCTCTAAACATGCTGATGTTGCTGCTGACTTCCTTAGCGCTACATTCGGTGGAAGCGTTGATTTGTATACAAAGATTTTGCCATCTGCTGGTGCAATCGCTACATGGCTCCCAGCTGCTTCTTCTCCAGCTTACGATGCTGCTAACGACTTCTTTGGTGGAGATAAAATCTACAAGAAGATCGTAGAATACTCTGGAAAAATCCCTCAGGTTAAATACGGTGTATTCAACTACGAAGCTCGTAACGCAATTGGTGTTGCAATGAGCGGAATCTTGAACGGTTCAAGCACAATCGATTCAGGTCTTGCAGATGCACAGAAGAACGTAGAGTTCTTGATGGGATATTAATTTTTAAGGGAGACGGATTTATCCGTCTCCCAATTATTAATGTGCATTTAAGGAAGTGCATATTAATAATTGTAAAAAAGTATTTTAAGGGAGTCTAATATGCCACTAGCAAAGAAACCAAGATCCTTGGAGCGAAAATACAGCATTGCAGGCTGGAACTTTGTTGCGCCAGCTTCAATTCTTATTTTCATTATGAGTTTTTACCCCATGATCCAGTCTTTCATTCTGTCTTTAAAAAGCGGAATGGGAAACAACCTTCAGTTTTCGGGGCTGCGAAACTACATGCGTCTTTTTCAGGACGAAATGTTTATTGCCGCAGTAAAAAACGTATTCATCTATTTTGTTTTCCAGGTGCCTATCATGCTCTTTCTTGCTCTGATTCTGGCATCAATTTTGAATGATCCCAAATTGAAATATAAGGGACTTTTCAGAACCCTGGTTTTTCTTCCTTGTGCAACTTCCCTTGTAAGTTCTGCCCTTATTTTTAAATCCCTTTTCAGTCTGGACGGACTTGTAAACGTTCTTTTTGTAAAATGGGGAATCCTCGACGAAGCCTTCAACTGGCTTGATGATCCAATCTGGGCAAAGGTTGTAATCATCCTTACAATCACCTGGCGCTGGACTGGTTACAATACAGTATTCTTCCTTGCAGGTCTTCAGAATATTGACTCAAGTATTTACGAGGCTGCCCGCATTGACGGTGCAAATCCTATTCAGTCTTTCTTTAAGATTACACTTCCTCAGCTTAAACCTGTAATTCTTCTTACAGCAATTATGTCTACAAACGGTACACTGCAGCTCTTTGATGAAGTTCGTAACCTTACCGGTGGCGGCCCTGGAAATGCAACCCTTACAATCTCTCAGTATATTTACAATCTGTCTTTCAGATTCAACCCGCAGTTCGGATATGCTGCAACAGTTTCTTATGCAATCTTGATTCTTGTTGCGCTCCTTTCATTCATACAGCTTAAATTAGGAGATAGAGAATAATGAGTAGATTAACAAAAAAATCAAATATTTTTAGAACTGCAGAATATACTTTTATTGTTATAGTTTGTCTGCTTTCAATTTTTCCTTTCTACTGGATGATTGCAGGTGCTACAAACAATTCTGTTGATGTAATTACCGGAAAAATCACACCGGGTACAGCACTTTTAAGCAATATCCGTAATATTCCAAAAGGACTTCCACGTGCTTTCTGGAACTCAATAAGAACTTCTGCAATTCAGACCTTGTTGAGCATTTTTGTATGTTCTATGGCAGGTTACGGCTTTCAGATTTACCGTGATAAGGCAAAGACCCGCCTTATGAACATTCTTCTTCTTTCAATGATGATTCCGCTTGCTACAACAATGGTTCCGCTTTTCAAAATGTTCAGTTCGGTTCATCTTTTGAACTCAACTATGGGCTTTGTTCTACCGGGTGTTTCTACTGCCTTTTTGATTTTCTTCTTCCGCCAGAATTCTGTAAGCTTCCCTGTTGAAACAATTCAGGCTGCCCGTGTAGACGGTTTGAATGAACTTCAGATTTATATCCGTGTTTACGTTCCGATTATGGCTCCAACCTTTGCTGCAGCCGCAATCGTTACCTTTATGACTGCCTGGAATAACTACATGTGGCCGCTTATCGTAATGCAGAATCAGAAGATGCAGACTATGCCGCTTCTGGTATCTGGTCTTACTGCCGGCTACGTTACCGACTACGGTCTTTTGATGCTCTGTGTATCAATTATGACAATCCCGACTGTAGTTCTCTTCTTCAGTCAGCAGAAGAAGTTCATTGAAGGTGTTACAGGCTCGGTAAAATAAGGTAAAATCTACCTTAAAAAAAACTTGCGTGCGGAACCCTGTTTTGTTCCGCCGAGAAATGCAGGAACGCGGTATGAAAAAGAAATCTTTTTTCGTTACCGCGTTTTTATTTATGGGTAGCTGTCTGCTAGCGTTTCTATGCTACACAAAACAGGGCTCCGCACTCCGTTTTTTTTATAAGCAGTCCTACACCTTATTAGCCAGTTTAATAATTTCAAACCTGTCCTTAACGCCAAGCTTTGAATAAATCGTACTTACCTGGTTTCTTACTGTCTGCAGCGCCAGATCCAGCTCTTCTGCAATTTCGTCATTATCGTGGCCGGTTGCAATAAGAGCGAAAATCTGGCGTTCGCGTTTTGTAAGGGTCTTTAGCCATTCAAATTTTTTTTCAGCCGCTTCATTTAACAGATTTTCATCAGCTTCTTTTGTTTTTTCAGAATCTTTTACATCCCCGTCAGAAGCAGTCGAACCTACAAACTGAGCCTGAATCATCTTTTGAACAATGCTTGGGCTTATCTGTAAAACCCCTGATTTCAAGGCCCTTATGCTCATAATCAACTCGGTAGGGGATAAATCTTTTAATAAATATCCGCTTGCTCCGCTCAAAAGGGCTTCGCGTACGTAAGCATCTTCATCATAAGTAGAAAGCATAATGATAAGGATTTCAGGATGCTTTGATTTAATTATTTTTACAGCCTCAATGCCGTTCATTTCCGGCATATTAATATCCATAAGAATTACATCGGGCTTTTCTATTTCGCAAAATTTTACTGCTTCACGTCCATTACAGGCCTTGCTGACTACTCTCATATCTTCAGCATAGTTATTCAAAAAGGTGCACAAACTTTCGGTAAAAAGGCTCTGGTCGTCCACCAGCATCAATTTCAACTTTTCCATATCTAAAATTATAACACAGTTTGCCATTTTGATGTATAATAAAAAAATGCTTCATTCAAGACGTTTTAGTTTAGAAATAAAAGATTCAGCTTTTCTTCTCCGTGTTTTTCCTTTTTTGTAGTTCTTTGCTTATGTTTTATAACTTTTACAAATTTCCTAAATCTTTTCTGCTTTTCTCCTTTGCGTGATTACAATATCAAATCTTCGACTTCAGATTTTTTTACCGTAAAAATCTTTTTTTCTTACTTTTTATTCTTTTTTTCTTCTATATATAATAAGCGCCTATGCAATTCTTTTTGTTGATAATTTCTATTCAAAAATTCTTTTCTATGTGCTGGGGCTGACTTCTGCCTGTCTTATGGCTTATTCGACAAATCAGACTTTTACCCTCAAACTTTTCATTTATGTTTCTTTTTTAATCTGCACGGTTTATGGCTATAAATTTGGAGTAAAGCTTATTACAAGTTCTACAGCCTTAATGTTTTTCAGCGTAATTGAAGCTATTTCAGGTTTTTCTGCTGCAGGGGGTAGTGTAAAGGGCTTTGTAAAAACCTTCAGCGAAATTAATTCTGTCGTTTTTACAATGACGCTTTGTACCATAATGGCCATGATTTTAAAGCAGGTGGCAAAAAATTATATTCTTACTTCTGAAACTGTTCGTCACCAGAATCTTGTAATGAATCAGATGTCCGAACTCAACAACAAGCTTCAGGAATATGCAAAAAATCATGGTGAAGAAGCGGTACAGAACGAGCGAATGAGAATTACCCGCGACATGCACGATTCCTGTGGTTATGCCTTTGTAAACATCACGGCAATTATTGATGCCATTATGAGTAATCCAGAAATTGAAAGAGATAAACTTTCTGATACTCTTTTAACTGTGCGAAACCTTGCTTCAAACGGTCTTAAGGAAACCCGAAAGACCCTGCGTCAGATCCGCGAAGTTGAATCACCAACTCAAAATAACCTTACAGCCATTTTTGAAATTAAACGCATTTTTCAGCAGATTACCGGAATCAACGTGGACATTCAGAGCGGTAACCTTAAGGAAAACTACGGAATCACAATAAATGCAATAATCATGCATACCCTGCAGGAAGGCCTTACAAATGCAATCCGCCACGGCCGGGCAAAAAATATTTACGTTACCTTTTGGGACGATGTAAATCTTCTTACAATGGTAATAAAAGATGACGGAATTGGTTCTAAAGAGGTTGTAAAAGGAATCGGACTTGCGGGTATGGAAGAGCGCCTCAGTAAGGTCATGGGAAAGCTTGAAGTTTCAACTCCAAAAGAGGGCGGCTTCAGACTGGAAATAAAAATCCCTCTGGTAAATATTGCTGCAGATGAACTGAAGTTGTAAATGCGAAAATCAGATTTACACTGCAATGCTGATTTTAAATTTTTCTTGCAATTAATAAAAACTGCCTTATAATAAATTTTGACACATAAAAAAATGTTCTTATAAAAAATGGGATGATTTTTCTTTTGGGAGGGAAAATGAAGAAATTTTTTTCCTTATGTGTCATTTTTGTTTTATTTGGTTTTGCTCTTTTTGCAGAGCAGAATTACCTGGTAAGGGCCGTTTCTGGTAAAGTTACCTATAGAGAAAAAGACGGCACCTGGAGTCCTGTAAAGGTCGGAATGAGAATGACGGATTCAATGAAGGTTGCAACCGGCTTGAATTCTACGATGGTAGTTGTTTCTGGCGCAGAAAACTCAATCGTAATTCTCCCGCTTAAAACAGGCAGCTTAAAAGATGTGGTTGCTTACAGTACAGACAACAATCTTATGAAAAATGTTGCCTTGAAAAATTAAGCAAGCTATTCTAGTTTGCAACTATTAAAGTTGTTACCCCCTGTCCTGCGGTAGGTTCCGCAGGACTTTTTTTTTGCCGCAAATACGATATAATATAATATATGATTTTATATTCTTGGAAAGACATTCAGAATTCAGTTTCAAAAGAAGAATCGCCTCTGGAACTTCTTGCAGGCTCTGGCATTTCAATCGGAAGTTTCGACGGGCTTCATCTTGGCCACAGAAGAATTATTCAGGAACTTGTAAATCTGTGTCAGAAGGAAAACCTTCTTCCGGGAATTGTAACTTTTAAGCGACCACTTCCTCTTTATAAACATTCGGCAGACTATGCAGGCGATGTTTCTACTCTGGAACAGCGTCTTAATATAATGGAAGAACTTGGAATAAAATTTGCAATTGTTCTTGATTTTACTGATGAAATTGCAAAGATCAGCGGTCATGAATTCCTTACAATTTTGAAAAATGTCTGCAATATGAAAGTTTTTGTAGAAGGTGAGGATTTCCGCTGCGGCTATAAGGGCGCTACCGATATGACTGCCATAAAATACTGGGCAGAGCAGAACGAAGTAAAAACAAGTTTCCTTCCTCAGGTTTTGTATAAACCCGGGGCAGATGAAGAAGAACGTATCTCATCTTCCTACATCCGCTCAATGATAAAAAAAGGTTTCTTTTCTACTGCAAATGAACTTTTATGCCGGGACTATGAGCTGGACTTAAAAAAATGTACCCAGCGTTCGGAAGACAAACTTCATATTTCAAAAACAGAAATTACCCAGGTTCTTCCTCCTGCTGGCGTTTACCGAGTAAAGAATGAAAGTGCAGAAGCAATCCGTTTGGAAATTACTGAAAATGAGCTGATTTTTGACGTGATGAGCAATCTGACATGGGTAAGTTTTTAGTAAAAGACTCGGCTACCTTGATTAAATCTTTGTAATATTTTATCATAATTAAATCTGTTTATACGATTTACTTTGTGATTTCTTTCCAGAAACCCGGAAATTGACCTGCAAGGTTTTTCGCGAATGCAGATATATTTTAATATTTTTTAAGGGGTTCCAAAATGGCACTTTCAAAAGAAACAACAGCCGCAACTGTAAAACAGTACGGTGTAAAAGACACAGACACTGGTAACGTAAAAGTTCAGATCGCTTTGCTTACTCAGCGTGTAGCACAGCTTACAGCACACTCAAAAGCATTCCCAAAAGATGCTTGTGGTAAACGTGCTCTTCTTAAAGTTGTTGGTCAGCGTCGTAAGATGCTCCGCTATTTTGAACGCACAGACCTCGAAGGTTACCGTGCATTCATCAAAGAGCTTGGTCTCCGCAAATAAGTCAGGTTCTTTACTGTAAAATCCCGCCTGGTTCGTCCCGCGGGATTTTTTTTGTTTTAAAAACCTCTTCTTAAAAAAGGTGAGTTAACTCATAGAAAACCAGTGAGTTAACTCACTGAAATTTAGTGGGTAAAACTCACTGTTAATTTTTTTTTAAATTAATCATACTAAGCAGGCAATAAAAAAGAGGTTTAGTATAAAAAAAATAAAACCATAAAAAGAGAGTTTATCATTTTATTTTTTCGTCCGCCTGAAATGTTAAAAAAAACTATTAATTCAGGCGGACTTTTTATATATTAAAATAAGGCATGATTATGAGTGAAAAAATTAAATATAGTCTTACCCTTTGTGTTTGCGTGCTGCTTGCAGGAATTATGGATTTTGCGGTTGCTACTCTTTTTCAGGATTTTCTGCATGTGCCCCTTTTCTTTGATACGATTTTTCTGATAGCGGTTCTTTTTTCTTTCGGGCCTCTTGCTTCCTTTATAGTCTATGTTATTAATATTTCAATTGTCTGTCTTAAACTTGAACTATTATACGGAAAAACTGATTATGTCTGGGTTTATTCACTTTCTGCTTTTGTTATCATTCTGATTACCTGGCTTTTTATCCGTAAAGAAGAAAATCTTAAGAAGGGCGTTAATCATACTTTTATCTATATTCTTACAGCGTCAGTTTCTGCAGCACTTGTATGTTCTGTCGTTTCCGGCTTCATAAGTTATTTTACTTTCAGAATGAATGTGGGCAATTGGACCTTTGATAAGCTGATTTTTGCCTTCAGCGGAGAATACATGGATGTGCTTACGTCTTGTATTGTAGGACGATTTCCAATTATTATTCTGGACAGAATTATCACAACCTTTGCAGGTTTTGGAATTCATCTTCTTTTTATTGCTTTTGCTAAAAAGCACAGACTGTTAAAGGAAACTTTTTAATTTATGAAGAAATTTTATACCATTTCTATCCTTTCAATTTTTATATTGATTTTTACAGCCTGTTCCGGGGTAGAAAATAAGAATCACTTTTATTCTGCAGAAAATATTTATGAAAGCTGGCTTTATTTTAATGACTGGCGGGATATAAAATCCTGCAGAGAGTTCATTAATCGGCTTGAGAATTTCAGGCCTGAAAAATTTTCTTCCTACCCGGAATTAAAGGAAGTTACAAAAAATCAGCTTGAGCAGTGCCTTTCTTACAGCCGCATTCTTCTTGTTCTTATGGAAAATCCTGAAGAAAACAAGCTGGAAATTGAAAAAGCCCTTGAGCAGATTGATTTTCTTATGCTTTCTTACCTTAGGAACGTGAATTTTGCCCTGGATGATACCCATCAGAAAATTTTTACTTATTTTATCTGGTTTTTTGCAACTATTCTTGTCGGAGGTGCAATTCTTATTTATCTGAACATTCTTGAAATTAAGCGCCGTGATAAAATCATTTTTGATTCTGAACAGTTTCTTCACCATTCTATGGAAGTGCAGGAATCCGAACGTAAAAGAATTTCCCGGGAACTTCACGATACGGTTGCTCAGAGCTTAAAGTATGTTTCTCTTCTTGCAGAAAATCTTGAAGACAAGGAAGCTGCAAAAAAAAATCATACAGACCCAAAATCAGAATATCGAAAATATCAGAATGCTCTGCTATAACCTCACTCCGCCTAATATCAGTAGCAATGATATGATTTCTGCTCTTGAAGTTCTGGGACAGAAGACTTTTAACGGAAACGGCAAGGATTTTCAGTTCAGAATTGTCTGCGAAAATTCCGTTGATTTTTCAAAATGGAGCTCGGAACAGCTTATGCATATTTACCGCATTGTTCAGGAGGCTTTTCAGAATATTCAGAAGCATGCTCACGCAAGCGAAGTTACAGTTTTCTTTAAATCTCATCATATCGACGGGCTTAAAATCATAATTTCTGATGATGGAATTGGAATGAGTGAAAAGCTTTTGAATCAGATTAATAACGGCATTTTTGACAAAATAGAAAAACTTCACTTTGGACTTAGAAACATTGTGGAGCGGGCTCAGCTTTTGGGTGGAAAAGTAAGCTTCCGTGCGGAAGAGGAGTGTGGAACTCAGATTACCGTTGTTCTGGATAAGTGATTTTTGAGGCATAAAATGAGTAAAACTTTCTATATAATTGATGATCATCAGATGCTGCGGCTTGGAACTTCAAGCTGGCTTACTTCTAATTCGGACTGGCTTTGTGCAGGTTCTGCGGGAACTCATGAGGCTGCTTTTTCTGATTTTGAAAAGTTTGCTGACAGGGGGGAATTGCCTTCTCTTGTAATCTGCGATTTGAACTTTTACGGAGAAAATACAGGTTTTGATTTTATAAAGGAACTTTGTACTCTTTATCCTTCCTTAAAAATCCTTGTTTATTCCATGTTTTTTGCGGGCGGATTTGTAAAAAATGCCATAAGTGCAGGGGCAGCCGGATATATTTCTAAAAATGCGAATTCAAAGACTCTTCTTGAAGGAATGGAAAAAATTTTGAAGGGCGATATTTTTATTCAGGAAGAACTGCAGCCAAATCTTATAAAATACAATACTTTTACAGATGCCCTTACAAAGCGTGAAAAAGAAGTAATGGGACTTTTACTGCGCCATCTTTCAAATGAACAGATTTCTGAGCAGCTGGGAATAAAAAAACGGGCGGTGGAAAATTATATTTCCAGCATTTATGAAAAGACCGGCGTAAATGACAGAAGTGAGCTTGAAAAACGGTATGGAGAGTAGGGAAATCTTCCATTGATTAAAAGCATTTTATGGCTTAAAATGAACTATTATTATTTTGAATATTAGTGTAACTAATAAATAGAAAAAAGCATGCGTCGGATGTAGTGACGTATGTAGGAGTAAAATTTATGTCTGTAGAAAGAGTAACCTACAAACTTGGAGATGCCGATCTCATCCTCGAAACAGGAAAAATCGGTAAACAGGCTAACGGATGCGTTTATGCTCAGTGGGGTGGAGCCGCAGTTATCGCAACAATTTGTGCTTCATCAAGCGTAACAGAAGGTCAGGATTTTGTGCCTGTTACTGTTGAGTACAACGAAAAATTCTATGCTGCCGGAAAAATCCCTGGCGGATTTGTAAAGCGCGAAGGTCGTCCAAAGGATAAGGAAATTTTGGTAAGCCGCCTTATCGACCGTCCTATGCGCCCACTTTTTGAGCCATCTTTTGGTCACGAACTTCAGATTGTTCCAACTTGTGTTTCTTGTGATGGCGTTCACACTCAGGATATTCTTGCTGTAATTGCCGCTTCTGCTGCAACTACAATTTCTGATATTCCTTTCCACGGCCCGGTTGCTGCCTGCCGTATTGGATACTTGAATGGTGAATACATTGTAAACCCAACTTTCAAACAGATTGAAGAATCTGAACTTGAAATTGTTGTTGCCGGAACTAAAGACGGATTTACAATGGTTGAAGGTGGTGCAAACGAAGTTTCTGAAGATGTAATGCTTGGAGCTTTGGAAAAGGCACAGGCTTTCATTTCTGATATGTGTAAACTTCAGGAAGAACTTGCCGCTAAAGCTGGTAAAGAAAAGCTTCCTTTGAATCCTCTTGATGTAACTTTGGCTAACGCTGAACAGATTGAAGCTGAAGCAACTCCACTCCTTAAAGAAGCCTGCTTCCAGGATGGAAAAATGGCCCGCGGCAAGGCTATTGCAAAAGTTGAAAAAGAACTTGCTGCAAAATATGCTGAACAACTTGAAGATCCAATTCAGGCTAAATTGTTCATGACTTTGATGGACGATATTCAGTACAAGCTTCTCCGTAAATCTATTCTTGATGACGGTGTACGTATTGATGGTCGTAAGACTGACGAAATCCGTCCTATCACTTGTGAAGTAAACGTATTGCCAACTCCACACGGATCGGCTCTCTTTACTCGTGGTGAAACACAGTCTCTTGCTGTTTGTACTTTGGGTACTGCAATGGATGAACAGTCTTATGATGATATTGATGGAGACAGAAGCGAGCACTTCATCCTTCACTATAACTTCCCTCCATACTCAGTTGGTGAAACTGGTAAGCTTACAACAGGCCGCCGCGAAATTGGTCACGGAAATCTTGCCCGCCGCTCACTTGCTGCTATGGTTCCAAGCCGCGAAGAGTTCCCTTACACAATCCGTGTAGTTTCTGAAATCATGGAATCTAACGGTTCTTCATCACAGGCTTCTACTTGTGGTGGTACTCTCTGTATGCTGGCTGCCGGCGTTCCAATGAAGAAGATGGTAGCTGGTATTGCTATGGGTCTTATTACAGAACCTGAGGGAGACAATCCTTACGGACGTTACTCAATCCTTTCTGATATCCTTGGTGAAGAAGACCACCTTGGTGATATGGACTTCAAGGTAGCCGGAACAAAAGACGGTATTACTGGTTTCCAGATGGATATTAAGATTGCCGGTGTAACAACTGAAATTATGAAGAAGGCTATGGAACAGGCTCGTCAGGGTCGTTTGCACATCCTTTCTATCATGGAAAAATGCATTGATAAACCAGCTCCTTTGGCTAAGAACGCTCCACAGATTCTTACAATGAAGATTCCTGTAGACAAGATTGGCGCTTTGATCGGACCTGGCGGAAAGAACGTTAAGGCTCTCTGTTCTCAGTATGATGTAACAATCAACACTGATGATGACGGAACTGTAACAATCTATGCTAAGAACGGAATGAACGCAGAAGCTGCTCAGAAGGCTGTAAAGGGTATTACAGAAGATCCAGAAGTAGGAACAATCTATCAGGGAACTGTAAAACGCATTATGGAATTCGGCGCTTTCGTAGAAATCCTTCCGGGAAAAGAAGGTCTCTGCCACATTTCAAAACTCAGCCGCCAGCGCGTAAGCAAGGTAACAGACGTTTTGAAAGAAGGTCAGGTAATTCCTGTAAAATTGCTTGAAGTTGACAAGCAGGGAAGATTGAACCTTTCTTATGTTGATGCTTTGGAAGAAAAGAAATAATTTTTTTCTAAGTTAGGTAAAGGCTGTCCGTGAGGGCAGCCTTTTTTTTTTTACTCTCTCTAAAAATCTTCAGAAAAATTTAAAAAATATCTTGCAATTTTACTGATAATATGGTTTTATATTCGCGTTAGTTAAGCCTAACGTGTTAGTTTAGGATAACTAAAAAGGAGTTATAAATGTTTAAATCAAAAATTGCTGCAGTTGGTGTAGCTCTTTCTTTGGCATCAGCCTTTGCATTTGCAGAAGCTGAAGTATCGTTCTCAAACAAACTTTCAAGCGATATCGTAAACATCACAAAAGTTGAAGATGCAGATTCTGAATCAACATTTGCTGGAATCAAAAATAAAACTACTTTTGAATATTCTTCAGAAAAAGTTGATGCAGGTATTGAACTTGTTTTCTGGTCTATAAATGAAGATCTTTACGACTTTGATGGTGAAAAATATTTTGGTATTGGTGCTACTGAAGATCCTGGCTTTGGTTATGATTTTGGAGATACTTTCGTAGAAGTACGTCCATTTGATTTCCTTGGTTTTGAATTCCACGAAAAAGTTTGGGCAACAGCTTCTTACTTTCCAATCTGGGATGACAATGCTTCAACAGGTAATCTTGGAAGCGATTTAGGTCTTCTTATCCGTCCTGTAGAAGGTCTTACTCTTGCAGGTGGTATAGATTTCTTCTCTGTATTCGGACACGATACATATAAGCCTGTTGTAAACTTTGGCGCTGGATATGCAAATGATGTTTTTGAACTTGCTGCTACAGTAAAAAATATCTGTGATAACAAAGAAACTGATGTAAATAACAGAGACGGTTTTGCCTTCGGCCTTTATGCAAGTCTTTTGAAAATCGAAGGTCTTGTTCTTGGCGCAGGCTTTGGTTACAACGATTCAGTTGCTCCAGATGTAACTAAAATTCATGCTTCTGGTAAAGAAGGTGTGTCTGGAAATATCATGACTCTTACTGCAACTTATGAACTTGATGCCTTCCACACAGTTGGTGAATTTGCAACAAACTTCACAAATAACAAAGAAGATGCAGAGTATGATTTTTATCTTGCTGTAACAGCCGGCTACAATGTTCTTGAAAATCTTTCTGCTGACTGTGCTTTTGCAGCTGCTTTGGATGCAGAATCTGATGAAGAAAAGAAAACTGAAAACGTATACCAGATCAATCCTTCTGTAACTTATACTCTTGGAAATCACGAGCTTAGCGCCGGTGTAAACTTCTTCTTCGGAAAAGACTACTCAAATGTAAATTTCCCTGTTTACTGGAAATACTCTTTCTAATCTGAATTAAAAAAATATTTGATACCTTTGGGCCGGATTGTCATCAGCGTGCGATCCGGCCCTTTTTACAGCTTTGCTGGAAAAATTAAGCAAGCCGAAGGGGTGCGACTTTTTTTTTGCAGTTTATACAAAGCGGTGAATGTGCTATAATTAATAAAATGTTTGAAGAAATTGTCACTCGCCTTAGCGAAGTAAAAATAGTTCCTGTTGTTACAGTTTTTGATAAAGAGGAAGCTGTAAAATTAGCCCATTCACTTGTAAGCCGCGGTTACAGCGCCGTGGAGTTTGCCTTTAGAAGTGCAACTGCCTCTGATGAAGATTTTAATAAAATTGCAGAATGTATAAGTGCTGTAAGAAAACTTTGTCCAAAAATGCTTTGTGGGGCAGGAACTGTAATTAATCCAAAGCTTGCAAAACTTGCAAAAAAAAGCGGTGCTCAGTTTGTTATGGCTCCGGGTTTTAATCCGGCAACTGTAGAATGGTGCATAAAGAATGACCTTGCGATTTTCCCCGGCATTAATACACCAAGCCAGGTTGAAGAGGCTCTTATGTACGGGCTTGGAGTCCTGAAATTTTTCCCTGCAGAAGTCAGCGGCGGAGTAAAAATGCTCAAGGCTCTTTCAGGCCCTTTCCCTAATGTAAAGTTTATTCCAACCGGCGGAATTGATGCTGCCAACTCAGAAGATTATCTTGCCTGTAAAAATGTAATAGCAGTCGGCGGTACCTGGGTGTTAAAATCTTAGTGATGAATCTTTTTTAATTATCCCTTATAATAAACTTATGACAAAGATAAATATTAAAGTAGTAGCGAATGAGGGAGCAAAGCTTCCTCTTTATAAAACTTCAGGTGCTGCAGGTGCTGATATCTGCGCACTTTTGAAAGAGCCCCTTGTAATTGAAAGTGGAAAATCAGCAATGGTTCCAACCGGACTTTTTTTTGAAATTCCCCAAGGTTACGAGGTTCAGATTCGTCCCCGCTCAGGCTTAGCTGCAAAAAAATGGAGTTACAGTTTTGAATACTCCCGGCACTATCGACAGCGATTACCGCGGAGAAATCAACGTAATTTTAATTAACCTTGGCGATAAGCCTTTTACTGTAAATAACGGAGACCGCATTGCCCAGATGCTGGTTGCACCTGTAATTCAGGCAGATTTTTCTGTAGTAACAAGCCTTGAAGAAACAGAACGCGGGGCCGGCGGTTTTGGTTCTACCGGAGTATAAGGAAGTTTTAACTTGCCTGATATAACCAAAATAAAGAAGCAGTTCGAGCATGCGCTCCGCATTGTTTCTGACCGAAAATCAAGATTTTACAAACGCATTGAACCTCTTATTGACCGGATTCTTGAAAAACTGAGTCCGGCAATTGAATTTGTTGAAGAAAAATACGAATGGTTCAGTGTAAATGTCCTCAAATCAGGCGAGCTTAAAAATCATATTCTTGTAAAATATCTTTTTAAGGATTTATTTTATATTTTCTGGTTGCTTTCCTTTTCTTTTTTATGATTTTCTTTGTAAACCAGATTCTTCTTACTGTAGAACAGCTGCTTGCAAAATCGGCTCCCTTCAGCGACGTTATGCGCATTATGTTTTACAGCCTGCCTTTTATTATTGCCCAGTCGGCTCCTTTTGCAACCCTGGTAGGTTTTTCCATGAGTCTTGGCGGCATGATGAGCAGTAACGAAATCCTGATTTTCCGTGCCTCGGGCTTTTCTTTTATTAAGATTTTCTACCCGGTAATCATTCTGGGAACTGCAATTTCAATCGGTTCTTTTTTGTAAACGATTATCTGCTTCCTCTGGGAACCATGAAGTATAATCAGCTTTTCAGAAAAATCATGCAGTCCACACCGACCGTTTCGCTTGAATCAAACAGCGTAAAAACTCTGGACAGCACCAGCATTGTAATGGGGCAGGTGAATTCAGGTTCTGTAAGCGACCTTATTCTTTTCGATACAGATAATGATACTGATAAAATCATTATTGCAGGAAAATCTTCCCTGCGCGGCGGACAGACAGAAGGGGTTTTAATGGAACTTTCCATGGATGATGCCACAGTCCTTTCTATAAGACATAATGCCAAGCATAATTATGATGTAATGGAATCTGAGCGTACTGTCCTCAATGTTTTTGATAAGGCAGTTCTTGGAAATACCTCTCACTCTGCCCGCGAAATGACAACCTACGACCTTTCCCGAGAGCTTAAACGCATGAAAGAAACTTCCGGTGATACTTACTCAGAAAAACGCCGACTGCGCCTTTGGACAATGGAGTTTCATAAGAAATTTGCCCTGCCTTTTGGTTCAATCTTTTTTGCCTTCCTTGCTTTTTCTATTGCTTTTGTATTTGGAAAGCATCGCGGCCAGACAATCTGTCTTTTTATTGGTCTTGTTGTCTGCGTGCTTTACTGGGCAATGCAGATTATGGGGCAGCTTTTTGTTCAGAGGGTAGGTCTTAATCCTTTCTGGTGTATCTGGGTTCCTAACTTTGTAATCGGCTTTATGGCACTGGCTTTCCTTGCCGTTTTGTTAAAAAAGTAGGCGGAAAGGAGAAGAAGCTTGAAACTTGTCGGATATCTTCTAAAAAAAATCATTCCTCTTTTTGTGGGCGCAGTATTATTTTTTGCCCTGGTTTTGAACCTTGTAGATCTTTTTATGAATCTTACGACTTATCTTCAGAACGGCTCTTCCTGGCATGATATCGGCGTGGTTATGCTCAACTATATTCCAAAAACAATCTGGTATGCCGTGCCGGTTGCAATTCTCTTTTCTTCTTCCTATTCGCTCAGTAACATGTATGCCAACAATGAGCTTCAAGCCCTTTTTGCTTCCGGTGTTTCGCTTTTTAAGTTTACTTCTCCTGTGCTCATTCTTTCTATTCTTCTTTCCTTCGGGCTATTTGCCTTTGAAAACGGTCTTGTAGTTCAGACTTACGAAAAAAAGATGAAGCTGCAGAATCAGCTGCTTCAGAAATTTGAAAGCGACAATAATAATAATGTAATTGTAATTTCAGAAAACGGTAAAATTATTTATAATGCCGCCAGATATTTTGAAGAGACAAAACGCCTGCAAAATCTTTATGTAATTTTCCGCGATGAAAATAAAAACTTTTTAAGCCTTGTTCACGCAGATTTAGCAAGCTGGGATTTTGAACTTAAACACTGGCGCCTTCAGAATACTCTGGAATATGTTAAGGATGAAAATGGCCGCTTTACAAGCAGAGCTTTTGACCCCCTGCTTGAAGAAAATCTTACTGAATCTTATGAAATCTTCCGAAAAAATATTGTAGACGTTCAGTCGGTTTCTGCAAAGGAAGCAAAAATCTATATCGATCATCTTAGAAAAGCCGGCCTTCCTTTTGGGGAGCAGCTTTCGGAATACTACAAGAAATTTGCCTTTCCCTTTATCGTCTTTATTGTAGTTTTTCTTTCAATCGGACTTACAGGAAAGACAAGAAAGAACGTTCTTTTAATCAGCCTTGCTTCCTGCATCAGCGCTTCTGTACTTTTTTATGTAATGCACATGGTAACAATGGTTTTTGCAAAGCACGGCTATATTTCACCTTTTGCAGGTGCCTGGTCGCCTGTGATTTTATTTACAATTGCGAGTATAATATTATTAAAATATAGTAGGACTTAGTATGATAACAAACATTTTTGACATTAAACATAAATCTGCCGACGGAAAAGCCCGCACCGGCGTTATTCATCTGGCTCACGGCGATGTTCAGACTCCGGTTTTTATGCCTGTAGGAACCAATGCCACAGTAAAGGCAATGCCAAAGGATTTTCTTGAAGAAATTAATTTTGAAATCATTCTTGCAAATACCTATCATCTTTTTTTGCGCCCGGGTGCAGACCTTATTGAAGAAGCAGGCGGACTTCACGGTTTTTCTAAGTGGAACCGAAACTTTTTGACAGACTCAGGCGGATTCCAGGTATTCAGCCTTTCAAAACTCAGAAAAATTACTGATGAAGGAGTACGCTTTCAGAGCAATATCGACGGAAGCTACCACATGTTCACGCCGGAAAGCGTAGTTCAGACCCAGAGAAAGTTTAATTCCGACATTCAGATGCAGCTGGACGTATGCACAGGGGCGGGTGAACCCCGCAAAGTTGCAGAAAAAGCCCTTAAGGTTACCTGCGACTGGCTCCTTCGTGCAAAAAAAGAGTGGGAAAGCGAAGTAGAAAAGGGCTACAAGGGAATGCTTTTCCCAATCGTTCAGGGAAACTTTTTTGAAGACCTGCGTAAGCAGAGTGCAGAGTTTGTAAGCGAACAGGATATGCCTGGTATTGCAATCGGTGGTCTTAGCGTGGGCGAAACTCCCGAAGAATTTACCCGCTTCCTTAATTACACCGTTCAGTACCTGCCGGAAAATAAGCCAAAGTACGTAATGGGAATCGGAACTCCTGAATATATTCTTGATGCCGTACAGGCCGGAATCGATATGTTCGACTGTGTTCTTCCGACCCGCAACGCCCGTAACGGTTCATACTTTACTCACCGGGGAATGCTTTCCATTAAGCAGGAGCGCTGGACTCACAGTCACGAGCCGCTTGACCCAGAGTGCAACTGCAAGGTTTGCCGCACTTACACAAAGGCTTACCTCCGTCACATTTTTAAAGAACAGGAAATCCTCAGCTCAATTCTTGCAAGCTACCACAACCTTTATTTCCTCCACAATATGATTGGTGAAATCCGTGCGGCAATCAACGAAGACCGCTTTGAAGAATACCGCAAAAACTTCCTTGAAAAATTCCACTCGGGAGTCTAGGGGGCAGCCGTGAAAAAATCAGTCCGAATTGCAATTTTTACCTTATTTTCTGCCGCACTTTTTGCACAGGAGACTGCTGACCCTACCCAGGTTAAGGATTTGTATCCCCTTGGCGAGGGCTCTCTCCCGGACGATACAGGTTCTACAATCGATGACTCTCTTTCCGACCTGCTGGATGGCCTTGAACTTACAGAAGAAGAAAAAAAACTGCTTCAGTCCCCTGATGATGAGGCTTCTTCGGCCGGCACGGACAATACAGAAGCCCAACCGGAAGACTCAACTCCAGAAGAAGAAGCGGAAGCGGCCTCAGAAGATGAAAGCTCTCTTGAAGCCGAAGAACTCACAGAAGAAACTGAAGACGAAGTTAGCCCGGAAGCTTCCGCCGAAGAAGAAAATTCTTCTGAAAAAAAATCAAATTCTCCGGCCGGAGTTTCAGATGTTCCGCCTAAAAAACGCCCTAAGCCGATTGACGAAGAAAAGGCAAAAGCCGCTGCCGATAAAGACGAAAATGACGAAGTTCCTGAAGAAAATAAAAAGACAATCAAGTACGGACTTCCTTCTGAAATTACAAAACTGATTGATAATTTAATGACTAATGACGACCCTCGCTTTACCGAAGAGATTTACGACCTTTTTGAAGTAAGCGAAAACGTTCAGATTCAGCAGAAAATCCTTGAATATTTTGGAAAGCTTGAAGATCCTTGTCTGGAAAACTTTGCCGTAACCGTTCTAAACGACCCTTACGATACAAAAACTGATGTTGTAAAAGCCTGCTTTGAATACATTCAGAAGGTTCACACAGACGCCGCAATTCCTGCAGTCTTTACAATTCTTGAAAGCGACAACGAAACCTACTTCAACGATACTCTTTCTACAATCGGCGAAATTGGTGATGCCAAGTCTGCTCTTTCAATTGCAGAATATCTTGAACGCGATGATTTAAGTGATGCCCAGCGCCAGACTTTAATGCGTACCCTTGGTAAGCTTCACGCTGTAGAAACCTTTGATAAAATTGTAGCAATTCTTGAAAACGAAGATGAAAACGCTTTTGTCCGCATGTATGCCGCAGAAGCCCTTGGCCTTATGGGAAAGATGGAAGCAGTTCCTGTTCTTATAAATACCTATAAGGATGCAAATCCTAACCTGCGCCAGTATGCAATTAAAGGACTTGGAGAATTCCCTCAGGACGGAAAAGCTCAGGCTTGTATTCTTCAGGGAATCCGAGACGAGCACTGGAAGGTACGTCAGGAAGCTATCAATGTTTCTAAAAAGATTCTTGATTATCACGCAATTCCATATCTCATGTACCGTGCCGAAAACGACAGCGAACGTATAATTAAGGAAGCGGCAATTTCAGCCCTGCCTCTTTATAACGAGCCTAATGCAGACAAGTTCCTTAAAGACATGCTCGAAAAGAAGGTGTCTGACAATATCAAGGTTAAGGTTGTTATTGCCCTGCTTGATGCTGAACACGGTGAAGAAGAAATTCTTGCCCTTGCAGAAAAGTGTCTTTCTGATGTCCGCATGAAAAACCTTGCCAAGGGAATTGGAAACGAACTTGCAAAACGCTCTAAACACAGCTATGAGGCTATCTGTCTCAAGTATCTTGAAAGTAAAGACGGAGATTTACAGAATATCGGTCTTGATATGTACAAAAACTACAAGTTCTCTGGTCCTGTAGAAGAAAAAATCCGCTCTCTTGCCCTTGACCGCAAAGGTAACGGTTCTGTCCGCAACCGCGCAAAGAAAATGCTTGGAATTGAAGACGAAGCTAAAAAAGAGGAAGAGAAAAAAGACTAATCCTTCTTATCGTAAAACTTATTCACAAGCCGGAGGGCTGCGTTAATGCGCTCTTCGGCTTCCGGACTGAAATCTACCTCTTCTTCTACCAGGGCTTCCAGGCTGGCGTGAGTCTCCTGAAGGGCAGTTGAAAAGCCGCGGGAAGTTTTAAGCCAGTAATTTCCCTTTCCGTCTGTGTAGAGAGTGATAAAGCCGTATTCCTTGTTTTTCTGCTTTGCGATTGTTGTACGAAGTACTACTTCCAGGGCAAAAATAATCTGCTCTTTTTCTACCTCGTTGTAAATGCTTCCGTTAAAATTACGGTTCCAGTGCTTTTCTGCAATCGGGGTAAGAATGATATTCTTTGCAATTTCAAGAATTGTAGAAAGTTTTTCGCCGTCCAAAAGCATTCCTCCGTCGCGGAGAATTATGCGGCCCTTGAGATTTGCGCAGGCCTTGATTTTATTTTTATCTGTCTCATTCTGGGCTGCGGTAATAAAGCGCTCAAGAGGAAGAAGGGCAGTTTTCTTTCCTTTAATCTTCTTTGTTTCAAAGCTGTCGCCGCCAAAGTAAAAGTTTTCGTCTGCTTCTTTTGCAGCTGCCTGATTTTTAGCCTTGTTGTCTGCATTTTTCTTATCTGATTTTTTAAGGCTTGCCTTGGCAATTTCCTGCAACTTTTTTTCGCGTTTTTCAGCCCGGGCTGTATCTTTTGCAGACTTACAGGCCATAAGGCGGTCAAAAAGATCTGGATTTATCATATCTAGCATAGGGTGGGTAAGTGGCGAAACGCTCATCGCAAAAATGCGGGAGGTACGTACGATTTCTCCTGCCACAATGAATACCGGATTCTGGCGGAACATAACGCTTCCCGGGTGAATGCAGATGTGGTCTGCTGTAAGAGAGCGGTAATTTTCACGTCCAGTTCGTATGCAGACAAACTGAATCATACCCGCCGCAATACAGCAGAGGTAATCCTGCATGCTGCCGTTTTTGTGGGTAAGCGGGATTCCCATTTTATCGCCCACAATTTCGCCAAGCTGAATGTAGATATTTTCAATTTCCGACATTACGCGTTCGTCAAGGTAATTTTTCTTGCAGAACTTTTCGCGGTTATCGGTCTGTTTCCAGGCGTTAAAGAGGTTGATAAAAGTTCCGAAGTCGCCCTGAAGGTCGCGGAAACGGTGGTGAGCCTTGCGGGCTTCCATTTCTTCATTAGGTGGCAGAACAAAAGGAGAGTTTGCACTCAAAAAAGAGGCTGCCACAAGAGCCTTGTCGGTAACATCCGGGTAGCGCATAATAGCTTCTACAATAATTCGGCTGATTCTCGGCTCCAGCGGGAACTTTACCATCAGCTTTCCGATTTCAGAAAGAGTATTGTCGCTGTCGAGCGCTCCCAGCATATTCAAAGTGTCTACGGCACCGATAATTCCTTCGCGGCCCGGGCTTGCAATAAAATCAAAGTTGTAAAAATCAGTGATTCCAAGCTCAGCCATGCGGAGAACAACCTCACTCAAGTCTGTGCGGTAGATTTCTTCCTTTGTGTACATTTCGCGGCTTTCAAAATCCTTGCGCGAATAAAGGCGGTAACAGGTTCCTTCGTGAGTACGGCCGGCTCGTCCCTTACGCTGATTACAGCTGGCCTTGCTGACCAAAGTTTCCACCAGGCTTGAGGTAAAGGTTCTCGGACTGTAAAAGTTCAGTTTTGCAAGACCGCAGTCAATTACGGTTGTGATGTCCTGAATTGTTACCGAAGTTTCTGCAATGTTTGTGGAAATTACGACCTTTTTCTTGCCGTTAGGAGGATTGTCAAAAACCCTTTCCTGTTCTTCTTTTTGCAGGCGGCCATAAAGTGGCAGTACCCAGAGCTGACGGCTGAAAGGCGCGTGCTCAAGCCGGTACATACAGTCTTTGATGATTTTTTCGCCCGGAAGGAAAATCAGGATTCCGCCGTCATCTCCGTTGTCTAAAACGCGGTCTACCGTGCGGCAGATTTTGTTCAAAATTGCATCGCAGCCGGCCTCAGTCGCGGTAGTTGCTCCGCCTTCAATAGGGTCGTAAACCACGCTTACCGGGTAGGTTATAGTATCAATAGAAACAATAGGCGCGTTGTCAAAATATTCAGAAAAGACCTGGGTGTTCATCGTCGCTGAAGAAACAATTACGTGAAAGTCCTTTCTCTCTTTCAAAACGCGTTTTACAAGTCCAAGAACAAAGTCAATGTTCAAACTTCGTTCGTGGGCTTCATCAATCATTAAAACGCTGTATTTAGAAAGCCATGGGTCCAGCTTCATTTCCTGAAGGAGGATTCCGTCTGTCATGATTTTGATTCTTGTGTCCTGGTTTGTCTGGTCTTCAAAACGCATTTTGTAGCCGACAAGGCCAGGGTAAGTAGTTCCCAGCTGCTTTGAAATAAATTCGCTTACGCTTAGGGCCGCAATTCGGCGGGGCTGAGTTACGCCAATCATTCCGTTGGTTGCATAGCCTGCTTCGTATAAAATCACCGGAATCTGGGTTGTTTTTCCGGAACCGGTTGGGCTTTCTACAATTACAACCTGATGATTTTCCAGACAGTCTAAAATTTTCTGTTTTTGCGCGTAAACTGGTAATGATTTATAGTCTATTGCCATGTAATTAAATCCTTTGTTTCTTCCCTGTCAACTTTAATCCGCCTTTCAATGTAGGATGCCCAGTTCTTACGTTTTACCTCTTTCAGATAATCCACAAATTCCTGATTAAGCGGCTTGAGCACAAATTCCCAGGCGGTGTTGATATAAGTAGTAATAAAAACCGGTTGAGCCTTTTTTATCTGAACCGGATTTTCAGGTTTTCCTTCTGTATTATAGCGTGTTTTGCCCGCTTTAGTCTTTATAAATTGCACAGAATATAAAAGTCCGTCTCCTGTGTGGTCTCGTTCGCTCATTGGAGTTCCTGCGTCAAAAGTCGGTTGGGTTCTCTGGGCACTGATTGTATTTCCGTTCGCATACATAATCAGCTTATGTCGACCGCTTTCTGCTTCAAACACAAATTCCCGGTCTTTTATGATGTGTGCATGATTTGCCCAGACCACGTCTGCCACTTCCAGCAGCTGCAAGTAAAAATCCCTCTGGCTTTTAAGAACAGCTCTCTTATATTCCGGTTCGTCCGCATGCATGGAAATTACAAATAAATCACAGGGATTTTCAGTCCTAAGTTTTTTACAGAATTCCACAAACTCCCGGTGAGATTTTTCACTGCTTTTTACATAATTTATAAAGGCGTGGTCGTGAGGGTAGTTTAAAATTCCCGTTACCGGCAGAAATAAAATCTTCCAGCCGTTTTTTTCTACTATGTTATAAGAGTAGGAATCGCCCTTATTCTTTTTAAGGCCCGAAAAATAGACATACTGATCCTTTTTTTCATATTCAGCAGTAATTTCTTCTGCACTTCTGATAGTATGCTGGATTCCTTTCTCGAACTGGTCAAAGGAATGATTGTTGGCAAGGGAAAATACATCAAAACCCGCATCAATTGCTGCCTCAACATAACGGCGGGGAAGGTTAAAATTTGGGTAGGAAGAAACCGGCTTTGTCTGATCAACCGGGGATTCAATATTTGCAAAAGCAAGGTCAGCGCTTTCTATGTATTCTCTGACTCCGTCCCAGATTTTATCATACTTTGTAATGTTGTGATTGTAGGTGTGGGCCATAATATCGCCCGCAAAGGTGATTGTAAGAGTGGGGGAATCTATTTCTGATTTTTTAGCCGGACTGACGGCGGCACTCGCAGCAGAACTTTCACTTATATCAGCATTTACAGGAGCCTTTGTTGTAGCGCAGGAAAATAATAGCAGGGAAAATAAAAATGCCGTATAAGAAAACAATTTTTGCATTGCTTCCATTATACGGCATATTCTATAAAAATTGTAGAAAATTAATTAACGAGGTTTAGTTCCTTCTACAGCCAGATAACCCAAAGCTCCTACCGCTATTATTCCTCCAACAATAGCAAGGACCTTATCTTCCGTTGACATTTTATTTTTACCAGCTCCTCCAGCAACACTTGCAAGGGCATTATCAGAAAGATCTTCAACCTTATCACTTGCTTCTGTATTTTCTGCAATTTTTTTTCGGAATGCAGCTTCGTCGAAATCTGGAAATAGTTCTTTTAAGCCTGCACCGATCTCATCAATATTTGAAGCCTTATCAATAATTTCGGCCAGTTTTGCAAGGTCAACTTTTTCAATCTGCTCTTCTGGAACTCCCTGTTTCATCATCATTTCTTTTAATTCTTTTGTATCCATAATAATTCCTCCTGCTTGTTTCGAAGTAAATGTTTAATTTCTTTACATCTATTTATACTCCGAACCTGCAAAAATGGCTAAAAGATTGTTAATAAATGCAAAAAAAAAAAGCGGGAATGTGTAAAAATCACATTCCCGCTTTTAAGCTTAAATATAAGTAATTTTATTTATGCCAGATTTTTTCGCGAACGAAAGTCTGGTTGCGGTCTGCACCTACAGAAACAATACCAACTTTTGTGCCTGTAAAGTCTTCAATGAACTCTACATAAGCCTTGGCATTTTTTGGAAGCTTTTTGTAGTCTGTACATTTTGTAATGTCAGCCTTCCAGCCGTCAAACTTCTTAAGAACAGGTTTTGCGCGGTTGAGTTCAGGAATTGAAGTAGGGAAGTCTGTTACGATTTTTCCGTCGATGTCGTAAGCAACACAAGCTTCAATTTCGTTCATGTCGTCGTAAATATCAAGGTGAGTAAGAACAAGGTTGTCGATTGAGTTTACGTGGCAGGCATAGCGGAGAGCTACAAGGTCAAGGTATCCGCAGCGGCGTGGACGACCAGTTGTTACACCAAACTCGTTACCTGTGTTACGAACGTAGTCGCAGAGTTCGCCTTCTGTATCAGCATTGAATTCAGATGGCATTGGACCGTTACCAACGCGGGTTTCATAAGCCTTGAATACACCGTAAATCTTGTCCAGAGCCTTAGGACCAATTCCAGAACCTGAAGAAGCACCGTAGCTTCCTGAAGCACCAGATGAAACATAAGGATATGTACCAGAGTCAATGTCCAGCATAGCACCCTGAGCACCTTCGAACAAAATCTTTTCATCGCGGTATTCATACATTTTAGCTGCAATGTTTACGCGCATTTTGATAAGCTGGTCTTTATACTGTTCAAGGAATTTTTTATCTGCATCGTCAAGGTCGTTCCATTTTTCTTCCCAGTCAAGGTCAGCAACACGGATACCGTCGCGTTCAGATTTCATAGAATATGTAGTACCAATTCCGCGGCCTGTAGTTCCGATAGGGCGCTTGCGAGCTGCATCGCGGGCCTTATCCATTTCACGGTAGCCTGGAAGAGTAAGGTGGGCACGGTCAGAAATAAATACACGGCCTTCCCAGTTTACACCGTTGTCTTTGAGCATCTGAAGTTCCTTAAAAAGAGCCTCAGGGTCGATTACCATTCCGCTTCCAAGGAAAACAGATTTTTCCGGATAAAGGATTCCAGACGGAACCTGATGGAGAGCGTACTTTTTACCATCAACAACGATTGTGTGACCTGCATTAGCGCCGCCCGCAAAACGAACAACGTATTTTGCATCCTGAGCAAGGTAGTCAACGATTTTTCCCTTGCCTTCATCGCCCCACTGGGCACCCATTACTACAATATTCATGGATTTTTTCTCCCTTCCGCTGAATCATCGCGGAGTAAAAGATATTTTTGTGCTGCCCCGAAGAATCATCTCAAGTCTCAGCACGCGCATACTATATCATAAAGCAAGATTTTAGTCATTATGAAGTTTTTAAGCAGGGGTAAAGGTGGAACTGAAATATGGAAGAGAAAAATGGCTCGACCGGAAGCCATTTTTCTTACATAATCAGTGCCCCCTGAACTTCAAAAAAAATCTATACAATTTTATAAAATTACTGTTATAATTAAGGATATGTACGTAGGTGCTGTACTTTCACATAAGGCTAATGTTTGCTCATTCAAGGACAATAAAATCCTGATTCGTCTTAAGACTCCGGTTTTTCAGGTTGTAATTAATGATAAGGATTTAACCTGTATTTCCAAAAAAATCGAATTTCTTCTCAAATCGGATTTAAGCGGAATTAAAGCACGTGTAATGGGACGTGAATACGAACCTGACGAACTCAAAGTAATTTTCCCTGCCATAACTCCAAGCATGTGGATTTCCACTCAGTTTGATAACGGTACTCTTGAATCAAACCTTGAAGGAATTGCCAAAACAATCGGCGGTAAAGTTATTTTTGTAAACGAATTCAAATCGCTTGATGATGTATATGCCCTTTTGCTTAAACAGGCTAACTACGAAGCAGCCCAGCACAAAACTACAATCCGAACTTACTGCGAAAAAAACATCGATTTGCTCAACGACCAGATTCGTAAGTTTAATGCCGAAAAAAATGCTTTTATGGAAATGCTGAACGAAGTTTAGCCTAAGCCTGCCAGTCTCCCCGGTCAACGACTATCTGTCGGTCAATCTTTTCCAGGCGTCGTTTTAGGCATTCAATACATTCTGCGGCTTCGCTTGAAGTGCAGATTTTATTTTCGTATAGCTCGTATTTTTTTCTCACGCTGACTGGCGAAAGATTTGGCATTACAACATTTGCTCCAGCCTGTAAGCCTTTTTCGCGGCCAAGCGGGTCGGCAGTTCCCAGAGCTGTTGTGGCTGGAATCAGGGCATGAGGAAGAAGAATCCTTGTCAGTGCAATCATAATCAAAGTGAGTTTTACAGAACCTTGTGGAAAATCCTTAAAAGGCGTTGCATGGTGGGGAATAAAAGGTCCTATCCCTACCATGTGGGGCTGGAATTCTTTTAGGAAAAGTAAATCTTTTGCAAGCGACTCTGAAGTCTGGAAAGGGGAGCCTACCATAAAGCCTGCCCCTGTCTGAAAGCCAAGTTCTTTTAAGTCTTGCAGGCAGCGCATGCGATTTTCAAAAGTAAGTGCAGGCGGCTTAAGTTTTTTGTAATGAGAGCAGTCGGCGCTTTCGTGGCGCAAAAGATAGCGGTCGGCACCGGCACTGCGGAAAAGTGCGTATTCTTCCCGGGATTTTTCGCCAAGGGAAAGGGTGACGGCACAATCCGGGTGAGCAGATTTAATTGAACTTGTAAGCTTTGCAATATCTTCTGCGGAATGAAAATCATCTTCTCCGCTTTGGAGAACAAAGGTCCTGAAGCCAAGTTCCCAGCCTTGGGCACAGCATTCTAAAATCTCTTCCTTTGTAAGACGGTAGCGGTCTACGGATTTGTTATCTTTACGAATTCCGCAGTAGTAGCAGTTGTTCTTACAGTAATTTGAAAACTCAATAAGCCCGCGGATAAAAACTTTTTTGCCGTAGGTCTTTTCTGTAATAAGACGGGCGCTTGTAAAAAGATATCTGAGAGTGTCGTCGTCCGAATTCTTTAATTCTTCTATTAAATAGATAAGTTCATTAAGAGAAGGAAGAGAAGTTTGCAGACTGTCGATTTTTTCTGTAAGGCCTTCCTTCATTTTTATTTTGCAATTCCTTTTAATGGTTCAATTGCCCGTGGAAGAAGTCCGTTTGCCCAGGCTAAAAAGAGGCCGTAGTTTATTACAGGAATCCCTTTTGCTTTTAAGATACTTGTGCGTTCAAGCATTGTTTTCTGGGTAATCATACAGGCGCCGCAGTGAATTACAAGGGAAAAATCTTTTATATTTGCAGGGATTTCCCGGCTCCATTCAAAAGTTACTGCCTTTCCGCCAGCACAGATTTTTTTCTTAAAAAGCTTTGGAATCTTTACAGTACCGATATCATCCTCTTTCTGGTGGTGGGCACAAGCTTCCATAATAAGAACTTTGCCTCCGTCCGGGAAATTTTCCAGAGCAGAAAGAGACTGCATAAAGTATTCAAAATCGCCTTTTTTTCGGGCAAAAAGAATTGAAAAAGATGTAAGAGGCTGCTCTTGCGGCAAAATCTTGGAAACTTCTGCAAAAGCCTGGCTGTCTGTAATTACTAAATCCGGCGGATTTTTAAGGTTTTCAAGGGCGCTCTGTAAGGTGTTTTCTTTTACTACAATTGCGTTACAGTCGCGGTCTAAAAGGTCTCGCAGCGTTTCTACCTGGGGAAGAATAAGTCTTCCTTTTGGAGCTGCAGAATCTATTGGTGTTACAAGAAGAACTGTTGAACCGGGGCGGACAAGGCCTTCTACCGGAGTAAGTTCTCTGGTAACTTCTGGAGCACTTTCTTCTATTAATTTATACAAAGTTTTAATGTGGGAAGCGGTATTTTCTTTGGAAGAAAAATAGGCAGTTTTGCAGCCGGCGCTTTTGAAGTAGGCTTCTTTCTGAGTATGGATTTTGTTGTCTTTTTTATCATCAAAGGTAAAAACTGCAATAAGTGGGAGTTTGACTTTTGTAAGTTCTGAAATCAGGGATTTTTCGTCATCGGTAAAAGCCTGGTTTAACGGAGTTGCAAAGAGCACAAGGTCTGCGGTTCGGATTCTGGAAAGAGATTTTTTTTATGCGTTCTGAACCTAGTTCTGTATTATCGTCTAAGCCTGCTGTATCTGTGATGGTGCAGGGACCAAGATTTGCAAGTTCAATTTTTCGGCTTACAGGGTCTGTGGTTGTTCCGGCGTTTTTAGATACTACGGCAATATCGTTTCGTAGAAAAGCATTAAATAGTGAAGACTTTCCGGCATTTGTATTACCGGCAATTACAATGTGAATAGATTCTGAATTTGGGGTAGAAAAAGTTTGCATTGTAAGTCTCCTTTGGGGGCGTTGCGGGGCTCTCCCCTCCTTTCTAAAAATATAGGTCTCGCTCCCCCTGCAAAAGCTTCTGGTAACTTGCGTTGAAGTTTGTAAAAAGGGCGTGCGGGTAGGTGCCAGGAACCTTGCTGCGGATTTCCTCCATTTCGCGCTGAATTAGCTCCATTCCGATTCTGCGGGTTTCTTCGCTTGCAAAATCGTCCAGCCACTCCTGGAAGGTAAGGACTGCGTTTAGCTTACAGAAACAGCCTTCGGTTCCGTTACGAAGAAGAGTCATGATTTTTTTGCCAGTTCGGCCGCAGCGGTATCCGGCGGTACAAAAAGAAACAATGTGACCAAGCTGGGCTGCTTCGCGGATAACCTCATCAAGGCTGCGGGTGTCTCCAAGTTCAAACTGAGCGGTGTCCAGCTTCTGGCAGTCGGCGGCGGTATTGAGTCCCTGGCGGTAGGCTTCTGAATAGGCGCGCAGTCCTATGCGGCTGTCGGCATCGCGCTGGGTGATGATGTTTGAAAGCTCTCTGATAGTCTGAGGCTTTTCGCGGTTGGTAACGATAAGGCCTGCGTATGGAATTGCAACACGAAGGACTGCAACCAGGTATTTAAAGTCCTCGTCGTTTACCCAGTTTTTAATAAAACTGAAGTTTGTTCCGATTGCTTTTTCAAGGCGGGGAACAGAAAGAGTGTGTGGACCAAGTCCAAAGTGTTTTTCAAGGTCGCGGGCGTGGGCAACCATTCCCATTACGTCAAAGCGCCAGTCTGCAAGTCCAAAAAGACAGCCGATTGCTACGTCGTCAATTCCAGCTTCCATTGCCCGGTGGTGGGCGTAAAGCCGCCACTGGTAGTTGCCCTTAAGCGTGTTTTCCGGGTGCATCTGGGCGTATATTTTGTGGTCGTAAGTTTCCTGAAATACCTGAAAAGTTCCGATTCCTGCGTCGTTGAGTTTTTTAAGGTCTTCAATGCTCATTGGGGCGGCGTTTACGTTTACGCGGCGAATCTGTCCCCAGCCGTTACGAACCTTGTCTTTTACTGAATAAATTGTCTTCATGCAGTCTGCAATGTAGTCTGCATTTGATTCGGGGTGTTCGCCAAATACAATTACAAGGCGTTTATGCCCGATTTTTGAAGCCAGAACGTGGGTTTCTTCTTCAACTTCTGCCTGAGTAAGAACTGAGCGTTTCTGTTCGGTGTTATCTGAGCGGAAACCGCAGTAGCGGCAGGCGTTTACGCATTTTGAACTGAGGTAGAGGGGGGCAAACATTACAATGCGGTTGTCGTAAACTTTCTGTTTGATTTCTTCAGCAGCCTTAAAAACAAGTGAACGGAGTTCCGGGTCTTTGATGTTACAGAGGGCTGCTACGTCGGCATCGTCCATAAGGGTGATGTCGTGGGCCTTTTGAAGAATGTCTTCAACGCGTTTTCTTTCTATATTAGAGCTGTTTTCTGCAAGCGTACGGTTTATATAATCATCGTCTATAAAATCTTTACCGTTTTCCAGATAGCGGTCAATCTGATCCTGTTTTATTTGTGTTTTTACCCAGTCGGAAACCTTATTCATGGCGCTAAGAATAGCATATTATAGAAAACAGAGCAAATAAAAGTTGACTTATAGCAATTTGCCTTTAAACTATAGGCATGCGAAAGGCTAAATTATTATTATTTGTTATTCTCAGTTGTTGTATTCTCCCGCTTCATGCCCAGCTTAAATATTTTGCCGGCGTGCATGGCGATATGTCCATCCCGGCTTTTCAGAACGGTGAAAAAGTCTTCGGCTTTGGTGGTGGGGGAAATATTGAAGGCGGCGTTTATCTTGGAAATCTTTCTCTTGGACTTCTTGGTGGCGTTTCTTTTTCTAATGACAAGGGTGAACTCGTTTATGAGATGACCGAATGGAAGGCTGGCCTTGAAGCAGGTTATGATTTTGGAAAAGAAATCATTCCTTTCTTCCCTGAATGGCTTGCTGTACGTCCAAATCTTGCTGTCCTTGCCGATTTTTATAAGGCAGACGGATATCGTTCAAAGAGCAAAAAGACAATCGGAAAAGATGAGGTTTCTCAGGGATTTTCTCCTGTAATTGAAGCAGGATTACTTGTTGATTTTCCTAATCTTTTGTCTTACAAGGCTTTTGATTTTATTCCTGCAGTCGGTTATTACCATACTTTCCGCATGGAAAATGAAGGTATGGTATCTTCCGGGCGGGTTTCTTTAGGAATGAGGGTTCTCTTTAGTCCTTCAAAACTTGGCAGCTTTAATATGGATGGCGGAACCCTTAATGTCTTTGCAACTACAAGAAGCAAGATGTTTACACCTAACGGAGACGGTGAAGATGATATTGTAGTCTTTGATGTTTCATCAGATGCCGATGAGCACGAAGGCGTTAATAGCTGGGAACTCCGCGTTTACGATCCTGGTCAGAAAATCTTCTTTATTGATAAAGGTAAAGGAAAGTTGCCTGAGGATTACACCTGGAAGGGTATCAGCCAGAACGGTTCAATTGTTGACGGTGGTGCCATTTACCAGTACGTATGGTACGTTAAGGCCAATGACGGTGCAGACGGATTTATTCCGGGAATTATTCAGACCGGTGTTATGGTTCAGGAAGATGACGGTGTTCTTCACTTCTCACTTTCTTCTATTCAATTCGGTCCAAACTCTGCCGGCTACGAAGGCCTTACAGACGAAGAAATTCAGCGTAATAAAGACCTCTTTGATACTGTTGCACAGATTCTCAAAAAATATGCTAACTACAATGTTACAATTGAAGGTCATGCAAACAATGTCAGCGGTACAGAACGCGAGCACCTCAAAGAGCTTCTTCCTCTTTCTTCTGCCCGTGCCCAGACTGTTAAGAAAGAGCTTATTGCCCGTGGTATAGAAGCCGAACGTCTTAATGCTGTTGGACGCGGTTCAGAAAAGATGGTCACAAACAAAAAAGACGAAGCCTGGAAAAACCGCCGCGTAGAATTCATTTTGACAGAAAAGGAGTAGAGTATGACAAAATTGAAATATACTTTTATTGCCCTTATCACCATGCTCTGCGCTCTCTCGCTCACTTCCTGCATGGATTTGTATGATAAGGATGAGATTCAGACAAAGTTCACAGTTACTTTTGATGGAAATGGTGGAGAAACTTCAAGTGGAAGTAAAACATTTATACAGAATTTTGATTACGGTGAAAAGAAACAGCTTACTGCTAATAGTTTTACTCGTAACAATTGTATTTTCAAGGGATGGAATGAAGATAAAAATGCAATAGAACCAAACTATCCCGATAAAGGTGAAATTACAGTAAAATCTGATATTGTTTTATATGCTATATGGGGAGATCTTTTCATTACCTTTAAAGGTAATGGTGGTAGTTATCAAGGACCCGAAGGTGAGGTCACAGAGGTGACTCAGGCATTTAATAGTGGTCTTTCTCAGAATCTCTGGAAAAATCAGTTTACGTTATCAGGTAAAGGTTTTAAGGGATGGGGAATTGATGCTGAATCAAGTGAAATTCGCTATAAAGATGAACAGAGTGTTTCTATAAGTTCAAGTGAAACTGTTTATGCTGTTTGGGCTGATTTACATACTCTTACCTTTAAGGCTAATTATGACGGCGGTCCTGCTGATGTAACTCAAGAGTTTATTGACGGGCTAAAACAAGCTCTTGCTGTAAATACATTCACACGTGCCAATTATAAATTCTTAGGATGGAGTGAATCTCAAACTGCAACAGAAGTACAATATACTGATAAGGAAGAAATAGAATTAACAGCAGATAAGATTCTTTATGCTGTGTGGGGTGATGCAGATTCATCAACTGTTACTTATGTCGATGGAGCACCAGAAGTTGAAATTTCTGTGCCAGCTGCAAAGGATTACAAACCAGGTGTGACAGTTAATGTAATTTTTGAGATTGGTGAACGTTACGGCTATACCTTTATAGGATGGAGTGACGGTATGACAGTTTATGAAATAACTGGTACAACGTCATTCATAATGCCTTCTAATAATGTAACACTTACTGCACAGTGGAAAGAGAATTCAATTGAAGGTGGTGGTATATCAACTGAAGTTAAAGATGTGCCTGATAAGACAATTACTGTTACACCTAGTTCTACAAGCGCATCACGAAGTCAAAATCAGATTAAGTTCACTGTAACATCAGGCTTCGATAGTTATACTTGGTATATTAACGGGGAAACTACAACAAAAATATCACCTGCTTCTGATGGTTATATCTGGGATATCAGTGATGCAGATTTAGGAATAAACTATATCATGGTTTTGGCTACGGATAGTGAAGGTTCGTATTCTAATACTACATATGTAGTGATAACAGAATAAGGTGGCTTATATGAGAAAAATATGTACAATAATTTTATCTTTTATTTATATTTTTAGTTTTTTTTCATGTAGTAATTTGCAGAATTTTTCAGATGAATCTTTAGAAAATACAAATACTTGTATTGTTCATTTTTTAATTCAGGAAAATGGAAACTCCAGCAGAACAATAGTTCCTACAACTGCTGATACAACAACTCTATTGTTTACTCTAAAAGGGGCTGAGACCGGTGAGGCAGAACAGACAGTTTTACCAACAACTTCAGGAAAAGCTGTCGAATATATGGCCTGGGAAGAATTAAGTAAGGCTTCATTCCGACTGTCTGCTGGAAATTGGGATTTTACACTGGAAGGCTATGCAAAAAAAGGTGATAGAGATTATATAGTTTCTGGAACCTTAAATAATCAGCCTATAGTTTCTGGTTCAAATTCAATTAAATTTCCTTTATCACCTAATGGTTCAGGAGAAGGTTCTGTTGATATAACTCTAAGTTACACTCTGGGAGCTGACAGTGAGAGTAAGGTTACAAACGTTGTAGTTACCCTTACAAAAAAAGATGATGGAAGCAAAATCTATGAAGACACTTGGGAAGGAACTGATACCGATGTTTTGTCAGTTACACTTCCTGATAATGGAACTGGATTTATTAAATACAAAAAATCAGCAGTAAAAAGCGATACATATTTAAGCAAATTTTCTATAACCAGTACTATTGGGGAAAACACATCAACAAAGAAAGAGTCTTATCGTAGTGATACATTAGTAGTTGCAACTGGTTGTGAGAGTAAAAAAGATGATTTGACTATAGTACTTAATCAAATGTATTCAATTACATATGAAGGAATGGAATCTGCTGAGCATGTTTCTTACTGGAAAGAGAATGTAGATAAACCTGAGTTCTACAGCCCTTATGAAAGTACTACATTACCAACAAAAGATGATATGAAACGAGATGATGCAGCTTTTATAGGTTGGTATACAAATGCAGAAGGTACAGGAGATAAAATTCTAAAGACTCCTATTAATACAATTAGTCCCGGACCGTTAACTTATTATGCAAAATGGCTAAAAAATGAAAGATATGTTTCTGCTGCTGGTGATGATGCAACAGATTCTGGTAGCAAGGAAAAACCATATCAGACTCTTGCGTATGCGTTAGGACAGTTAGCTGATGGAAACTTGGGCTGGACAATCTATATTATTGGTGAGATAACTGAAAATGTAATTATAACAACTGATTCTTCCAAGGCAAAACAGATCATTATTGAGGGTGAAACTGGTAGTAGTACTAACAGTATTATTGGTAAAGCTGATGGAAATAGTGTTTTGACAGTTTCAACAGATGTTCCTGTAATTTTGCGTAAAATTACAGTAAAAGGTGGAAAAGGAACTGATCTTGCTGGAACTGGATTAGTGGGTGGCGGTCTTTATCTTAATGCCACAAACAGTATAGACATTTCTGTTACTTTGGGTGCTGATTCTGTTGTTAAGGACAATACCGCTCAGTTTGGTGGTGGAGCTTATGTAAAAGTAGGAACTCTTTATCTTGAAGGAACTTCGTTTACTGGCAATTCTTCTACGGACGGTGCAGGTTTATTTGTTGCGGATACCGGTAATGTAATTATAGACAGTGGTTCTGTGAAGTCTAATATTGCATCAAATAATGGAGGTGGTATCTATAATGCAGGTAAACTAAAAATAACTGGCTCGCAGGATAATTATGTTACTTTATCTGACAATACAGCATTAGCTGGTGGAGCTGTTTATTCAAACGGAACATTATTTAATGTAAGTTATGCGACTGTGAACGGAAACTCTGCCACAAATGGTAAAGGTGGTGCTATATATGCAAGTGGTTCAACAAATACTATTACCAATTCTGTTATAAAAAATAATACTGCTGATGATTCTGGTGGAGGTATTTTCACAAGCGGGGCAACAAATACCATTTCAAATACTGAAATTACAGGAAACTCTGCAACAAATGGTTCTGGTGGTGGTATTTATACAAGTGGTACAACAAATACCATTACAAATACTGAAATTACAGGAAACTCTGCAACAAACGGCTCTGGTGGTGGTATTTACACTACAGGAACATTAACACTCACATCTTCTAAGGTCGGTGCTTCTGAGGCTGCAAACACAGCCGTAACTGGTGGTGGTATTTACAATACAGGTGATCTCACCGTTACAGGAACTCAGACTGCATCTTCAACAATAAATTATAATACTGCAAGTGCAAACTCTGAGGCTGGCGCTGGTATCTTTAATGAAAATATTCTTACTTTACAGGGTAATTCAGGAGTTTCAAATAATACAGCTGAAAATGGTAACGGTGGTGCAATTTACAATGCCGGAAGTTTTACAATGCAGACTGCAAACAGCTGTTATCCAAACATTACAGGTAACAATGCTGTTAATGGCGCTGGTGTTTATTCTGATGGTAATACCGCAACATTTAAAATGAGTGCGGGTAGTATTGCAAGTAATACAGCATCTAGTACTTCTACAACAACACAAGGTGGAGGTGTATATAACGGAGCAACTATGTTCCTTTATGACAAGGCTGTAATTGGAGCTGCAAATCCTGCCAGTGTAGCTACGGATAGTAATCATTCAAATTCAGCAACTAATGGAGGTGGTATTTATAACAAAGGGGTTTTAAATATCGGATATAGTGATGATGGTGTAGAAGCAGATTACACAGAAGGAATTTATTATAACTATGCAACAAGTGGCGCTGGTATTTACACTGAAGGTTCTCAATTAAATATGAGAGCTGGTGTAGTTTCATATAACTATGCAACAGAAAATGGTGGGGGAATATATAATGAAAATGTATTCAACTTTACAGGGGGAAGTTTTGAGCATAACAGAGCAAAAACTGCAGGTGGTGGTGCTTATAACAATAAAACAATGATTATGATTGGTACTGCTGTTATTGGTGATAGTTCTAGTCATACACAAAATGCTACAAAAACATCTCGTTCAAATTATGCAGCAAACGGTGGTGGAATTTATAACAATACAAGTTGTTCTTTGACATTAGGAAATCAGACAGCTCTTACTGGTGGTGTTTATTATAATTATGCTTCAACTGATGGTGGTGGAATTGTTAATGTTGGTTCTCTAACTATAACCAGTGGATATGTATTATATAATGGTGTCGCAGAACCTGCAGAGGAAGGTGATACAACTGTAGCTGGTGTTCTTAATAAAACAAATCAATATACAGTAGATATCCCTGAAGGTGCTGGTGAAATCCAACCAGACTAGCCTCTTGAATGAATTAAAATCAGAAACCTAGTTTTCTCAAATAGCCCACCCCTCGCGGTGGGCTTTCTTTTACCATCATCCTATCTGTGTTCATCTGTGTCCCATCTGCGGCTAATTATTTATGAGCTTATAAAGAGTATCCGTGCACATCCGTATCCATCCGTTTAATCCGTGTCAAAAAGAATCCCGCTCTGTGTGCCCCGTGCTCTCTGTGAGGAATTTACCCCTGCAGATTATATTACTTTTCCTTATCTAACTGCGATTTTAGTTCAATTACTTTTTCGACAGTTAATCCCTGAGCCTGTGCAATTTGTTCGTCGGACAGTATTTTCATTTTGAGAAGATTTATTGCAGCTTCAACAGCTTTCTGCTGTGCGCCTTCGGCAAGACCTTCAGCTCTTCCTTCTGATTTTGCATCCTGAATTACAATAGATTCAAACAAATAAAGCTCCTTAACGTCCTCATTATGTTTTACTTCTTCAACAATTGAATCGATTCTACTTGTAAATTCATCTGAAGCCGTTCCTGTTTTAATATAATTCAGAAATGCCCTGAGTTCAACATCTTTTACATCGTCTGCCGCCTCTGCATTAAAAAAATATTTATGGGTTCTGTCATTAAGAAGTAAAGTTTTATCTTCCTGACAGGTTTCAAGATAGGTATAGATAGGAAAGTTTCTTCCTACTGGATCATCCTTGCAAATAAAAATTATAAAACTTTCATTCAACTGCTCATATTTCTGTCCTTTTAAGAGTGCATTTACATCTATCATTGACTGATAATATCTGACTCTGCATGGCAAGTTATCATAATTTTTGGTCTGCATTTCTATGTCAAAAACGCGATCAGAGTCCTTTATATAGACATCAAGCCTTACACTTTTTGACTGATAATATGGTTTGATAGGTTTTTCAAGTTCCACACGCTCTATGTGATCGATTTTAATTTTGAGAAGCCGTTCAAGAACCCCGATGCAGATTTTATCATCCTTCATCACCTGATGAAACATAAAATCGTCACTGTATTCCAGTTCTTCAATTGGTTTAATTTCCTGCATAAAGCCCTCCTGTAGTTTGTATTATTTCCTTACATATACACTAGCTGCAGACTGTAAAAAATCGGAAATGGATTTGGAAAAAAGTTTGAAATTTTCGACGAAATTTTATGAAAAGACTATTAATAGGTAAGGTGGCGCTGCTAACTTTTAAATTTCCCCTGCGCCAAGAATTGAGCAGCGCGAAGCGGTTACCGGACGAAAGGACGGGAACTGACCGGAAGGGAACTGCGAAATGCGTCTGGGAAAAGTCGGCTGCGCCACCATTGTATAAATCCGTAATTTACTCTAGAATGTTCGATTAAATAAAGAGGTAAAGCATGGCATATTTTTTTGAAGAAGAATCCCACACATTCGATGAGTATCTGTTGGTTCCGGGCTACACTGGCCCTGATTGTATTCCGGCTAATGTTTCTTTGCAGACTCCGGTTGTCCGCTACAATAAGAAAAACGGCGAAAAATGTCCCCTTACAATGAATATTCCGATGGTAAGTGCGGTTATGCAGGCTGTTTCTGATGATAAGCTGGCGGTTGCCCTTGCAAAAGAGGGTGGAATTTCCTTCATTTATGGTTCTCAGACTATTGAAAATCAGGCTGCCATGGTTGCCCGCGTAAAAGATTACAAGGCTGGCTTTGTTTCTTCTGATACTAATATCCGTCCTGACCAGACTTTGACTGAACTGGTTTCTTTGATTGAAGTAACTGGTCACTCTACTGTTGCTGTAACTGAAGACGGTTCTGCTAACGGTAAGCTTCTTGGTATTATTACTGAACGCGATTTTAGAATTAATCACTGCGCTCCTGACGCAAAAGTTTCTGAATATATGACTCCGCTTAAAGACCTGGTAAAGGCTGAAGACGGTATTACTTTGGAAGAAGCTAATGATTTGATTTGGGCTAACAAAATCAATCAGCTTCCTGTTGTTGATAAAAACGGCAATCTTTTGTATCTGGTTTTCCGTAAGGATGCGGCAAGCCACACTGAACATCCTCTTGAACTTTTGGATTCTAAAAAACGCTATATCGTTGGTGCTGGTATTAATACCCGCGATTATATGGAACGTGTTCCTGCTTTGCTTGCTGCTGGTGTTGATGTAATGACTCTGGATTCATCTGAAGGCTTTACTGAATGGCAGCGCCGTGCTTTGCAGGATATTCACGCTAAATGGCCTAATGCTAAGGTTGGTGCTGGTAACGTTGTTGATGCTGAAGGCTTTAACTTCCTTGCTGAAGCTGGTGCTGATTTTGTAAAAATTGGTATTGGCGGCGGTTCTATCTGTATTACCCGCGAGCAGAAGGGTATTGGCCGTGGTCAGGCTACTGCTACAATTGAAGTTGCTAAGGCCCGCGACGCCTACTACGAAAAAACTGGTATTTACGTTCCTATCTGCTCGGACGGTGGTATTGTTTATGACCATCACGTTACTCTGGCTTTGGCTATGGGTGCAGATTTTGTAATGCTTGGCCGCTACTTTGCCCGCTTTGATGAATCTCCTACAAATAAACTTATCGTTAATGGTAACTACGTTAAAGAGTACTGGGGTGAAGGTTCTAACCGTGCCCGCAACTGGCAGCGTTATGATTTGGGCGGTAAAAAAGGCATGGCTTTTGAAGAGGGCGTTGACTCTTACGTTCCTTATGCCGGTTCATTGCACGATAACGTTACCCTTACAACAAGCAAGGTTATTCACGCTATGTGTAACTGTGGTGCTGTTAGCATTCCGGAACTTCAGCAGAAGGCAAAAATTACCCGCGTAAGTTCTGCCTCTATCCGCGAAGGCGGCGCTCACGACGTTATTGTTAAGAATTCTATTAAAGCAAACTAATTAAATTACAGCGTCGCATTCTTTACAGATTTTGAAGAACCCCTTATAATTTTCTTAATACAAAAAGTTAATTATACGGGGTTTCTTTATGTTAGGAATCTTTCTAAATCTCCTTCTGGTGGCCTGCGGTTCGCTTGCAATTGCAACAGCCATTTCTTTCTTTATACATGAGCCTGAATCCGGCTATATCCGGGTTTATACCCTCCATTTTGGCTCTGCAATCTTTATGATTTGTACGGGTTATGTTTTTATGGCCTTTACGGAAAACCTGAATTATGCCTATATCCCGCGTTTTTTTGGGCTTGCAGGAATTGATTTGTTTTTGATAATCGAGCTTTCCTTTCTGCTTAGGGAATTGAATATCAAAAACACTTTTCATTTTATGATTATCGCCTGCTTACTTTTATATTTTATTTTTGACATGCTGATTTTTGGCAGCAAAAATGCCCTGAATTATGTACGTTATAATTCCTGTACGGCTTATGAAAACACCGGCGACGGAAAGTTTGCTTTTCATTATATCTTTATGCTGGTTATGGCCTGTATTCTTTTGTATTTTGGCATTAAATGGTATAAAAGCAAGAAAATCCACCGTGATAAGGTTTTTGCCCTTGAAGTTATCTGCGCAAACTTTATTGTAATTTTTGCGGCTCTTCCTGATGTAATGCATACTGTTTTTTCTGCAAAATATCCGACCTTTCCTTATTCTATTGCCCTTTCCTTTGTTTATTTTTCCTGGTGGTTTGCCTGCCGCTGGCACATTACTTACCGGCCAAATGTTAAAAATGTAAGCCGTCAGGTTTATGATACTCTTGATATTCCGATTTTGATTTTTGATATGGACGGAAATGTCTGTATTCAAAACCCTTGTGCTACAAAAAAGTTCAATATTTCTGAGGGAGAGCATCCTTCTCTTCGTGATTTATTTGCCTTTTCTGATGTTGAAACTATGGTTTTCCTGAAAAATGCGCGGGAAGGAACCGGAGAAAAAACTTCTGTCCGCATGAAAACTACAAATCAGCTTTGTGTCCTTACAACAAATGTTCAGTTTGATAATGCAGGAGAGCCTTTCTGTATTATTGGTGCCGTTTTCCAGGGAATTGAAGAGCAGGAGGCATTGAAAGTTGAAAACATATAAGCCTTATCAGGTTGTCCTGATTGTTTTTTTCAGCATGTTTGCAAATGTCGGGGGAAGGGTAATTGCAGACTTTTTTAAGCTTCCTTTATGGATGGATTCCTTTGGAACCTTCTTTACAGCCTATACTCTTGGCCCGATCTGCGGCGCAATTGTGGGTGTTTCGGGAAATATGATTCACGGATTATTAAATCCAATTTCCTATGTTTATTCCATTACGGCAGTTTTTATTGCCTTTATTGTAGGAGTTCTTGCGGCAAGAGGCTGGCTGAATACGCTTTTAAAGACCATGTCGCTTAGTGTTCTTGTAACTCTTGTCTGTGTTCTGATTTCTGTTGTCTTAAACGCTGTTTTTTATGACGGCGATGTTGGAAATGTCTGGGGAAATTCCGTAGTTGAACTTTTTGAAAGCTGGGGAACTCCAAAGCCTGTGCGCATTGTGCTGGGGCAGTTTTATATTGATTTTCTGGATAAGGTTTTTACCCTTGTTGCCCTTTTTATTTTTATAAGAGTATACCGGGTGTTAAAGCCCTTCCTTCCTAAAATCCTGAAGATTCAGCCTGCACTGATTCTTTTATTTTTGGCTATTTTTATTCCTCAAAAAACTTATGCTTCTTCTATTAAAGAGTATAATTCCTATGTTCATACAATTTACAATAAGTTAAACGGACTTCCAGGAAGCAAGGCAAATGATATTGCTTCTACCAACGACGGTATCCTCTGGATTGGAACTTATGAAGGGCTTTACCGCCATAACGGTCATGAATTCCGCCTTATGACAGAATTTGATTCCATTAAGGCTGTCCGCTGTCTTTATGTTGATGATGAAGGACGACTTTTTGTTGGAACTAATGATAACGGTCTTTCAATCATTATCAACGAAAGCATAATGAACGTGATTGAAGAAAAGGATGGTCTTCCTGCCGACGCAATCAGAAGCATTACCCGTGGTTCAAACGGTCTTTATTATGTTGGAACTGCAGAGGCTCTGGCTGTGCTTTCAAATGCAGACGGTCTTGGCATTGTAAAAACCCTTCCTCAGATTCAGACTGCCCTTACTGTAAGCCCTGATGAAAAGGATCACGTTGCCGCTGTTACGGCAGGCGGAAGTTTATTTATAATGACAGGAACTGAGCTTTCCTGGTCTTCTTCTGAGATTTCTGAAAATTTTACCGCTGCCTCTTTTTCTCCTGACGGATACTTGTATGCCTCTACGGAATCAAACCGCCTTATGGTTTTTGAAGTAAAAGAAAATAAGGCAGAATTTCTTTCTGAGATAAAGTGCACGGGTGTAAGACATATCAATTCAATTTCCTTTTATGATGATGTTATGTTTTTGTGCGCAGATAACGGGGCAGGCTATGTTGAAAACGGAGTCTACCAGCGCATTGAAACAGGAGTTTTTAATAATTCCATTGATAATATGACCGAAGATTACCAGGGAAACCTCTGGTTTACTTCCTCTCGTCTTGGTCTTTTGAAGATGTGCTCTTCTTCTTTTCTGGATGTCTATGCCCTTGCTGAGCTTCCTGAAAGTGTTGTGAACTCAACTGCGCGTTTTAACGGAAACTTTTATTTTGCTACCGATAACGGGCTTATGGCCATTAATTCTGAAAACGGAAAGGCTCTTAAAAACGAACTTACAGCCCTGCTTTCCAATACCCGAGTCCGCTGTCTTTGCATTGCAGAAGACGGTTCTATGTGGATTGCCACAAAGGCAAGGGGCCTGGTTCATGCTTACACTAATGGAAAAATTGTTTCTATTGGTAAGGGGCACCAGTTCCGTGTGGCAAGGGAGCTTGCTGACGGAACTATTGCGGCTGGTATGAGCGACGGTCTTGCCTTTGTTAAAAATGACCAGATTGTTCAGTGGCTTTCTGATAAGGATGGGCTTGAAAATCCTCAGGTTCTGACGCTTGGACAGAAGGACGGAAGTCTTATTCTTGCCGGAACTGACGGCGGTGGACTTGCCCTGATTTCTAAAGAAGGGGAAGAAACTTCTTACAGCATAAAGCGCCTTATCAAGAGGTCAGACGGCCTTTCTTCAAACGTAATTCTTCGTACTGTAAATGATTCTAAAGACCCTTCTGGTGTCTTTGTAATTACAAGTAACAGCATTAACTACATGGCTTTTGACCAGGCCGGAAATTTTAAGGTAAAATCCCTTTCAAATTTTCCTTTTTCCAACAATTATGATTTAGTCGTTCTTGAAAACAATAATGTTTTTGTTCTGAGCAGCGCGGGAATCTTTGTTGTAAACCGGGACGAACTGCTTTCCGGAAGAAAAATTGATTACGAGCTTCTTGATTTGAAAAAGGGCTTGAGAGGTTCCCTTACTGCCAATTCCTGGAATTATATTGATGAGGAAGGAAATCTCTATCTTTCCTGCGATACCGGAGCCAGCAGAATCAACCTGAATACCTACGATAAAGCTGAACATTCCTACCGTATGCAGATGAAGTCTGTATTAATAGATGGAAGACGCCATATTGTTCAAAAGGATATTCCTTTTGTTATCCCTGCAGAAACTGATACTCTGGAAATTGTTCCGGAAATCATAAATTATTCTATTAATACTCCATATATCAGCCTCTTTTTTGAGGGCCTTGATGAAAAGCCTTCTGTAATGCTGCAGAATGATCTTTCCAGCGTTATTTACACAAACCTTAGGGCAGGGGAATATAAATTTCATATTGCGGTTCTTGATTCAAAGGGAAGAAATATTCTTGAAGAGTCGGTTTACACAATTCAGAAGACCTACCGAATGTTTGATAACTGGTGGTTCCTCTTCTATATACTTGCGGTTGCCATGCTTGCCATTATCTGGCTTACCTGGTTTATTGTTTCTGGCTTTCAGGAACGAAGGATGGAAAAACAGAGAGCCGAAATGGAATCAATCAGGCATCAGATCCGCATGGGTAATGAAACAATCTTTTCTATTGCGAATGCTGTCGAAGCCCGTGATAAGAGTACAGGCCGTCATGCCTACCGCGTAGCAGAATATGCGGTTTTGATTGCCCGCGAACTGGGCTTTACCGAAGAAGAGCAGACTCAAATCCGACGGACAGGACTTTTGCATGATATCGGAAAAATTGGTGTTCCTGATTCTGTTTTGAATAAGCCTGCAGAACTTAATGATGAAGAATATGAGATTATGAAAACTCACACTATTATTGGTGGTGAGATTATGAAGGACTTTACCCTTATTCCTCATGTAGATGAAGGGGCAAAATATCATCACGAGCGTTACGACGGAACCGGCTATCCAACCGGCTTGAAGGGAGAAGAGATTCCTTTGAATGCGCGAATTATCGGAATTGCAGATGCCTTTGATGCCATGACTGCAACCCGTGTTTACCGTAAGGCGCTTGATATGGATTATGTAGTTTCCGAGCTTAAACGCTGCTCTGGAACTCAGTTTGATCCGGGCTTAGTAAAAATCATGCTTTCTTTGATTGCAAGTGGAAAAATCAACGTTTCTAAGACTGTGGAAGAAAGTGCCCAGCCTGAAACGGAGGCAAAAAGATGATAAAAAACAAATATGTCCTTACCGTCCTTACTGTAATGGCCGGTATTTTAATAATGTTTTTGAATACAAAAATCTTTTCTCACAGTAAAGATGAGAACCTTTTAAAAATCGGCTTTATTTACAATGCTGACACAGCTACTGCCTATTCAATTAATTTTTTCCGTTCGCAGACGGCGCTTGAAGATACTTTTGGTGATAAGGTTCAGGTTTTTGCAAAATACAATATCGGTGAAAACGGGACTGCCTGCGAAGATGCTATTGAAGCACTTGTAAAGGAAGGCTGCCGTCTTATTTTTACCGTCAGCTACGGCTATGGAGAGGCTACTAAAAAGATGGCAGCTAAATATCCGGAAGTTCAATTCTGCCATGCAACGGGTGATTTAGCAGATAAAGAGCCACTGCTTGCTAATTATCATAATTTTATGGGAACAATTCATGAAGGCCGCTATTTGTGCGGAATTATTGCAGGGCTCAAGATTCGTGAACTTATTGCCAGCGGAAAGATTAAGCGTAATGCCGTAAAGGTAGGTTATGTCGGTGCTTTTTCTTATGCAGAGGTAATTTCCGGTTATACAGCCTTTTATCTTGGAGTTCACAGCATTGTTCCGGAAGCAGAAATGCTTGTCCGCTACACAAATACCTGGAGTAATCACGTAATCGAAAAGAAAACTGCAGAAAAACTTATTGATGAAGGTTGTGTAATTATCAGCCAGCATTCTGATACTTCCGGCCCTGCAATTGCCTGTGAAGAAGCCAGCGTAAAACAGGGAAAAACTGTTTTTCATGTAGGTTATAACCAGAGCATGATTGATGTAGCTCCTACAACATCTCTTGTTTCCTGCCGCATTGACTGGACTCCTTATATTCTTAATGCCTGCAGGGCTGTCATGGAAGGTAAGAAGATTGAAAGCCTTTTAAAAAGTCCTTATAAAACCAATGATTCAACCGGCGGTTTTGATAAGGGCTGGATTGAAATTGTAGGTTTAAACCGCCATATTCTTGCAGCTGGAACGGAAGAGGAAATTTCAAAAACTGAAAAGCAGTTTAAGGCTGGAACCATATCAGTTTTTAAGGGAAATTTTATTGGAGTAAATCCCTATGATCCTTCTGATAGCTGGGATTTAAGAAAGCCTTTCAACGAGTGCGAAAAACGCAGTGCACCGGCTTTCTGCTACGTACTTAAAGATGTAATTGAAATAAAATAGAAAATAAAAAAATGCGGGAAAGTGTCCCGCATTTTTTTTCTTTCCTTTTTTAAATTTGACGTGTATTCTTTAAGTATGTTTAAGATTTTTAAGCTTAAAGAAAACGGCAGTGATGTAAAAACCGAAATAATAGCAGGCCTATCTACCTTTATGACCATGGCCTATATTCTTGCGGTTAATCCTCTTATTCTTTCTGCCTGCGGTATGGATTTTACCAAGGTTTTTGCCGCTACTGCCATTGCTTCTGCAATATCCTGTTTTGTAATGGGCTTTTATGCCAACCTTCCATTTGCTCTTTCTGCCAGCATGGGCGTAAATGCCATGTTCGCCTATACAATCTGTAATTCTATGGGCTATTCCTGGCAGTGGGCGCTTACAGCTACCCTTATGGAAGGTATAATTTTTATCCTTCTTACCGTAACAAATTTGCGGGAGGCAATTGTAAACAGCATTCCGCCTAATCTTAAAAAGGCAATCGGAGCAGGGGTTGGACTCTTTGTAGCTTATATAGGTTTGAAAAATGGAAACGTAATTGTTGCTGATGACTCTACGATTACAGCCATTAATTCCCACTGGTTTACGGGAACTCCACTTCTGACCATTCTTGGTGTAGTTATTACAGCTATACTTATGGTCAGGAATGTCCGCGGAGCAATCTTGATTGGTATTCTTATTATAACTCTTCTTGGAATTCCTATGGGGGAAACAAAATACGCTGGCGGCAGCTTTCTTCCGGCAAGTCCTTATTTTTGTGAATTTTCTTTTTCTGAGATTTTTACAAATCATAAGACTCTTTCAGATTTTATAATCATTACGGTTACCCTTTTATATGTAGATATGTTTAATACCGTGGGAACCCTGATAGCCTGTGCCGGTAAATCTAACATGATACAAAAGGACGGCAGCATTCCGCGCACAAGAGAAGCCCTGATGGCGGATGCCGTGGGAACTACAGTGGGTGCTGTTTTTGGAACTTCTACAATTACAACTTTTGTTGAAAGTTCTACCGGTGTTGCAGAAGGAGGCCGTACAGGACTTACGACGATTGTTGTGGGAATTCTCTTTCTTCTGTCTCTTTTTATAGAACCGATTTTTGGTTCTATTCCCTCTGCCGCAACAGCAGCTGCCCTTATTCTTGTCGGCGGTATGATGATTGAACCTATGAAGGATATTGATTATTCAGATTACACGGAATTAATTCCTGCCTTTCTTACTATCCTTATGATGATCTGTACTTCAAGTATTTCTGATGGTATCCTTTTTGGAATTTTATCTTATGTGCTTCTTAAGGCTTTTACCGGCCGTATCAAGCAGTTACAGCTTATGACCTGGGTTGTAGCAGGTCTTTTTGTAATAAGAATAATTATCGGGATTCTTTCCTGATGTGTAAGATGTGATTATGGAAAAAAAAGAACTGAAAAAACTGATTGAAACAGCCACTGGAAAAGTCTCAGCAGATTTGTGCATTAAAAATGCTAAGATTGTCGATGTTTTTACCAGAAATGTTTTTGAAGGGGATATTTTTATCTCTGACGGCTATATTGCAGGCTTTGGCGGCTATAATTATCCGCCGGTAAAAGAAGTCTTTGATGCAAAAGGAAGCTATATTGCACCGGGGCTCATAGATGCTCATGTTCATATTGAATCAAGTCATTTGTGCCCGGCTGAGTTTTCCCGCCTTGTTGTGCCCCATGGAACAACTACGGTTGTTGCAGATCCTCACGAAATCTGTAACGTATGTGGACTTGACGGTCTGGACTATATGCTTAAGGCTTCTGAAAAGCTTGCTCTCAAGGTTTTTATTCAGTTTCCTTCCTGTGTTCCTGCCACTCCTTTTGAAAATTCCGGGGCAGAGCTGGGGGCAGAAGAAATTGCTTCCCGAATAGAAAATCCCCGTATTCTTGCTCTGGGCGAGTTTATGAATTATGTGGGCGTTTGTAATGCGGATGAAGAGATTCTTGATAAAATCATGGCGGCAAGAAAGGCTGGAAAATATTTTGACGGGCACAGTCCTTCCTTGTTCGGAAACTGGCTTGATGCTTATATTGCCGCCGGTGCCATAAATGACCACGAATGTTCGACCCCGGAAGAAGCTCTTGAAAGGCTTAAGAGGGGAATGTACGTTATGCTGCGGGAAGGAACAGCCTGCAATGATCTTGAAAAGCTTTTACCTATAGTAAACGATAATAATTCCCATTTGTGCATGTTCTGTACGGATGACCGCCAGCCTTCTTCTATCGTAAATGACGGACATATTGATAATAACGTAAGGCTTGCAATAAAAAACGGGCTGAATCCTATTACTGCACTTACAATGGCAACTTTGAATGCTGCAAACTGCTATGGTCTTAAAGACAGGGGTGCTGTTGCGCCGGGCCGTCTTGCAGATTTGATATTATTCGATGATTTAAATGATTTTAAGGTAAGAAAAGTCTGGGCTTCAGGAAAACTTGTTTCTGATGAAGGAAAGTATCTTGCTTCTGACCTTGTCGTAAAGCCTGAAAAAGTAAGCGGAAAAATGAATGTAAAAAACTTCAGCCGCGAAAGACTGGCGCTGAAGCTGGAATCAGACAGGGCAAGGGCAATTAAAATTATTCCTCACTCTATTGTAACTGAAGATGCGGAAGTGAAGGTTTCCCGCGATAAGGATGGCTTCTGGCAAAGAAATTCTGACGATGTGGTTAAGATTGCGGTGGTGGAACGTCATAAGGGAACCGGGAATGTAGGTCTTGGTCTTATTCAGGGCTTTGGACTTAAGGGCGGTGCTATGGCAATGACAATAGCCCATGATTCCCACAATATAATTGTTATTGGTGATTCAGATGAAGATATGGAAGCGGCTGTAAACTGCCTTATAGAGATTGGTGGTGGAATGGCGATTGCAAAAGAAGGAAAGATTCTTTCAAGCTTTCAGCATGAGATTGCCGGTCTTATGTGCACTAAGCCTGCTTATGAGGTTGCCGAAAAAATCAAAGAAATGAAGGAAATTGTAAAAAATCAACTTCATATTTCTAGTGAAATTGCACCTTTTATGACTCTCTGCTTTATGGCTCTTCCTGTAATTCCGGCCCTTAAGATTACAGATATGGGACTTTTTGACGTTACTCAATTTAAGCATGTAAGTGTTGAGATTTAAAAGCAGGCGTTGCGGGCGGCGTATGAGCCCGCAGAAGGGGTAGCGTGCAACGAAGTGCACGCGTAGGGGAAGACTTTCCCCTTACCCTGATTTCTACTATACTATCCGTATGAAAGCAAATGATGAGAAGATAGTTATCCGCGGGGCGCGGGAACATAACCTTAAAAATGTTGATGTTGAACTTCCGCGCAATAAGCTTGTTGTAATTTCGGGGCTTAGCGGTAGCGGTAAATCTTCTCTGGCGTTTGATACGCTTTTTGCCGAAGGTCAGCGCCGTTATATGGAAAGTCTTTCGGCCTATGCCCGCCAGTTTCTTGGGCGAATGGATAAGCCTGATGTTGATTTGATTGAAGGGCTTTCTCCTGCCATTTCTATTGAACAGAAATCTACAAATAAAAACCCGCGTTCTACTGTGGGTACTATTACAGAAATCTACGACTATTACCGTCTGCTTTTCAGCCGAATCGGTAAGCCTCACTGTCCTAACTGCGGTCGCGAAATCCGGGAGCAGAGCATTGACCAGATTATAGATACCATTATGACCTGGGAAGACGGCACTAAAATGCAGGTGCTGGCTCCGGTTGTGCGGGGTAAAAAGGGTGAGCATACTAAGATTTTTGAGGACGCTAAGAAATCGGGCTTTATCCGTGCCCGCGTTGACGGCGTTATGGCTGACCTTGATGAGACAATTAAGCTTGATAAGCAGAAAAAGCACACGATCGAAATTGTTGTTGACCGAATCGTAAAAAGCGCTGATGTTCGTACCCGCCTTACTGACAGCGTTGAAATTGCCCTTAAGAGTGCAAACGGAATTGTTGTTGTTACCCGCCGCACAGAAGAGGGGGAAGAAGAGGTTTTCTTCAGCCAGAAAAATGCCTGCCCAGACTGCGGTATTTCTATTCCGGATTTGCAGCCCCGTCTTTTTTCTTTTAATAACCCTTTTGGTGCCTGCCCGGAATGTACAGGTCTTGGCCAGAAAATGGAATGGGATGAAAGTAAGATTCTTCCAGACCGCAATTTAAGCTTTAATCAGAAGGCTCTGCCGTTTTTTAATCCTGACAGCGAGTGGAATCATTCTATGTTTGCGGCTGTTGCAGAGGCTTCGGGTTTTACCCTTGATACTCCAATCAATCAGCTGACTGACGAGCAGTTTAATTACCTCTGGCATGGTGATGCAGAAAAGAAAATCCGCTGGGTTTACAAAAAGCAGAGCGGGGAAGGCTATTCAGAATATAACCGTCCATGGCCTGGAGTTTTGAACGAAATGAAGCGCCGCCACAACGAAGCCTGGGGCGAAAGTCAGCGCGCTAACATTGAAGAAAAGTTTATGACCATCAGCGAATGTTCCTGCTGCGGCGGAAAAAGACTTCGCACTGAAGCGCTTGGCGTTACCGTTGGCGGAAAAAACATCTGGGATTTGACGACTCTTTCTGTAAATGAATCGATTGCCTTTTTTGACGCCCTTGAACTTACCGAAAGCGAAAAGAAAATCGGGGAGCAGGTGCTTAAGGAAATACGTGCCCGCCTGCGCTTTTTGCGGGACGTTGGACTTGAATATTTAACTTTGGAACGCGCTGCCGAAACTTTAAGCGGCGGTGAGGCTCAGCGAATCCGCCTTGCTACTCAGATTGGTTCTGCTCTTTGCGGCGTTATGTACATTCTGGATGAGCCTAGTATTGGACTTCATCAGCGGGATAATCAGCGCCTTATTGATACTTTGATAAATCTGCGTGATAACGGAAATACTGTAATTGTTGTTGAACACGACGAGCAGACTTTGCGAACTGCCGACTATCTTATTGATTTAGGCCCTGGCGCTGGTGTAAACGGCGGTAAAATTGTTGCAGCCGGAACTCCGGAAGAAGTAGCTAAAGTGCCTGAAAGCCTTACCGGCCAGTATCTTGCGGGAACTTTGACCATGCAGATTCCGACAGAGCGCCGTAAGGGTAATGGAAAGTTCCTTCAGATTCGCGGCGTAACCGAGCATAACCTTAAAAATGTTGATGTTGATATTCCGCTTGGCGTTTTTACCTGTATTACCGGCGTCAGCGGAAGCGGAAAGTCTACCCTTATGGGCGATGTAATTTTCCCTTACGTAAGTAACCGCCTTATGAGGACAAAACTGCCGGTTGGAAAGTGTACTGAATGCCACGGAGCGGGTGCCCTTGATAAGGTAATCAATATTGACCAGTCACCAATCGGTCGTTCTCCTCGTTCTAACCCTGCAACATATGTCGGTGTTTTTGATGCAATCCGCGATTTGTACGCAAGCCTGCCGGAAAGTAAGGCGCGAGGTTATCAGAAAGGACGCTTCAGCTTTAACGTAAAGGGCGGCCGCTGCGAAAACTGTCAGGGTGCGGGCGAAATCGTAATCGAAATGAACTTTTTGCCAGATGTTTTTATTCAGTGTGAAGTCTGCCACGGAAAGCGTTTTAATCACGAAACTCTGGAAGTTTTGTATAAGGGAAAATCGATTAACGACGTTCTCAACATGACAATTGATGAGGCCTGTGAATTCTTCAGTTCAATTCCTCATATTTTCAGAAAGATTTCTACCTTGCAGGCAGTTGGCCTTGGCTATATTCAGCTTGGACAGAATGCCCTTACACTTTCGGGCGGTGAAGCTCAGCGAGTTAAGCTTGCAAATGAACTTGCCCGCCCGGGAACAGGCAAAACCCTTTATATTCTTGATGAGCCTACAACAGGTCTTCATTTTGCAGATGTAAAACAGCTTATGAGTGTAATTCAGAGCCTAGTTGATAAGGGAAACTCTGTTTTGATGATTGAGCACAACCTTGATGTAATCTGTCAGGCTGACTATCTGATTGACCTGGGACCGGAAGGCGGAACGGGCGGTGGAACTATCGTTGCAAAAGGAACGCCGGAAGACGTTGCCCGGGTGGCAGAATCTTACACAGGGCAGTTTGTTAAAGAAATCTTAGAAAAAAAGAAGTAACCCTGCTTTTGTGATTATTGTTTGGTAAAAAAGTGATTTCAAAAAGATTCAGATACATAAAATCAGTTTTTCTCATGCTTTTTCTGCTTGCCGGCGGAGTAACTGCCCTTTATTCTGCAGAAGCTGAAACCACAGTAATCACAATTAACAATGCAAGTCAGACCTCCTATAAAAAATCTGAAGAAACAGGAAATGATACAATCGTCTTGCAGGGGCAGGTAAAAATCAGCGTGAAAAAGGGCGGTGTTACTTCAGAAATTTCTGCCGACTTTGTAAGCTATGACCGCCAGACAGAAATTCTTTATGCCGAGGGTAACGTTTCAATTGCAACAACGGGAGCTGCTTCCGGTAATGATACGACAACCGCCTCTTCCTTCCTTCTTAATACAAGTACTCTGGAAGGGGTTTTTGACCAGGGGCGTGTAGTTCAGACCCAGTCTGAAGCAATCAACCTGCCGTCCGGTTCAACTTTGATTGTATTTTCTGATATGTTCGGAAAGGGCGCTTCAAACGCAATTGCCTTTAAAAACTCAAGCCTTACCTTCTGTGATGATATAAATCCCCACTGGCACATTGATGCTACCAGAACCTGGCTGCTGCCCGGCGGAGAGTTTGCCTTTTTTAATGCCCTTTTGTACGTAGGTGAAATACCTGTTTTATATCTCCCGGCCTTTTATTACCCGAAAGATGAACTTGTCTTTAATCCTGTATTCGGTTACCGCCGCCGCGAAGGTTATTTTTTACAGAATACCCTTTATTTATATGGAAGAAAACCGCTGGATACCTCTTCTTCATCTTCGTCATCCAGCTCAAGTTCTTCTTCCTCTTCGGATACTTCCTCTGCCGCTGCTGCAGATGCCTTAAAAGGTCTTTACAACTTTATGAAGCCTTCCCAGCTTAAAGAACAGAGGCTCGAAGGCCTTATCCTTCATAACCTTGAAGAAAACTATTCCGGTCAGACTTCAAATTACTTTAAGGTAATGCTGGACTGGTATTCAACTTTGGGAACAATGGTAGGATTTTCCGGTGTTTTTAAGCCCTCGGATAAATATGTAACTTCCCTGACTACAAATTTCGGACTTGGTTTTTCAAAAACTATTTATACCTCCGGTTCAAAATTTTATCCTTATGATCCTTCTACTGGTACTACTTATTCTGATAAATCCAACTTCCTTGGAAGTAAGCTTCCCTTCCGTTATGGCGGAAAGTTAGCCCTTACACTTTCAAATCCGGTAAATCTTACCCTTGATATGCCTTTGTATTCAGATCCTTATTACCAGTATGATTTTATTACTAACCGTTCTGAATATATGGACTGGATTTCTTATCTTCTTGATCTTAATACAATTCAGAATTCTACAGAAACTATAACTGTAAGTGAATATTCAAACTTTTCCTGGAGCCTTACTTCGTCAAAGTCTTTCAGCGTGCCATCTCCATTAAAACAGTATTTTTCTACCCTTAGTTATAACCTTACAGCTTCTGTTCAGTTTACAACTATTCAGACTCCATCAACCTATGGCTCTTCTATTGGTGAGCATAGCGTATTAATTGATGATGAAGCCTTTATGAGAAAGTTTTATGCGCCTTCTCAGGTTACTCCGCTTTCTCTTTCCTTTAATATTGCCGGAACCCTGCTTGAAATTCCATTTGGTCAGACTTCTTCAAAATCTTCTGCCAAGCCTGAATATGCAATCACCCTTAATAAGGAAAATGAATTAAAGTCAGAGGCAGAAATAAAAAAAGAGGCTGAAGAGGCGGCTGCTAAAGACGAAGAAAAAGCAGAAAATGATAAAAAAGATGAAAAACTTGCAGAAGCAGAAAAAGAACCTGCCTCTGCAGATGAGATTTTTGGAATGGGAAATATTGAGCCGTCTTTTCCGGATTTAGATTTTTCTGCCTCTACAGATACCCTTGCAAAGGGCTTTGTTTATAAGCTTGGTTATACTTTTACTCCTTCAATTCTTACTCAGATGGCTTATTCTACAGATACAAGCTATATTCAGTCTGGAAGTGATTTTGACTGGTCAAACATCAAATCTTCTATGTATACAATTAAGCTTCCGCTTGCGCTTTCAAATAACCTTACTTACGGAACCAGCGTTTTTTCTGCAACCAATTCCTTTACCTACAGCCCGATTTATCAGAAGCATCCATATATAAATACAAACGGCGCTTCGGAGGGTGGCTATACAGAAGCTCAGGCTGATACCCTTCGCGTAACCGACTATAAGGCAGAGTCACAAGATATTGCAACTGTAAACTCTATCAACTTTTTTCCTTTTGCCTATGTTCCTTTGTTCTGCGAAACCGGCTTAAAATGGTCTTCTACAATTAAACTTTTCCGCCAGGAATTTGTAGGAGACGCAAGTAATCCTGAATACAATTATTACACCCTTGATTTTGATGATGAAAACTGTGTAACGGTCAATTCTCTTGATTTTATTCTGGGTCTTACAGAAATGGACAAAAAGTTTAAGCAGACTTTGACCTTCAGTCAGGTTATGCCGCCTCTTGCCCGCCAGTACACAGGAACATTAACCCTTGTTTTTCCTTATGTTACAGAAACAGTTACAACCGGTATTACAGAAAATAAAAAGGCAACAACAGAAGATGAAAAATGGAAGAAAAAGGACCTGCAGCAGTCGACAACGGTTTCTGGAACAGTGCTGGGCTCAACTCTTTCTTTTTCGGAATCCTATACCTATAACATGGAGGAAAATTATCATTCCAGTTTTAAGCTTTCTGCTTCCTGGTGGGGTCTTTCTACTTCTTATGTTATGTCTTATGCTCAGGGCTATGATTTTGAAGATAATAACTGGGTAGCCAGAAAAGATTCTTCGGGTAATACCTATAAGGAATTTCTTCCTTACAGTTTTTCTTTGTCATATACAAAGCCTTCCAAAACCTACTATAAATGGTTCAACCGAATTTCCGTTGCTCCGGGCCTTACAACAAGCGTAACGGCAGATTTAATCCGCCCTACAAACTCTTATTTTATTTTTACACCGTCTCTGACCTTTAATATCAATAACTTTTTCTACATAAAGTTTTCTTCAACCTCGCAGAACTCTGTAATTTACCGCTATTTCCAGAAGATGATGGGGCATGAAGGCCGTGTACCTGGTGAAGATAATATGTGGAAGGATTTGCTTAATTCCTTCCGTTTTGATAATGAAGCCCTTAGAAAAGATTCAGGCTTTAAGCTTAAATCTTTGAATATGGAAGTTACCCACAGCCTTCATGACTGGGATTTCAGCATGACCTGGTCTTTTGCACCGCGACTGTTAACAGAAAACGGTAAGTCATATTATGATATGAATCCTTATATCACAATCGGAGTTGTATGGAAGCCAATGTCCAGCATGAAAACTCAGATTAAAGATAATTACGGAGATTGGACATTTAACTAAATACGTCATATAATATTAATAATTAATGAAAGATTACACGATTGTTGTTCCAGACCAGAATGTGCTTTCCTGTGTGTGCGGAACAAATGACAGCAACCTTAGACTCATTGAAGAACATTTAGGCGTGCCGGTCTTTACAAAAGGAAACGAGCTTTCTGTAGAAGACGAAGACCCGCTGATACGCCAGAAATTCCAGTTTATTGTAGACCGAATAATTGATGAAATCTCTGCAGGCGGTAAAAACGGAGAAGACATTGTTGTTTCTGTTTTAAATACCCATAAAAAGCCGCGGGCAGAAGAAGAAATGATTTTGATTCCAGGCGGTCTTAAAAGGGTTTACGCAAGAACTCAGCATCAGGCAGAATACATCAATATGCTGCAGCATAAAGATATGGTTTTCTGTACCGGAAGCGCCGGCAGCGGTAAGACTTTTCTGGCGGTGGCAGAAGCCCTCAGCCTTATCCTCAGTCATAAAAAATCAAAACTGATAATTACCCGTCCTGTTGTAGAAGCAGGGGAGAGTCTTGGCTTTTTGCCGGGTGACCTTGAACAGAAAATAGATCCTTATATGCGGCCTTTAAAAGATGCAATGGAAAGTGTTTTACCTGTAGAAACAGTAAAGCGGCTTTTTGAAGCGGGTATTATTGAAGTTGCCCCTCTTGCCTATATGCGGGGCCGCACCCTTAATAATGCAGTTGTAATTCTTGATGAAGCCCAGAACACAACAGTCCCTCAGATGAAAATGTTCCTTACCCGTATGGGCGACAACACCAAGGTTTTTATCACCGGTGATCCGACTCAGATAGATTTACCTAGAAAAACGACTTCCGGATTGATGCATTCAATTCAGATTTTATATAAAATAGAAGATATTGGTTTTATGGAGCTTACGGCAGAAGATGTCGTAAGAAACAGACTTGTAAAACAGATTGTAAAGGCATACGAGAATGAAAAACAATACGAAGAAAAATACTAACTCCGGAGCTTTTGGACTTTATTTCCAGTCTCTTGGAGCTTACATTTCTAAATATTATCTTTATCTGATTTTGTTTTTTGTGGGACTCCTGCTTGTTTCTGCACTGAACTTTGTAAAAATCTCTACAGTACAGACTATTGCAGATTTTTCCCTTTCAGATTACGAAATCAATCAGATTTCTGACCGTACTATTATTGCAAAAAAGGATTTACCACCTGATGAACTTGATCCGGTTTCTATAGAAAAGGGTGAAAAAATCATAAAAAAAGGCTTCCCGATTACAGAAGAGGGCTATGCAAAGCTTAAAAAAATGTCGGCTTCGCCTTTGTACATTGATTACCGTGCCTTCGCCAATGCAGAACTCTTTCTTCTGCTTCTGGCAATCATGTGGTATCTGCTTTACTGCTTTGTTCCCTTCAACCGGAAAATATACGTGAGGGAACCCTTACTGCAGATGATTTTCTTTGTCGTCATGTATGTAATTGTCAGTTTCTGTGGTAAGCTTGCAGTTTTTTCTGATTCTTTTTCAATCTGCATAATCATTCCAGCCTCTCTATTTGTAATGCTGGTAACTATTTTGTACGGAAACGTTGCGGCTGTTCTGCTTTCCTTTGTGCTTTCGCTTGGAGTTTTAATTTCCAGCGACTGTCAGGTGCAGACCTTTGTTTACACCCTTGCAACCTCCCTTACTTCTGCGGCAATTGTGCGTAAAATCGACCGCCGCCTTGATCTTGTATTTGCTTCAATCACCCTTTCAATTTTCAACTGCGTTTACATGGTAATTATCCACGTAATTTTTAATGAAACCTTTACAGAATTGCCAAAGCTTCTGGGGGGCGTTGCGGCTAACGGCTTCCTTTCTGGAATCCTGACACTTGGTCTTTTGACTCCGCTAGAAATCATGCTTAATACTGCTTCGGTTTTCCGCCTTATGGAACTTTCCGACCTGAATCATCCGCTTATGAGAAAAATGCTGGTTCAGGCAAGCGGAACCTATCAGCATTCCCTTATGGTAGCCCAGCTTTCTGAAAATGCCTGCCGCGAAATTAAGGCAAATGCGCTTTTAGCCCGGGTTGGCGCTTACTATCACGATATTGGTAAAATTGAACAGTCTGAATACTTTGTAGAAAATCAGAAGGGTGAAAACAAGCACGATGATTTGAATCCGTCTCTTTCCCGCTCAATTATCAAAAGCCATGTGCGTAAGGGCGTAGAAAAGGCTCATCAGCTGCATCTTCCTCAGGCTGTAATTGATATTATTGCAGAGCACCACGGAAACAGCGTAATTGCCTATTTTTATAATGAAGCAAAAGAGCGGGACGAAAGTCTTAGCCCTGAAGAATTCTCTTACGCAGGAAATCCTCCTACAACCCGCGAATCTGCCGTAGTTATGCTTGCAGATACAATTGAAGCTGCCTGCCGTACCCTTAAAAGTCCTTCTGTTCCTCGCCTTGAAGCCTTTATTACTCAGTTAATCAACGGAAAAATTGAACACAAGCAGCTTGATAACTGTGATTTGACCTTCCGCGACGTTTCTAAAATTAAGGAAGCCTTTGTTCAGATTCTTGCAGGCTACTATCACAGCCGGATTGAATATCCTGATCAGGCAGAAGAAAACAAGGAAAAAACAGAAAAGCCTGAAAAAGAAAAATCTGAACGGGCAGAAGCAGCAGAAAAGGCTTTGCGAAAAGCTGAAAAGGCTGAACGTGCCGCAAAAGAAGATTCTACGGAGAAGGCATAATGGCAAACCGCGTTTTAATTTCAGTTCAGGAAGAATTAGAGCCTCCCTCTTGGCTTGATAACGTAGAGCCCTTTGTTAATCTTGTTTTGGAAAAGTTTGGCTTTGACGGAGAAGAAATAAGCATTCTTTTTTGTAACGACGAATACATGAGGGAACTGAATAATAATTTCCGTGGAATTGACAGCGCAACCGATGTGCTTTCTTTTGAAAACGGTGATGAATACGAAGATGAAGAAGGAAAGTGGAAATGTGCAGGTGATATTGCAATCAGTCTGGACACCCTTCCTGTAAATGCTGCTTATTTTGAACAGACAGAAAATGATGAAATAAAAAGGCTTCTGGTTCACGGTATTTTGCATCTGAACGGTTATGATCACGAACCTGAGCATATAGAAAAAGGCGTGGAGCCTGTCTGCGAAATGCTTGTAAAGCAGGAAAACTTATTAAAAGAATTAAAAAATGAGAGTGTAATAAAATGAGTTTTTTTAAGAAAAAGAAAAAGGCTTCTCATACAGAAGAATTGACTGCTGCCCAAAAGGAAATCCTTAAAGAAGAAAAAGAGGATATGATTGAGGGTGTAGAGGGACTTTCTGAAACTGCCGTTAAGGAAGTTATGGTTCCCCGTATTGACGTAGACTTTATTGCAGCCGATACTCCCCGCGATGAACTTCTTCATAAGCTTATTGCAAGCGGGCATTCACGTTTCCCGGTTTATCAGGATTCAATTGATAACGTAACCGGTATTCTTTACGTAAAAGACCTGCTTAAACTTTTTCTTGAAGATTCAGAAATCGACCTTAAAAAAATTATCCGCCGGGCTTATTTTGTTCCGGAAAGCAAGAGAATTGATTCCCTTCTTCGCGAATTCAAACGCCAGCACCTTCATATTGCCGTTGTAATTGACGAATACGGTGGAATTTCCGGCCTTGTTACAATGGAGGATATTATTGAAGAGATTGTCGGCGACATTCAGGATGAGTTTGATAATGAAAAAGAGGATATCATTTCTGCCGGCGAAAATATCTGGCTTTGTGATGCCCGCGTAAATCTTGATGATTTGAACGAAGCAATCGGTTCAGACTTCCCTAAAGAGGATTTTGATTCCCTTGGCGGATTTGTATTCGATTTGTTCGGTAAAGTTCCTGTAAAATATGAAAAAACTTCCTGGAATGGATTTGATTTTATCGTTCAGAACATGGAAGGCCACAGAATCAATGTAATAAAGGTAATTAAAAACAGTGAAAATGATGAAAATCCGGAAGAATAAGTTTGCACTTTTAGTTTCAGCTTTATTTGCGGTTGCCAGCCTCTATGCAGCGCCTGCACAGAAGACTCCTCTTTCTTTATTTGAAGAAGGTCTTTTTTACGAAGCTGATGAAAACTGGTTTGATGCCGGTCAGAGTTTTTTTCAGGTTGTAAACTTAAATCCTTCCTATTCTGATGCCTGGTATCATCTTGCAAGCTGCTCTTATAAAATGGGGGAGTTTGAACTTGCGCTTACATATCTTGAAAAAGCAGAAAATCTAGAAAAATACAACAGCAGAATTGAAAACTTAAAGGGAATGCTTTATCTGGCGCTTGGTCGTGCGGATGAAGCAAAGGCACTTTTTAATAAAATCCTTCAGGACTTTCCAAACGACGTAAGCGCTCATTTTGGTCTTGCGGAACTTGAACTTTATGACGGAAAATTTTCCGGCGCTGAACAGCAGTATTCAGAAGCCCTGCGCCGCGAATCAGGAAACAGAAAAGCCCTTCTTTCCATGGCTTTAATCTGTGCAGAAACCGGCCGCTATAAGCAGTCTGAAAAGTTTTTGAATCAGGCTATGCAGCTTTATTCAGGGGAAAGCGAAGTTCACTTTCTGTCAGCCCTGATTTATTTTATGAAGGGAGAAATTCTTCAGGCAGAAAAACACGTTCGTATTGCCCTTGAGCTTAATAAGAATTTTGAACCGGGCTATCAGCTTTTGTCTGCAATCTTGTATTCAGAAGGCCGCTATAACGACGTAATTGATATAAGTGACTTTTTAATCAGCCGTAACCGCAAAAACGGTAAGGCCTGGTATTTAAAGGGAATTGCCCAGAACAAGCTCGGACTTTCTGAAGAAGCAATTTCTACCTGGGATGCAGGACTTTCTGTTTCTCCTCAGGATGAAATGATGAGAACTCAGCTGGAACTTACAGCCAGAACAAGCCTTTCTATTGAAGACAGCCGCCGTAAGGAATGGGCTCAATATCATATTACAAATGCCCTTCAGTACGAAAGCCGTTTTGATAAGCTGGGTGCCGTTTACGAATATCAGAGGGCCTTGCTGCTGGATCCTGCAAATGTAAAAGCCCGCCTTGCATATGCTGACATTCTTGAAATGAACGGAATGCACGAGCTTTATCTTGAGCAGCTGGATTTTATTCAGAATAATTCGCCTGATGCAATTAATCAGACATTAAAAGATACGATCGAAGGCTATAAATCACTTCTGGGTACAACAATTGCCAAAAAGTGGGATGTTGAGCCTTTTTATCTTGATAAAATCCGCTGGAATATTGCGGTTTTTTATGTAGATCAGAATACAAGCTTTAATCACGCAGATTCAGAACGCCTTACAGCCTTTGCGGCAGGGGATGTTTTTTCTGGTGTTGCAATTACCTCTGTAAAAACTCAGGTTACTCCTGTCAGCGGCTACAGCGAAGCTTATAAAATTGCCCGGGGAAGTAATTTTGATTACTTTATTCTTGTAAATTCAAGTGAATCAGAAGAGGATATTACCCTTAAGGCTTCAATGTATACAGGAAGAACCGGAACTCCAGTTATGGAAGAAAGGTGGTTTGCAACCGGAAACAACAGATTTTCCACTGTACTCCGCCGCTTCCGAAATTCAGTTCTTGAAAAACTTGTAGTACGCGGAAAAATCCTTAAGCGTAACGGTAAGGTTGTGCTTGTTGATCTTGGAAAGTCAGAAAACGTTGTAAATGATTCTGAGTTCAAGATTATCAAAAGAGGCGGTCTTAAAATTTCTGACAGCGGTACCGGTCTTACCTATAAAGATTCTGATGTTGTAGGAAGCATAAAAATCACAAAGGCCAGCGAAGAAGTTTCTGAAGCCGATATTACCCAGCATGGCTTTTACGACCGCGTAAACGTTGATGACGAAATTATTCTTGTAAGCGTACCTGATCAGAATAAAAAAGAAGGTATCGATACAGTTCCAAACTCCGACGAAAAAGGAAAGCCGGTTGTAAAGAATACTGAAGGGGCAGGCATTCTTGCAGAAATTAAGAAAGCGGTAGAGAAACCTGCGATTGTAGAAATTCTTAGGTCCATTTACTAAGTAAAAGTTACCCTTTAAGAAAATACTTCCGCAAAGAACCGCCTTTTGCTCCGCCGAGAGCGCTGATAGGAAATTATTATACATTTCCAGCGCTCTAAACTCCGCAAAAGGCGAACCTTTGCTCCGTATTTTCTTAAAATGTTACTAAATCTCTATAATTGATCCAAAGAATTGTCTATCCACTGCTTACATAATGCCGGATACACATTTTCAATTCTTACAAATGTCTTAATCGCCCTTGGATACTGTGCCAGCATGTAGTGGGATTCTCCAAGGTAGAAATAAGCGCGATTTCTGGTAGTCTGACTGATATTTGTTCCTACCAGTTTTTCCAGCTGGTCAATTGCTTCTTTATATTTTTTCTGAATAAAAGTTGTTTTCAAAACTTCAAAGAGAAGGAAGTCATCGCCGCCGTCCGGAGAAATTAAATCTTCCTCAAAAATATGAATGCTGAGCCGCGGAACAGCTCTTTTTTCTATGATTCCAAGATTTTTTACGCTTGCTGCAACTTCTTCTGAAACTTTATATTCCTTTTCCAGCCCGTCAATGTAATCAAGGTAGGGAAGAGGAATTTCCCTCAAGGCACCTTCGGGGTAAAGGCGTTCAACTTTTTCTTCTTTTTGAGGAAGGGGATTTTTTGCTACTGCCTGAACATGGCAGCCGGTTACTGTGGAGTTAATAGACATGAGGATAATTTCATAAGGCTCGTCTGTAACTGCAATTACAGCATAAAAGTAATCTTTATAGTCGCTTACTGTGTCTGTGTAACTTGTAAGAATTGGTACAAGCTTTGCAATAGGCTCAAGCTTTTGCAGCTGGGCATATGAAGAAATCGGAGAAAGGTCACGGTAAACTAAAAGCTGGGTAATTTCTTTTTCAGGATTCTGAGGCAGGTTCCATACAAGATTTATGCGGTTTGAATTACCCGCAACAGCCTGAATATCCTGAATAATCGGACGCTCGGCAAAGGTCAAATTTGCAAAAAATGTTGAAATTAATGCAAAAAAAATAAGGGATTTCTTCATATATTAATAATCGGCATTTGATTGATGATTCTTGAAAAAAAGGTTATTGTATAGGCTATGTTAGAAGAAGTAAAAATACAGATTGAAGAACTGAAAGAAGAAATTAATACTGTCTGGGGGCGTCTTTGACTCGGACGCAATCGATAAATCAATAAAGGAAAAGGAAAAATTAACAGAAGCAGCAGGTTTCTGGGATGACCCTAAAGCTGCAGAAAAAGTAATGTCTCAAATCAGAAAGCTAAAGAATCGCGTAGAACCATGGCGCAAGCTTAAGGCTGATTTTGATGATCTGGAAGCAATGTACGAACTTGCCGTAGAAAGCGGTGATTCTGCTGACGAAGATGAAGTTAATTCAATGTACGCTTCCTGCAAGGAAACCTTTGAAAAATTAAACGTTCTCAACCTGCTTTCGGGCGAAGTTGACCAGAACGATGCATATCTTACCGTTCATGCGGGTGCGGGTGGAACAGAAGCCTGCGACTGGGCCTTTATGCTTAGCCGAATGTACCTGCGCTGGGCAGAACGCCACGGCTATAAAACAGAAGTTGTTGATGAACTTGAAGCAGAAGGCGGAATTAAATCCATTACAATTCAGATTACAGGCGATTATGTTTACGGTTATCTGAAGGGTGAGGGCGGAATCCACCGTCTGGTGCGCATTTCTCCTTTTGATGCAAACGCCCGTCGCCACACAAGCTTTGCCTCTGTTTACGTTTACCCGGTTCTGGACGACACAATTGAAGTTGAAGTACGCCCTGAAGACCTTCGTGTAGATACTTATCGTGCCGGAGGAAAGGGCGGTCAGCACGTAAACAAAACTGACTCTGCCGTTCGCTTTACTCATATCCCGACAGGAATTGTTGTTGCCTGCCAGACAGAACGCAGCCAGATTTTTAACCGTCAGGCTTGTATGAGCATGCTTAAGGCTCGTCTTTACGAATACTACCGCGAGCAGAAGGAAAAGGAAAACTCAAAGTTTGCCGCAGAAAAAAAAGATATTTCTTTTGGAAGCCAGATCCGCTCATATGTTTTCCAGCCCTACACAATGGTAAAAGACCACCGTACTAAATTTGCTTCTGGAAACATTCAGAGTGTAATGGACGGTGAAATCGACGAATTTATGAATGCATACCTTGTTGCAAAATGGAAGGGACTTCCAATGGACGGCGGGGATGATGACGAAGAAGTTTAGGACAATCCTGACTTTTACATTTTTAACCCTACTCACAGCTGCCGCAGGCCCGCTTTTTGGAGCTGATACTTCAAAATGGGTTGTGGGGGCTGAACGTTTTAAATACAATTCTCCTGCCGCTGCAGAGGATCCTTCGGTTTCTAAGGGAATTTCAGAAATGTTTCCCAGCCGAATTCTTGAAAAACTCAATGATGAACTTGTTCATATCGTTTATCCTGATGAAAAAAGAGATCAGGCACTTTATGATTTAAGAAAGACCCGCCTTTCCCTTTTTCTACAGCTTTCCGCAGAATATAAAAAGCGCGATTCTCTGGTGCTGCAGAATTATTCAAAAAGAAAGCTTGCTTCAAAAATCAAAGAGGAAGAAAAAGCCATAAAAACTATTCAGGAAAAAATTTCTGCCAATCTAAAAGAAGTTGACCAGGTTATGCAAAAATCTATCCGTGAAGAAAAAATGGTACAGCGGGGATTTTTCAATATGGATGAAAGTGCCAGCGAAGGCGAAAACTTCAAGAGCATGTTCAGAAATATTTTTGACCGGGATGCCGAGTTTGTTTCTTCCCAAAATATTGCCTTTTATAAGGACGATCGAACCGCTTTTTTTGAACCCAGCGAAACTGCCCAAAAATACGGTTATTCAAGTTATGATTATGAAAAAGAGGCTGTAAATGCCGGAATTAAATCCCTGATTACAGGCTCAATTACAAATTACGGTTCCTATTATTTTGTAAGTGCAGATATTTATGAATTTCCTGGAGGAAAGCTTAATCATTCTGTTTCAGAGGTCGGTCTTATTGAAGAAGCAGATATGATTTCAACTTCAATTGCCCATCAGATTGTAATTGCCCTTACAAACGGAATGCCGGTTGATATAGAGATTTCCTTTAATCCTGCAGAAATTAGGGATAAGGTTCGTATTTATCTTGATGATGATTTACAGCCGCCAAAACTTTCTCTGATACGAAGTCAGTCCGGTGTTCATTCCGTTCGTTTTGTAAGCGACGGTTACCGCGAAATGGGAACCTCCTATTTTTTTGAAGGAAACAAAAAGTATAAAATTGAAGTTACCATGCAGGAAGAGCATGAGGTCTTTATTGATGCAGTAAACCTTTGTCCATTTCCTGGCCGTTTTTATGCGGCAGGTGCCCTTGCAGAAGCTGCTAAAGACCAGAGCCTTCCCCCAGAAAGCCAGCTTCCACCGGAAAGTGAAACTTCAGCTCAAGAAGAACTTTTTACCCGGGCAAAAATCCGTATAAACGATACTCAGATTCTTGGACAGTTTATCAGTAACGATGGTTTTACCACAAATTATTATATTCCCGAAACTCTTTTGAATAATAAAAATCTTGTATCCATTAAATCAAAAAACATGGATATCAATGATTATATTGATAAGCGACGCCGCATTATGTACGGAAGCTATACTCTTTTAATGCTTTCTATGGTTCCTTATTTTTATACATACGGAAATTATGCTAATGCAGCAGCTCAGTATAACAAGGGAATTGGAAGCTATGAGGACGCCCTTACCTGGGAAACAAGAAATCAGATTTGCGGGGTAATTTCAATCGGCTGCGGAGCTCTTTTTGTCTATGAGCTTGTCCGCTACTTTCTTGCGGTTAATGATGTTTTACCTCAAAGGGCAAAGGCAATTTCTGAGCAGAAACTTGAAAAACAAAAGCAAAAAGAGCTTAAAAAACTTGAAAAAATGCGTAAAACTGAAGTAGTTACTGAAAATGAAAGTCAGGAAAATAAAGACGAAATAATAGATGAAGAAAAAGTTGAAGGCGAGGAAGAAAAATGAAAAAATCATTCGGTGAAAAATTAAAAAATCTTTTTTCAAAAAAAATAGATGAGGAATTTTTTGAAGAACTCACAGACAGCCTGGTTGAAGGTGATATAGGGGCAAAAACTGCCTTTGAAATTACAGATGAACTTGAAAAAATCTGCCGCCAGAAAAAATTAAGCGAGCAGAAGGATATTATTGCAGAACTAAAAGGCCTTTTATTGCAGAATATTAAAGAAATCAGCCTGGAACCAGATATGTCAAAGCAGAATGTCTGGATGGTGCTGGGCGTAAACGGAGTTGGTAAAACTACCAGCGTTGCAAAACTTGCAAATCTCTTTAAAGCCCGCGGAATTGAGAATCTTGTTCTTGCCTCCGCAGATACCTTCCGCGCCGCTGCAATCGAACAGCTTGATACTCATGGAGAGAAGATTGGGGTGCGCGTTGTAAGCCATCAGCATGGAAGTGACCCTAGCGCTGTAGTTTTTGATGCCGCAGAAGCCGTAAAGTCTAAGGGACCTGGCCTTGTAATTGCAGATACCGCAGGCCGCCTTCACAATAAAGAAAATCTTGTACGCGAACTTCAGAAAATTGACCGAACCTGTTCCCTTAAGGCTGACCAGGGTTGTTACAAGAAAATTATCGTAATTGATTCTACTACCGGTCAGAATGCCCTGCGTCAGGCAGAGGTTTTTAACGAGGCTGTAAAGGTAGATGCTATCATCATGACAAAATACGATTCAACGGCAAGGGGTGGAGTTGCAGTAAGCATTGGTCGTGAACTTGGAATTCCTGTTGCCTTTGTCTGTACCGGCGAAAAATACGGCGACATTGCACCTTTTAATGCGGAGAAATACATTGACGAGTTTTTGGGCACTCTTTAAGAGACTTATTGCCGCATTTTTACTTTTCTCTTTTTTTGCTTTTTCAGTTTTTTGTCAGGAAGAAAGCCTTGAAGAAGCCAGCCTTGAAGAAGTTGAAGAAATTCCCTTAGAAGAAGCTGCAGGTGAAAGTGAAGCAATTAATCTTGAAGAAATTGAAGAGGCTGTAGAAAAAGTCCGCGAAGAATATCTTTCAAAAGATTACACCGGAAAATCCTCTCTTTTAGCTTTCAGCGAGTTTGAAAACGAAATCATTCAGCCTGATTCCCTGGACGGAAATAGAGTAATGATTTATTCGATTGGTAATAAAACAAGACGGCGTTTTTTTGACCAGCAGTACAGACTGGAACGTTCTGAATTCTGGGAAATCAACGGAGCCAGGGATTCCAGAATAGTAAGACAGGAATATTTCAAATATTTCGGGAATGAAAAAAAAGTAAACGTTAAGATTGTTGAAAATGAAAAAGACGGTGAAAGTATTTTTTACCGCCGGGATGGGCTTGTAGAAAAAATCGAAGCCTTTAAGAAGGTTGAAGAAAAACCTTATATTACCCAAATCAGACGCTGGAAATATGACAAAGACAATAGAATATCAGAGCTTTCTGTAAGAACTTTTTCCTATAACAGCGAAGAAGATACAAAGCGACGCGGAGTTTCTGCAAAGGCTTTCAGATATAAATACAATCCCAAAAATGAAGCGGGCGAAGAAATCCCTGCCGATGTCAGCTTTTATGAAAATGACATCTTAAAATCTGTGGAAAAATACTCTCCTGTTTTGGGAAGTTACACCCAGCAGTATTTTTTTGACCACGGTATCAGCGTAAAAACCTGGTTTGTAAAATATAACCGGGTCAGGGAAGTAATTTACCAGAACGAAAGGGTATTAAGGATTCATAAGTTTGATGAAGAAGAATAAACTTGCTCTGATATTTTCAATTTCCCGCCGTTTTGCTTCTGCAGACAGAAGTTCTTCCTCTTCTGTTACTTCCCGTCTAAGCATTCTTGGTATCTGCTTTGGAGTTATGACTCTTATTGTGGTTACGAGCGTTATGAACGGCTTTCAGATGAGTTTTATTGACGCAATTTTAGAAACCCAGTCTTATCATATTCAGGTGGAAGAAGCTGGGGAAAAACTTTCAGAGGAAGACCTTTCTGACTGTGAAAAAAAACTTAATGAGCATTGTAAAGCATCAAAGCTGGTAAGAGCTATTACTCCTTTTTATCAGGCTCAAACCCTCATGTGCAATATTCCACAGCCTAATCCCCCGGCAAGTGACAAAGTCACTTCATCATCTGCTGTTTTTGAAAGTCCAGCCTTAATTAGGGGAATACCAGCCGAAACTTTTTATGAAGACCCGAGCTTTAGAAAAGAAATCATTCTTTTACAGGGCTCTTTTGATCTTTCTGGTAAGAATGAAATTATTCTTGGAAATCAGCTTGCCCATAGCCTTAAGGTGCGGGTAGGAGACCAGGTAAATCTTTTTGTTTTGAGTGGTTCCAGCGATGTGGAGCTTTTTTCAGGTCAGAGAATTTTTACTGTAAAGGGAATTTTTGCAACCGGCTATCAGGAAATTAATTCAAGCCTGGCTTTTATCAGTATGGAAGCTGCAAGAACTTACTTTGGAAAAGAAGCTTTAAGAACCTGGGGAATTAAACTTCACAATACTTCTAATGTAGAACGCGAAATCAGGGAACTAAGAGAAGTTCTTTCGGGCAGCGGGGCAAAAATTTCTTCCTGGAAGGAATACAATAAGAGTTTTTACGGGGCGCTCAGAATCGAAAAGAATATGCTGCTGCTGGTTGTCTGCCTGATTTTTGTTGTGGTGGCAATAAATATTTATAATGCCATGAGGCGTCTTGTTTTTGAACGTCAGAGGGAAATTGCAATTCTTACGGCGCTTGGAATACGCATAAAAGAAATTCAGGCAATTTTTATTACCCGGGGTTTTTATACAGGCCTTCTTGGTTCAGTTGGCGGACTGATTCTGGGTATTATAATCAGTCTTAACACCAACGCAGTATTCAACGGCGCCTCGAAGATAGTTTATTTTCTGCAATACGCCTTTACTGCAATTTTTAATCACGAAAATCTTATGTATATAAGCGAAAACTCAACTTACAGCATTTATGCAAATATTCCGGCCCGTATTTTTAAGGGTGAAGTTCTTATGATTTTTTTATTCGGTATTATTTCGCCCCTTGCAGCCTGTTTTTTTGCCGGCAAAAATGTTTTAAAATCATCTCTGGCAGAGGTACTTCATAATGAGTAGCATTGTTTCGATTAAAAATCTTGAAAAAACTTTTGTTTCCACCAGCGAAAAGCTTACTGTTCTTTCTGATTTGAATCTGGAAGTTGAGGAAGGAAAGAAAATTGTAATTGTCGGGGAAAGCGGAAGCGGAAAATCAACTCTTTTGAATATCATCGGCGGAATTGACAGCCTGACAGGTGGCAGCGTAATTGCCGGTAATGATAAAAGCGGCAAATGGAAGGTGGCTGAACTTTCTGAAAAGGAACTTAGCAATTACCGTTCCCATTTTTTAGGTCTGGTCTTTCAGTTTCACTATCTTTTGAAGGATTTTACTGCCCTGGAAAACGTCTGCATGCCGGCCCTTATTGCGGGGCTTCCAAAAAAGCTGGCGGTGGAAAAGGCAGAAGCTCTTTTGCGTGATACCGGCGTTATTGAAAGAAAAAATCATCTGCCTTCGGAATTGAGCGGAGGGGAGCGCCAGAGGGTGGCAGTTGCCCGTGCCCTAATAAATGACCCTTCATTAATTCTTGCAGATGAGCCTACCGGAAATCTTGACCCTGCAAATGCTTCTTTAATCAGCGGACTTTTGTTTGACATGGTTGAAAAATATAAAAAGACTCTGATTCTTGTAACTCATGATATGAATATTGCAGAAAAAGGCGACGAAGTTTACAGAATTGTAAAGGGAAAGCTTGAAAAGGCAGGTGTTTAATTTGACTTTAAAGGCTTCTCTTTATTTTGCAAAAAGTCTGATTTTTCCTCGTGCTGAAAAAAACTCTACTGCCAGAAAAAGTCTTTACGGGGCAGTTATCTGCATAGGCCTCAGTATTATTCCCCTTGTAGCTGTTATTTCAATTACAAATGGAATGATAAAGGGAATGACAGAGCGTATCATAGGGCTTTCTTCAAGTCATCTGGAAATGCGGGTCGCAGGCGGAATAGAAGAAACTAAGACTGCTGCTAATTTTGAAAAATATGCTGCTTCCTTTGAAAAAATTGGTGGAATAAAGACTGCCTATCCGGAAGTTACTCTTTCGGCTCTGGCGCTTGGAAAAAATATAAGAAGCGGTGCCTATATCCGGGGTGTTCAGAACGATATTTTTAAGAAGAACGAAAGTTTTAAGACACTTTTTGAAGTGATTGAAGGAGATACTTCTGCACTGGAGTCTGGCGGTAATACTGCAATTATTGGAAAGAAGATGGCAGAAAGTCTTGGACTTAAAACAGGAGATACTTTCAGAATCATTACCACAAAAAAGGCAGGAACTGCGATTGTTCCAAAAATGACCGCCTTTAAAGTCGGAGCTGTGATATCTTCGGGCTATCAGGAACTGGATCAGCTCTGGGTTTTTATTCCCCTGAAAACCTTTTTCCGTTCTTTTTCCATGACAAATGCAGATTTTAATGTGCTTCTGGAAACAGATGATGCCTTTAGTCCCCGTTTGATTGCCCTTCAAAGAGCTGTAAAAAATGAGGCAGGACGTTTTGCCAATGTTTACCGCTGGGATCAGGTAAATGCTTCCCGTTTTGAAAACTTTTCTTCTACCAAGGTAATGCTGGTTTTTATAATGATGATGATAGTTCTTGTTGCCTCCATAAATATTTCTTCCGCAATTGTAATGCTGGTGCTTGAACGCCGCCGCGAGATAGCAATCCTAAAAAGTGTCGGTGCCAGCCCGCGCGGAATAAGCCTTTCTTTTATGCTTACAGGCCTTTTCTGCGGCTTTTCGGGGCTGTGTATAGGACTGCCTTTAGGACTTTTAATCACCCTTTATTCAAATCAGCTTATCCGTGGCCTGGAAAGCCTTGTAAATCTTTTTACAGACCTTCATCTTATGGATCCTGCCTACTATCTGCAGACAATTCCTGTTGAAATTCCTGTAAAAGAGCTGATAATTGTCTGTATGGGAACTCTTTTGCTTTCACTTTTAGTAAGCGTAATTCCGGCAGTGAAGGCAGGTAAGGAAAAACCTCTGGAGGCGCTGAAATGACAAAAAAAATCTGTCCTGTCTGCGGAATGACCTACGATAAAATTTCCGAAAGTCAGAAAATCGGCTGCTCTGAATGTTATTATACCTTTGCCGAGGAGTTCAAAAAAACTCTTAGAAAATACGGAATTACCCAGGCCTATCAGGGAAGCTTTCCTAAAAAACTCAAGGGCTATAAATCAACCCTTACAAGCCGGGTCGAAATGCAGTTTAAGCTTGATGCCGCAATTGAAGCGGAAGAATATGAAAAGGCAGCCTTTTACCGCGACTATCTTAAGGTTTTGAATAAGGAAGCTTCCGGGGCAAAAAATCCCTCAGATGAAAAAGTAACTTTTGATACAGAAGCAGATTCTGAGCTTGATTTTGACAGGAGAAAGCCTGATGAAAAATAAAATGCCTCTTCCCTGGTTTTCTCTTGCCGGTCAGAATGATGATATAGTTTTTTCTACAAAAATCCGCCTGAGCCGTAACCTTGCAGATTTTCCTTTCCCCGTAAAAATGAGCACAGAAGATATGGAAAGGGTTAATTCTCTTGTTTACGATGCAATTCAGAGCGAAGAGACCTTTCATTTTATAGACTATAAAAATATTTTCAGTCAGGGGCGGCAGGTTTTAATAGACAAGAACATAATTTCAGACTCAAAGGATTTTGACTGCTCTGCCGTAATTTTAAATGATAATGATTCAGAAAGCCTTCTTGTAAATCACATAGACCATGTGCGTATTTCAGCCTTTTCTTCCGGCTTTGAAACAGAAAAGGTAATGGCTCAGGTTTACAGAATTGATGAGGTTCTGCAGGAAAAACTTCAGTTTGCCGCAAGTCATGATTTTGGCTATCTTACTTCCCAGATAAAAGACTGCGGTACGGGCCTGAAAATTTCTTACCGTATTTTTATTCCGTCAATCGTACTTTCGGGGCAGTTTGATTCAATTATCGGTCTTGTTCAGGAAAAGAAATTCTGCATTTCTCCGGTTTTTCAGGTTTCCGATTCTGCAAATTTTTCTAATTTTATCTTTGATTTATACCCGGGAAATGCCGCTGACGGAACAGAATTAGACCAGGCAGCTAACATCAACTCACTTGCAGAAATTATTTTAAAAACAGAACGCAAGATTAGAGCTACTTTTGCCGATAATAATCCTACAATACTCTTAAATTTTGTAAAAAGGGCTTTTGCAAAGGCAATGTATTCGCTGCTTCTTACTTATGATGAAGCCGCAGACATTATCAGCGTAATGAAGTTCGGTTTACAGACTGGCAGAGTAAGCGGGATAACCGAGCAGGAACTTAATGCCTTGTTTTACAGGGCAAAGCACGGCCATATTCTCTATGTGAACGACAACTACGCTTTTTCTTACGAGGAAGACCTTAAAAAAGACCTGAGCGCCCAGCTCCAACGCCTTAGAGCTATTGTAATTCAGCAGGCTTTTGAAAAAGTTGCGGTTAACTAATTGCTAATTGGGGTTATTAATTGAAAAATTTCTCACTTCGCGCAAGAAAAATTGTATTGATTCTGGCTCAGGATGAGGCAAGACAGCTTGGAAGTAAGGAAATCCTTCCTGAGCATGTACTGCTTGCAATGCTCCGCTTAAAAGAGGGTATTGGTTTTACGACCCTTACCAAATTAAACGTAAACCTTATGCGTTTTGAAGAATCTCTTGAAGATTCTTTTGCCACAACAGAAAAAACTCCTACACTGGATCAGATTCCTCAGAGTCAGCGCCTGAATAATCTTTTGCGTATTGCAGATTATGAAGCAACTGCCTTGAGTAATTCTTATGTCGGAACCGAGCATCTTCTTCTGGCAGCCGTAAAAGAAGCGCATACAATTGCCGAAAACTTTTTTACAGCATCCGGCTATACGGTTGCTGATGTCCGCTTTACTATCATGGAAGCCCAGTCAGAAGTTCCTAGTTCTTACAACGATTTTAATCTCCATAATTATGCAGATGAATTCTTTAAATCTATTTTTGGTGATGATCCTTCGGATTTTCTTCTGACAGGAACAGCTCCCGAAGAAGATAAGAAAAATCAAAAAGAAGCTGAAACTTCCGACGGTGGAGAAGAATCCTTCCTTTCTGAATACAGCCGCGACCTTACAAAAATGGCCCGCGAAAATAAAAGCGACCCTGTCGTAGGACGCGATAAGGAAATTCACCGGGTTATTCAGATTTTGTCGCGACGAACAAAAAATAATCCGGTTTTGACTGGCGAGCCTGGAGTTGGAAAAACTGCAATTGTAGAAGGTCTTGCCCAGGCAATTACTGCCGGAAAAGTTCCTTCAAATCTTCTTAAAAAGCGCATTCTTTCTCTGGATCTGGCCGCTATGGTTGCAGGAACAAAATACCGCGGTGAATTTGAAGAGCGTATGAAAAAGATGATGAAGGAAGTTCAGGAAAACGATGACATCATTCTCTTCATTGATGAACTTCATACAATTATCGGGGCTGGTGGTCCAGAAGGCACAATGGATGCTTCTAATATCATGAAGCCTGCCCTTAGCCGGGGCGAAATCCAGATTATCGGGGCTACAACGACTAAGGAATATACCCGCCACATTGAAAAGGATCTTGCTCTTGAACGCCGTTTCCAGGTTGTAAAGGTAAGCGAACCGAGTGATGAAGAAACTATTGAAATCCTCCGCGGAATTAAGCAGAAATATGAAAATTTCCATCACGTTGTATATGAAGATGATGTCATGCCGGCGATTGTAAAACTCAGCCGCCGTTATATCCCTGAAAAAGTTCTTCCGGATAAGGCAATTGATATTCTGGACGAAGCAGGGGCATCTAAAAAAATTAGCGAAGAGCAGAGACCTGCAGAGTTTACGGAAATTGAAGCAAATATTTCTGATTTGATTGAAGAAAAGAAATCTCTTGTAAAAAATCAGGATTACGAAAATGCTGCCCTTGTTCGTGACAAGGTTATTGAACTTAAAAGAAAACTTGGCCGCTATTCAAACATGCTGAGTCAGGGGCAGTTAGGTTCTAAAAAGACCGTAACAGTTTCGGATATAGAAAAAATTATCTGTGAGATGACAGGCATTCCTGTTGAGCAGCTTACAACTACAGAAATTGCAAGAATTATGCATATGGAAGAAGAACTGCATAATACAGTTATCGGGCAGGATGATGCAGTAAGTGTTATTTCTGGTGCAATCCGCCGAAGCCGGGCAGGAATTTCTTCTCCAAAGCACCCGGTTGGTTCTTTTATTTTCTTAGGTCCTACTGGCGTTGGAAAAACTCAGCTTGCAAAGGCTCTGGCAAAGTATCTTTTTGGCAGTGAAGATTCCCTTATCAGAATTGATATGTCTGATTTTATGGAAAAGCATACTGCAAGCCGTCTTGTTGGAGCGCCTCCGGGATATGTTGGTTATGAAGACGGTGGTATCCTTACAGAAAAAGTACGCCGTCATCCATATTCAGTAGTTCTCCTTGATGAAATTGAAAAGGCTCACCCTGATATTTTCAATCTTCTTCTTCAGCTTCTGGAAGAAGGTGAACTTTCTGACAATCTTGGTCATACTGTAAACTTCCGTAATACAGTAATCATTATGACTTCGAATGCAGGTGCCCGTCAGATTACAAATGAGGGCAGGGTTGGTTTTGGAACTCTTGAAGGGGTAATGCCTTACCAGGAAATTAAGTCAGGCGCAATGCATGAGCTGAAAAAGCTCTTGAATCCTGAACTTATCAACCGAATTGATGATGTAATTGTTTTCAATGCCCTTTCAAAGGCAGAGATTTCAAAAATTCTTGATATTCAGATTAAGGATCTTGCTGATCGAATTAGCGGAAAAAATCTTACTATTAAGATTGATGAGGATGCAAAGTCTTATCTTATTGAGCATGGCTATAATCCTGCAATGGGTGCCCGTCCTATGAAGCGCCTTATCAGAAAGGAAATCGAAGATCCTCTGGCAATGGCTATCCTTGAAAATTCAGATAAAAAGCTTTCCTGCGTTTATGTAGAACTCAAGGATGGTAAACTCAACATCACTTTGGGCGAAAAAGAAAAAGAACCTGTTTTACAGCTTGTTGGAAAAAAAAGCGTAATCAAGTAGAATGTAAAGATTAAACGAGGTGTAAAATGATTAAAGAATTTTTGGATTACAATACAGTCCGAAACAACGCATTAAAAATTGCTCACAAAATTTATAAGGATGGTTTTATTCCTGATGTAATTTACTGTTCTCTTCGTGGCGGTGCTGCCATGTCTAACGTTATCAGTGAATATTTTAAGATTGTCTGCAAACAGAACAAGCATCATCCAGTCCTTTACGCAGGAGTTGTTGCCCGCTCATATTCTGATATTGCCCAGCATACTCAGGTTTATATTGACGGCTGGACTTATCCTCCAGAAAATCTTT
>NZ_AJGU01000009.1 GCF_000260795.1 Treponema sp. JC4
TAAGGCGTTTCTCTCACCTTACTTATTCCTCATATTAAAAAGGACTTTACAACCTTCCGGCCTTCATCGTCCACGCGGCGTCGCTCCGTCACACTTTCGTGCATTGCGGAATATTCTTAGCTGCTGCCTCCCGTAGGAGTCTGGGCCGTATCTCAGTCCCAATGTGCCCGTTCACCCTCTCAGGCCGGGTAACTATCGTCGCCTTGGTGGGCCGTTACCTCACCAACTAGCTAATAGTACGCGGGCCGCTCCTTCTGCGGTTCAAAAGAACCTTTCCTTGATGTCCTCTGACAACACCAAGCGTATTCGGTATTATCTCCTATTTCTAGGAGCTATCCCCATCAGTAGGGTACGTCACCCACGCGTTACTCACCAGTCCGCCGCTTTCATATCTAGCAAGCTAGATAATCACGCTCGACTTGCATGCTTAAGACGCGCCGCCAGCGTTCGTTCTGAGCCAGGATCAAACTCTCCATGATTATTTCAAAACCCCGAAGGGTATTGATCTCATAAATTGTAAGAACCTAACCAATTATAGTTGAATTGATTAAGAATCAGTTTTGGATAAAACTGATAAAACATGAAGTCAACTTTTAGAACTAAACTAGCGATTAAATCGCAATTTAGAACCTTACTTGTTCTACTTTTCTTTCCTTCCTTAAACTGTCAAACACTTAAAACCTGTACTTTTCGTATCTTTGGTTTTTATTTTGTCGAGCAGCAGTACTGCGCGACGGTGAATATGAATATATATGTTTTAGAAAAAAGTGTCAACAGTAAAAGTTAAAATTTTTGAAAAATTTTTAACTTTTTTGTAAAAATATTTGTAATTACCGATAATATTAAGAATTAAAGTGTGAAAAATTTTTAAAATTTTTTGAAAATTTAGTGAAAAGTTGTGTTTTGCAGGGATTTTTACCTAAATTTGCAGAAAAAAAATGCTTTCGCGAGCGTCCACATTTGCTCCGCCGAGAAATGCAGGTAAACGGGATGTATGGGATATATGAAATCGTTATCACGAGGTATGTAAGGGAAGCATTCTGATAGCGTTTCTATACTGCGCAAATATGGCCACCCGCTACGCATTTTTTTTTACTACCAGCTAACGATCAATTCAGCAGTTTTCTAACAACTCCCCTCTACTACGCATTTTTTTGTTTACAATTTCAAAATAAGTTCAATAATCGATTTCTTTTACGTATGAATATAAAACTTTCCAAAGTTAAGAGGCAGCATAGCCCGAGCTGGAGGGGCCTGGTGCCGGACGGAGGCGGGGAACGCAGACGGGAGGCACTGAGGGGACCGAACCCCGGAAGGGCGGTTACGAGGGGGACTGCTTTGGGTTATATAATAGAAAATCTTTATAAATACTTAAGGTCTGAAATATTGGTTAATATTGTACAAAAAGCGTAAAATAGATAAAATCAAGAGAAATATTTTTAAGCGAGGTTGATTTTGAAACTGAACGGTTCGCAGATTGTAATTGAATGTCTTATTGAACAGGGTGTTGATACTGTATTCGGGTATCCGGGAGGAGCAATCCTTAATATTTACGATGAGCTTTATAAGAACGAAGGTCGTTTGACTCATATTTTGACGGCGCACGAACAGGGGGCGGCTCATGCGGCTGACGGTTATGCGCGTGCGACTGGCCGGGTTGGCGTTTGTATGGCAACTTCTGGTCCTGGTGCAACTAACCTGGTAACTGGTATTGCGACTGCTTACATGGATTCGATTCCTATGGTTGCAATTACCTGTAACGTTGGACGCTCGCTTCTGGGTAAGGATTCCTTCCAGGAAATTGACATTACGGGCGTTACAATGCCTATTACTAAGCACAATTTTATTGTTATGGATATTAAAGACCTGGCTCAGACTATCCGCGAGGCATTTGCAATTGCTAAGACTGGACGTCCGGGACCTGTTCTGATTGATATTCCTAAGGATATTACTGCGGCTGAAACTGATTTTGAACCTTTGAAAAATATTAATGATGCGGAGATTCTTTCTAACGGTCATGAAAATATCCGCCGCGTTATTACTGTAAGCGATCCTGATGAAGGGGAACTTAAGGCTGCGGTTGAACTTATCAACGCTTCTGAACGTCCGATTATTTATGCCGGTGGTGGTGTAAAAATCTCTGGTGCTGAAAAGGAACTGCTGGAGTTTGCTGAAAAGGCTCAGATTCCTGTTAGTGAAAGCTTGATGGCACGAGACTGCTTCCCGGCTGACAATCCTCTTTGTACCTGGATGGTGGGAATGCACGGAACTAAGGCTAGTAACATGGGTGTTACTGAAAGTGACCTTGTTATTGCTATTGGTGCCCGCTTCAGCGACCGTGTTTACGGAAATGCTGATAAATTTGCCAACAAGGCTAAGATTCTTCACATTGATATTGACCCGGCTGAAATCAGCAAGAATATTGCAACTTATTCAAGCGTAATCGGCGATGCTAAGACAGTTCTTGCAAAGCTTACTCCTATGATTAAGAAGGCTGAGCACAAGGAATGGCTGGCACAGATTGATGCATGGAAGAAGGAATACCCTTCTTGCTACGACAAGAATCCTGCTAATTCTATTAATCCGAAATTTATCTGCGAGGAAATTGCCCGCGTTGCAGGTCCTGATACCTTTATTACAACTGAAGTTGGTCAGCATCAGATGTGGACTGCCCAGTTCTACCCTTTTACAAAATCGCGCAAGTTTGTAACAAGCGGCGGTTTGGGAACTATGGGATATGGAACTGGTGCTGCAATCGGTATTTTGTGTGCTGATAAGAAAAACCGCGTTGTTCACATTGCAGGTGACGGTTCTTTCCGCATGAACTGTAATGAGCTTGCAACAATTTCTCACTACAATCTGCCACTGGTAGTTGTTGTAGAAAACAATAATGCTCTCGGTAACGTTCGCATGTGGCAGCGTCTTTTCTACGGAAAACGCTTCAGCCAGACTACTCTTGATTTTGGTCCTGACTGGGTAAAGCTTGCCGAAGCCTACGGAATTAAAGGTTACCGTGCAACTAACGCTAAGGAATTTGCTAAAGTGTTTGAAGAGGCATTCAAGAGCGGAAAGGCTGCAATTATCGATGCCCGCGTAGACAAGGACGAAATGGTATTGCCTATGGTTCCGGGTGGAAGTGCGATTTACAGCATGATTATGGAACTTTCTAAGGATGTTATGGATTAGATGATAATAGCAGAAGCGTTAAAAACAAAGCTGCGACAGCGGGTTTGTTTAGCTTCTACGAGAAATCATCTCAAGGGGCGAGACTAGCGAGCCCCATTACAAGTGTAAAAAAATGCTTTCGTAGAGAACCGTAATTTGCTCTGCCGAGAAGGCTCGACGCAAGCTTCGCTTGCTCTGTATGTTTCTTACGCGTTGTATCAAAACTATCGCCTTCAATGCGCCGCAAATTACGAACCTCTACTACGCATTTTCCCTCCAAATTATTCATCACCTTAGAAAAAATAGATGAAAAAAGCCGTGCGGACGCACGGCTTTCAAGTTTAACTCATCCTTCCATTACATAAAGTAAGTCTTAATCGGAGGGAATCCGTTAAATGCTACGCTGGCGTAGGTGCTGGTGTAGGCGCCGGTTGAGAGCCAGTAGATTTTGTCGCCGGCTTTGAGGGAAACCGGGAGCTTGTATTTGGCATTTTCGTACATAATATCCATACTGTCGCAGGTCGGGCCGGCAATAATTACTTCGCCTTCCTTTTCGTTAGGGCCGTCTTTGCTTGTAATGAGCGGATATTTGATTGATTCATCCAGAGTTTCGATGAGGCCGTTGAATTTTCCGGCATCTGTGTAAACCCAGCGGTTCAAGGCGGTGTTATTTTTGCGGGAAGTAAGAACAACTTCACTTGTCAAAATACCACTGTCACCTACCAATGAGCGTCCTGGCTCCAGAATGATTTCAGGAATATCATCTCCAAAGTCTTCTTCGATGTAACGTGTAATTTCAGAAGCATAAGTGCTAAGGTCATTTGTAGGATCGATGTAGCTTGCTGGGAAACCACCGCCCATGTTAATCATAGAAAGACGGATGCCCTCCTCTTCTTCAAGGGAAGTAAAGAGGTATTTTGCCTTGGCAATGGCATCATTCCACTGACCGATATCGCGCTGCTGGCTTCCTACGTGAAAACTGATTCCGTAAGGAGTAAGTCCGAGCTCGCGGGCCTGTACCAGAAGGTCGTATGCCATGTCCGGGTGGCAGCCGAATTTGCGGCTTAAAGGCCAGTCGGCAGTTGTTGTTGATTCAATAAGGATTCGAACGTAAATTCGGCTTCCAGGAGCCTGTTCTGCAATGTTTTTAAGGTCGTCCTTGCTGTCTGTTGCAAACATGCGGACACCCTTATCATAAAAATACTTGATGTCCTTTGCCTTTTTAATTGTGTTTCCGTAAGAAAGGCGGTCAGGACTTACGTTGAATTTGTTGATTAAATCGAGTTCATAGCGGGATGCAATGTCAAAATTTGAACCCATTTCGGAAAGCATCTTAAGAACCGGCTCTCCGGGATTTGCTTTAATGGCGTAATAAATGCGCGCATACGGAAATGAATCGCGAAGGCGGATGAAATTCTGCTTCACGGTGTTTAAGTTGATAACAATGTTTGGTGTTTCTAAATCTTTTGAAAACTCCAGAAAATTCTGCCAGTCTTTGTCACTGACATAGTCTTTACGATTAAACATGGCTTTTACCTGTTCGTAAATATAATAGCGGAAATCACATAACAAGCGTCAGATTAACTTTCCGCCCACATTGCTCTGCAGGAACCCTGATTTTTTCAATGGTAAAGGTGATAGTAAAAGAAAATGACAGATTGATAAATATATTTTGAAAAAAAAATATAAAAAAATAAGGCTTAAATGCCATAAGCCTTATTCATAAATATAGTAAAAATTCTAAAAAGTGCTAATTCGTAAAAATGGCTACCAGTCGCGAAGCTTGAGCCGAAACCGCGCGATAACGCGCTACACGCTGATTGTTGCAAAGAAACTATAGAATTGACCGCTCTCGCGGTCACAACAATCAGAGTGTTTTCGCCCCATACTTCACTCCTTCACGCCATTTTTACTTACCCTACAAGTTTCGATTTTTTTCTACTTTGTTACCTTCTTCTTCATAAAGAAGAGGAAGCCGAAGAGGCCGGCAAGGCCTACTACCCAGGAAATAAGGGCGCTGGCTACGATTCCCATGCTCTGGGTGAAGCCGGCGATGATGTAGGTTACGAAAGAAACAGCTGCTACAGAGAAAGCATAAGGCATCTGGGTTGCAACGTGATTTACGTGGTCACACTGGGCACCGGCACTGGCCATGATTGTTGTATCAGAAATTGGAGAAATATGGTCACCGCAAACAGCACCTGCCATACATGCAGAAATAGAAATGATGCGGAGAGCACCTTCTGGGAAGGCTGCAATACAGATTGGAATCAAAATACCGAAAGTTCCCCATGAAGTTCCTGTTGCAAAGGCAAGGAAAAGAGCAATTACGAAGATGATTGCAGGAAGGAAGTTCTGGAAGCCCTTAGCAGAGCCTTCTACAAGACCTGCAACATAGCTTGCTGCTCCAAGGCTGTCAGTCATAGCCTTAAGAGTCCATGCAAGAGTCAAAATCAAAATGGCTGGAACCATTGCCTTAAATCCGTCTGGGATACAAAGCATAGAAGCCTTGAAAGAAAGAACTCTGCGAGGAATGTAGAAGAGCAGAGTCAGAATAAAGGCTGCAAAAGAACCAAGTACAAGACCAACAGAAGCATCAGAACCGGCAAAAGCTTCAATAAAGTTCAGATAGCTGCCGTTTGCAACCATTTCACCTTCATTTTCACCAGGAACCTGAGCGCTGAAGAAGCCGCCTGTATAAATCATTCCAAGAACACAGAATACAATAAGAAGAACGATTGGAAGAACCAGATCAATTACCTTACCTTTTTTAGTATTGTCTTCTTCATCAGAATCTTCAGCTTCATCACTTGCCATTGAATCAAGGGCTTTTTCATAAGCCGACATAGTTCCATATTCAAAACGCATGAAAACCATGGCGAACATCATAATCAGAGTGAAGAAAGCATAGAAGTTGAAAGGAATTGCCTTACAGAAAAGGGCGATACCGTTTTCACCTTCGCTAACAAAACCGCTTACTGCAGCGGCCCAGGAAGAGATTGGAGCGATGATACAGACAGGAGCGGCAGTTGCATCAATAAGATAAGCAAGCTTAGATTTTGAAACGCCGTACTTGTCTGTAACAGGCTTCATAACCGAACCTACAGTCAGACAGTTGAAGTAGTCATCAATAAAAATCAAAATACCAAGACAGATTGTAGCAACCTGAGCGCCAACCTTTGTCTTAATGTGTTTTTTTGCCCAGTTACCAAAAGCTGCAGAACCGCCAGCTCTGTTCATAAGGGCAACCATAGTTCCCAGAACAACCAGGAAAACAAGGATTCCAACGTTCCAGCTGTCTGAAAGCTGGGAAATCATGCCGTCCTTAAAAACATGATTAAAGAAACCTGCAAAACCGCTTGCAGCATCAATGGCATAAAATACACCGCCAATTACAATTCCAATAAAGAGGGAAGAATAAACTTCCTTTGTACAGAGAGCCAGAACAATCGCAACAATTGCAGGCACTAAAGACCAGAACGAATTTGTCATAATTTTTCCTTTTTTAATGATTTATATGAGTAAAATTAATTTTTCAGGGAAGAAAAATCGGCATCCAGAGGTTTTGTAACACCTGCATCGCGAAGTTTTTTCATTACTTTGATGACGTAATTTAATTCATCAAGATTCGTAGCCGAGCAGTAAGTTTTCATCTGCTCAAGTGCTTTTAAAGCTTTTTCATTTGAAATCTCAATATTTTCCATAAGATTACCTCTGTTTATATTTTACCACAAAATTTGTTTTTATGTATAGAAACTATTTCGGACTTGCAAGTTATAATAAATTTTTCCTAAAAATGGCTCCCAGTCGCAAAATGCGTGTCAAAACCGCGCAATAATGCGCTACATGCTACTTGTGGCAAAGTAACTATTAGCCGTACCGCTTTCGCGGTACTCCACAAGTAGAATGTTTTTGCCACGCACTTTGCTTCTTCGCGCCAATCTAAGTGAATAATTACAACCTTTGCAGGGCTTTCTCTAATATAGTAATCAGCTCGGAATAATCACGGCGGACAACCTTGGTGCTGGCAGTTGTAATGTGCTCCAGTTCTGCATGAAAAAGCCGGTCTTTACCGGGAACTGGCATAAAAAGAATGTCGTTACGCACATAATAATGCTCTATGCAACCGCGGGGAAGAATATAAACCCTGGCAGCCTCGGCAGCGGCAAGAATGAATGAATAAAGATTCTTGATGATAGGAAGTGTCTGGGCATTTGCCTTTGAAAGATATTTTTCCAGTTCCGGAGTATAAAGTAAAATTCCCTGCAAAAGCACCGTCTTAAAAGTATCAACACTTTCTACATTCACATGCTTTGTTCTGAGGGCTTCAAGCTTTTCGATATAAAGGGAAAGTTTTTTAGGTGACTGCTCGTCCTTTGAAAGAATCTCTTTTCCGATTGATGTAAGGTAGCGTTCCAGCCTGAAAATCAGTTTTTCAAGCGTTATAGTGTGATTAAGCTCTTTAGGACTGAAAATTGTCTCATAAAAAGACAGCTGACGATCCTGCTGCTTTGAAAGCCACTGCTCTACCCTTTCATCTTTACAGAAAACATCACGAAGCTTTCCGCTGAATAAAGAATCCAGATCTGTAATGATGCGGCCGTTAGTTCCCAAAAGAGAACAGACCTTACAGAAAACGCCCAGCTCGTCCTTTCCGCCCACATCAATAATTCCCGTTCCTGCCGAAGAGTATTCATCTTCTATAAAAGGCAGAAGATTTGTGAACATCTGCTGGTCTGTGTAGCCTTCCACAAAAATCTGATTATCAGAAAAGAAAAACTGCTTGTGATAGGTGTTGAAGCGGGGCAAAAAGCGGCGGAACAAATCATCATCACTTTCGGAAAGACTTTCGATATGGGTCGGCTCGCTGTTTGTGTGGCAGGCAATTACGCCAAGAAGGTCTTCAGAAGTACGCAGATCGATAAAATAAGGCGAATGAGAAATTAAAAAGAAGAGTCTTTTGCGGTGACGGGCAGCAACCTTACGGAGTTCATTCATAAAAAACTGCTGGAACTGGGGATGCAGGTGCAGTTCAGGCTCATCAAAGAAAATTGCGTCATTTGAATTATTGTAAAGATTAACCAGCAGGATGATTATTTCCTTAAGGCCGTGACATTCCACCGAGTTCAAATCATATTCGACATTCCAGGCACGGTTTGTAACAACGGGAATAAAGGTTCCGTCAATGTCATCTACAAACTGAATGGTTTTTCTGAACATACCGGAAAGCACTGTTTCAACTTTTCCGCGGATTCTTTCGTCTTTACGTAGAACTTCGACCGCCTTCTGATGATTTTTTGTTCCCGGCTGTAAAAAGTGCACCTTATAGCCGGCAGCAGAAAAAGTTGAAGAAATTTCCTGAGCAAGGAGGGTTTTTCCGCTTCCGTTTGGACCAACAATCAGGTTGATCTGAGGCCATTCTGATTTTCTAAAAACTGCCTTTCCCCAGAGGAAGGGTAGTTTTACTTTTACATCAAGATGAAGCATTTCTTATTTTATAATAAGCCCGAAAAGCTGCAAAATCAATGACAGTTTTTCTGTAATTTGCTAGAATTATTTTATATGAAAGTAACAACACAAATTGAAGTGCGCTCCTATGAGCTTGATTCTTACAACCATGTAAACAACGCAGTTTATCAGAATTATCTTGAACACGCGCGCATGGATTTCTTAAATAAAATCGGATTCCGTTATAACGACTGTTTTAATGCCGGATATATTCTTCCTATAACCCACATCGACATCTGTTACAAGGCAATGGCGGTTTTAGGAGACACTCTTTATATTGAAAGCTGCCCTACCCTGCTCAAGACCGTACACGGCGCTTTTCATCAGACAATTAAAAAGGCAGACGGAACTGTTTGTGTTGAAGCTGATGTAGAATGGTGCATCGTAAGAAAAGATGACGGACACCCGACAAAACTGCCGGATGAGTTTATGGTAGAAGGCTTAAAACCGGAAACAAACTAATTTAACACAGAGGTATAATATGCAAATTCGAGAATCAGCAGAAATGTATCTTGAAACAATTTTGGTTCTCTCTGAAAAAGGCAACGTCCGCTCAATTGATATTGCACGTGAAATGAATTTCTCCCGCCCATCTGTAAGCGTAACTGTTCACAATCTTGAAAACGAGCATTACATAAAAATTGCAGATAACGGAAACATTACTCTTGAAGAAAAAGGCCGCGAAATTGCAGAACGCATTTACGAACGCCACCGGGTTCTTACAGCAGTCCTTACAAATATCGGAGTACCTGAAGAAATTGCCGAAAACGATGCCTGCAAAATGGAACACGTAATCAGCGAAGAAACTTTTAACTGCATCAAAAAGCACGTAGAAGAAGCTCACTGCCTGTAAATCTTGATTTTAGATTTCTTCCAGTTCTTCTACATCATCAATACCATCAATTGCTTCTATGTCTTTTAAGAATTCATTTTCTGAAGCCGGGGCTTTTTCTTCTTCTGTGAGATTTTTGGAATTTTCCTTCATTACGGCAATAAAATCATCTTTTGGAATTGGTTTTGAAAAATAAAAGCCCTGAAGATAATCGCAGCCAAGTTCTGTAAGCCAGTCTGCCTGCTCTTTTGTTTCAACACCTTCTGCAAGTACAGACATTTCAAGCGCCTTAATCATTTTGATTGTATAAGCAAGGGCGGTTGCGGCACGTTTATCCTTGTGGGCAGCCCAGACAATATACTTATCGATTTTCACCATCTTGAAAGGAAGGCTAAGAAGATAATTCATATTTGAATAGCCGGAACCGTAATCATCAAGAGAAAGTTCTATGCCGGCTTTAGAAAGGCGTTCCATGTTTTTTAAGAGTATCGCAGGCGTATGGGCAACCGCAGTTTCTGTAATTTCAAGATTAATTATAGAAGAAGGAAGCTTATAGAGGCTCTTTATTGTCAGAATCTGGTCTGCAAGAATTTCCTGCATGCACTGGGCAACAGAAAGATTAATATCAACTTTTTCAATTCCAAGTTCCCGGGTATTAATTGAAGAGAGGGTTTTACAAACCGATTCAAAAACAAACTCGCCTATTCGTAAAATTGTTCCGTTTTTTCGGAAATAGGAATAAAATCCTCCGGCGATATAAATTCCCCATTAGCATCCCGCAGTCTGATTAAGGCTTCAGCTCCAATAAGGCGCTTTTTTTGAGTTGAATAAAGAGGCTGATAATAAACTTCAAAACGTCCTTCGCTCATACCGCCGCGCAAAACACGTTCAATATAGGCAGTGCGTTTTTTTTCTTCGATATCAATTTCATGGGCAAAAACTACGCCCAGTTTATAGCGGTCATCATTTGTAACAAAATTGATTATATCAAGGGTATCTTCGGCAGACTGGGCATCTTTTGGACAGTCAATTATACAAAGTCGGGAATAAAGCTTAATTTCAACCGTGTCTTTTATCCAGGGCTGGCGGAAACGGTTCTGGATTTTACTAATAATTTCCTGACGTTCACTTTCGCCAAGGCTTTTATAAACGATTGCAAAAAGGCCGCGGTCAAGATTGTAAATCATTCCACCCGAAAAATTATGCTTAAGGAAATCTGCAATATCTGTATAAAGCCTGTTTACCTGGGCAAAGCCAAAGGTGTGAGATAAAAAAGGCACATCATCAATAATAATGGCAAGGCAGACATAAGGAGTTTCTGTTGCAAACTTATACTGCATCAGTTTTATGAAGGCATTCTGATTGTAAAGGCCGGTAAGATAATCGATAAAATCCTCTGGCTTTTGTATGTAAAAGAGAAAGGCCATTGTGGCAACAGCAATTCCAAAGGATTCTATCAAAAGACTTTCAAATGTAAGCTGAAGGGCAACGGAAAGAACGACAATTCCCGCGTAAATCAAAAACATCACGATTTTCTGTCTTTCTATGCGTTTCCAGTTTACAAAAAGATTAACAATAGAATAAATCAGATAGTAGGCAACAATTACGTGAAGGATGAAAAACCAGATATTATTTGAACGGTGATATAGATTGAATTCATCAAAATAAAAAAGAATTACATGAGAGCCGGAAAGAAGAGGCGTAAGCCAGACAAGAGAAATGGCGGCAATCCAGGGAAGAAAAATGGCAAGACGGAAAAAAGTCTTCTGTTTTCTTGTCGGCGGAATAGATCTTTCTACGATTGAATAGGAATATGCCGCCCATATCATGGCAAGGGAATCTGACCCCGTAAAATAAAGGCAGTTTGTCAGCCACAAAAGCCAGCGGGGAAGATAAATTGCATATGTGGTGAAAACAACGGAAACAAAATCCAGGACTGTAACAGTAAAGGAAGTGATAATTAAAAAATAGAAAATTTTATTCTGCAAATTAGGAATCGGGCGGTTTTTATGGAAAAACCACATGACAAGTATGCCTAAGAAAAAAGCCGCAATGTCAAATTCCAGAAAATGCATGCTTTAATGATAAACCTGAATTCTCTGTTTGTCTAAAATTTTCGTCTAAGCCCCTAAACTAGCCCAGTTTTTCTTCCAGTTCTGCCAGAGTAATTACCTGAAGTCCTCGTTTTTCAACCTTTGCGACAAGGTTTTCATTCAGTTCCGCTTTATTTTCTACGTCAAAAACACAAAGTCCGCTTCCGGTGCAGTGTTCATGAACAATACCGCCGTTATCATAAATGCGTTTTACAAGTTCAAAAGCGTAATCCACATCCTTGAGTACATGACCGTCAAGCTCAATGTGGATGCCAAGAACTCCCTTGTGGCGCGGCATAGGATTTTTCTTATTATAAAGACGTTTGATTTTTTCCTGCATTTCCTTGCGGTAAGCTCTTTCTTCTGCCGCAATAAGCATCTGTTCGCTGGAAATAAAAAAGTCCTTGTTTTCCTGCATTACCTCTTCGCAGGACTTTCCCTGCTCCATACAGAACTTTTTCATGCAGAGCATAGTCATCATTGCATCATCAACTGATTTATGACTCTGAAACTTTGCAACATTAACTCCAAAAAACTCAGCCCATTCCTTGAGCTTGCGCTTTGTTTCATAATGTTTGTTCAAAAGCTTTTCAAGATCAAAGGCGCGGAAATTAATATCTGGAAGCTCGTAGCGCTCATTTGCACTGTTAACAAAACTTACGTCGTTACCAACTGCAAAGCCCGCTATAAAACGGTTCCCGGTTGTAAAAAGTTTTTTTATATCCTTATAATATGCCTCATAATTTGGTTTTGCACGGAAATAATCTTTTGAGTAGGCAAGATGACATTCATTTTTGGCAGAAAGCAGATACCAGTCAAAATCGCATTCAGGATTAATTACAACATCTTCACTTTCCATGACATTTAATTCGTCATCTGTAATAACATAACCAAGGGAACAGATTTTTCCCACTCCCTCAAAAGTATTTGCACATTCGCAGTCAAAAAAACAAATTGCTTGTGGTTCATAAAATATAGAATACTGGATTTTTAAAAAGCATGCTATAATTCTTCTATGAATATACCATCTAAAAAGGACTTTTTTCATGATGTATTTGTAGGCGTAATTATTGCCTTTGTTTCAATTCCAATCAGCATGGGCTACGCAACGGTAGCGGGACTGCCGGTGGTCTACGGACTCTACGGCTCTCTGCTTCCAATTTTGATTTTTGCTTTTGTAAGTTCAAGCCCGCGATTTGTATTCGGGGTTGACGCGGCGCCCGCTGCCATTGTCGGTGGGATGATTGCCGCATGGGGGATAAACTCTGAGAGTGCCGCGGCAACAGCCATCATCCCTCTTATTACGCTTTTTGTTGCCCTCTGGCTTGGCATTTTCTTTCTTTTGCGGGCGGACAGGATTATCAATTTTATTTCTGAGCCTGTGATGGGCGGTTTTATCAGCGGAATCTCAACGACAATTATTCTGATGCAGGTGCCTAAACTTTTTGGAGGCAGTGCAACCCATGGGGAAGCAGTTGAGCTTTTGCTGCATATTGTAAGGCAGGCGGAAACTTCTTTTAATCTGCCTTCCCTGGTACTGGGACTGGGCACGGTTTTGATTCTGCTTGTGACGAGGAAGCTTTGTCCAAAAATCCCTATGCAGCCGATTTTAATGTTTTTAGGAGCGGGCATTTTCTGGATTTTCGGAGACAGTCTTGGCGGGCTTGGAATTGCAACCTTGCCTGCCGTTACAAAGGGACTTCCACGCCTTTATCTTCCGGATTTCAGCCTTCTTCTTGCCCACCCCCGCGAACTGATTATTGATACAGCGGGCATCGCAATCGTAATTCTTTCGGAAACCCTTCTTGCTACCGAAAACCTTTCCAGAAAACACAAGGAAAAAATTATTGCCCGACGGGAAGTTGCCGCCTATGCTCTGGGAAACTTTTCTGCAGCCCTTACCGGCACCTGCCCTATCAACGGAAGTATTTCCCGCTCTGGAATTGCAGACCAGCTTGGCGTAAAAAGTCAGATTATGAGCGTAACAGCCAGCGTGACTATGGCCCTGATTCTGCTTTTGGGAACAGGTTTTATCAGCTATCTTCCGGTGCCGGTGCTTACAGGAATTGTGATTGCCGCCCTGGTTGGAACTCTGGAATTCCGTCTTGCCCATAAACTCAAGCACGTAGACCGGCAGGAATTCTTTATTTTTTACGCTGCCTTTTTTGCAGTTTTAATTTTTGGAACAATTTACGGCGTTGTTGTCGGCGTTATTCTTGCAACCGTTACCTTTATTCTCCGCCTTTCAAAGCCTGCCAGCGATTTTCTTGGCATTGTACCGGGAATCAAGGGCTATTATTCACTTACAAGGCGCAACAGCCAGGCAAAACCTCTTAAGGGCGTTGTAATATACAGATTTTCTGCCCCGCTTTTTTATGCGAATGTAGAAGGCTTTTGCCATGATATCAGGAGGGCATGCGGGCTGGAAGCCCCGGCAGAGGTGGCAGTTAAGACCGGGCAGACAGCACTTACCGACCCGGGAAGCTGCCGCATAGAAGCGGTTCGCCTTGTTGTCGTAGATTCCAGCGGAATTAGCAGCGTAGACGGAACCGCATCAGAACGACTTCTTTCGCTTTACATAGAACTTCTTGAAGCGGGAATTAAACTTGTTCTTGCAGGCCACGTGGCCAGCGTAAATGACCAGCTTCGTGAATTTGGAGCCCGTGTCTTAATAGAAGAAAAAGCCGTTCGTCCGCGAATCTTATATGCCCTGCGGGATGCAGGCTTTACTCCGCCCTACACAGATGAAGATACAGAAATAATTCATTCTAAAGCCTATGATAGCCAGGAAAAAAATGAATACAACAGATATACAGAACAGATTGCAGAAATAGAATGGGCATATGGAGAGGAAAGGGACGAAGCCCTTGCTGAGCTTGCAAAAAAAATGCCCCAGTCCGAACAAAGCGAACTGGAGCAGGAAATCTACTTCGAAGAACTTGCCATGCTCAACCCGGAAATGGCTAAGCAGGTGGCAAGCATTATAAGTGAAATGGAGTCTACATGTGAAAAAGCTTCCGGTCGCGAAACGCAGTTCAAAACCGCGCCATAAGGCGCTACATGCTGGTTGCGGCAAAGAAACTATTTGACCGGTCGCTTCCGCGACCTCCACAACCAGAATGTTTTTGCCCTGCCTTCCGCTCCCTCGCGCTTTTTCAAAGTGCAACTTTTACTTCAGGTGCTCAACGACCAGCTTACCCATTTCCTTAGTACCAACGAGTTTTCCGGCAGCTTTAACTGCGTCGCGGTCAGCACCGGCGATATCGCCTGTTCTGTAGCCCTCGTTCAAAACTTCCTGAACGGCATTTTCAATTGATTTTGCTTCTTCTTCAAGCTTGAAGTCGTAGCGGAGCATCATTGCGGCAGAAAGAATTGTTGCAAGAGGGTTAGCAAGGTCTTTACCTGCAATATCAGGAGCAGAACCGTGAATTGGCTCGTAAAGTCCAGGGCCTTTTCCATTACCCAAAGAAGCAGAAGCCAGCATACCAATAGAACCTGTAATCTGCGAAGCTTCATCAGAAAGGATATCGCCGAACATGTTAGAAGTTGCAATAACGTCAAACTGTTTAGGATTGCGGACAAGCTGCATAGCGGCATTGTCGATGTAGAGGTAGTTGAGTTCAACATCTGGATATTCAGGTTTTACGCTTTCTGCAACTGAACGCCAGAGACGGCTTGTGTTCAAAATGTTAGCCTTATCAACAACAGTCAAAATCTTGCGGCGGCCTTTAGCAGCTTCAAAACCAATGCGGACAATGCGCTCAATTTCTTCCCATGAATATTTTTCAGTATCGTAAGCAGAACGTCCGTCAGAAGCAAATCCGCGGTCACCAAAGTAAATACCACCAGTAAGTTCGCGAACAATCAAAATATCCAGACCATCACCAACGATTTCATCTTTAAGAGGACATGCAGCCTTAAGCTGAGGGAACATAACAGCAGGACGAAGGTTAGCATAAACTTTCATGCCGCCGCGAAGTCCAAGCAAAGCCTTTTCAGGGCGGATAGAAGGATCAACGTTATCCCATTTTGGACCGCCTACTGCACCAAGCAAAACAGAGTCAGCACGCAGACAGATATCAAGCTGATCCTTTGGAAGCGGATTCTTGAACATATCAATAGCGCGGCCGCCGGCAATTACATCCTTATAAATCCATGTATGATTATATTTTTTTGCAATAGCGTTAAGAACGTTTACAGCCTCAGCTACAACGTCCGGTCCAATTCCGTCACCAGGAATAAGGGCAATAGTCTTTTCCATAAGTACAACTCCCACTCTGCGCGCCACTTTCCGCCCGCAAAGTTTAATAATATTTAATTCTCTTTAGTTATACTTAAGAAACAAATTAAAGTCAAGATGAAGGGCGGAGCCCTGCCCTACGCTCGCACTTCGTTACTCGCTACCCCACCCAGCGGGGGATACCCCCGCAACGCCCCCATAAAAAAAATCCTGCGCCTTTACGCACAGGATTTCATATAAATTCTAGCTTAATCTTTTATATCTCTTTTCAATGTCCCGGATAAGCTTAAACTCGAAAGAGTCACTCAGGGCAATCCAGCAGGCTTCAATCAAGTCGCCGGAAACACCGACTGTAGTCCAGCTGGCTTCGCCGTCGGTACTTTCGATGATTACGCGAACCTTAGAAGCGGTTGCAGATTTTCCGTCCAGAACGCGAACTTTAAAGTCCACAAGGCGGATGCGGCTAACTGCAGGATAGAAACGTTCCAGAGCCTTACGAAGGGCAATATCCAGAGCGTTTACAGGACCGTCACCCTCGCCCGCTGTAATTTCAATCTGTCCGTCAACTTCAACCTTAATCTGAGCGCAGGATGCAACGCCTTCTTCCGGTCTTGGGTTTGAACCGTTTGTCTGGTAATAGTGCAGCTTAAAGAATGGCTGATACTGAGCCAGCATTTTACGAACCATAAGCTCAAAACTGCCGTCCGCACCTTCAAACTGATAGCCGTTCATTTCCAGATCTTTCATCTTTGCGATGATTTCTTTTACGATTGGATCTGACTTCTGAACGTGTGGCGCAAACTTCTGAATCTTTTCGATGATTGTACTGCGGCCTGCAACCTCGCTCATAAGGAAGACTCGGCTGTTTCCAACAGTTTCAGGCGAAATATGCTCGTATGCCGAAGGATTTTTAAGAACCGCATCAATGTGCATGCCAGCCTTGTGAGCAAAAGCGCTTCCACCAACATAAGGCAGCTGGCTGTTCAGGCTGACGTTAGTAATTTCGCTTACACGTTTACAAATAGAAGTAAGATTTTTGATATTTTCTTCTGGGATACATTCGTAGCCCATCTTAAGCTGCAAATCAGGAATGATTGTAGAAAGGTTTGCGTTACCAGTGCGTTCACCAAAACCAAGAAGAACGCCCTGAACATGACTTGCGCCTTCTGTAACGGCAACAAGGGAGTTTGCAACGGCAAGTCCCGAATCATTATGAGTATGAATACCGATGCGGACCTTGCTTCCAAATGTTTTTACAACGTCTTTTACAGCCTCGCGAAGTTCATCAATCATAAAGCCGCCCTTGGTTTCGCAAAGGCAGAGAACCTCAGCACCGCCGTCAACCGCAGCCTGCAAAGTCTTAAAAGCGTAGTCATGGCACTGCTGATAAGCCGTAAAGAAATGCTCGGCATCGTAAAAAACAGTACGTCCGTTTTCGCGCAGGAACTCGCAGGTTTCGCGAATCATATTAAGATTTTCTTCGAGCGTAGTCTTGATAATGTCCGTAACCTGAAAATCCCAGGTCTTTCCAAAAATTACAACGTAATCAGTTCCCGCAGCAAGCAGACTCTGAAGGTTAGAATCTTCCGCACATTTAATATCCTTGCGGCGGGTCGAACCAAAGGCGCAAAGCTTAGCAGTCTTTAACTCAACCTTCTTCATCTCCTGAAAGAATTCCATGTCCTTAGGGTTACTTCCAGGATTTCCGGCCTCAATATAGCCGATTCCAAGCTCGTCCAGAGTCTGACAAATGTGGATTTTATCCTGAACCGAATAACTAATGCCCTCGCCCTGCGCACCATCACGCAAAGTCGAATCAAGAATCTCAATTTTTTTCATCATGTGCATACTAAACAGAAAAGCGATTTTTTTCAACCGCATGAGGTGGGGAAAGCCTTCCCTGCCGACAATAGAAAAAGCGTTAAAAACGACAGTCCGTTGTGACTGCCGTTTAGCTTTTACGATAAGATGGCTCGGCAAGCTATGCTTGCCGTCGCGGTTGCTACCCCTTCTGCGGGGCTCAATCGCCGCCCCTGTTTAATATCGAAGAGCCGTTAAAAAAATTGCAACGCAATTTTTAGGCTCATCAAGAAAACAAACTCGAAACAATTAATTGTTTCGCAACGCCTGGCTTCGTCTGAACTCCGCCGGCGTCACCTGATAAAATTCCTTAAAGACCGCGCTGAACTTGCTCTGGCTTTCGTAGCCTACGCTCTGGGCAATGTCGTTTATATTTTTGTCGGTCTCTTTCAAAAGCCTTGCTGCTTCTTCCATCCTGTGCATTTTGATGTGAGCCGCAAGGGAAGTTCCGTAAACGTCCTTAAAAACGGTTTTCAGCGTGGTCGTATTCATGGCAAACTGATGAGCGACATCTTCTATAGTAATGCGGCGGGAAATATTTCTCAAAAGATAATCGTGAACGCCCTTAATCGTTTCAACCTGATTTTCAAGATATTCGGAGTTTTCGTTTATTGATTCATGCTCGATTTTAAAATCCGGGCAGGTCATAACCATCAGTTTTTCAATAATTCCGTGAAGGATTTTTCCCCTTTCATTTTCAACCGCCGTGTAAAAAACTTCCTTCCCGTCGCGGTAACATTCAATAAGGCCGCTGTCTTTCAAGAGCCTAAGATGATGAGAAACCGCCGGCATGGTCATTTTCATAACCCCCGCAATATTCAGGACACATTCCTTTGAATGACACAGAAGCCAGAAGATTTTAAGGCGGGTAGAATCCGCAAGCAGGGCAAAAATGTCAGAAACAGCGGAAAATTCCTTATCCTTAGAAAGCTCGGAACACAAAAAATCCAGCTTAAAATACTCGTCGTGACTGTGAATCAGATTTTCCATAAAGACCATCCCAATCAGAAATAATAATATTCCAAAAAGAAATTTCGAGGCTCAAAAACTTGCGGAATTACACTTTGAATTATATTCTTTTTATAAAGATTAAACAAATGTTTAAGCGTGTAAATAAGAACGCGCGCACAGGAGGCCTATAATGACAAAAAAATATTCAATCGAAGTGGACTGCGCTAACTGCGCTAACCTTATGGAAGAAACTACAAAAAAGGTAGAAGGCGTAAAAAATGCCGTTGTAAACTTTATGACTCAGAAAATGGAAGTAGAGTTTGCAGACGGCACAGATGAAAAATCAGTTATGAAGGCTGTATTCAAGGCTTGCCGCAAGGTAGAGCCGGACTGCGAAATTGAATTCTAAAAACCGCAGGCTCTGACCGGCGGGCTCTCACAAGGAGGCAATTATGACAAAGAAACAGAAAAAAATGACATGGCGGATTATCACAACTTTTTCTTCACTTGTGATTTTACATTTTATTCCCTTTGAATCAAAAATTGCTTCCCTTATAAAACTTGTCCTTTATTTTGCACTTTACATTCTTATCAGCGGCGACATTCTAAGAAAGGCCGGCCGCGGCATCCTAAACCGTCAGGTATTTGATGAAAACTTCCTGATGGCAATAGCTTCGCTTGGAGCCTTCTCCCTGGCCCTTTACACAAAAAGCGGCGACTATGTAGAAGCCGTTGCGGTTATGCTTTTTTATCAGGTTGGAGAGCTTTTTGAAAACATTGCCGTTGGAAAAAGCCGCAAGAATATTTCAAACCTTATGGATATCCGCCCCGATTACGCAAATATCGAAAAAGACGGAAAGCTTGAAAAACTTTCCCCGGACGAAGTTGCCCTGGGCTCAATCATCACCGTTCAGCCGGGTGAAAAGATTCCGCTGGACGGAATCGTAACAGAAGGCAACTCATCACTTAATACCACAGCCTTAACAGGCGAAAGTCTTCCCCGCGACGTTTCAAAAGATGACGAAGTTATCAGCGGCTGTATCAATCTTACAGGAGTCTTAAAAATCCGCACAACAAAAGAGTTCTCTGAATCAACAGTTTCAAAAATTCTGGAGCTGGTAGAAAACTCAACTTCAAGAAAATCAAAATCAGAAGCCTTTATTTCAAAGTTCGCCCGCGTTTACACCCCTCTTGTATGTTACAGCGCCCTGGCAATCGCAATTTTACCGCCGGTAATCCGCGCCTTCATTCTGGGCTCTTCTCCCCTCTGGCAGACCTGGCTTTACCGCGCCCTCACCTTCCTTGTAATCAGCTGCCCCTGCGCCCTTGTAATCAGCATTCCGCTAACCTTCTTTGCAGGAATCGGAGGAGCAAGCCGCAACGGAATCCTTGTAAAAGGTTCAAACTACCTTGAAACTCTTTCTAAAGTAAAAACAGTTGTTTTTGATAAAACCGGAACCCTGACTCACGGAACTTTTGAAGTAAGCGGTATTCATCACTCAAAAATAGAAGACGAAAAACTTCTTGAATACGCAGCCCTTGCAGAATGTGCATCAAGCCATCCTATCAGCACAAGCTTAAAAAATGCCCACAATAAAGAACTGGATCGGAATCGCGTAAAAGACATTCAGGAAATCAGCGGAAAAGGAATTATTGCCACAGTTGACGGCGTAAAGGTTGCAGTAGGAAATAAAAAACTTATGGCAGAACTTGGAATTGAATACAAGGAATGCCATAAGCCAGGAACAATAATTCATATCGCGCTGGACGATGAATATGCAGGCCACATCGTAATTTCTGACCTGATTAAAAAGAATTCTCACCCTGCCATTTGCCAGCTTAAGCAGCTTGGAATAAATAATACCGTAATGCTGACCGGTGATGAAAAAAACACCGCCACCTTTGTTGCCGCCCAGCTTGGAATTGATCAGGTTTACGCAGAACTTTTGCCGGCCGATAAAGTTTCTAAAGTAGAAGAATTGATTGAAGCAACAAAAAAGAAAAATCCAGATGCCAGCCTTGCCTTCTGCGGAGACGGAATCAACGACGCGCCTGTAATTACCCGCGCCGATGTAGGAATTGCCATGGGAGCCATAGGAAGCGACGCAGCAATAGAAGCAGCAGACATTGTAATCATGGATGATGATCCGCTTAAAATTGCAAATGCGATTAAAATCTCTAAACACAGCCTTAGAATCGTACGCCAGAACATCACCTTTTCTATCGGAATTAAAGCAGCCTGCCTGATTTTGGGCGCCCTTGGTATTGCAAATATGTGGATTGCGATTTTTGCCGATGTGGGAGTTATGATTTTAGCCGTTCTTAATGCAATCAGAGCATTAAAAATCAGCTAAAACAGGGAAATTAAAGTTTATTTCTTGTAACGACTCTTTTAATAATCAGATAGAAGAATACTAAGAATACATAGGCAGCTGACAATATAAGGACAATAAAGTTATTGCAGCTTAAAAGATATATTGTTTCAATAATGGCAGGAGAAACCAGATATACAATAACGAGGAAGGCATTCAGAATAAAAAGCCTTTTTGAATGAATCTGAAGAGCATAAAAAAGACTTGAAAGCAAAGCTCCCGCCTGCATAATCATTGCTGCATACAAAACCGGTTTTATCAAAATCTGAAAGCCTGAATAAATTGATTCAGTTCCGCTTATTACCATGTATGGCAGGAATATTGCATAAAAGGACATAACAAGCGGAACAAAAGCAGCAGATTTAAAAAGAAGTGAATCGTGCGAAACAAAAAAGAAGGCTCCGTACAATATTGCTACCGGCAGCAAAATCTGAAAAACAAAAATGGATGAAAAAGTTTTTGCAACTGAATAGAAAATTACAGGATGCGAATACATGAAAAAACTTTTAAATCCACAAAAAATCAGAGAAATAAAAAATCCCAGAAGCAGACAGGGAAGAACATTTCTGATTTCTTTGTTGTAACAATAAGCCGTAAGACAAAGCGGCATCAATAGCAATAAAAATAACAGCATGGCTAAAATTTACACTTTATTTATTTTTCTTGCAATACAGCAATTACTTTGCCTTAATCCTTAGGATTTTTGCCTTACCTTCAACTGTAATTTTTTCTCCGGGCTGAAGGGCATAAATTTCTTCTGCTGCAATTGTTTTAGAAATTTTGTCGCCGCCATTACGGATTACAGCTTTTTCTGAAGAAAGAACATACAAAAGCTGCCAGTCTGAAGGCAGAGCTTCCTCATGTTCTTTAGAACAGAAACAACTCCAGCCGCCTTTTACATCAATTTCATCAATTGAAAAATATTCGCATTCAAAGTTTCCAGGGAAAGCTCCTACAGGGAAATCCTTATTTTCTTTGATTACCGCAAGAGCTTTTTCTACGTGAACTTCGCGGCCACGTCCCCAGTCATAAAAACGGTAGGTTAAATCACAAGACTGCTGAACTTCCATAAGTCTAAGTCCGCCGCCAATAGCATGAACGGTTCCAGAAGGAATAAAAATAAAATCACCCTTTTTTACAGAAACAAAGTTCAAATATGGCTCAAGAGTGTTATTTTCAATTGCAGAACGAAGCTCTTCCTTTGTAACGCCATCTTTTAGGCCGTAAACAAGTTTTGCATCAGGGGCAGCATCCAGTACATACCAGCATTCAGTTTTTCCACGGTTCCCCTGCCCTTCAAGTTCCACTGCAAATTTATCATCCGGGTGAATCTGAACAGAAAGTGTGTCATCTGCCTGAATAACCTTTACTAAAAGCGGATAATCACCACCACAGGCTGATTTAAAATCCTCCTGGCATCCGTTAGGGTGAGTAGATGCAATCCAAAGCTCGTAACCCCAGATTTTATCTGATTTAATTGGATTTAATTTTAACATAATAACTTCCCAAAGATAAAAAAGCGGGCAAAATACACTGCCCGCCTTTCATAAGATTTTCTGTAATTTTACCTTACAAAGTCCAGAGCTGTTCCGGATAATAACCAGACTTAATCTTAGCTGCAATTTCATCCTTTACAAGCTGACGATCTTCCGGATAAGTCATACCGAACCAGTTTTCTTCTGAACTGAAGAATTTTACGATTCCCTTACCGTGAGCAATAATATCACTTGTTGCAACAGGAAGAAGGGCTTCTTTTTTAGGTTCCTTAGAGTTTTTACTCATAAAGTCGTCCCAGTAAACATGGAATTCTTCAAAAGCCTTAAGACTGAAGCCGAAGAGGTTCATACTTACCCATTCTTTACCAGTCATGATTTTCTTTCCGCCGTCAATTTCACTGATGATTTTATCATCCTCGTAGTAAATCTTAAGGTTTTCTACGATTGACTCAAGCTTATTGTCTTTTACAGTGCAGACACCGCGTGAAACAGAACCATTGCGGCTCATAGTGTTTCCAAGAATATAGCCGACGATGGCGTGCTCAGTTGAATCAGCAGGAAGATCTGAAAGATATTTTCCCAAAACTTCAAATGCCTGACGTCCATAATAGTCATCAGAGTTAATAACTGCAAAAGGAGTCTTTACAGCTTTTTCTGCACACAAAACAGCATGAGCAGTTCCCCAAGGCTTTTCACGGCCAGTTGAATCAGCAAGCTGCTGCGGTGTCAGAAGACTTTCATGCTGCTGGAAAACATATTCAGCATCAAAGTTTTTTGCAATGCGGTCAAAAAGACGGCTTCTGAAATCAGCTTCAATATCTTTTCGGATAATGAATACAACTTTTCCAAAGCCGCATTTTTTTGCGTCATAAGTTGCAAAATCAAGAAGGCACTCATCATGGAGGCCTACACCGTCAATCTGTTTTACTCCACCGTAACGGCTTCCCATTCCGGCAGCTAATACTAACAAGGTTGGTTTCATAGTTTTTTTCTCTCTTTTTTTATTATTCAGCTACAATTGTATCAAGGGCGAGCATCATCATTTCCTTGAAGGTTGTCTGACGCTCTTCTGCAGTTGTAGCAGTTCCATCAAGAATACTGTCACTTGCAGTAAGAATAGAAAGTGCCTCACGACCATACTGAGCTGCAAGGGTATAAAGTTCAGCAGATTCCATTTCGATTCCGGCAGCACCGTATTTTTTCCAGAGCTTCCAGTTTTCGTTGATATCATAGAAGAAATCGCTGGAAACACATGGTGCTACTTTTGCCTTCATTCCAATTTCTTTTGCACGGTTATATGCAGTATACAAAAGATTAAAGCTTGGAACAGGAGCAAAGTGCAAAAGTCCAAAGCGCTGAGACTGCAGGCTTGAATCTGTACAGGCACCATTAGCCAGAAGCACTTCACGAAGCTTCAAATCTTCACTAATTGAACCACAAGTTCCTACACGGATTGCTTTCTGCACATTATAAAACTTAAACAATTCTGTTACATAGATAGAAAGAGACGGCTGTCCCATTCCAGTACCCTGAACAGAAACTTTCTTTCCTTTGTAAGTTCCGGTAAATCCATACATTCCGCGAACTTCGTTATAACATTTAGCATCCTCTAAAAAATTTTCAGCAATAAATTTAGCTCTTAAAGGATCTCCAGGTAATAATACTCTGTCTGCGATTGCACCTTCTGGTGCGTTAATATGTGTACTCATAAAGTTAATTCTACCATATATTAAGAAAAATTACAAAAATATAATTCCAAACACAGCGCCGGCCACAATAATAAAAATCGGATGCAGCTTAAACTTAAAAAATAAAAAGGTAAAAAGAGCATAGGCCGCTATATTCACAGGATTAAAAAGTTCAAATATATTTTCCCGGGCTGCAGAAAGAACTCCCTTAAATCCAGCCCCTTCCGGTAGATTCAAAAGAGCAAAAACAAAAATCTGCAAAAAAGGCAGAAGCACAAGGCCGGTACTCACAGGCCGCAGAAAAGCAAGAGTTCCTTTTACATAAGCATTATCGCTGAACTTTTTCAAAAAGCCCGCAATAATCATAATGCAGATTAAAGATGGCAGAACTTCCCCTGCAGTGGCAATAATTCCGCCCGGAATGCCGTAGAGGTTGTAGCCTATGTAAGTTGCCATATTAATTCCAAGAGGTCCTGGCGTAGATTCCGAAATCGCTACCATATTATAGAAGGTCGCAGACTCAATCAGACCCTTGTCCACAATTGTCTGCTGCATAAGGGTAAGGGCAACAACCCCACCGCCAATCGTAAAAAGCCCAATATAAAAAAAAGTACAGAAAAGCATAAAAATACTCATTTTTCTCCTCCTTCATCAGAATCAGAAGGATGCTTCTTAAGCTGCCTTGCACGGACAAAGACCAGAATACAGGCAATAGTTATGGCTCCCAGGATGACAATGTAAGAAGGCAGCTTAAGTATACCAACGCAAAGAAAAGCAACCAGCATAAAAATAAAGTTTACAGGCGTTTTAATTGTTTTTTTTGCAAAAGTTACCACAACATGGGTCAACAAAGCAGCAACAGCAACATTTATACCCTTCAAAGCTTTCTGGGCCGCAGGATAGTCAGAGACTGAATTAATAAAACGGGCTAAAAGCATAATAATCACAAAGGATGGAGTTACCATTCCAAGAGTTCCAATAATTCCACCAATTATTCCAGCCTGTTTGAAGCCAACAAAAGTAGAGACATTTACTGCAATAATTCCTGGTGTACTCTGCCCCACTGCATAATAATCAATTAATTCTTCTTCACTTATCCAGCCGCGATTTTCAATCAATTCCCTGCGCAGCATAGGCATCATAGCAAGCCCGCCACCAATCGTAAAGGTTCCGATTTTTACAAAGGCCAGATATAAATCAATAAGTTCTAAAAAGAGCGACTTTTTCATAGCTGTATTTTATCAGATTAAAGCAAGTTCCAAAAGTCAGATTTTTTACTGGATTTATTTATAAGATTGGCACATACTAAAAATTATGACAGTTTATTTATGTTCAACACAGCCGGATATTTTCAGATTTCTCGCAAACAAAATAGAAAAGCTGGGACATTCCTGTCTTTTGTTCAGTGATTACACAAATCTCAAGAATACCCTGATAAAATCAAACTACCTGCCTGACCTTGTTCTGATTGATTATATGGCTGAAAATCATCTGCTTTCTACAAATCCCTACGAAAAGCTAGATAAAGATAAAACTTATCTGCCACTTATTTTTTACAATGATCCTTGTATTGCAAAAGGCGCACGGGCAGCAGTCTGGGCAGATATAATCAGAAATTTCTGCAATAAAGATTATTTGCCGGAAGGAAAATATGTTCCAAAGGAAGAAACAATTGAGACTGTCTTAAAAATTGTTGCAGATTTTGTGGAATCTGATCAGTTTTCACCCTATATTTATCTGATGCAAAAGCCTGAGCCCTTCCCAGAAAGTTTTACGACAGATTTTTTATACGAAAAATTTACCTATAATAAAAATCATTACAAATCAATTGATGGATTTAAAAGTGAAAGCAAGCTGCCGGAAAGCCTTTACCTTCTGCTTCAGATTTTCTTTGACCACAAGGATGATATTCTTACTATTTATGATTTAATTCTTCTCTACTCAGAAAAGAAAAAGCAGATATCTCAAGCTTCATTAAAAGTAATGCTTTCAAATCTCCGATCTTATTTCAAAAAGTATCCGGAATTTAATTACAGACTTGACCACAATGAAAAAGGCTACAAATTTTCCATCGGCTAAAAGAGATAAGTGTTAAAGAAAAAAGCCGGCGAATCTACCGGCTTTCATACAGTTAATAAAGACTAAGACAAAACTTTTGAGATTCTTTCAAGAACCTTCTTTCTGTCCAAAGGCTTGATGATATAGCTTTTTGCACCAACCATCAAAGATTTTTTAACAAGTTCCTCTTTACCAAGGGCACTTACCATTACAACCTTTGCATTCTTGTCAAAAGCAACAATCTGCTCCAAAGCTGTAATACCGTCCATCTTTGGCATAGTAATATCCATTGTTACCAGGTCAACATTTGGACAAAGTTCCTTGTATTTATTAACTCCATCCTGACCGTCTCCAGCAGTAGCAACAACTTCATAGCCTTCACTTGTAAGAATCTGGCCAAGCTGTTTTGCAACGAACATAGAGTCGTCAACAATCAAGACTCTGAATGAAGTTCCATCATCTTTACGACCCTCAGGAGGACGCTCATTAATTGTAGGATAGTCTTGTGTAGTTTTCATAATTCAACTCCTCTTGATTTTTTATGCGCGTTCCCTGATAGAAACGTTTACTTCTATTTTACCGCAATTAGAAATTAATGGAACAATAAGAGCTTCAACACTGTCTGTTGTTCCACCCAAAGCTGCAATTTCCATTTTCTGTCCGATAAACAATGCTGGAGGAGTCAAGTCGAACTTAAATCCCAGCTCATGCAGCTTAGTTACAGCCTGTGCAGTGATAAGGTTTGCAAGCTCACTGATTGTAGCCTTTGCAAGGTCGTCAAACTGTGCCAGAGTTTCTCCGTTCATTGCCGAAGCAATATTAAGAGCGGTCTCCATTGTCATATCGAAAAGAACACGTCCTTCAACATCACCAGCAAGACCAACTAAAGCGGCAACACCCATAACAGGCATTGCGGTTGATTTCAAATATAAATCGCCCCGCTTTACTTCTGCACCACCAAGAACTTCCTGCAAAATACGAAAAGAAGTTTCAACAAACGGATTAATATACTCAACTCGCATTTTTATCTCCTTAATCTTTATTGTATGCTACAAGCGCACCAACTGTATTTTCACCAAAATTAAACGAAGCCGGCATTGTTTCATTCTCTCCAAGAATTGCAATACCGTTTCCCTTCATCTTCTCCTGGAAATCTGCCACAACAGTATTCTGAGAAGCCTCATCAAGCATTGAAACAACATCTCTTGCAAAAACAATATCTACCATTGGCAGAGCATTCGTATTCTTGCAGTCATGATATTCAAACATGATGCTGTCTTTTATGTCCTGATTAAAAGTATATTCCCCATTTGCCTTTTTTGTCAAATAAGAACTATACCAATCGTCTGCTAATTCAGCCGGAATGCTCATCATAGCCGCATTTGACACTGTCAAAAGGTCAACGTCCTGAGCATAGACTCTGATTTTGCTCTTTGGATAACGACGGGCAAGCACGCAGGCCAGAGAATAAGACTCTGTCCCCTTTCCGCAGCCCGGATTCCATACAATAATCTGTTTAGCAGAATTATCAGGAAGAATTTTTTCTACTGCATCTGCAAATTCCTTTGTCCACCACTTGCCGGTACAAGAAGACCAGAAGGTTGAAAGGAATTCCTCTGCATCAGCTTCGTTCTGAATCTGAGATTTACCGGCCTTAGTCCATTCGGTAAAGCGGTGTCGAACCCATGATTCATTAACAGAAGAAACGTAGAATTTTTTATAATTTGCAAGCGATTCAACTGCAAATTTATAAGCCTGATCATCAAAATCACTTTTTGGAGCTTCAGCTGCCTTCATACTTTCGGCTTTAGCTGCAAGTCCGGAAGGAGCTGCTTTACCCTCAGGAGCCGCTCTTGCTGCGGCAGGTTTTGCAGGAGTTCTCTCCGGTGGTGTATAGGTCGGCTGAGGGCGAGGAACATTTTCCAGAGCATCCTTTCCAGAGAAGATGCGTGTAATGTCCAGAAGTACGTAGAGTCTGTTATTAGCCTCAACTACACCATCAATATATTTGATATTAATATCACCAAACAAAGGATGAGGCGGCTGAATTGTACTCTTCTGAATACCTACAACCTTATCAATCTTATCTACAATTACACCGAATTTCTGATCATCTACCGCAAGAATAATGATGTTTTCAAGTTTTTTTCCGGATTTTGGCTGAACTTCTACACCAAAGAATAAGCGTAAATCCAGAATCGGAATAATTTCACCACGAAGATTGTAAACACCGCGCACAAAAGCCATCGTATTAGGAACAAAAGTAAATCTGTCTGCCTTTACGATTTCCTTTACGTGCATAATATCAAGAGAGTAATCTTTATCTGCAAGAGAGAAAGTAACCATCTTAAAATCAACGACGGTATTTTTATCTTCTTCCTGTTTTTCTGCAACTTGAGTCTGAACAACTACCTGATTTTCTGCTTCCATTTCCGACTCCTTTTATGCACTCTGTTCCTGATCCAGCTGTTCGTGCTTAACTCCCAGATCAAGGAGGGCACCAACATCAATAATCAGGGAAACAGAACCATCACCCAGGATTGAAGCTCCGGCGATTCCCGGAGAATTAGTAAACTGATCCTTAAGAGGCTTAATTACAACGTCCTCTTCGCCGACAAGGGCATCAACCATTACACCAATCTTCTTATCCTGGTTACCTACAATTACAATATAACATTCGTCCTTCTGCTCTGCTTCAGGCATACCAAAAAGACGCGCAAGACGAAGAACTGTAATTACTTCGTTGCGGACATTCATTACTTCGTAGTTATCAATGTGATTAATATCAGTAATCTTTACACACTGACTTTCAATTACGTTTGCAATAGGAATAGAGTAAACCTCTGTTCCAACGCGAACCAGCAAGCCCTGAATGATTGCAAGAGTAAGAGGAAGCTTGATTACAAAACTTGTACCCTTTCCTTTTGCAGAATTAACTGTGATTGTACCCTTAAGGTTATTAATCATAGTTTTTACAACGTCCAGACCTACACCACGACCAGAAATATTAGAAATTGTAGCCGCTGTAGAGAAGCCAGGCATCATAATAAGCTGGAAGGCATCCTGTTCGGAAATCTGCTTATCCGGATGGATAAGTCCTTTTTCTATAGCCTTAGCCTTTACCTTTTCTACGTCAACGCCGGCACCATCATCTTTGATTTCGATTACAATCTGGTTACCTTCGTTAGACGCCTTAAGGAGAACTGTACCAGTTTCCGGCTTTCCGGCTGCCTTTCGTACATCAGGCATTTCAATACCATGGTCAACTGAGTTTCGTACACAGTGCATAATCGGATCGAGCAAATCTTCTACTACCGATTTATCAAGTTCTGTATCCTCACCTTCAATTACCAGGTCGATTTTCTTGTTCAAATCACGCTGCAAATCGCGAACTACACGAGGGAAGCGGCTGAAAATCTGATTGATAGGAACCATTCGGATTTTCATTACACCTTCCTGAAGTTCGCTGGCAATAGTTCCAAGGTTCTGAGTTGTAGAACGGAAACGGCCTGTAATTCCTTTTGATTCTGCTTCATATGCTTCAAAAACAGAACCCAGATCACCGTATTCCTGAACAATTGCCTTTTTAACTTCTGCAGGATTTTCTCCATCCTTAACTTTTTCCATATAATCAGTAAGGTGGTCAAAAAGACTGCGGAGTTTTTCTTTGTATTCAGCCTGCAGAGCCTGGAAGCGGTTAAGTTCGCTTGAAGTCTGGGCAGCAAGCTGGTTGAAGGAAGCCTTTGTAATTACAGCTTCTGAAACAAGGTTCAAAAGATAGTCAATTCGGCGTGAATCTACACGAAGAATTGAGCCCTGCTGTGCGGCATGTGCAGCACCAGCCGCAGGTTTTGCTTCAGCTTTCTTTTCTTCTGCCTTAGGAGCAGCAGCAGGGGCTGGAGCTGGACTTGCAGGCTTAGGCTCTGGCTTCAGAACGTTATCATTAAGAATATCGTTCAAAAGATCATTCTGAGCTGCAGAGATTTCTCCGGCAGGCATATCTGAAGATGGCGAAACCGGGGCACTTGCTGCAGGAGCAGGTGTTGGAGCTGCCTGTACAGGAGCCGGCTGAGGAGCTGGCGCTGCCTGTGGAGCCGGAGCTGCTGGAGCTGCGGCTCCACCTCCCTTATAATTTGCATCAGTTATAAGCTGAGCATCTGTTATCAAGGTTACATCACTTAAGAAGGCAGTATCTTCAATTGCAGAGCCTTCTGCATCAGTTGCAACATAGTAATAAACCCATTCATAGAACTGATCTTCATAAAGGGCATCAAAATCAGGATTTGTTTTAAGAACATTACCGATTGCCTTTAATGCGGCGAATACCTGAATACCGCCGACCGAGTTCATAGGGTTGCTTTCATCAAATTTAACGGCGATACACCAGAGTTTCTGGTTGCCTTCGCAAGTCTGCTTAAGCTCCTGATACTCATCTTCACTTAATTCCGGAAGCACTACACCACTTGCTGCTGCAGGTGCGGCAGGAGCTGCCTGTACTGGTTCTGGAGCAGGAGCCGGGGTTGGCTCAGGAGCTGGAGCTGCGGCGGCAGGCTGTGCAATAGGTTTTCCTTTTGCATCCTTTGCAGGAATGTAAGCCTGGAGTTTAGACACAATGGCACTGGTATCTTCTTCATAAACAGAACCATTCTGCCGCGCTTCGAGCATCGCTTTTATTACATCGATAGAGGAAAGGAGAATATCAACGATATTTTCATCAACCTTTACTCTGTCTGAACGCACTTCGTCAAGAACATCTTCAACTGTGTGTGTAAAATGAGTGATTTCAGTCATTTCAACAGTTGCAGAACCACCTTTAAGAGTATGGGCAGCACGGAAAATTTCATCGATAGCATCATGATTAGTAGGATCGCCTTCAATAACAAGAATGTTACTTTCGAGCTGTTCTACCTGCTGCTCAGCTTCAGCAAAGAAGTCTTTCAAGAGTTCTTCATTATTTGGGTCAAGATAATCGCTCATAGAATAAATTATATCCCGAAAAACCTATATTTCAAGAAAAAAAAGTAAAAATGATAATAAATATTTATTTTTTAGGATCTGAAAGATTTTATTAAAGAAGATTTTGATTTATGCCGATAATAAAAACGGAGTGTTTTAAACTTTTTTACTATTAAACACTGCACAGAGGTTGCTATGAAAAAGGAGTTTCTTGTTTCTATATTACTATTGATTTCTGCTGCTTCCAGAGTTTTTGGCGTTACTGCCTTTACAGGATATGCGGGAGGAAAACTGAATCAGGGGGCTAACGAAAAGGCTGAAGACTACGAAGGAGACTTAAAGCTTCAGGCTTTCTTTGCCGGCCAGTTTAATTTTAATCAGAATATCTGGTCTCACCTGGAATTTTCTATAGATACAGACAACCTTTTAACTGATGATGTTTTCAAAAAGACTCCTGCACAATTCCGCATTGATGAACTTTCCCTCACCGGAAAAATGACTTTTACCAGCACAGTAAATTATCTGAGTGCCTTTATAGGAATGTATGATCCTATTGGTTCTGACATTCTTCTTCAGCGTTACTTTGGTATAGAAGGAATTGCTTCAAAAGTAACAGACAGCTGGCTTGGTACAGGAAATTCTATTCTTTACCCTCAGTGGGGTATGGGAATGGCAGATGTTCTGAAATTTTACACCCTGCCTACCCTTATAGGAATTTATGCCTACGTAAACAGCGAAGATGATGAATACAAGGTTTTTAACGTTGACCTTAGAAATGCATTTTCTTTCCATTATTTTACAATGGATTTAGCAGCAGGTCTTGGAGCTCCGCTTTCGGATAAGAGCCAGGGAAAGGATGTAATTGTTGCAATAAACAAGCTTTACTGGCATATGGGAACTACAATTTTATTGGGAAATAATTATACTGCCGCAGCTTTATTTGCTCAGATGGGTATTAACAACGCTTCAATTCAGCCTAAAGCCAATAAAATGGAAATTACACCTGAAACCTGTTATTTTCTGCTTGAACCAAGATTTTACAACGGCGTAGCTCATGCTCATATTTCCTTTTACATACTGCCAAAGGATACAGTTTCTGAGCTGATGGTGCTGGATGATACTCTTGGAGTTAACCTTAATGTATTCAGAAACATTAATACCCGTAATAACATCTTTACAATCGGATTTCATTTAGGCGCAGGCTTTGATGATAAATATGTTAATGATTTGATTAAATTTTCTGATTATGATATTTCAGATTTGAATGTAAATCTGATTCCGTACTTTTCAACAAATATTCTGGCAGGAACTCTTAACGCCTCTTTGAAGGTAAAGTTTAAGGAATTTACAAGAGGAAAACCTGGAAAGGCATTTGTTATCGATTTAGGATATAAGTGTAAGATTTAGGCTAAACACCATAAAAAAATGCTCCCGCCAGGCGTGTCTTGCGAACTGCGGGTGTGGGGTATAAGGAATCTGACTCGCTTCGCTCGCACCCCACAATGCAGTTCGAATCCCCGCCTCGCTCGCGCATTTTTTAGAATATTTTCTTACAAAACTTCCTCTTACAAAACCAATTCTGCCAGGCGTTTGCAGGCTTCCTCAACGTCAGCGTGGTGACCGAAAGCACTGATGCGGATGAAAGATTCTCCGGCAGGGCCAAAGCCGCTTCCCGGGGTTGTAACTACACGGCATTTATCAAGCAGGGTGTCGAAAACATCCCAGCTTTTCTTTCCAGGGAATTTTACCCAGATATATGGAGAGTTTCCTGTAAAGTAAACCTGGGCACCGGCTTTTTTGAAGTTTTCCCCTTCAAAAGTCTTCTTTATAAGAGCAGCATTTTCAAGATAGTAGTCGATTACTTCTTTCATTGCCTTAAGACCTTCAGACTCAAGACAGGCAAGACCACCGGCCTGAACTACGTTTGAAGCACCGTTGAACAAAGTTGTCATTACACGGTTCCAGTCGCGGTTTACGCTTGTACCGTCTGTAAATTTCAAATCATTAGGAACGATTGACCAGCCAAGACGAACACCGGTAAAGCCTGCTGGCTTTGAGAAAGAGTTAATTTCAATAGCGCAAGTGCGGGCACCTTCAATTTCAAAAATAGTTTTTGGAAGCTCAGGATCGCGGATAAACTCGCGGTAAGCGCCGTCAAAAATGATGATACAGCCATTCTTGTTAGCAAAGTCAACAAGTTTTTTAAGCTGTTCTTTTGTAGCAACGGCCCCTGTAGGATTATTTGGAGAACAGAAATAAATCAAAGAGTCTGGTTCAACTACAGAAAGATCAGGGAAAAAGTCGTTTTCCGGGGTACAAGGCATATAGGTTACACCTTCGTAGCCTGTGCCATTGTTTTTACCAGCAGCCCCTACAATTACAGAACCGTCTACATAAACAGGATAAGCAGGATCCTGAACGGCGATTTTTACATTACGGCCGAACAAAGTCTGAATGCGGGCAATATCACATTTTGCACCATCAGAAATAAATACTTCTGATTCATCTGCCAAGCCCTTGTACCATACTTCAGCAATCTTCTTGCGGAGTTCTGTATTACCCTGCTCGTCTCCGTAACCTGAATAACCTTCAGGAGTAGCAAGTCCAAGAGAGTAATCTGCCATTGCTTTGGCGATGAACTTTGGAAGAGGTTCTGTTGTGTTACCAATTCCAAGGCTGATGATTTTTGCATCCGGGTGAGCGGCTGCATATTCGCGGCGGCGGCGGGCAACTTCCGGGAAGAGGTAGCCGGCGGTAAGATTTGCAAATCCTTCGTTTCGTGTAATCATAGTTTCCTCGTTTTTAGATATTTTTGACTAATTAAAAAGATCGTCCCAGCCGTACAATTTGCCTTTTGAGAGCTTGCCAGTTTTTACAGCAGATGAAAGTTTTTCCAGAGCCTTTACTGAACCTACGGCAAAACCTTCGCGGCTTCTTGCTGTGTGGGTAAGTTCGATTGTGTCGGCAGTTCCGTCAAAGAAAACCTTGTGGGTTCCAGGAATGTTTCCGCAGCGGGTAGAACTTACATGAAGCTGATTAGCTTTTGGACGCTCGTGGAAGGCATCTGTTACGATTTCTGTCTTTGTTTTGTTACCAAGCATTACGCGGCGGGCAACTTCAAGGGCAGTTCCGGAAGGGCTGTCTGCCTTCTGATTGTGGTGAGCTTCCCAGGTTGCAACATCGTAGTCTGAATATTCAGCCATAATGCGGGCAGCTTCCTCAACAATTTTATAGAACATATTTACGCCGATAGAAAAGTTAGCAGAAGTCATGATAACTCCACCACAATCTCCGGCAAGCTTATTTACTTCTTCGTGTTTGTCGTTCCAGCCGGTAGTTCCAACTACGATTGGAAGTCCAAGAGGGAGCAGAGCCTTAATGTTATCCATTACTGCTGTAGGATGAGAGAATTCAATTACTCCCTCTGCCCCGCTTGATTTTACAGCGCGGGTAAGAGCAGCTGGGTCTCCGGCAGGGATTTTATTTGTAGCATCTTCTGCCATTACATCGATTGTAGCAACAACCTCGTGTCCGGCCTTTTTAGCACACATTTCAATCATGTGGCCCATTTTTCCATATCCAACAAGTGCGATTTTCATTTTTCTACACCCCTTTTTTTTGATTTTGTATCTTATCAAAAATGAAAAATTTATTCACCCGAAAATCGAAAGGTTTTACAAATATTTAAGCATTTCACTTTTACTAAAGTCAGCAAATCATTATAATCTTTTCTATGATAGTTATGAAATTCGGCGGCTCAAGTGTCGCAAATGCAGAAAGAATTAAACATGTTGCTTCAATTATTAAAGCATATCAGGAAAAGCGCCCGGCAGTAGTTTTGTCGGCTATGGGTGATACCACAGATCATCTTCTGGCAGCAGCAGACGATGCAGTAAACGGTAAAGTTGATGTAGAAAGAGTTGCAAAACTTCACCGCGATACAATCAATGAACTTGGACTTGACGGCACTGCAACAGAAGAACTTTTGAAAGAGCTTAACCAGCTTTTAACCGGTATTTCAATGCTCAAAGAACTTACCAAACGTACCCGCGACTATCTTGTTTCCTTCGGTGAGCGACTTTCTGTACGAATTATGGCTGCTTATCTTCAGAAAGAGGGAATTCCAGCCCATTTTTATGATGCCTGGGACATCGGAATCGTAAGCGATTCTTCTTTTATGAGCGCAGAACTTCTGGATGAAGTATGGCAGAATATTCCTCTTCATCTTAATTCCTACAAAAACGGCAGCGATAAGGAAATTCCAATCGTAACTGGTTTTATTGCAAAAGATAAAAAAGGAAATATCACAACACTTGGTCGCGGCGGTTCAGACCTTACTGCAACAATCATCGGTTCTACAATGGGTGCTGAAGAAATCCAGACCTGGAAGGATGTTGACGGTATTTTGACAACAGATCCTCGCGTTTGCAGTGATGCAAAACCTGTTCCTGAAGTTACTTATGAAGAGGCTCAGGAACTTGCAATGTTCGGAGCTCAGGTTCTTCATCCTCGTTCAATGGTTCCATGCCGCAAAACTGGTACACCGGTTCGCGTAAAGAACTCTTATAACATCCAGAGCCCGGGTTCAATCATCGTAGAAAAACACACCGGTAAAGTTCCACCAGTATGCGCAATCACAACTGTAAAGCACATCACTTTGATTGATATTGTTTCTTCACGTATGCTGGGTGCTGCAGGCTTCCTTGCCCACGTTTTCAATAACTTTTTGAAGTGGAACGTAAGTATTGACGTAATTGCAACTTCTGAAGTTTCAGTTTCTCTTACAGTAAATACAAAAGCAGACCTTTCGGGACTTATTTCAGATCTTGAACAGGCAAGCGAAGTTTCTGTTCACACAGGAAAATCAATCGTAACAATAATTTGTGACGCAGCTCATTCTTCTGCAATTCTTGCAAGCGGTTTTGCTGCCCTTTCTGATGAAGGAATCAACGTGCAGATGATAAGCCAGGGCGCAAGCAAGGTTAATATCAGCATGATTGTTGACGATGATGAAGCTGAAAAGACTGTAAAGATTTTGCATAAAGCATTCTTTAACTAGGAGGCAATATGAAAAAAGCTGCGGTTTTTCTTGCAGACGGATTTGAAGAAGTAGAAGCCCTTACTCCGGTAGATTACTTGAGACGGGCAGGAGTTGAAGTTATTACAATTGCAATTCCATCTTCCACAATGAAAGAAGAAAAAACTGTAACGGGTTCGCATAAGATTCCGGTTATTGCAGACACAACCTTAAAGGAATACCTTGCAGAGTACGCAGAAAATGCTCCGGATTTAGTTTTCTGTCCGGGCGGTTCTGTAGGCGCTGACAATCTTTCTGAATGTGCTGACCTTCTTGAGCATCTTGATAAATGCTATGACCAGGGAAGATATGTAAGTGCAATCTGCGCAAGCCCTGCGGTAGTTCTTGGAAAAACTAAGGTGCCGGAAGGAAAACGCTGGACCTGTTATCCGGGCATGCAGAAAGAAAGTCATCCTGATTATCAGCTGAAATATGAAGACAAGGTTTTTGTAACTGACGGAAAACTGATTACAGCAAGAGGAGCTGGAGCAGCAGAAGAGTTCGCAATGGAATTAATCAGACTCTTGTGCGGTGACGAAGTTGCAAAAAAAATACACGACGGAACTTTGCAGAGATAGAAAAATAATAAAAAACCGTTAGACGCCTGATTTTTATTGCAACAATAAACAAAAGTTGCAATAATAGGCGCCATAAAGGGGAGCTTGGTTCAACCTTGCTGAGAGTAGACTATTGTGTCTTGACCCATAACCTGATTTGGATAATGCCAACGTAGGGAAACCAGTCTAATTTGCCGTCTCCCGGCAGCATATTCAAACAGGCAACTTATTTTTTAAGAGGCTTGTTATGTTTTCAAAAATCATTTCAAACGTGCGGGAAAAATGCCCGCTAATCCACAACATCACAAATTATGTAACTGTAAACGATGTTGCTAACATTCTTCTTGCCTGTGGCGGAAGTCCTATTATGAGCGACGACGAAGGTGAAGTTGAAGAAATTACTTCTATCTGCGGCGGACTTAACATCAACATTGGAACTTTGAACAAAAATACAATTCCTTCAATGTTCCTGGCAGGACAGAAAGCTAATCAGCTTGGTCACAAGGTTCTGCTTGACCCGGTTGGAGCCGGAGCTTCAAAACTCAGAACTGAAACTGCAATAGATCTGCTTAAAAAAGTAAAGTTTGACGTAATCCGCGGAAATATTTCTGAAATCAAAACCCTTGCTTTGGGAAGCGGGACTACAAAGGGCGTAGATGCCGATGTAAGCGACGCCGTAACCGAAGAAAATCTTGAAAAATCAATCAGCTTTGCAAAAGATTTTGCAGGCAAAATGAATAGCGTTGTGGCAATCACAGGAAAAATTGACCTGGTTGCAGACGCAAATACCTGCTATGTAATCAGAAACGGCCGGGCTGAGATGGGAAAAATCACAGGAACCGGCTGTCAGCTTAGCGGAATGACCGCAGCCTTTATTACAGCTAACCCGGACAATGTGCTTGAAGCCGCTGCTGCCGCCGTATGCGCAATGGGTCTTGCCGGAGAAATCGCCTGGTCAAAAATGCAGAATGGGGACGGAAACTCAACCTACAGAAACAGAATTATTGACGCCATTTACAACATGGACGGAAAACAGCTGGAAGACGGTGCAAAATATGAAATCAGATAAGGATTTTGATTTAAGAAAAAGCCTTCTTTTGTATGCTGTTACCGACCGCCACTGGACCGGAGAAAAAACTCTTTACCAGCAGACAGAAGAGGCAATTCTGGGCGGAACAACTTTTCTTCAAATCCGCGAAAAAGAGCTGAATGAAGCTGATTTTGAAAAAGAAGCGCTTGAGCTTCAGGCTCTTTGCAAAAAATACAAGGTTCCCTTTATTGTGAACGACAATGTTGAGCTTGCAAAAAAAATTGACGCGGACGGAGTTCACGTTGGGCAGGAAGATATGAATGCCTGCAAAGTACGCGAACTTCTTGGCCCGGATAAAATTCTTGGAGTAAGCGCCCAGACTGTAGAAGAAGCAATCCTTGCAGAAAAGCAGGGGGCAGATTACCTGGGCGTTGGGGCTGTTTTTCCTACAGGAAGTAAATCAGACGCAATTGATGTACCGCATGAGACTCTAAAGGCAATCTGCAAGGCTGTAAAAATCCCTGTTGTTGCAATTGGGGGCATTACAAAAAATAACCTTTGCCAGCTTAAAGGAAGCGGAATTGCAGGAATTTCTGTAATCAGTGCGATTTTTGCCCAGAAGGACATAAAGGCAGCGGCAGAAGAGCTTAAAAAAAGAACTCTGGAGATATTGTGATCGATTTTACTGCTGCCATTTTTGATCTGGACGGAACTCTGCTTGATTCCATGCCGCTATGGCTTAACTGTGCAGAAAGATATATTTCTTCTCTTGGTCTTGAACCCGAAAAAGATTTAGGAAAAAAACTTTTTTCTATGAATATGAAAGAAGGCGCAGACTATCTGAAGAAAAATTATAATCTGAAGTTTTCTGAGCAGGAAATAACTGACGGTGTAAATCAGGTGATTGCAAATGCCTACAGGGACGAAGTTCAGTTTAAATATGGCGCAGAAGATTTTTTGCAAAAGCTTTGTGACAGCGGGATAAAAATTGCCCTTTGTACAAATACAGACAGGGAAATTTTTACCCCTGCCCTTGCCCGCCTGAATGCCCAAAAGTATTTTGATTTTATTTTCACGACTTCAGAAATGGGAATGTCAAAAAGCCAGCCGGAAACTTTTTTTAAGGTTTGCCGGGAAATGGGAGTAAGCGCAGAGGAAAGCTGGATTTTTGAAGATTCACTTTACGCCCTGCAGACCGCCAGCCACGCAGGAATAAAATCATGCGCAATTTATGACAAAACATCACAGGATGCTATGACAGAAAGTGATATAAAAGAATTAAAAGAAATAAGCAGCCTATACTGCAAAAATTATAAAGAAGCCAAAAAATATTTTTTTGGCAAATAAAAGAGAATCTTCTTGAGGGCACCGCCTGAAGATTAAAAATATATAGGAGATTATAAAAATTATGAACACCGCATTAACAATCGCAGGAAGCGATTCGAGCGGAGGCGCCGGAATTCAAGCTGACATTAAGACCATGACCTGCAATGGCATTTTTGCCATGAGCGCAATCACGGCACTTACAGCACAGAATACTACCGGCGTAAGCTCAATCATGGAAGTAAAGCCTGAATTCCTTAAAGAACAGATCAAAGCTGTAGTTACGGATATTTTCCCGGACGCAGTAAAAACAGGAATGGTATCTTCTTCCGCCCTTATTAAAGTGATTTCGGATTCAATCAAAGAATACGGACTCAAAAACATTGTTGTAGACCCTGTAATGGTTGCAACAAGCGGGGCAAAACTCATTACAGATGAAGCAATCGAAACTCTAAAAAAAGAGCTTCTTCCGCTTGCAACAATCATCACGCCAAACATTCCGGAAGCAGAAGTTCTATTCGCTTCAAAAATCCAGAACGAAGCCGACATGGAAAAAGCTGCAAAAGACATCAGTCAAAGATTCGCTTGCGCAGTTTTGCTTAAAGGCGGTCACAGCCTGAATGACGCAAACGACTACCTTTTTGACGCTAAAAGCGGACAGGACGGAATCTGGTTCTATGGCAAAAAAATCAACAATCCGAATACCCACGGAACCGGCTGTACACTTTCCTCTGCAATTGCGGCAAACCTTGCAAAAGGCAAGTCTCTTTCTGAAGCTGTAAAAAACGCAAAGGATTACATCAGTGGAGCCCTTGAAGCAATGCTTGATTTAGGAAAAGGCTCAGGCCCGCTTGCCCACAACTGGAACCTAAAATAAAAAACTAAAAGAAAAACAACAAGGAAAATCTCATGGAAAATAATACAAAAAAAGGAACAGGCGTATTTTCTAATTCGCTCATCTGGTTTGGCGCTGCAGTTTCTATTGCAGAAATTCTTACAGGAACATTTTTTGCTCCTCTTGGCTTTTTTAAAGGAAGTCTTGCAATCGTAATAGGTCACCTGATTGGCTGTGCCCTTCTCTTTTTTGCAGGCTACATCGGTTCTCTTTCTAAAAAATCCGCAATGGAATCAACACAGATGTCTTTCGGCATTCTGGGCGGAAAGTTTTTTGCACTTTTGAACGTAATTCAGCTGGTTGGCTGGACTGGAATTATGATTTACGACAGCACCCTTTCTTTGAATGGCATTTTCAGCACTCAAAAATGGATCTGGTCAATCATCACAGGACTTTTGATTATCCTTTGGATTGTGGCTGGAATTAAAAACATCGGCAAATTAAGCCTTGCTGCAATGATTGCTCTTTTTGCACTCACAATCGTAATGTGTAAGGTGATTTTCTTTTCTGAAGGCAGTAATTTTTCTGCAGATGCCCTGGAAGCCCTTTCTTTCGGGCAGGCAATTGAACTTGCCGTTGCAATGCCTCTTTCCTGGCTCCCGCTCATCAGCGATTACACGAAAGAGGCCGAAAAACCATTTGCAGCGACATTTGCTTCAAGCGCCACCTACTGCGTAGTATCCTGCTGGATGTACATAATCGGAATGGGTGCCGCAATCCTTACAAACGAAAGCGACATTGCACAAATCATGCTTAAGGCCGGACTTGGAAACGCAGCCCTGATCATTATCATCCTTTCAACAGTTACAACAACCTTCCTTGATGCATGGAGCGCTTCAATTTCCTTCAGGACAATCTGGGCAAAGGCTTCAGAAAAATGGACAGCCGTTATTGTTACAGTAATCGGAGCATTTTGTGCAATCCTTTTCCCTATGGATAACATCACAAACTTCCTTTACTTTATAGGCTCAGTATTCGCCCCAATGATTGCAATTCTTCTGGCAGATTATTTTGTGTTAAAGACAGATTTTTCTTCGCAGAAAATTAAGGTTTCGCGGATGGCAATATGGCTGGCAGGCTTTATCGCCTACCGCCTTTTGATGAACACCGATTTTATAACCGGCTGCACAATCCCGGACATGATTTTTACTTTTGTCGTAACAATACTTGTGGGCTTGCTGAAATTCTAGTTTGAAGCTTCTTCTTTTCCTTTCTCAAGCAAATCATTTTTTCTTTAATCTGATTAGAAAGAGTCTGGATTTCTTCCTGAATCGGTTCAACCTCAATGGCAACCCCTTCAGGAAGTTCAATTTTCTTTTCAGCAATAAGGGCAGAAAGCTTTTCGCCCAACGCCTGATATTTTGCATCGCGCTTCATTTCAAGCTGTTTTTTTTCTATTTTTACAACGCTTGCATCAGAAAATTTCTGAACTTTATCACCTGCTTTTTCAAAAGCCGACATTGCACCTGCGGCACCCTTTGAAAGTGCTGATTTTACTTTGCTAACAAGTTCTTCTGTATCCATATGTACACCTCTCAATAAGTATATAAAATAATATAATGCCCTTTTTCAGATTTTTCAAAGTCTTTTTATTGCTAAAAGCGTCAAATCATCAGACTGTTCATCTTCCAGCACCTGATTATAATCAACATAGTTAGTCTCCCCTGTTTCCGTAGCAGCAGCATAGAAATCATAGCGGGAAAAATATTCTTTTAAGAAATTATCTATTTTTTTATCAACCCGAACATATTCAGTCTGAGGAACAAGAGGAGTTTTATACATGCGGAAAACTTTTTCGCAGGAAGCAAGGGCAATAATTGAATCTTCAATTGTTCCGGCAGCCTTTGTAAAATTAAAACTGAGTTTTTCATCTGCACGAGGATTTTCAAGCTTGGTTAATTCATAATCCTTTCGGTTTAAAACTGATTCAATAATAGAAGTAATTCTTTCTGTTCCAAATTCTTCCTTAACATCATCAATTTTCCCGTTTATTTCAGCCCGTTTTACAGTAAAGTCAGGCTCGCGGACACGGCGGGTAGATTCTTCAATACCGTCAGTATAGAGATATAAAACATCGCCTTTATTCAAATGATGCTTTTCTACGGCAAAACCACCCCTCATCTGAAGTAAATCGTTAGAGAAAACTCCCGCGGTCGGTGCAGAAGCCAGAGTGACGGTTTTTATTTTTCTTGAAGAAGCTTCAAATATGTGGAAAATACGGTCGCCGGCATTGCAGGTGTAGAGTTCGCCAGTTTTAAGGTTAATAAGACAGATTATCAGGGTTGCAAACTTACCTTTAAGCCCGAGTTTTTCGATAAAATCATTAATCTGGTCAACTACGCGGTTGATATTTGAGCCGTCGTGCTTGAAAGTCCAGTGGTCAAAATAGCGGCGGAAGATTGTGGCAACAACGGTCATAATGATAGCCGCAGGAATTCCGTGTCCCGAAGCATCACATTTAATTGCAACAAACCACTCCTTGTCCAGGCGGCGGTAATCAAAATAGTCGCCGGAAACTCCGGATTCACCCTCGTAGTAACCAAAGCATTCAACCTGGTCATCCTTATACTGGGCAGTTGTTTTTTTATTATTAAAATCGTCGCTGGTAAGCGGGAGGAAGGCATTCTGAACCGCTTTACCGTCCATTGTAAGAGCTTCTTCTTCGGCAACGGCAACAAGTTCGTGGGTCATGTAATTTACAGCATCCCCAAGGCGGCCTATCTCATCCTTAGAGCGGATATGAATGTCCTTTCCTTTAAGATTGAGCTTATTCTTTGTGCGGCCAATTAACTGAACGTGTCTTTCAAGCTGTCTGACAGGATGCACAATAATCATGGCAAATAAAGAAGCTCCGAAAATTCCTATCAGGAGGGCAATTACAGTAATCACAGAGCCGAATACAATAATTCCCTTTGTTTCCGCAACCACAGAATCAACAAGGGTCTGGGTAGAAAGCTTTACAAGGATAACTGCGTGAACATAATTATTTGAAGTTCCCCTTCTATATAAAACCGGCCGATAGAAAGTATAATCGGTGTTTTCATAATTCAGATTTGAAGGGTCAAAATGAGGATATGAGCCGGTTGCATTCTGGGCAATATGAAGCAGATCCGTATCAATCTTGTCTCTAAGCCTTACAAGACCTTCCGAAATATATTCAGCCTGAGTAAAAGCTTCCTCATTACCCTGTCCGTAAAGACTGTCTGCCTGACGGGAAAGTTCCTCGATTTTATCAGAAAGTTCCTGCTCACTCTGGCTGACCCAGTTATCAATAGGAGAAAGTTCCTCCAGAATCTGAAGGAATCCTTCATCAGTTATTTGAGAGCGTCCATAGGAAAGTTCAACAGTATCAATTTTTGAAAGAATATCAGGGTCATTTGAAGCCCATACATAACGTAGATTTTCGCTTGAAGTTGAATTCATAGGCTGACCAAGAATCGTAACATATTCAACTTCGACCATTGCATCCTTCTGACGCGGCAAGGCTGTAAGTTCAAGAAGGTTATTTGCCGGGAAGAAATTTTTAACACCGGAACTTAAGCTTTCCAGCAGAACATGAGTACGGTTTTCAAGTCCGTTTGCAAGAGTCTGGGCATGCAGGTAAATATTATTTCGACCTGTAAGAAGTGAAACGCCCATTACGACAACAATAATCAGGCTGAATGTAAAGCCCACAAGTTTTTTTCTGAGGGAAGGACGGAATAATGAAAATCTCCTTTTCATGTGAACTTTTCCTCCGTTAACAAGATTTTTTACCATAAGCTTATTTGAAACTTCTTCATAAAAAGAAAGTGTATATTTAGAAAGAATTGATGACAAAATCACGCCTGCAAAAATAATTAAGATTGAAATAAGGACAAAGGCAATTGCCACCGCGTGCTGAACGTCGCTGAAACTTTTAAAGCGAAGGGGCTTCTGATATTCGCCTTCAATTTTTAAGGTTCCGCTCTGCTGTATATTAAGCAGGGCACCAGAAAAATAAAGTCCGCGGTCCGTGTGATAAATACCAATCTTATATTTTCCTTCGTCTAGATTAGACTCTGCCCCTCCAAGAAGGATTTTTGAGATAAGACGGTCGTTTATTACCTTAAACTGATTATTTTTAGCGCTGAGTTCCAGATCGTAAGGGGCTTTTCCATCCCGGTCAATTATAATCCGGGTTACAGAGCCGTCGTAGGTAAAACCGCTTCCGTAAATTGAAAGCTGGTCCTCCCCGTACTCATCTTTTTTAAGCTCTGCGTGATTAACCAGGGTCGAAGGCTTATACTTGTTCAGGAAAACAAGAGCCTGGGAAGGCTGGCTTACATTTCCAACCTCATCCACAGCAGAAACCGCAAGAATATAAACGCCGTTTGAAAGGTTTTTAAATTGCTGAGATTTTAAGCCGGAAGCAGAAAAAGTGCCGTTTCCGCTCATCCGTCTTTTTTTAACCAGCTGAGGACTGTATTTTTGATTTAAAGCCTCAACTTCCCTCGCAATTCTTTCGCTGCCAAGTTTTATTGCATGTCCCGGCGTCTGAAAAAGCTTTTCCGGGATTTCTCCGGCATAATCCAGACGATAAAGATAGGAAACCACATCCTGACTTTCAGAGCGCTCCCATTCCAGGCGGAAGGTATTCGAAGTCAAAAAGCCGTATTTATCGCAATTTTGAGAAGGAGGAAGCTGAGGAGCAAGTGGAGGCGTAGTATCAAGCCTGTATTCCATAAGAGCAGGCGCAGACCAGTTTCCTGCATAATCCTGGGCAATAAGAATTAAATAATAAGAACCGTCCCCCAGCAGGGCCTTTGTCCGGATTTTCGTTTCTTTTGGAAAGTGAGAAACAGTTTTTGGAGGAAGTTGGTCTGGATTCTGAGTCCAGATATATGAATAGCCTGCAATATTAGAAGAATCTTTTGGAAGCTGAACCTGAAAATCAACCGTAGTTTTTGCAGATTTTTTATTTTTATTAAAACTTACAGGAATAATTACAGGAAGTGCCACGCTTCTGTCCGGTGCAAGGAAGGCAACGGAATTTCTTTTTGCTTTTGAAGTCTGCTGCCAGAGGAAGGTTAATACTTTCTTCCCGTCATTAACAGAATTTTTATCAGAAATTATAAGTGGATTTACAAACTGATTTGAATTGTCGTTTTCACAAAGGGCATTTTCTTCCCAGTAACTTCCTTTTCTCTGGGCCATGTAAGCCCCTTCCCTTCCCCTACGGTCATCAAACCAGGAAAGGCAGAGGGTCTGATCATATTCAAAAAGGAAGGCACGGGAGGCATTTCCAGAGCTTGTTACTGCCTCACTCGTCATAGGCTCAAGCCCTTTTTTATTAAGGACTGCAAACCAGATGGAAGTATTATTTTTTGAAGTTCTTTCCCAGCAAAGATTTGCCCTGCCTTCAAAATTATAAATTACAGGCCGCTGATTCTGATAATCATAAAAATCTCCGGTATCACGAAGAGAAAGAGACTGCCTGTCAGAAATTAAGGTTGTTTCTCCCCAGCTTCTGCCGTCCGGATTCTGCACGGTAAGATAAAGCTGATAGGAAATTCTGCTCGTTACAGGATTTACATACTGAGCCTGAAAAACAACGGCATCGCTTCCTTCAATAGTTGAAAGATAAGGCAGAAAAGGGTTTCTCAGTTTTGAAGCCGGCTTAAACTGGTCAAAACTAGACCAGGAAAGTCCGTCAGAAGATACGCTTTCATAAAGCATAAAGGAATTTTCTTCACCAGCCGAAATAAACATCTTAAAGCGGTCTTTTTTCTCACCGCCGCCGGCAAAAATTCGGGGCGCAACCATAAGGCCCGAGGTTTTTATATGGCAGGATTTCCAGCTGTAGCCGGAATCAGAACTTGTATAAACTGAAATCTGATTGCTGGCACTCAAAACCGCTACTGCAGTAAGCCCGGACTTGAGGGTTGCTGAGGTATAAATATATGGTACTTCGTCTCCGGAATAGGTGAAAGGTCCTGCAAAATTTTCTGAATCATGAAAGTCACCAAGAGCCCTATAACTTCTGCAGGAAATGTAAATCTCCTTTTTTGAAGTATCTACATTCTGCCAGAAAACAAGACCGCCGCTTTCTGTATTCTGAACAGAAGGAAAGCGGGCATCACCGTGGGTAATGGCTACAGGATTTTCCCAGTAAAAATCTTTTGCAAAAGAAGGAAGTCTGCCTGCAAAAAGCATAAAAAGCGCAGTTGAGAAAGTTATCAGATGTTTTTTTACACGGCTCAAACGAATCATGATCTTGCGTCTATTTTTACCTTAAGTTCCTTTATTTTTTGAGAATAAGCGTTTTCCGGTTTTTGTAAAAGTCTTGAAACGATGGCATTTGCCCCGGAAATATTATTATTCTGAAGTCTTTGAATTGCAAGCTGATAAAGCCGCTCGTCTTCTGTAGAAAGCACGGTTGAAGCGCTGCCTCCTATGCGGGTTGTAATCAGATCTTTCAGCTTCATTGCATCCTTATCGTCAGAATTGAGGGCAAGACTCTGATTGATTTTTGCAAGGGCATTATTCAGCTTAGCACGGTCATTTCCAGCCCCGGAAAAAATCTGACGGGCTTCATTATAAAAATTCTTTGCCTTTTTCTGATCAGAATTGTCGACAGGCTTTTTTCTGATTCCAATATCAATTTCCGTCTGGTAAATAAGGCTTTTAAGTCCCGGATAATCCGGTTCCAGCTGATAATAATCCAGAAGATTTGCATAACCTTCCCGGCGGGTTTCGGTTCCCCGGCACATAAAGCGGGCTGCTTCAATTTTCTGGCTGAATTCTTCCCGGAATTTTTCAGGAGACTTAAGTTTGTTAATTTTAAGGGTCAAAAGAGAAGCTTCCTGATTCAAAGGATATACATACTGAACCTTCTGAATACTCTGAAGGGCCTTATTCAAATCTGCCTCCCCTTCTTTTTATTTCCTTCTGCATATTTTTCCTTCCCGATTCATAATACTGGTAGGAAATATCAAGAAGCTGAGACATTTCCGGATACTGAGGATAGCTTGGCAATATTTCGCGACCTGTATTCATTGAAACCGCTGTATTTACAAAGGTCATCAGGTTTGTAATTTCTTCATCTTCTGTAGCATTTGTATCAGCCCAGCGGGTTTTAGCCTGATTAAGATACTTTTCTGCATCATCAAAACGGCCGTTGAAATAGGCATCTTTTGCAAGAGTTTTAAGGTTTCGAACTTCAACAACTACAAGCTCATTTTCAAGCCGGGTAATTTTAGCGGCAAGTTCAGAAAGTTTTTTATCGCAGGAAAGCCGCAGCTCCTGGTCATCCTGATTTGCAAGCGATTCATCATACTTTGTAAGCGAATCCTGAAGCTTTTTACGGGCAAGGGCAAAATTCTTTGTCCTATAGGCACTTTCCGCTTCATCATAACGGAGATCGGCTTCATTACGCGAAAGCCTTGCGGCAAGAATTTTTGAATCACAGATTGCAGTCTGCTCAGCATTCAGATTTTTAAGTTCCTGTAAAATGCTGATGTTAGTAGCAAAATAGCGTTTATTTTCGCTCTCAATTCCGGAAATCTCCTGGTCTCCTGCCCAGTCTGGATTTTTTTCAAAAAAGCCTGCCAGAAGGGAATCCGCAGCATTTATATCCTGAATGTTTTTATCAATCTGAGAATTATTATATTCAAATATGACTTTGGCTATGTCAGGATAATTATAGACAATTTCAAAATCCTCCTGCCCGTCTGAAGCTGTATTTTCCTCAAGCCCTTCTGCATATTCTCTGGCAAGCTTTACATTTTTCTTAAAATCCGAAGAAAGCTTTAGAGTAAGTTTTTCAAAAAGCCCTGCATTAAAGAACTTACCCGTAGAATTGAGTTCCCTGGCCTCTGAAACATAAAAATCTGAACGGTTTCTGTAAAAACTGGAAATCTGAGTCCAGGAAGCAGAATCAATTTTCTGAACCTCTGTAAAAACCTCTGCAAGAAGAGCTGAATAATAGTCCGAAAGACTTTTCCAGTTTTCTGCTCCAAGCTCAATATAATCCTTTGCCCATAAGGCATTTGAAAGTTCCCTTTCAGACTGAAGGCCGGTAAGGGCAGAAAGGCGGTCTGTCATGGAAAAAAGGGAATTAATGATTTCTGCCTTATTCTGATTTTCCTGCCCCATTTTTGCAATCAATTCTGTCTGTTCATCTTTAATATGCTCAAGCTGATTTTGCGCAGATTTTAAATTCTGAGTTTCATTTACAAGATTTGCCGCATAAGCACTCAGAATACGGTAATCATGAAGAGGATTTACTGTAGAATCGCGGCCAGATTTTATTTCATAAAGTGCAGTTACACGGTTTTCAAGAATGCAGTAATTCAAAACCCGGTCGGCATAATCAAAAAGGTTAAGTTCGGCATTATTCTTTTTATTCTGACTTTCAGGCTTCAGTGCCTCGTAATATTTTTCATAACGTGCAGAAAGCTGTGCAAAAACTGCATCATTCATATTTGCACAAAGTTTATCCCAGAGGCCTGTAATAACTCCATTAATTCCGCTGGACTGAATTGAATCAAGTCCTTTGATATAACGAATCATAAAGGGAAGATAAGAAGCATCGGTAGCATCATTATCTACAGCCTTTACCTGGGCAAAAAGAGCTTCAAAATCATCACAATCTTTTTTAATTTTCTGATGAAGAAGATTTAACTCGGCAAAATGCCTCTGAACCTCGCCGAAAACCGCAAGGGCTTCCTTGTAGGAATCTGCATTTACATACTGAATGAATTTCTGAACGCTTTCCGTAATCTTCTGGACATAATCACGGCCTTCAAAGGCGGTCAGATTTTTTTCTAGGTCAGAAAGAATAGCATCTGCTTTTCTGGTAAATTCCGGTCTTCTTTCCCACTGCTCATAAAAATCATCCTTGTAAAGCCAGAAGCCTTCCCTGATTTTTTCTACAGCCTGGACATAAGACGCTGCCATTGTAAGGCTGGCCGCTGTAGTCTGGATATCTGTAAAAACTGCGCGGAAATAGTTAAACTGGGCAGATTTTTTTACATCGGCAATAAACTGAAGGTTTGCATCGGAAGGATGGCGCTCGTATTTTTCAAGCTGGGCGATAATCTCGTAGATTTCCTTGTTGTTTTCCGGCTCATTTAAAATCATATCAATAAGGCGGTCCGCAAGTTTTGAATATTCCTTTCGCGCCTTAATGATGTGTTTTATTCTGATCTGGGCATTATCAAAGTTGTCCGGATTATTGGCAATATATTCGTTCAAAAGTCTTAGCGCTTCATCATATTCGGTACGCTTGATAAGAGAATCTATCTTTGAAAGTTTTAAATCAGAATTTTTTGCCCTGACTTTTCCCGCAGAAAAAAGGGATAAAGGCTTAAAAAAGAGGAAAAAAAGTAATGTCAGAAAAAGTAGTTTTTTTGGCATTTATAGTATATATTATATGTATAATTTTCGGAATTTATACTTATATATTGTAGTAAAAAGCCCGAGAAAAAAGAGAAAATCTTTAAAAAGTTTACAAACCATACAGACAAGAAAAACATGAAGATGGCACGATGCTTTTTAATTACAGGCTTTCTCTTAACAATCCGGCTTTCAGTTTTTGCGCTGGATTACTCGTCTGTTACCTCTGCCCTTTCTGATGTTTTTTATACCCGAATTGATCAAAATGAAGGAACAACAACCTTCCGCTCTCTTTTAATTCCCTTTGGAGGACGCACAGAAAGCCTTGGCAGCGCCTATACCGGCTTTTGTGATGACGTAAGCTACCTCCAGTTTAACCCTGCAGCGGGTTCAATCCAGAATCAGACTCAGCTGGCACTTTACCATAACCAGTGGATTGCTGATTCAAAAATGGAAACAATCGCCTTTACGACAAGAAAAACCAATTTTTCTTTAGGTTCCTTTTTGAGCTGCTTTTACGTTCCCTTTACCGAATACAACCTTTTCGGCGACCGCGTTGCAGGAAGTTACTACACAGAAACAGTTGGCGGAATAAATGCCTCCTACAACTTTTTAGCCGGCTATAATTTTAAAGGACTTGCCCTTGGCATGACCATAAAGGGCGGCTGGCGGGGAATGCCTGACTACACAGACAACGACACTAACAGCCTGATAGAAGGCTCCGGCCTTGAACAAAGTGCCCTTGCAGTAATGGCAGATGTTGGCCTTATGCTGCAGTTCAACTTCCTGAAATTCTACTCTTCGCGTGATGCAAATGTCCGCTTTGGACTTTCTGTAATGAATCTGGGAGCAGCTTTTACAGGCTTTGGCAGCAGTAAAGGCATTGTTCTTGATGATGCCCTTCCGACAATCCTTGCAGGCGGGCTGTCCTTAAAGTTTATAAAGCCAATTACCATCAGCGTAGACGTAAAAATCCCTGTAAATCTGCAGACGGGCACTTTTTACATGCTTAACGAAAGTCTTGGAATAGAAGTCCAGTTTACAAAATTCCTTTCCTTCCTGACGGGCTTTCAGATTAAAGGTGCTACCCCGGCTTTCAGCACAGGTTTTGAATTTGAAGTTTTCAAACTGCGCCTTAATTTTAATTACACTCTTGATTTTACCTCCTCCTTTAATCCCTTTAACCGTGTCAGCATAGGGGCAAAAATCCTTTTTGGTGATAACGGAAGAAGTAAAGTTCAGGAGCAGATAGACCTTCTTTACCGCGAAGGCCTTGCCCTCTACTCTCAGGGAAAATGGCAGGAAGCAATTGACGTGTGGAACGAAGTTTTAAAAATTAACAAACGCTACGACCCCGCCCGACTTGGCATAGAAAGCGCCCAGAGCGAAATCGAGATGTTCAGAAAGATTAAAGAGAGCTTGAAGTTTGAGTAAGAAAAAATATTTTTCAAGAAAATTGACGTGAGGGAGTAAAGCGTGGGGCAAAAACACTCTGCTTGTGGAGGCCGCAAAAGCGGCCAATCTAATAGTTTCTTTGCCGCAAGCAGCGTGTAGCGCGATATCGCGCGGTTTTGCACCATGCTTTGCGACCGGAAGTTAATTTTCCTGCAACTTTATTTCTTTTTACTGAAAATTCTGTAGTTCATCCAAGGGAAGAAAGAATCTTTCATCTCTATGGTTGTAAGCCACTCTGTGCTGACTGTATTCGAGCCAAGGGAATCAAAAACAATTGTAAAGGCCTCAATTGAATCCTTAAAGCGAGTGATTGCGTAGTCAGCATAATCTTCGTTTTCAATCATTTTTGCAAGATTAAGGCTCTGAGCAAGCATCAGTTCCTTTGCCCCCAGATTCAGAAGACGGGTCTTAAGACCTGTATCGTTAGGGAAGCGGTCAGAAAGGTCAACAATTCTTTCACAAGCCTTGCGTACATAACGCATCATCCAGCTGTTACGGTTAGAAAGCAGGTTTTCTCCATAGCCGGTTCCGTTTCCAGCAGAAAAATACGGAGCAATCTTTTCAAGCTCATACTGTTTTTCCAGAAGATTTTTACAGAAAACAAGAGACAGGTCAGACTGCATAACCTTTCTTAAAACAAATTCCAGCCACTTATAGCTTTCGTTCCAGCCCTTCAAATCATCAGAATTAAAGGTGCAGACAAGATTTATAAAATCAGAATCCCCAGCAGCTTCAGAAGCCTTAGTCAAAAGCTGTACCCGTTTTTCAACAAAGGAAGCAGCATCTTTTTCTGCCTGAGCAAAAGCATCATCCTGAGAATAATAGCCTTCGCTGCCGTCCTTAGAAAAATCCTTGTTCCAGTATTTAAAGCCTGTTGCAAAGCGGGCAGTATTCTTATCCATAAGAGGCTGCAATGCATCAAGTTCAAGCTCAAAACCAATATCGCGCTTTTCGTTACGGTAAGCAGGAGCATTTACAAAACCATTTTCTTCATCAAAAAGGTCATCATAGCAGTCAGGGTCATTGGCAAAAAGAGCCAGAGAGTTTTCTGTACGTACAGGATAGAAAATTCCCTTTGAAGGCATTTTCTGAGCAAGAAGAAGGGAGCGGGCATCAACAATAGTGTAGGAATAGCCGTAAGCCTTAATCAGTTTTTCAGCGCCCGGAGTATAGCCAAAATCTGGAAGCCAGAAACCTTCAGGAATAAAACCGAAAATCTGACGGTATGAATGAAGTCCGCTTTCTACCTGAGCAGAAATAATTTCTTTCATGTCTGTATAATGAGGAAAGAAAATATCAGTTCCGCAGGTTCCCAAAAGTTCGATATAGCCTTTTTTAGCATTATCAGCAAAAGCCTTAATCAAATCCTTTTTATAAGTCTCTTCAAAAAGCTTTTTAAGATAGATATTGCGTTCAATCTGACTTTCAATTGTTTTTACCAGGACAGAATCGCTTGAGTTGCGGGAAAGTTCGTTCTTTCCAACTTCATTTCTTTCATCAAGCCACAAAGAATAAAGAGTCTGAATTGCATCATCAGAAAGCAGGCTGCATAAAACCGGAGGAAGGACAAGTCCTACTTTTACAAAAAGACCTTCCTTTTCAAAATTATCCAGCATATCCAGAAGGGGAAGATAAACATTCGAAATTGACTCAAAGAAAGAGTTTAAAATCGGTTTATTCTTTTTTACATCACTTTCTGTATGTCTTACAAAATCCTGATTTGCTTTGATGATAAAGGCTATATTTTTATTCATTTTAGTATCCACTTATTGCAGCATCATGAAAAAGAATGTCTGTAATTTTTATATTGATTTTTTAATATTTTGCTCATGCCCGAAAGTTTGATGATTTCCGGGAAGTTGTCGTCATCACGGCCCAGCTGCAAATCTGTAAGAATAGGAGCGCCCTGAGGAATTGAGATGACTGGAGAAAAGGCAAGAACCTTTCCGGAAGTTGCTGTTGTATATACAAGTTCAACTTTAATGTATTTTTTACCTGTAGGAAGAAGGACAAACTGCTCCTGACTTTCATTTACTGTCTGAATTTCAAAAGCTTCAACAGGCAGAGCGTCTTTAGAAGATTCCAAAGTACAGATTCTAAGTTTTAAAGTGTAATTTCCAAGTTTTTTAAGGGAATGGAAGTCAGAATCACCGATATTCCAGAAAACAAAAAGCCAGGCAGGATTTGCAAGTACGCAGGAAACCTGAGTTTCGTTATAATTGTGGGGAAGCTTGAAGTCCTGAAGATCATCTTCAGAATGCTGGGCAACCACCATATCTTCCTGGCTCTGATTTAATTCCTCATTAATTTCCAGGAGTTCTGCAATTAAAAAGCGCCTGTCCAAATCAACAGGAACATCTACTCCAAATCTATCAGCTAAAACACTCAGATCTGAAAACGAAAGTGTTTCTAAGTAAGCACGGCTAATCTGTTTTTCGTCCATAATTGTTGTTAATAATCTCTAAAAATCCATTATTAGTCAACTGCGTTTCTTAAAGCTTAAGCTGAAAATATTTCAAAAATTTATAATTTTTTTTGAAAATTTACTAAAGTCAAAAACCTAATCCCCGATAATAAAATTAATGGGGATGAACTTCGGGTGGGTAAGACATCCAGACACCTGATTAAAAAATTCCTTTTTTGTTTACTTATAGGGGCTGAAAAACGTGTGAGGTTTTTCAGCCTTTTTTTTTGTTCATTATAAACTTTTATGGTATAATTACCGATAATATAATGTAAAAAAAAAAGCATGGAAACGCTTTCGATTGACTCACTAAAACCAAATTCCTCTTTTACCGGCGATCTCCTCCTGGACAGCAGCTTTTTATTGCTGCCAAAAGGTGCTGACGTTAACGAAAGCCTTATAAAGGCTCTTAAAACCTGGAATGTTGAACACATTCTTTGCGACGGTAATTTAAGTATTGGCGGCGAAATAGAAGAAACACCTATTGAACTTGAACCTTCTTCTGTAATTCAGCATACAGAAGAAAAAATCAGCGTAAATATTAAAAAGGTTATTGAAAATTCAAAGCAGTCTATTTTTGACAGCAGCGAAAAAGCCCGCCTTAATTCAGTTCATGAAGTATATGAAGAATACATGAACTACATTGAACGTGTTTTTACTCATTATTCTACCCACAAGGTAATAGACCAGGCAGATTTATCAGATGCCGTTCAGCAGCTCTGCGTTTTTATCAAGGAAAACCGCCGCTACATTCTTCGCCTTGCACAGAATCCAAAGGAATCGGACAGAAACTTTATTGTCGTTCACGCAATGCGCACAACAGTATTTGCAATTGCAATCGCCCAGCAGCTGAAAATGCCGCTTTCCAAAATGATTGACCTTGGCGTAACCTGCATCCTTCATGAAATAGGAATGCTGCGTCTTCCTCCTCAGCTTTATAATACTTCAAAAAAGCTAACTTCCGGTCAGAGGGCTCAGATTTCACGCCACACAGTATTCGGCTACACAATCATTAAGGATTTGAACTTCCCTATTCCGGTTCAGCTGGGAGTTCTCGAACACCACGAAAAAGAGAACGGTATGGGTTATCCCCGCCGTCTTCCGGGAGAAAAAATCGAACCGATAGCAAAAATTATTTCAGTTGCCTGCTCATACGAAGCAATTTCTTCTCCCCGCACCTATAAGGATGAAAGAACAACTTTTGATGCCCTTCTGGAAATGATTCAGAACAGGGAAAGAGCCTATGATGATGTAGTATTAAAGGCCCTTCTTTATACAGTTTCCCTCTACCCTATCGGAACTTACGTTTATCTTTCTAACCGAAAAATTGGTGTAGTAATTGATTCAAATCAGAAAAATCCGAAGTGTCCTATTGTTCAGATGATTACAGAAAAGGAAGCTGATGGTTCTCCAAAAACAATTCAGACTTCCCCAGAGCTTTCAATTCTCCGTATTCTTTCAAAGCAGGAAAAAGAGGATATTCTTAAGGTTGTTGAATCAAAAGAAAGCGCAATGGATCAGGCAAAAAAGATTGCCCAAAATAACGAAGTAGCTGTAAACACCGCTTCTGCCCAGAAGCCTGTAATTCAAAAGGCACAGAGCATTGCAAGCCTTGAAAAGGTTTCTGTAAGCGCTGCAGCTTCTTCTCCGTCTGCGGGACAGTCGTCCGAAAACAGCACAGAAGAAGTTGATATCAGTATGTTTGAGTAAATTTCTGAAAATTAATTAAAGAAGTTTCTGATCTGATCTACATCTGCCTTAAACTTTTCATCAATTACCGGCGGATGCTCGTAAAAATACAAAATCTGTTCCAGTTCTTCCTGAGTCTGTACTCCCCAGATAGGAATTACACTTTCGTACTGGTGTAAGAAGCCGAAGGCCAGCGGAATATTCTGAATGATTCCACCTCCAAGTGGCTGCATTGCAATAAAGCCCATATCATGCTCTTCGCAAAGCTTAACAATTTCTACAGATTCATCAGGGCTTACCATGCTGAAAGGAAACTGGATTGTGTCATAAAGGTCAGATTCTACGGCTTTTTTAGCAAGGTCAAAGTTTGTAGTAACAATTCCTATGCTTTTTGCCTTGTTTTCTGCCTTGAAGCTCATAAAAAGCTTGTAGATACCGTCTTCCCCATCAGGCAAAGGAAGAAAATCCTCTGTTTCAAACTGATAAAGGTCAACGGTATCACAGTGGAGGGTCATAAGACTTGTTTCAAGGTCTTCTTTAATTTCTTCTGCGCTTGTAGAAGCTGTAGTTGTAGAAAGGAATACGTTTTTTCTGATATCGTAAAGGGCATCTCCCAGAAGTTTTTCTGTTTCCGGAGTTTTACGGGAAGTATCAAAAAAATTAATTCCTGCATCGTAGGCCTTGCGGACAATGGCGCCGGCGTTGTTTTCGCCTTCGCTGTCTAAAAGACGCATTGCGCCAAAGGCCACACGGGAAATTAAAGCATTAGTTTTACCAAGTCTTATGTAGTCCATATAAAAATCATCCTGCCAAAAAAAATGGTCTGCGGGTCCCAGCGACGGCGTAAATCAGGGTACCACCCCCTCACGGGTTCCCCCCTAATTTCCGCCTGCGTCCCACAGCCCATTTTTTACTAAGCTCTTTCTACCGGCTTATAGTTTTTAATAGCCTTCTGAATGAAGAATACCAGGTCATCCAGAGAAACGCGTTCCTGTTCCATGCTGTCGCGGTAGCGGACTGTAACAGTGTTGAAGAGTTCGTTCTTTGAACCGTCTTCTTTTGTTTCCTGAATTGTGTCGTAGTCTACAGTTACACAGAAAGGAGTACCAACTTCGTCCTGGCGGCGGTAGCGTTTACCTACAGTTCCTGAAGTATCGTAGTCAGTTACAAAGTCTTCCTTCAACAAGTGCTGGATTTCCTTAGCCTTTTCTGCAAGACCGTCTTTTTTCATCAATGGAAGTACTGCAACAGTGATTGGTGCAAGACGTGGGTCAAGGTGAAGAACTGTACGGTAATCTTCTTTTCCGTCTGTACCAACGTTCTGCTCTTCGTAAGCTTCGCAGAGGAACATAAGGAAGTTGCGGTTAAGACCGGCAGAAGTTTCGATTACGTATGGAACGTAGCGTTTGTTGCCGTCTTCCTGATCGATATAAGACATATCCTTCTTTGAGTATTCCATGTGCTGGCTAAGGTCAAAGTCAGTACGGCTGTGAATACCTTCAATCTCTTCAAATCCGATTGGGAAGTTATATGTAATATCGTAAGCGTCTTTAGCGTAGTGAGCAAGCTTGTCGTGGTGGTGCCATTTAAGCTGTTTTTCAGGGATACCGTACTTCAAATAGAACTGCCAGCGGTCTTTTCTCCAGCGCTCGAATGTTTCATCTTCTGTACCAGGTTTACAGAAATATTCCATTTCCATCTGCTCGAATTCGCAGGTGCGGAAAATAAAGTTCTTAAAGATGATTTCGTTACGGAAAGATTTACCAACCTGAGCAACACCAAATGGTACTTTCATGCGGTTAGACTGAACGATGTTCTTGAAGTCTGTAAAAATACCCTGACATGTTTCTGGACGAAGGTAAATAAGGTGAGATTCATCAGCAATTGGTCCCTGATATGTTTTAAACATAAGGTTAAATTCGCGGACTGCTGTATATTTGCGTTCTTTGCTTCCGCAGGTAGGACAGTTGATGTTTGCGTCAATGTACTCTTTCATTTCTTCGTGTGACATTGTATCAACTGGTTTTCCAGGTGCTTTGTCAGGATTAGCTGCAACAAAGTCTTCAATAAGTTTATCTGCACGGTGACGAGCCTGACACTCCAGACAGTCAATCATAGGGTCAGAAAAGTGATCAACGTGACCAGAAGCCTTCCATGTTGTGTGGTGCTGGAAAATTGCTGAATCAAGTCCAACAACATCATCATGAAGCTGAGTCATGTAATGCCACCATTCGTTCTGAATGTTTCTTTTGAATTCTACGCCAAGAGGACCGTAATCCCATGCGCCGGCCTGACCGCCGTAAATTTCTGAAGCCTGATATACAAAACCACGTCTTTTACAAAGCGAAATGATTTTGTCCAATGTACATGCATGTGTGTCTTTTGTGTCTGCCATTTTTACATTCCTTTTGCGACGCCGGTTTGCGCCGCGTGAATTAATTTAATGGAAAAAACATATCATAAAAAAGGAAAATAGTTAAGGCTCGTCAACATTTTCAAGATTACCGAAGTCCGTATCTCCATCAAATACTTCAGTATTCTTTTCAGCTTCCTTGGCCATAATGATGGCAGACATATCAATAACGTTAGGATAGTTAGTCATATCCTTCATCATTATATTCTTAGCGTGAATATCAAATTTCTTAATCAAAACTGTGTGAATAAATGATCTGATTGCGTCCTTATATCTTAGCGGCATGGCATTTGTGAAAAGGAATACCGCAGTGCTGTCCATAATACGGAATACAACCGAAGGACAGACAATAGTCGTTCGCCCGAAGGTAAAGGAAATATTATTGAAGACAGCGTTCTCTTTAAAAAGGTGGGCGCTTTTTTCATCAAAGGTGCAGGCAAAACCTACAGAGCTGATGTTGTTAATCTGAATTTCGTAAAGCTTGTTATCATTAATAAAGCAGGCAGAAATAACCTTAATATCCTTACAGTCAAGACGAATATACTTTCGGTTACCTTTAGCACCGTTCAATTCCAGAATCTTTTCAAAATTCTTAAGCAGAATTGAGGTAGACGAACTTATAATATGAAAACCGCACTGAAGGGTTAGATGTTCAAGAAAGAGCTGCTGGTCGCTTGTTGTGGCACGTTCAGAAACAACCCCGATAAAAATCGTACGCAGAGTAGGATCATCTCTATAAGAAAGGATGTAATTAAACCACTGCTTAAAGGTCATTGTGTGGTCTATGTTAATAAAGAGCATTGCATCCTGATTTTCCATCATAATAGGCTTAGTCGAAGGAATATCCGGGAGTACGTAGATTTCGTACTCCTCATCTCTGAGAGGTTCAATTATACCTTTATCAAAAGAGAGAGGCGGATTTAGAAAAAATATCTTGCGGCCAAACTTAGGGTTTTCCCGCGAAGGTGTTGCAACGTTGTCTTCACTCATAGCCATATTATATGATACCACAGCTTGTTACAATTTACAAAAAGTTTTTTCTTCCTCTTCCGGGCATTTATTAAAAAACTCTTCTATACGGGCACGCAAATCATCATTATCTTTTGCATTCAAAAATTGAGTCTGGGCATAATGGGCAAACTTAAAATTATCGCAAAAATATGTAAAAAAGCGCTGGAGACGGGTTTTCCAGAACTCAGGCGGCTGATATTTTTCTATATCAGAAATGTAAGCAAGGGCCAGCTGCTTCATATTAACAGAAAGTTCCCCTTCTTCCTTTTTCAGTTCCCTGAAAATCCAGGGTTTTTGTACGCAGGCCCGGGAAATCATCACGCCTTTTACATCCGGCGCTGCAGTAAGGGCATTTTTAAGGCTGGCTTCGTCCTTCACGTTACCATTTAGGTAAACCGGAAGATCAGGATAGCGTTGGCAAAGCTTCTGACAGTAAAAATAACGGGCAGGCCGGGTAAGTTTTTCTTTTTTTGTACGAGGATGCAGGGTTAAAAGTTCCACACCGTTTGCAACAAGCATATCGCAGAAAGAAAAAAATCCCTCGTCTGTAAAATTATCATCACCAAGACGAAGCTTTACAGAAAAGCGTTTTTTCATTTCAGGAGCTGCAGATTTATTCCATTCTTCCACTACCCTGCCGACCTTTTTTACCATTTCTTCAGTTTCTTCGCGGGGCTTAAGCATCCAGGCAATTCCAGCCCCGTAGCGGTAAATATCAGGAGCAGAACAGCCCATATTAATATCAAGGCCAAGCCCCGGAAGAGCGCATAAAACTTCTGCAGCCTTTTCCATATGTTCAGCATCGTGTCCTGTAAGCTGCCAGACAACTTTTTCAGGCAGAGGAGCAGGGTTTATATAAAACTTTTCAAACTGGCCGCCGGTAAGCAGGGTTCCTGCATTAATCATCTCTGTAAAATATTCATCACAGCCTCCAAACTTTTCTATTAAAATTCTAAAGGCAGGATGAGAAATAGTTGCCATTGGACCGCTTATCAATTTCATGCTTCTAGTGTATATTTTTTTTATGAATTATGAAATTGAATTAAAGGCTCACGTAAAAAATCGCAGTCAAGTTATAGAAAAACTTAATCAGACAGGAACTTATCTTGGTCACACAGAAAAAGAAGATGATTACTATCATTTTGAACTACCGCAGGGAAAGACTGCCCCGGACGGCCGCAATTTTATTTCTGCAAGAATCAGAAAGGAAACCCTAAGTCTGGACTGGAAAACCTCTTCCACCTGCTACATGACTTACAAAAGGAAAGAAATCAAAAAAAATGAAGACGGTACCGAAATTGAAGTAAACGAAGAAAACGAAATTACTTTTGAAAATGCCGCTCCTCTGGAAATTTTATTTTCTGATCTGGGCGGAAAAATAGACCTTCATAAATCAAAATCAGTAGAACAGTGGGAGCTTTCTAAAGGCGGGGAGACAGCCCACGTAGAACTGTGCGAAGTTCCGCCGCTGGGAGATTTTCTGGAAATCGAAATCATCAAAAAGCAGAATGACGAAGAAACTGTCAAAAAATGCAAAAATATTATAGAAGAAATTTTTACGGATTGCGGCATTTCAAAGGATATGATTGAAAGCCGCTACTACCGCGATATGCTGAAATCTATTTAATATTGATAATATCTTTAAAGCCTGTAACTTCAAAAATGCTGAGGATTGCGTCGCACACGTTAATCAGTGAAAGACCGTCCTTAGCTGAAAATGCTTTGTGTGTTGCAAGAACAACTCTAAGTCCGGCAGACGAAATATAATCAACCTTTGCAAAATCCAATACTATTTCACTGGCAGCAGAACATTCCGCAATTGCTTTTTCCAGGTCCGCAGATGTAACAGTATCAATACGGCCTTCAAGAATCAAAAGGGCCTTTTTTCCGTCATTTTCGATATTTTTTGTAATAGTCATAGGGCTATATTACCACAATCAGAGCAATCAGTGCAAACATTGTAGGATTTATATTTATGGTTTATAATTATTTTTTAAGAGGTATGCCCCATGTTTGACAGAAAAAAATACAAATACTTTGCCCGCCAGCAGTTACACGGCCGATGGAAGATTCCTGTGCTTATCACAATCATCACAGGTCTTGTTATGCTTATATTTTCAATTCCTGAATTTGTAGAAACCTACAGAACAATTCCGGAACTTTGGGATCTTGATTTTTCGGATTCCCACTCCTTTTCTATTGCCGTAAATCTGGTATCTGAATCAAATACATCAACCCTGCTTACTTACATTCAGCTTGCAGTAGCTGCAATTTTTGAAATGGCAGGAATCTGTGTTTACCTTAAAATGAGCCGTTCCCCTGAACCAGTCCACCTTTCTGATTTTTTTGATGGAATGAATAACTGGCTTCGCGCGGTTTTTGCTGAACTCTGGAAGGACATCTGGATTTTCTTCTGGCTGCTTCTTTTCTTCATTCCTGGAATCATAAAGGCTATCTCCTACTCACAGATAATGTTTATCGTTGCTGAATATAAATCTGTTTCTGTAACAAAAGCCCTCCGCATTTCTAAAATCATTACACACGGCCACAAGGCAGATTTATTTGTAATGTACTTAAGCTTCCTCGGCTGGGCTATTCTTGCAGCAATTCCGGCAGGACTTGGCTTTATCGTTCTTTTTCCATATATGAAGCTCACTTTTGTTAATGCATACCATGCTATGATGAAAGAAGCGCTGGAAACAGGAAAGCTTAAACCTGAAGATTTACAGAAAACAGAGGCTCAATATGAATAAAGATACAAAATCTGGAATTATAATTTTTGCCATTTTAATTGCAGTAATTATCGGAGTAACAGGCTTAAGCCTTCGAAACAATAAAGGTTCTTCAGTTAAAATTTCCACTTCAAACAAAGCAAATCAGATTGTGCTGGACGGAAATTATGATAAAGAGGAAATTAAAGGCTACAAATCTGAATATGTTGCGGCTATTTATATAGAAGGCGTTATTCAGGAAGAAAATCAGAATTACAACCAGAAATGGCTGCTTTCAACCATTAAACAGCTTAAAAACGACAAAAGAAATCAGGGCATTGTCCTCTTTCTTGAAACTCCGGGCGGAGCAGTTTATCAGGCTGATGAAGTTTATCTGGCTCTTCAGGATTATAAAACCTCTGGCAAAAAGGTTTATGCCTACATGGGAAGCATGGCAGCTTCTGGCGGCTACTACATTGCCTGTGCCGCTAATGAAATCTGGGCAAACCGCAACACCCTCACAGGTTCAATCGGTGTAATTTCTGCTCAGTTTGTTGATATTTCAAGCCTGCTTAAAGAAAAGGGAATCCGCACAGCAATAATTCATTCCGGCAAAAACAAGGCTATGGGCCACATGACAGAAGCCTACACCCAGGAGCAGCTTGATATAATGCAGTCTATCTGTGATGAATGCTACGACCAGTTCACTTCAATTGTTTCTACCAGCCGCCAGATGCCGCTTGCTGAAGTAAGAACTCTTGCAGACGGCCGCATTTACACTGCCCGCCAGGCACTTGAAAACAAGCTGATTGACCATGTTGATTCCTGGGAAAACTGCCTTGCTAACTTTACGGAAAAAGTGCTGGAAAAACCTGGCATTAAAATTGAAAGCTACAGAAAGGAAAAGAAGCAGAATATCCGCGACTATATTACAGGCCAGATTTCTGATTTATTTACAAATCAGGCAGCAGCCCAGCTGGGTATTCCTGCAAAAGCCATGAAGGAAATAAACCAGATGAGCGACGGCCCTATGTATATTTATCTTCAGTAACTATCTAGTAATCAGATATAAAGAAGCCTTCTTGCCATTAATAAGGGTATGAAGGCTTTTTTGTATTTTAAGCCCTTTTTCTGCAACGCTAGCTTCAAGTTCTTCCTTACGGGCAGATAAAATTACAAGCTTTCCGTCAGCTTTTACAATGCGCAAAAGAGAATCAAACATCTTATTATAGAAGATTTTGATATCCCCGATATCTTCGTAAAAGCCCCAGGGCGGATCTGTAATAACACAATCCACTTCTACATCTGAAATATGCTTTAACTCAAAGGCATCTGCCAGGCGAAGGTCTACCCGTTCATCAGCCATCTGCTTTTTGGCGGCTATAAGCTCAACCTGCTCTTTACTGATGTCGCTGACATAAAGCTTTGAAGGCTTAAACTTTTTTATAAGCTGAACAGGAATAGAACCGTAGCCTGCAAAAGGGTCTGCAAGTACCATATCTGGTTTTAATTCTGCAAAAATGCCCATTAAATAGGCAACTTCAGGACGCAGCTCCCCTTTATTCAGATTTTTTTCTGTAAATTCACGCTTGGCAATCAGTTCTCCGCAAAAAGAAAAGCCGTCCCGGCGGATAGAATACCAGATTTCTGTAGAAGGACTCAGGCGGTCAAGAGAAAGCTTAGAGTTTGCAAGAACACTTTCTTCCGCACGGCGGGCAAGGGCCTTATCAACCTTTGCGAACTGATTTTCCTGAATAAAACGAACGCGGAAAGTTCCCTTATTAATAAGATAATAATGCTTCTGCTGGGCAACGGCGTTTACCATCAGCTTAAAGTTTGCATTTTTAAAAGTCTTAATCACAAAAAAAAGTGTTGTTGAAATAAATCACTTTTTCTAAATCACGGGAATTTCCGTCAAAACGGTAATGTACAAAACCGTCGTAAACCTTTATTATTTTTACACCCTTTACAGCCTGGGGAAAATCAGCGGCAACAAGGTCTTCAAAACCTGTTGCAAAGCTTGAAACAAATTCTGCCATGCATCAAATGTACTAAAAAGACCGTTTTGAATCTAGACACAGTGGGCCAAAATCCTATATATTATTAGAATACGTTATATGTAGAAAGTGTTTTACTTTGCAAAAGAGGGCTTCCATTACCACTCTTCTGCATTAACACCTAGGAGGATAATTGGCATACACAAATGCAAACAACAGCAACAAAGGACAGAGAATCAATGAAATGATTCGTGTTCGTGAGGTTCGACTTATCGATGATGAGGGCAACCAGCTCGGAATCGTTCCGACTAATCAGGCTCTCAATATGGCTAGGGACAAAGACCTTGACCTTGTTGAAGTTTCACCAAATGCCAATCCGCCGGTATGTAAAATACTTGACTATGGCAAATACCGATTTGAACAGGAAAAAAAGCTCCGAGATTCCAAGAAAAATCAGAAGGTATTAAAGTTGAAGGAAATCCGTATGCAGCCAAAAATTGGCTCTGGAGATCTTGATACTAAGGCCAAACATATTCAGGAATTCCTTGACGAGGGCGATAAGGTAAAAGTTACAATCCGTTTCCGCGGACGCGAACTTGCACATACCGAACTCGGCTTTGAAGTAATGAATGAGGTGCTAAAGCGACTTACCTCGGCGTATAACATTGAAAAGCCTGCTGCAATGGACGGCAGAAACATGTCAATGACAATTTCAGCAAAAGCCGCAAAATAAGGGGTTACAAAATGCCTAAAATGAAGACAAAGAAGTCAGCTGCAAAACGTTATTCTTTAACAGGCACTGGCAAAGTAAAGCACAAGAAGCAGAATCTTCGTCATATCTTGACTAAGAGATCACAGAAACGTAAGAGAAATCTTAGAGCAGCAGGTTATGTTGCTGAAGCAGATGCAAAGAAAATCAGAAAGCAGATGCTTCCATACGCTTAATCGAGGTAGAAAATGTCAAGAGCAATAGACGGAACAAAAAGAAAGAATCGCCGTGTAAAGATTTTGAAACTTGCTAAAGGTTTCATTGGCGACAGAAAATCAAACTACAAAGCTGCTAAAGATGCTGTAACAAAAGCATTGAACCACGCTTATGTAGACCGCCGTGATAAGAAACATGAATTCCGCGCTTTGTGGATTGCACGTATCAACGCTGCAGTTCGTGAAGAAGGTCTTTCATACTCACGTTTTATTGATGGATGTAACAAAGCTGGTATTAAATTGAACCGCAAGGCTCTTTCTAATATGGCTATTGAAGATCCAGCAGCTTTCAAAGCAGTTGTAGAAGCTGCTAAAAAAGCTCTTAAAGCATAGTCGTTTTAAGGATAAGATATGATTTCACTTGATCAGGTAATGCTTCTTGAACAAAAGGTAGAAAGTGCTGTTGCTAAAATACAACAGTTACAGGCTGAAAACGATGCTCTGCGCAGTAAATGTTCAGAGCTCACAAATGCGCTTTCAAGCAAGTCGGAGCAGCTTTCTTCTTTTGAGACAGATCAGAGCCAGATCGAAAGTGGAATCTTAAAAGCACTTGACCGTTTGAATCAGATTGAAAATACAGTCTTAAAGGTTACAAACGGTCAGGCTGCTTCTAACATTCAGGCTAACTTACAGCCTACAGCACAGGTTCAGAAGCCTGTTACACAGCAGACAATTCAAACACCAGTACAGAAACCTGTTCAGCCAGTTCCACAGGCACAGACACCAGTTACACCACAGCCAGCACAGAACTTTTCACAACCTCAGCAGCCACAGGCAGCCGTTACTCAGGAAAAACCTTATCAGCCAGCACAGCCTGTTCAGGACAACTTTTTTACAATGAACGAAGCTCCTTCTCCAGTAACTTCAAACCAGACAACAGCAGAACCTGCAGAAGAAGAAATTGAAGAAGAAAATCCAGATAACTTGGGATTCGATATTTTCTAATGGGCAAACTTCACATCAATACATTAGGAACCTCATTTACAATTCAGGCAAACGGCGACGACGAATATTTGCAGAAACTTCTTTCATATTATAACCGCGTTGCTGAAGATGCACAGAAAATCACATCATTAAAAACACCTCTCCAGACAGCAATTCTTGCAGGTATTATGCTCTGCGATGAAGTATATAAAGAAAAACAGAATAAAATTGCTATGGAAGCCGGAAACCTTGATCCGGATGTTATTCTTCAGAGCAATGATATTGAACGTCATACTCTGGACATGATAGAAAAAATCTCTAAGGTACTTTAATTTGATTCAAATCTGGATTGACGCAGATTCCTGCCCTACTCTCGTAAGAAATCATACAGTAAAAATAGCTGCAAAACAGGGAATAAAAGTCTTTTTTGTTGCAAATAAAAATATCCCCTGCGAACTGGAAGGATTTGAAATGATAATCTGCCAGGCGGAAAAGGACGCAGCAGACAATTACATTTTTGAACACGTAAAAGATAACGACCTTGTAATTACCAGAGATATAATTTTTGCAGACAGACTTGTAGAAAAAGGAATTGCTGCAATCAACGACCGCGGAACCTCCTTCACAAAAGAAAATATTAAAGATTTACTTTCTGACAGGGATTTTGATTTTGCCTTATTTGAAGCAGGCGTTGTAAAGCGGACAAAAGACGGCTACAGCAAAAAGGATTTTGAAAAATTTGCCAACTGCTTTGACCGCGTTTTAAATAAACTTTTATCCTTATCTAAGTAGATTAGTCGTCTGCATCAGGAATAGCGTCAATAATAGAACAGATACGGTCTTTGATCTGAGAGAAGGCTTCTACTACTTCAGGATCAAAGTGAGAACCTGCACTGTTATAAATCTCATTAAAAGAATCTTCTACAGACCAGGAATCTTTATAGCAGCGTTTATGACTCAAGGCATCAAAAACATCTGCAACGGCAACTATGCGGGCAGCGAGAGGAATCTCAGAACCCTGCAGAACTTCTGACTTAGGAAGAAGACCATCTTTAATTGAAAAATCATTTAAATTAATTTTTCCAGGATAACCGGAATCTCCGCCATCCCAGCGGTCATGATGATGAAGGGCAATATCGCGGCAGATAATATCAAGATCACTTTCTGCAGGATCAAAAAGCTGGGCACCAATGCAGGTATGTCCCTTCATGATATTACGCTCTTCTTCTGTAAAACGAGGATAAACCTTTTTTAAGATGATATCAGAAATACCAACCTTACCTACATCATGGAATTTTGCACCAATTTTCAAAAGGTCGCGGTATTTTTCCTGTTCATCATATGGAATGCCATGGTTAAAAGCATAGCGGTCATAAATTTCCAGAGAGAAGGAAGAAACTCGCTCAACATGAGGATAAGTTTCTTTAGGGTCGCGGAACTCAGCCATCTTCAGCATTCGTTTTACCATGCTGCTGGTAAGATAAGCACGCTGCAAAACCTGAACGGCACTTGTAGCAAAGTGAGAAATCAAAAGCTCTGCTTCATCAGAGAATGAAATAATATTTCCTTCTTCATCCTTTGCATTGATAATCTGAATTACACCAAGAAGAGAACCACCCTTTATTTTAAGAGGGAAGGTATAAACAGAACGGGTACGATAATTTGTTTTTACGTCAGTATCATTATTAAAGTGATAAGGCGCATCAGCTGGAATGCTATAAGCATCTTCAATATTTAAAGGACGCTGAGTTTTTGCAACATAGCCCGAAATAGAAGTTTCATTAATTGGGAAAGAGAAATATGTGTATGGAAGCTTTTCACCAGGTGCAAGCAGTTTAAGCTGGGTATCATTCTGACCGTATTTAATTTTAAGGTTTGTACCCTCTACGACATAAATAGAACCCGCATCTGCATTTACAATACGACGGGTTTCTGTAAGGATACGCTCAAGGAGGATATCAATATCCTGAATTTCTGACAGGCTTCGAGCAATTTCAACTATCTGTTCAAGACGGCTTTTTACTTTTTTTGGTGAAGTTGCCAATATAGTTCTCCTTACATTAAATCAATTCTTTTACGAAAAACAATTATATAAGGAATAAGAAATATTTTAAAGCGATTTAAGTTTTTTTATTATTGAAAAATAAATAGGCCCCGCACCGCCGGAAAGGTCGGGCAGAATCTGATAGCCATACTTTGTTTTTTCATACTCAGGAAGAGTAATTTTTGTAAAGCCTTCAATTTCTGAAAGGTCTGGAGCTGGATTCAAAAGCTCAAAGGCAGCACCATCTTTATTGAACTTTTTATAAAGCCTTTCTATCATTTCGTCATTTTCCTGAGGGCAAAGGGCACAGGTAGAATACAAAAGAATTCCCTCAGGCTGTAACAGGCGGTAGGCAGAAGATAAAAGAGCCCACTGTTCTGTAGTAACAGTTTTTATGCGGGAAAGAGACCAGTCTTTAAGATATTTCGGGTCATTGTAAACATGGCGTTCAGAAGAACAGGGAGCATCAAGCAGAATACGGTCAAAACATTGTGTCTGACGGGTACACCAGGTAGAACCGTCTGAGCAGGAAGTCTGAACCCGCTCGCTGATTTCAGTAGGAAGACAGGTATCTACAACCACCGAAAGGCGGTGTTTTCGCTCCGGGGAACGCTCATTGGAAGAAAGTTTAGCATCAGCATCCATGCGGCTGGCAAGGACAAGAGTTTTTCCGCCGGGTGCTGCGCACAAATCTAATATATTTTCCCCACCTTTCAGCGGAAGACATAAGGCCGCAAGAACACTGGCAGAATCCAGAAAATAAGATTTTTCAGCCCCGGGAATTTTATATTCCACAGGCTGATTTTCTTTTTCAAAAGCCGCTTTCAATGCTTCCCAGCGCTGGCCGTAAAGCTGACCGTAATACTTATTAAAGCCTTCAGCTCCAGAAAGTTTTTCAGGTTTTTCAGATGATTTTTTTCCCATTCCCTACTCCAGATTAAAAAGCCCGGCTTTTATTTTATATTGTAAAATGCGTTTTACAGACTGGTCAATTCGGGAAGTAAAGGCAGGATCTTCCAGAGCTTTTTTATAGATAAGTCTTGCCTGTTTTGCAAAGCGTTTTTCAGATGTCATGATGCAGTCTACACCTGCTTCAATTGCAAGTACAGCAGCCTTTTCAGGAGGAAAACCGTTATCTGCAAGGGCGCCCATAAAAATATCATCAGAAAAAATAATGCCCTGGTAGCCGTATTCATTACGAAGCACATCTGTTACCCAGACTTTCGAAAGGCAGGCAGGAGTTTTTTCATCTCTGGCAGAAGTACGGGCATGACTCATAAGCACACCGGCCGGCTCATGCTGACAGACCTTTTTAAAAGGAAGGATAAGCTTTTTCAATTCTTCTTCTGGCAAAGTGATTTCAGGAAGCCCTGTATGAGGGTCAGTATTCGTATTTCCCGGGAAATGCTTGATTACACTTGCAATTCCCTTATTTTCGTAGGCATTTACACAGGCAATTCCGTAGGCAGAAGTCTGCAAGGCATCTCCAAAGCTGCGGCCATCAAGAAATTCGCGGTTATCATCTGTGCAAACTTCAATTACCGGTGCCAGGTTCATATTAAAGCCGATTTCAGCCATTTTTTCAGCCTGCCTAGCATATAAATCATAAGCGCCGGCAATATCATAATTTTTTGTAACCTCTTCCTGAGAAGGCAGTTTTCCTGTCAGTTTTTTAAGCCGGTTTACCCAGCCGCCTTCCTGGTCAATTGCAAGAAATGGCTGAATCTGCCCCTTCTGAGCCGTATAAATTCTGATTGAAGCAACATAAGAGGCAGTTTCTTCCACCGTATCACTCAAATTATATGAAAAGAAAAGATAGCCGCCGGCAACCATAGGGGTATCATCCTTTTTTCCGGTCACGTCACCAAAGCTTTCATAAGAGCGGAAAGTTTTGTTTCCTTCCAGGTTTTCAATAAAAAGCTGGGCAATTTTTCGTTCCAGAGGAAGATTTTTTATGTAGTTTTCAAGTTCAATTTCTGCAGTTTTTGTTTTTGGAAATATATAATCTTTATAAAGAGCCGCTGCATTCAGACGGGTCAGTTTTTCTTTCTTGGACTGAAGTTTTTCTGTTTTTGATGTGCAGGAAATAAAAAAAAGTGCGGCAAGGACAGCAAATATTATTTTTTTCATATTATGATTATACCGTATTTTTTGTAAAAATAATATAATCGAAGCTATGAAGAAAATCGGAATTATAACAGGTGCCAGCTCCGGAATGGGAGCAGAATTTGCCCGTCAGCTGGCAAAAAAAATGATTTGTGATCAGCTCTGGATTATCGCCCGCAGAAGTGACCGCCTTGAAGAATTAAAAGCCCAGATAGAAAAGAATGATGATAAAGTAAGTATTATCCCTATAGCACTCGATCTGACAGGTTCAAAAGGTGCAGAAGCCTTTGGCACGTATCTTAAAGCAAACTTTCCTTCCGATGCAGAATTAAAAGTCCTGGTAAACAATGCCGGTTTTGGAACCTACGGTCCTTTTGAAGAAACCCCTGTTGAACGCGAAATGCAGATGATAGATTTAAACTGCACTTCCCTTACTGGAATCTGCGGCTACGCCCTTCCCTACATGAAAAAAGACAGTCTTATAATAAATACAGCAAGCCTTGCAGCCTATATGCCGCTGGGAAACTTTGCAGTTTATGCCGCTACAAAAGCCTATGTTTTAAGCTTCAGTCTGGCCTTAGCCGCCGAACTTAAACCTCGCGGAATAAGCGTAACTGCCCTCTGTCCTGGAAGCGTAAGCACAGAGTTTGCAAACGTAGCTTCAAACGGAGTCCGTAAAGAAGTAAAAGGCGGACGTTCCTGCGAAAAAACAGTTTCCCACTGCATAAAAAAAGCCCTTGCCGGCCGCCATACAGCCCTTGCCTTTGCAAAATGGCGTTTAACCGCTTTTATGAGCCGCTTTGTTGGAAGGTATCTGGTAGCTGAACTTACCTACAAATACAACAAGCGCCCACACTAGCCCCCTCATTCCCAAAAAATCCGAAATTTGATATTATAGAAGAAATGGGACCTGCAGACTGCGGACAGATGCTGGACGCTGACTCGAAAAAATCCCTTTATCATTTTATAAATAAAGATTTTTGGAGATTTTTTATGAACGAACCGATTGAGAACAGCACAATCAACAGCGCGCTTTTCACAGACTTTTATGAGCTTACAATGGCTCAGGGCTACTGGAAGGCAAACATGAACCAGATGGTTGTGTTTGATATGTTCTTCCGCAGAAACCCTTTTAACGGCGGTTTTTCTGTTCTTGCAGGAAACGAAACTTTAATGGATGCCCTTACTTCTTTCCGCTTCAGCGAGGCTGATATTGAATACCTTAGAAGCCAGAAGATTTTTGAAGAAGGCTTCCTTGATTTCCTCAAGGACTTCCACTTTACAGGCGACCTTTACACTATGGATGAAGGAACTGTAATTTTCCCTCAGGAACCGCTTGTCCGCATTCATGCAAACCTTATTGAAGCACAGATTATTGAAGGCCTTGTTTTGAACCATGTAAACTTCCAGAGCCTTATTGCAACAAAAACTGCCCGCATCTGGCTGGCTTCTAAAAAAGCACCTATTATGGAATTCGGTCTTCGCCGTGCCCAGGGACCTGACGGAGCTATGAGCGCTACACGTGCCTCTTACATTGGTGGTGCAGCAGGAACTTCCAACACCCTGGCCGGAAAGCTTTACGGTATTCCTGTTATGGGAACTATGGCTCACTCATGGATTATGAGCCACTCTTCTGAGCTTGAAGCCTTCCGCGAATATGCAAAAATTTATCCACAGAACTCTGTTTTCCTTATTGATACTTACGATACCCTTAAGAGCGGTATTAAAAATGCCATCATCGCTGGTGGCGAGCTTGTAGAAAAAGGCTATAACTTTGGTGTACGCCTTGACTCAGGTGATATCGACTACCTTACCCGCGAAGTACGCAAGGAACTTGACCGCGCAGGCTATCCACAGGCAAAAATCAGCGTTTCTAACGAACTTACAGAAGAGATTATTTCTACTCTGGTTGCCCGCGGCGCTCCAATCAATTCATGGGGTGTTGGTACTCACATGGTTACTGGTGGAAATGAATCTTCATTTACTGGTGTTTATAAGCTCAGTGCCCGCCACGATAAAGATACAGACCAGATGACTCCTGCCATGAAGTTCAGCGATAACCCTGCAAAAACTACTAACCCTGGCATTAAGAATATCTTCCGTCTTTATGATGAAAACGGAATGGCAGCAGCTGATATTCTTGCACTTGAAGGCGAAACTCTTGAAGCCGGAAAAGAATACCGCTTCTATCACCCTATGGTTGATTACAGACAGTTTACCTTCAAGGCATCTAAGGTTGAACCACTTTTGAAAAAGAGAATTGAAAACGGAAAACGTCTTTCACCACGTCTTCCAGACAGCGAGCAGCTTCAGATCAGCCGTACAACAATGCAGAGCCAGCTGGAAACTCTGGACGCTTCTTACAAGCGCATCCTGAACCCTCATATCTACAAGGTTTCTATTACAGAGCAGCTTAAAGATTTGAAACTTGATTTCATCAATAAAAATTTAGACAGATAAAAGAAGTGATAAAAATAAAGGCTCTTGCAAAAGCAAGAGCCTTTTTCATTACCTGGTAAAAAAACTATTTTATTCTATATGAGCAGCGCCAACTTTGCGGATGTTCATAAGATATACGTTCTTTTCCCCAACAAACTTGCCCATATATTTAATATATTCCTGAACGCTTTCGCTTGGAAGAATTGCCATAATTACGCCGGCAAAACCGCCTCCGTGAACACGGCAAACACCCTTTCCAATTTTGTTGATAAACTGAGTAGTAAGGGCAAGACAGAGAGAAATCTTCTGCTCTTCAGGATGAGCGTTTACATAGCAGTTTTGCAAAAGTTCAAATGAAGAACGGCCAGAAGCATCAACCAGCTTCAAAATCTTTTCGCCGTCATCTTTTGTAATTGCTTCTGCCATCTGCTCTACTCGGGAAGTTTCATTAAAGAAGTGGAAGGCACGAAGAAGGGCACGGTCGTTATTAAGTTTTCCGATAAGTTCCGGTGTTTTTTCAAGCAGCTTTTCAACACTTGATTCGCAGAGATTTTTTACACCAAGCTCTTTTGCTACTTCACGCATTTCGCCAGGAACGCTTGAATATTCAGCGCTCAAGTCTGCATGACCTTTTCCTGTGTTTACGATTACAATGTCATAACCATATTTTTTGAAGTCCAAGTCGATTTTTTCATATTCTACAGTACCGTTATTAAAGCTCTTAGAAAAATCAAGCTTGATTGCTCCGCCTGCTGCACAAGCCATCTGATCCATAAGCCCTGAAGCCTTGCACCAGAAAACGTTTTCTGCACTCTGTCCGATTTTTGCATAATCAACAATACTGAGTTTATTGTCATTAAAGAAGTAGTTGATTACAGAACAAACCAGCATTTCAAAGGCAGCAGAAGAGCTTACGCCGGCACTTGCAATTACTGTTGTTGAAGTATAAAGATTGAAGCCTCCAACCTTGTGGCCAAAGTTCTGAATTGCCTTTACCATTCCGGCAACCAAAGAAAGACTGCCCTGACACTTTGGAACTTTATCAGCATCCTTAATGTTAAATTTTACAACTTCATCAAAGCCTTCGCTAAGAATGTGGATTTCGTCTGTGCCGTTAGGATATGCAGCACCAATTGTATCAAGAGTAATACTTCCTGCAATTACTTTACCGCCGTTGTGATCTGTGTGGTTTCCAATTACTTCTGTACGTCCAGGAGCAGTAAAAAACTCCATTTTGTCTGAACCAAATGATTTAGTAAAAAGTGAAGAAAGCTTTTCAAAACGAGCTTCTGATTCAGTTGAATTTCCGTAAATATTTTCCAATGCTTTTTTTGATGGTGTCATAATTTTTTCTCCTGTGTAAGCGAGCCGGATTGGCCCCGCTATGAGTCTTACATATTCTATTATAAGTGCTATTTTGCGCTTTTCCATAATAAAATTAGTAAGAAAAGGGGATTATATTGAGAAAATTATTTTGTTAATGCTTTTTCTACCTGTTCAATAATTACATCAGGAGTTGAAGCACCGGCAGTAATACCTACCCTTTCAAAGGCAAAAAATTCCTGTGGGATTTCTTCTGCACTCTGAATATGGGCCGCATGAGGGCAGTTTTTTTCTGCAGTCTGAAAAAGTCTTATTGTATTTGCGCTGTTTTTTCCGCCGATAACAAGAACCCCGTCAACACGGGAGCATAAATCTATCAAAGAATCCTGACGCTCTTTTGTTGCCGGGCAGATGGTATTGTTTATTTTAAGGTTTTTATATTTCTGCCCTACAATCTGAGAGATTTTTTCAAACTGAACAGGACTGAAGGTTGTCTGACTCAATAAAATTGCCTCTCCATCATCTTCTTTAAGGGCCTGGGCATCCTTTTCATTCTGTAAAAGGATGAATTTTCCCTGGGCATAACCTGCAACGCCCTTTACTTCCCCGTGATTACTGTCACCGGTAAGAATGATTGTTTTACCTTTTGAAGAAGCCTTCTGCACTGTAATCTGATTGGCATTTACGCGGGGGCAGGTGGCGTTAATTATGACGCAGTCCTTATCTTCCAGAGCATTTGTTACATCCGGAGAAACTCCGTGAGCCCTGATTATTACCACGCTTTTTGCTTCAACCTTTTCCAGCTGGTCTTCTGAAAGTATTTCCAGCCCCTTGTTTTTAAGATTCTGTAATACAATTTCGTTATGAATGAGCGGCCCCAGGGAATAAACCTTTTTTCCGCTGTAATCTTCCAGCGCCTTTTCTGCATATTCTACAGCGCGGCGGACGCCAAAACAAAATCCTAAAACACTGGCTCTTATTACTTCCATAAAAAGGATTATAGCAAAAAAAAAGTGCAGAAGAAACATCTTCTGCACTTTTAATTACGAAATCAGACGATTACTCATCAGCCTTTACGTTTTTAAGCGAATGGTGAACACCGAACTCTGGGCGCCAGGTGCGGCGGAAGAGCTGAATGAATCCGCTTGAAATAAAGATAGAAGAGTACATACCACTGAGCAAACCAACAATCAAAGCCAAAGAGAAGTCTTTAATGCTTCCAGTTGTGAATACGTACAATGAAACTACTGCAAACAAAGTTGTTACAGTTGTCAAAATTGAGCGTACAAGAGTGTCAGAAAGTGACTGGTTCAAAATCGGTGTAAAGGATTTTACGTCATTCATGTAAGTAAGGTTATAACGGATACGGTCAAGGATAACGACTGTAGCGTTGATAGAGTAACCGATAATTGTAAGAACAGCAGCCAGAACAGTAGTTGTAAACTCCATCTGAGTCCATACGATGAAAGTAATCATAATCAAAGTATCGTGGATAAGGGCAATTACAGAACCAAGGGCAAAGTCCCAGTGGAAGCGAACTGCAGCATAAATCCAGATCAAAGCAACTGTAAGAACAAACATCAAAAGTGATTTGTAAGCAATTGAAGAAGACATGCTTGAACCGATGAAGTCAGTTTTTACGATTGCAACATTTGATTGATTGAATGCAGCATAAAGATGCTGATTTACAGCTTCCTGCATATCATTCTGAGAAGAACCTTCAGAAGTTCCCATACGGATCTGATAGCTTGCATCTGCACCCTGACCAAGCTGTTTTACATCAATACCCTGAAGATCTGACAAAGCAGAACGAACATCATCAGTTGTAATTTCAGATGTTCCTGCAGGATAAATGTACAAAACAGAGTTTGTAAGCTGGTTAGTAGCAGCAGAGTTCAAAAAGAGCTTTGTTGATGGGAAAGAAGCATTTTTAACAGCAACCTTTACACCATTAACCTTGTTCATTTCGTTTGCAAGAGCTTCTACAGTTGTGAATTCAGCAAAGTTGAAAGAACGAGTTTCGTTTACAGCACCAAGACCAGAAATTACCAGGTCAAGCTGTCCAGCGCTGAGTTCCATAGCAACCTTTGCAGAACCGTTATATGTAACTTCAGCAACAGGAGGAGCAACGCGAACCTCTTCAATAAGACCAGGTTTAAAGTCGATACCAAAGTTAATTCCCTTTGTAATAAAACCGGCAATTCCAAAAACAATTACGATAATGCTCAAAACTGCACAAGGAATAAAACCTTTATTAAAATTTAATCTTCTCATTGTTTAATCCCCCAGCCGATACTTACTTTCTTTGCATGGAGCACATCTGTATCGAAGTCGAACATAAGGCGTGATACAAACAATGCTGTAAATACAGAAGAAACAACACCAATTGCAAGTGAAACTGCAAATCCCTGAATAGCACCAGTTCCTAACTGAGAAAGGAAGATAGCGGCGATAAAGGTTGTGATGTTAGAGTCCATAATTGCCCAGAAGGCATTGTCAAAACCGATAGAAATTGCAGCAACGCGAGATTTACCCTGGCGCAATTCCTCTTTAATGCGTTCAAAAATAAGTACGTTAGCATCTACTGCCATACCGATTGTAAGAATCATACCGGCAATAGAAGAAAGTGTAAGTGTCAAATTGAAAGCAGAAAGAACCGAGAACATGATGTAAAGGTTCAATACCTGAGCAACAACTGCGTTGATACCTGACATGTGGTAGAACAAAAGAAGGAAGATAAGGATCAAGCCAAGACCAAGACAGATAGCAAAGATACCCTGATGGATAGCCTGCTCACCAAGGCTTGCGCCGATTACCTGCTGGCTTTCTACTTCAAGAGGAACTTCAAGCCATGCAGACTGCAAAACTTTTTTAATGTTGTTTGCTTCGTCATAGCTGAAACCACCGCTCAAAGAAACGCTTCCGCCTGTAATTGCAGTTTTAATTGTTGCGTTTGATTTAACTTTGTTGTCGCTTACGATTGCAAGGTTCTGTCCTACGTGAGCACCTGTGAAGTCAGCGAAAATCTTTGCACCTTCGTCATCAAGCATGAAGGCAACTTCAGGCTGATTTGTGATTGTGTCTGCGCGAACTTCTGCAGATTTAATATGCTTACCTTCAAGAGCAATTTCCTTCTTTACTACAACGTAGTCATAGCGTTCATCAAGACCGTAAGCATCTTTTGTATATTCACCAAATACTTCGCAGTCTTCAGGAATGATAGATTTATCCATCAATTCGCCAACAGCGTTGAAAGTAGAAGTTGGATGCTGATAATAGTAAGTTTTGAAAGCCTGAGTAGCTTCTGAATCAACCAGACGGAAGTTCAAAAGACCTTTACCCATAATCAAAGTTGTGATTGTGTCTGCCTGAGCAGCACCTGGGATTTCGATATAGATGCGGTCTTCACCCTGCTGGCGAACAGTAGGAGAAGTAAGACCGAATTTGTCGATACGGCTTGTAAGGTTTTCAATAGCATTAGCCATTGCTTCTTTTTTGAAATCAGCTACAGGCTGGTGAATGTTCTCAATACCAGTTGCTTCTACAGCTGCATCAAGGTCAGCGCGAACGATAACGTTCATACCACCAGAAAGGTCAAGACCAAGTTTTACAGAGTTTTCATAGTAAGACTTAGCTTTAAGAATTCTGTCGCGGTAGCGTGCCTGAATTACATTCATAAATTCAAGTTCTGAATCATAGGCAGAAAGAACATCAATTACAGTCATTTCTGACGGAACTTTCTGATCCAACAACTTATATTTCTTAGCTGCGTCTTTTTCCAGCCAAGAGTATTCTTCACCAAGTTTTGCTGAAGAATCTTTTGATGCAAGTGCTTTGATTGCAGTTACATCTTCACCAGCTTTTGCAGTTGCAAAGTCTTTGATGTTTTCTGTTGAACCAAGAGCCAGTGCCTGAACTTCTTTTGGAGTTCTTCCATACCAGCTGATAGATGGCCAAAGGAAAACAAAACAAAGAGCAAGTACTACAAGCAGGAGTAGTAAACGTGATCGTTTGTTCATTTTTTTATTTTCCCCAATTATTTATTTTCTTCAGAGTTTTCAGCTGCTGCAGGAGCTTCTGCTGTTTCTGAAGATTTTTTACCTTTTTTGCTGCCTTTGCATCGGCTTCTGCTGCTTTTTCAGCATCAGTTTTTTCTACACTAGAAATTGCAGAGCGGTTGAATTCAAGTTTTACGTTTTCGTCAACTTTTACAATTACAGTCTTTTCTTTTACAGAAGAGATTGTTCCGTGAATACCACCAATTGTGATTACCTTATCACCCTTTTTCAATGCTGCGAGCATTTTTTCAGTTTCTTTCTGTTTCTTGTTCTGTGGACGAATCAAGAAGAAATAGAAGATAACGATGATTAATAAAAATGGTAAGAGAGTGCCAGTTAAAGCACCTGTTGTTGAAGCACTTCCTGCAGTTCCTGCTGCCTGAAGCAATGAAACGAATGACATATGTCCCATCCTAAATTTTTAAAATATGACCCAATTTTGACAATTGTAATCAGATAATAAAAATATCATTTATGGGCTATTTTATCAACTGAGTAAGGGCCTCATTCAGGCGGCGGATTGAAGAATCGTTAGGTTTTATTGCAACTACCTGACGCAGGTAATACTGAGCCTTGCGGTAATCATTCTTTCCATAATACACTTCGTAAAGGCGGAAAAGGGCATCGCTGTTACGCGGGTTAGAAATCAGGGAAGAACGGAGGTCTGCGAGAACTGCATCCTCTGTAAGCTGGAGAAAACTTCTGCGGTAATATAGATAACTTTTCATCTTTGAAGAGGAAGAGTCCAGAAGTGAATTAATGTATTTTAAGACGATATCACGGTTTCCGTTTTCGCAGTAGGCAAGCACATAAGCCTGTAAAACTTCTTCGTCGTTAGGATACTGCAGCTGCATTTTCTTTGCAAAATCAAAGGCTTCGCTTTTACGGCGCAGCTTGATGCAGACTTCAACGTAATTTTTAATTATGTCTGCCCCAGGATTAGGAAGGCTTGCAAGCTTTGAAGCAATTTCGTAGGCTGCCTGCCAGTTTTCGCGCTGAATAAGCCCCGAAAGTGCATAGCGCATTGCATAGGTATTGTCCGGCTCAGAAGCAAGGATTTTTGCACAAAGCTCATCTGCATATTTTCCGGCAACAGGAGCATCGGTTTCAGAAGAAATACGGGCCGCCAGCATAAGAGCCTCTGTATTATCAGGATAAAGCTGAAGGGCGCGTTCTACCGTCTGAGTTGCGGTACTTGTATTTTTACTCCAGTCAAGCTGTACCTTTGCACGCAGAACCAGATAGTCGATTGAAGTATCGTTCTGCTTTGCATACATATCAAGAAGGGACACTGCATGGATAAAGTCTTTTTTTTCTATTAAGATTTTTGCGCGAAAAAGTACGAACTCAAGGTTGTTAGGGGTCTGCTGAAGGACGCGGGCAACATACTGTTCAGCCATAGCCAGGTCTTTTTTTGCAAAAGAAACATAGGCATTCAGGCGGAGTACATCGATATCGTTTGCGTCAGAGCCCTGATCAAAAGATGCAAGAATTTTTTCTGCCCCGGCATAATCTTCAAAATGAAGAAGAACACGGGCATAGGCAATTGCAATTTCCTTAGAAAAATCAGAAGTTTCCCAGGCTTTTTTTAAATATTGTCCTGCATTCTGATAATCAGACTTTTTAGAATAAGTAATTCCAAGAAGATAAGAAGCAAGTACAGAAGAGGAATTATAGGAAAGGGCTTCCTTACAGGCCTGCTCGCATAAGTCATAGGAATCCTGGGTAACAGAAGGACTTAAGATTACAAGGGCAGGAAGAAGGATGCTCAAAAAATCAGATTTTCCGGTAGAGGAATCAAAAATTCCCTTGCGGGCAGAATCAATGGCACCAAGGTAAAGATTATCAGCTGGAACTTCAACAGGATCCCAGGTGATTTTCTGAGAAGGCCAGGCAAGCTGCATGATTTGAGTTGCAATTTCTATAAGGACGCGTTCATTTTCGGCATATTCCCCGTTTGCATGGTGAAGGGTTTGAACAGCCTTTTTAAGAGCCTGAGGAGAACCGTTTTCAACTCCAGAGACAACTTCATTATCAATTTTATAAAAATAGGTTCTTTTTGCAGAAGGAAGCTTTACACTTTCAGCTCCCGAATAGGCAGTGGATGCAGGACTCTTATCCTTTTTCTTTTTTGCAGAAAAAGCTGGCGGCACGACAAAATAAGACACCGCTGTTACGAGAATAACGAGTTTTTTAAAGCAGAATCCACTCTTCACTTAATCGCTTTATAAATCATCATCAGGAAAAGGAAATTCTTCTGAGGTTAAATCATCAGAATCATCTCTCTTCCAAACAAGTTCTTTGTGACGCTTTTGTAAAAAATAATAAAGGACAAAAATCACAAGAATTCCAACTATTAAAACAGGAGCCGCAAAATAACTTGCAGTATGGAATGAAGTTTTTATAATGTTAAAAGAAAATAAAAAGTAATAAATAGACATCAGGATAAGGATAAAGCCTGGAATTCCGTAATTCAGGCGAACCTTTTTATACTTAAAGCAGCTGACACCTATAAGACTGACTCCCGGACAAAAACCGTAAAGAGGCCAGATTGTAGAAAAACTTATGGCCGAAATTAAAACCAAAAGAATTGAGATCAGGCCGTAAGTACAGATTAGAAGCCCCGAAAAAAGCTGATAGGGTCTTCGTGTTTTTTTGAAGGTAAAAAATACTACAATTCCACCGATTACTGTCTGACAGAAAAGAAAAAGAAGGAAGAGAAATTCTTCTCTATCATTCTGTTAGAAGCTGAGATATAATAAAAATATCAAAAAGTCATTGAGGTGGGGTGATTAGTAACAAAAGAGGTCGTTGATTTTTAGCGGTCTCTGGAGGAATTATTTGATTAACATTACACGCTCT
>NZ_AJGU01000010.1 GCF_000260795.1 Treponema sp. JC4
AACCATGATTAAAATACTGGTGGCCATAGTGGAGAGGCAATACCCGTTCCCATACCGAACACGGAAGTCAAGCTCTCTTACGCCGATGATACTGCTCTTCAGCGGGAAAGTAGGTAGCTGCCAGTTTTTTTTATTTAACTTACTTTTTTCAAGGCTCCCTAAAACTTGGGAGTTTTTCTTTTTAACCCGCTGAAGAGCAGTGTAGGACCCCTAGAGCGCCGGAGGCGCGAGCGGCCGGCAGTGCGTAGCACTGGCGGGTAAGCAGGAGCTTTGCTCCTGCGACGAAAGCAGGTAGCTGCCAGTTTTTTTATTTAACTTACTTTTTTCAAGGCTCCCTAAAACTTGGGAGTTTTATTTTTTAACTTTCCCGCTGAAGAGCAGTGTAGGGAGCCTAGAGCGCCTGGAAGGCGCGAGCGCTCACAAGCGGCCTGCAGCCGCTTGTGAGTAAGCAGACGCATAGCGGCTGCGACGGAAAGTAGTGTAGGGAGTTTGAACTCCATGTTGTAAATCAGTGCTTCTGACGTAACTGCCTGTGAGTCACAAGACTTAAAATTTATCAGATTAGACTTCCAATTTTGATGCTTTCACAAGCACCAGTCTGTTCTCTAAAAATAATAGACTTCCCTTTATCAGCTTTGCCTTGGGAAGTTTTATTTTCAATTTTGAAGCTTTTAATAAAATTCGTCCTCTCCACATAGATTTACCAAAGTTGCTTAAATCCCAGTGAATACAAATCATAAGTATGAATTGAAGAATAATCTGAAAGACCTTTACCTTTTAGATATTTTTTTGTGCGGTTAATTTCAATTTTGACAGAATCCGGATTATCAGGATCATAAATAAAAGCTGCATTATTTTTTAAAAGGTAAGTTCCCTGACTGAATAATATATGTTCTTTCTCTACTTCAGCATACTGATCAAACGTGTTGTCGCTGTAGTATATCCACAATGTATCAATTAAATTGTCCTCATTATCTGAAAAAGGTTGTTTATCAATTCCAGAAAAAATTGCAATTATGTGTTTTTCTTCTTCTGTTTTTACGTTCTTTTTATTACATGAAACAAGTCCTGAAACTAGAAGAATTGTTGCAAATATAATTGAAATATGTTTTTTCATAGAAAAATCCTCACTGTAAAAAATTATAACATAGGGAAAGTTTAAGTCAAAAATTTTTGATGGCAGCAGGCGGGAGAAACGGAGGGCTTGTTCGGGAGCGGAGCGGACGAATGAGCGTCAGCGAACCCGTAGTTGCGACTGGGAACGGCGACTCGCCTATGTTTTCTTAAAAATGACAGACTTTGACTAAGTTTTGGGTAAAAAATGAATAAAAGTTGGTTAAATGTGGCGAAAAATGAAAGAAAATGATTGACAATGAACGAATGTGAGTTAAAATGAATTCTAGAATGAACGAGAATGACAGGAGGACGTCAAAATCGTTCAAAATAGGAGTTATTTTTATGAAAAAAACATTAGTTAAAATGGTTTTGGCCGGGGCTATGGCTTTGAGTTTTATGAGCTGCGGCAAAAAGAAAGTTGACATTGGAATCGTTCTTCCAACTAACGCAGAACCTCGCTGGAGTCGTGAGGGTGAAAATTTTGCTGCTCTTGTAAAGGACAAGTTTTCTGCTGAAATTATGTACAGCCAGAGAAGCTCGGATCTTGAGCGCACAAACATCGACTCGCTCATTAACAAGGGAATGAAGGTTCTTATTATTTCTACACCGGAATCTACTGCTGCTGCTTCTGCTATCGAAGAGGCTCACAAAAATGGCGTAACTGTTATCTGTTATGACCGTCTCATTTTGAATACTGATGCTGTAGACTACTTTGTAACTTTTAACTTCCACAAAGTTGGTATGGCTCAGGCTCAGTATCTTCTTGATAAAACTGTACCTGGCAGCAAGGGAAACTCTTTGTTCCTCTACGCTGGTGCTCCATCTGATAACAATGCTTTCCTTATTTTTGGCGGTGCCTGGGAAGTTTTGCAGCCTAAAATTGTTGACGGAACTTTTGTAATCCGTAACTCAAGCAAGGCTGTTGCTCTTCAGAATAAAAAAGAGCTTACACGTGCTGAAATGGCTGAAATCATCGATCAGATTACTACTGACTGGGATTTTGATGTTGCTAAAAAACGCGCTGCTGATAACCTGACTATGCTTAAGGACAGCGAAAAGGGTGTTTGCTATGTACTTTCTCCTAATGATGGTACTGCACGTTCTATGGGTGATGAATTTGCAAAGGATTCAGCTGTAACAAAATACTACACAACTGGTCTTGATGCTGAACTTGCTTCTTTGCAGTACATCGTTGACGGTAAGCAATCTATGACTGTATTCAACGATACAGATACTCTTGAAAAAGACGTTCTTGAACTTGCTTCTAAGATTCTTGCCGGTCAGCGTCCTACTATGACTGCTTTCAGTGATAACGGTAAGAAAAAGGTTCCTGCTCAGCAGTCGGCTATTACTGCAATTGATAAAGACAATATTCAGAAATTAATTGATATTGACTATAATGGTGCTAAGACAAAATTACAGATGTAATTTAAGTTAAAAACGGCGGGTCCTTCGGGACTCGCCCGCACCAGGAGTTTTTTTATGCTTTCAGAAGCCAGACAGAGTAAAATCGTAAATCTTGTAAATGAAAACCGCAGTATGACCATCCAGATGCTGATGAAGGAACTGGATACGTCGGAATCTACTATCCGTCGGGATTTGAATGAGCTTGATGCTCAGGGCAGAATTGAAAAGGTTTACGGCGGTGCAATCGCTAAAGATATTACTTTTTCACGCAGGGATGAAAGCGTAAATTTCAGAAAAGAACAGAATAAAGATTCAAAAATTGCAATTGCAAAATATGCTGCATCGCTCATCAATGATGATGATTTTGTTTATCTGGATGCAGGTACTACTACGGAACTTATGATTCCTTTTATTACGGCAAAAAATGCCACTTTTGTAACAAACGGATTTTCGCACGCAAGAAAGCTTTCTGAAGCAGGTTTTTTAACGTACATTCTTGGCGGCGAAATCAAATTTCCAACTGAAGCTGTGGTTGGAGAAGAGGCTATCCTCACACTTTTTAAGTATCATTTTACCAAGGGCTTTTGGGGCAGCAACGGCGTAACACCTTCGGGGGGCTTCAGCACTCCGGACGTAAAGGAAGCCCTTGTAAAACAAATGTCTATGAACCGCACCCGCGAGCGTTATGTGCTTTGTGATGCTACAAAGTTTTCGCAGATTTCTTGTGTTACTTTTGCGGATTTTTCTGATGCAACTGTAATTACTTCTAGTCTGGGAGATGATTCTCAGGGCTATCGTTCATATAACAATGTAATTGAGGTAAAAGACTGATGATTTATACTTTGACGGTAAATCCATCTTTGGATTATATAGTTGACGTTGAGCATTTTCAGACGGGGGCAGTAAACCGTACTAAAGCTGAAAAGATTTTTCCGGGCGGAAAGGGAATTAATGTTTCTATTGTCTTGCAGAATCTTGGTTTTAAGAATAAGGCCTTGGGCTTTACGGCGGGCTTTACGGGAAATCAGATTGAAAAACTGCTTTGTGAAAAAGATGTAGACTGTGATTTTATCAGAGTTGAAAATGGTTTTTCCCGCATTAATGTAAAACTTCGTTCTGACAAGGAATCGGAAATTAACGGTCAGGGACCTTCTATCGGACAGGCTGATATCGATGCTCTTTTTGAAAAGCTTGATAAGCTTTCTAAGGATGATGCTCTTGTTCTTGCTGGAAGTATTCCCCAGACTCTTCCTCAGACTTTTTACAGCGACATTATGGCCCGGCTTGAATCTAAGGGAGTTCGTTTTGTAGTTGATGCAACCCGGGATTTATTAAAGAAATCTCTTGCCTATAAGCCTTTCCTTGTAAAACCTAATAATCATGAACTGGGAGAGATTTTTGGCGTGGAACTAAAAACCCGTGATGAGGTTATTCCTTATGCCCTTAAGTTTAAGGAAATGGGAGCTCAGAATGTTCTCGTTTCTATGGCGGGGCAGGGTGCTGTTCTTGCGGCTGCTGACGGTAACATTTATCAGGGGCCTGCGCCGGAATGTAAACTTGTAAACTCTGTCGGGGCGGGCGACTCAATGGTTGCCGGCTTTATTGCAGGTTATATAAAGAGTGGTTCTTATAAAGAAGCCTTGAAAATGGGTCTTTGTACGGGAACTGCAAGTGCCGCTTCTGAAGAGCTGGCAACAAAATCGGATGTAGAGAAAATTATTTCGTCGTATAAAGCGCTTGATTAGTTTTGGAGGACTCTTCGGGGGCTTTTTATAGAAAAAGTTTTCATAAGAAAAATAGGAGGAATTATGAGAATCAAAGATTTGTTGAATCCGGCTTGCATTAAGCTTAACGGATCTGCAAAAAACAAAGCTGATGCCATTGAACAGATGGTTGCTCTTATGGCAAAAAGCGGAAACATTAGTGATGTAGAAGTTTATCACAAGGGTGTTCTTGCCCGTGAAGAAGAAAGTACAACTGCCGTTGGTGAAGGCGTTGCAATTCCGCACTGTAAGAGCGACAGCGTAAAGGCTCCATGTCTTGCCGCAATGACTCTTCCTGCCGGAGTTGATTATGATGCTCCTGACGGAGAGCCTGTAAAGGTTGTTTTCCTTATTGCTGCTCCTAATACTAAAGAGAATGTTCACGTTGATGTTTTGAGTAAGCTTTCGGTTCTGCTCTTGGATGAAAACTTTACTTCATCTCTTTTGAAGGTAGATTCTGTTGAGAAATTTATTGCAGCTGTTGATGCAGCGGAAACTGCAAGAGATGCTGCCGACGCTGCACAGAATGGTTCATCGGAAGGAGCTAAAATTCTTGCTGTTACAGCTTGTCCTACAGGTATTGCCCATACTTATATGGCTGAAGAAAACCTGAAAAAGGCTGCTGACCGCGCTGGAGTTACAATTAAAGTTGAAACACGTGGTTCTTCTGGTACAAAGAATGAATTGACTGCGGCTGAAATTGCAGGTGCCACTGCAATTATTGTTGCTGCTGACGTAAACGTTCCTATGGGACGCTTCAACGGCAAAAAAGTTATTCAGTGCCGTGTTGCAGAGGGAATTAATAAAAGCGATGAGCTTGTTTCAAAAGCATTAAAAGGAGACCTGCCTGTGTTTACTGCAAAAACATCTGATACAGAAAAGAAAGCTGGTGGAAATTCAGCTTATAAGCACCTTATGACTGGTGTTTCACATATGCTTCCATTCGTAGTTGGCGGCGGTATTCTTATTGCTCTTGCCTTCCTCTTTGACGGTATCTACTGTAAGATGAACGGAATTACTCCTGACGGAACTTTTGGTTCTATGCTCCCTATTTCTGCCTTCCTTAAAGGAAAAGTTGGTGGAGTTGCCTTCGGCTTTATGCTTCCTGTTCTGGCAGGTTTTATTGCTTACAGTATCGCTGACCGTCCTGGTCTTGCTCTTGGTTTCCTTGGCGGTGCAATGGCTGCTAACGGAACATCGGGCTTCCTTGGTGCTCTTGTAGCAGGTTTCTTTGCAGGATATACCTGTCTTTTGCTGAAGAAATGGTTCAGTGCTCTTCCTAAGAGTCTTGATGGTCTTAAACCAGTTCTTATCTATCCTTTGATTGGTATGGTAATTGTAGGACTTGGCATGAACTACATTGTTGAGCCGATTGTAGGTGCAATTAACAGCTGGATGAATGCTGGTCTTAATCATATCAGCGGAACCAGCGCTATTCTTCTTGGTCTTATTCTTGGCGGAATGATGGCTGTTGATATGGGTGGTCCTGTAAACAAGGCTGCTTACGTTTTTGCAACTGGTATGCTTGCTGAAGGTCACTATAATATTATGGCTGCTGTAATGGTTGGCGGAATGGTTCCACCTATTGCAATTGCCCTTGCAACAATCATTTTCAAGAATAAATTCACAGAAGAAGAAAGAAAGGCTGGTCCTGTAAACTTCATTATGGGCTTCTCTTTCATCACTGAAGGTGCAATTCCTTATGCTGCTGCTGACCCGGCTCATGTTCTTCCTTCTTGTATTGTAGGCTCTGCTGTTTCCGGTGCTCTTTCTATGGCATTTAAATGTACTTTGATGGCTCCTCATGGCGGTATTTTCGTATTCCCTGTAGTTGGAAATCCTGTTATGTACATTGTAGCTCTTTTGATTGGTTCTGCTGTTACCTGCTTAATGTTAGGAACTTTAAAGAAAGACGCAGCATAAAAATGTTGTCCACAATTTGCAGTTAACCTATGCTGCCACGCAACTTTACATTCGCAAAGTTGCGTGGCAAGGTTTGTAAAAGGTTTGTAAAACTTTTGTAATAATAAATCCTCTGTTCGGGTCATAAAGAAGTTTTCTTTATGACCCTTTTTTTTAAGGATTAGTTGTTGCTGAAGAGTGGAGTTGAAAGGTAGCGGTCACCTGAATCCGGGAGAAGAACTACGATATTCTTTCCTTTGTTTTCAGGGCGGGCAGCAACGATACTTGCAGCCTTGAGTGCGGCACCACTTGAGATACCGACAAGGATTCCTTCGCTCTGTGCAAATTTGCGTCCTTCTGTGAAGGCATCTTCGTTTTCAATTGTGATGATTTCGTCGTAGATTTTTGTATTCAAAACATCTGGAACAAAACCAGCACCGATTCCCTGGATTTTATGAGGACCGGCTTCTCCCTTTGACAATACTGGGCTTGTAGCTGGTTCAACGGCGATAACTTTTACATTTGGATTCTGTTCCTTAAGATATTCACCAACACCAGTAACAGTTCCGCCAGTTCCTACGCCGGCAATGAAAATATCAACTTTTCCGTCTGTCTGTTTCCAGATTTCAGGTCCTGTTGTCTTTTTATGAATTGCAGGGTTTGCAGGGTTTACAAACTGTCCTGCGATGATTGAACCAGGAGTTGCAGCGTGAAGCTCTTCTGCCTTAGCGATTGCTCCTTTCATTCCTTTTGCGCCTTCTGTAAGAACAATTTCTGCACCGTAAGCTTTAAGAAGGTTTCTGCGTTCAACACTCATTGTGTCCGGAAGGGTAAGAATAGCGTGATATCCTTTAGCTGCTGCAACAGCTGCAAGGCCAATACCGGTATTACCAGAAGTTGGTTCGATGATTGTAGCACCAGGTTTTAAGATTCCTTTTGCTTCTGCATCTTCAATCATTGCAAGGGCAACGCGGTCTTTAACACTTCCTGCAGGATTTAAATATTCAAGTTTTGCAAGAATCTTTGCATCTTTGATATCTGATGCCTTTGCATAGCCGTTTAACTGTAAAAGCGGTGTTCCGCCAATCAATTCCAATGCGCTCTGTTTTATATCTGCCATAGTCTGCTCCTGTCTGCCGTTGTCCGGCCAGTTTTTTTTTGATTACCCATTATGTTAGTAGGTTTTGTAATTTTAATTTTATATTATTTCCCTACTTTGTCAATAGGTAATTAAACGGAAAGTGAAAAAATATGAAGGGTAGTGGGGGATTCGGCTTTCAGTCGAAGACGTTGGTTAAAAAATAAAAGAACTCCTAATTTCTTAGAAGTTCTTATTAAAATATCGGGTATACTGGATTCGAACCAGCGACCTCAACGTCCCGAACGTCGCGCGCTACCAGCTGCGCTAATACCCGTAAAAAAAATATAAAATAAGGCAGGAGTATGAAGGTCGCTGGAAGCGACATCAAAGTCCCGAACCTGAAAATAGAAAATCCGTTAAAAAACAGGCTGCGACAGCGGGCTGTTTTAGGATTTACTTACGAAAATCGCGCTACCAGCTGCGCTAATACCCGTAAAAAAAATATAAAATAAGGCAGGAGTATGAAGGTCGCTGGAAGCGACATCAAAGTCCCGAACCTGAAAATAGAAAATCCGTTAAAAAACAGGCTGCGACAGCGGGCTGTTTTAGGATTTACCAAACTTCGCGCTACCAAGAAAAGGGTAGTCACAAATAAAAAAGCCTTCCGGATTGGAAGGCTTTAGCGCGAGTGACGGGGCTCGAACCCGTGATCTCCGGCGTGACAGGCCAGCGCGATAACCAGCTTCGCTACACCCGCGTGATGTTTAATAATATATACTCTTCTCTTATTTTGGTCAATAGGTCAAAACAGAAATTTTGAAAAATTTTTAATTTTTTTTTCACTTTTTTTTTGCTGGGGCAGAGGGCTTTTTCTATGCTATAATGGAAGTATGCTTATAAAAAAGTTTGAACCTACATCTACCGGACTTTGTAAGGTTACGCCGGATTCCGGGGCGATTTTTTATATCAGGAAAGAATATCTTGTTCAGATTGATTTTGATTCGATTTTTGCAGGCGCGGAGTTTAATGAAGAAGAAACTTCTGAACTTCTGGATGCAGGGCTGGCGGCTGTGGTTGAACTTAAGGCAATTACTTATCTTGCCCGCTGCGAGCAGTGCCGCTTTAATCTGACTAATAAGCTTATTCAAAAGGGCTTTCAAAAAAAATACATAAATCAGGCGCTGGACTTTCTTGAAAGCAAAAAGCTTTTGAGTGATTCTCGTTTTGCAACTGCCTGGCTGAATGGCAGGCGGCTTAATCACTATGAAGGACGGACTAAGCTTGCGGCGGAACTGGCGGCAAGGGGAATCGGGCGGGAAGTAGCAGAGCAGGCGCTTAATGAATTCTTTACTGAAAATGATGAAGAAGAAATCTGCCGTAAAGCTTACGAAAAACTTTCGAAAAGTAAGTCTGGCGAAAAATTGACAGCGGCTCTTGTAAAAGCAGGCTTTTCTTACAAAAGGGTAAAGTGTATTATAAATGAAAGGGGCTCTACGCCCGAGAATTGAGCAGCACGAAGTGGTTACCGCCTGAAAGGCGGGAACTGACCGTTAGGGAACTGCGAAATGCGAGTAGGAAGGGGGACTTGCGCCAGATGAAAAATAAAATTAAAAAACTGACCTTTATTGCGGGGCTTTGTGCAATTTTTTCTTCCTGTAAAAAAACGCTGGAACTGGATATTGCCGAAATTGATGCGCTTCAAAAATCTGTAGACTATGAGCTTTTGAAAAAATCCCGCAGCAAACCTTACCAGGACCAGGCTTATGTGGCCGGAAAGGTTGGCGGAATCTGGCACGATTCTATTATTTCTGATCCTAAAACTTTTAATCAGCTTGTGGGCTACCGCGACGGTGCCAGCAATGCAATTATTTCCAAGACAACTGACTATCTTTTTGATTATGAATCTTCGGTGCGGGAGTGGAGGCCTCATCTTGCGTCTGCCCGTATTGAAGTGGACGAGGCTGCGGGTACTTTGACGGTGCATTGTACAATCCGCGAAGATGCCTTCTGGACCTGGTATAATTCTGATAAAAAAATCCCGGTTACCTCTGATGATTTTGTTTTCTGGTACAACGAAATTGAAGGAGATCTGGAAGCAGGACTTGGCGGTTACGAAGGTCAGTGCATTTCCATGCCGGACGGTTCTGAACGCCACATTGACTGCATAAAGCTGGATGACAAGAATTTTGACTTTGTTTTCCCCCGCATTGTTGCTGAACCTTATCTTTCTGTAAATATGGACTGCTGTCCTTCCTTTATATTTGCGCCTGCAAAAAAGAAGGGCGGAATTGCGGCGGTGAAGAATCTTTTTAGTGTGGATGTTGATCCAAAAACTATTCCTTCCTGCGGAATGTTCTATATTACTGAGTATGTGCCTTCGCGCCGTCTTGTTTTTACAAGAAACCCTTATTACTGGGAAAAGGATGAAAATGGAACTTCAATTCCTTATTATGAGCAGCTGGTATGTCAGATTGTAGGCGACCAGAACACTAATTATCTTTTGTTTACTCAGGGCAAAATGGAAGCCTATGCGCCCCGCCCGGAAGAACTGCATGATGTTGTAAACAATCAGAAGGAAGATTATACGGTTTTTAATGCGGATGGTTCTATGTCCAGCCAGATGTGGAGTTTTAACCAGAATCCTCTTCATAAGGAGGAGGCTTACTATAAATGGTTTACAAAAAAGGAATTCCGCCAGGCTATGAGCTGCCTTGTAAACCGCGAAAGAATTATAAGCCAGACTTACCGCGGACTTGCTCAGCCTCAGTATTTCTTCTTTCCACCAAGTAATCCTTATTACAATGAAAAAATCCAGCTGGAATACCGCTATGATCCGCAGAGAGCCCTGAAGCTTTTGAAGGGGCTTGGCTTTACACAAGGGGCAGACGGCATTCTTTATGACTGGGAGGGTCTTCCTGTAGAGTTTGACCTTTCTATTAATTCTGGAATTACGGTAACAAATGATATGGCTCAGATTATTTCTGATGAAGCTTCAAAAATCGGAATTAAAATTAATGTGCGCCAGACTGATTTTCAGAAAATGGTGGAGTCTATTACTGTTACTTACGACTGGCAGTCCTGCTTTATTGCCTTTGGTGCTATTTCCTTTCCGACTCAGGGAAGCAATGTCTGGCAGTCCAGCGGTAACTTTCATGTCTGGTATCCAATGCAGAAAAGCCCTGCTACTGACTGGGAAGCCCGCGTTGACCAGCTTTATGAAGAGGGCGCCTATACGGTTGATCATGGGGCTGCAAAAAAAATATGGGACGAATATCAGAGTATAATTCTGGAAGAATGTCCGATAATATATTTAGTGCGCTCGCGAAGTTTTTTTGCTATCCGTAACCGCTGGAATCTTGAAAACGTTTATTATGATAACCGCCACGGAGCTTTGACAGAACACGTTTTTCTAGACAATTAAAACAGGGTGATTTAATATTACATTATAGAAGACTTTTTTGATTTATGCGCTATAGAAGCAGGGTAAACAGACTTACACTTTTGATTATTCTTTCTCTTTTTGTACTGAATTTTTCATCCAGAATAATTAAGTCTTTTTATGATAAGAGCGTAGTTGCAAAAAATCAGACTGTAATTGATGACGCAATAAATCGGCTGCAATATAAAAAGGAGTCTCATGAGCAGGATTTAAGGCTTATGCTTCCTCTTTTAGATTTGAAACATCTTTCTGACGGACAGTTGGCGCAGATATACCTGCTTGTTACAACCCTGCATTATAGTGCCGGAGATATGACATCCTACTTTAAGGATATTGGAAAAGCATTATTTTACTGTAAAAAAACAAATAATACAGACAGCACGATTTATCTTTATGCCAATATGGCAAAATACTTTCTGGAAGTCTGCGGAGACCAGGAAGCCTATGACATAATTAATGAAGCGGCTTCTTTTGGTTCCTTTTATGAATGTTCGAATGTACTTACCCGCATTCAGATTTTTCAGGTTTATTCAGCATATCTTCTTCATATAAGAGATTATGACAGGGCTCTTCTGGCTGCTCATCAGATTATTTCTGATGCCCCTCTTACGGAAAGTTTTTCTCCCTTTTTCCCTGTAAGTTTTGAACGGGCAGGCTATGCAATCAAGGCTATGATTCTGTTGAATCAGGGAAAAATCAATGAAGCTTATGTTATGGCCTGTTCCCTTTTTGAAAAATATGCTGATCCAAATGAAAAAATAACTCAGTTTAATGCCTTTGATTTTTATATGCCTTTATATTATATAAAGACAATCTGGGCCTTGAATCATCAGGAGTATCAGATAGCAATTGAAGCCTGTGAAGAATACGGAAAACTCTGTGATGAAAACTTCTTTATTCAGAAAAAAATTCTGCTTACAGGACGGCTTATGAATGAACTCCCACTTTCTATGGCGAAAGAAAGAGGTCATTTGTACCAGGAGATTTCCATTGATTCCAGACGACTGTCTGCGTCTTTACTTTCTGAAAATACAAGGCTGTCTAAAGAAAAATTTAATGGAATAATGAATGAGCTTATTCTGAAGAGTGAACTTAAAGAGAAAACGAGGGGCGTTCTTCACGTAGTATTGGTCAACTGTTTTGTTGTTGTTCTGGTTCTTATTTTTTTTTATATAATTTTCAGCGAAATGCAGCTGGACGGTCTTACAAAGCTTTATAACCGCCGTTCCCTTAATTCCCGTATTCGTCAGCTGGAAAAATCAAATAAGAATTATGCTGCCATAATGATGGATCTGGATGACTTTAAGAAGATGAATGATACTTACGGTCATGCTTTTGGTGATGAAGTATTAAAATCTGTTGCTGCAGCTGTTCTTGAATTTGAAGGAAGACTTATAAAGGCTTACCGCTATGGCGGAGAAGAGATTGTTCTTTTATTCGAACATATACCTTTTGAAGATGTAATACGGATAGCTGAATCAATACGGACTAAAATCTGTAAGATAAAATTTTCAAAAGATGTTCGGATAACTGCAAGCTTTGGAGTGGGCTCAAAACCTGGAACCCCTGTAAAGCAGGCTGATGAAAATCTTTACTATGCAAAGGCCAGTGGAAAAAATATCACTGCCTATAAAATTGACGGAAAACAGTATCTTGCTGAAAGACGGCTGGAAATAAGAAATCCTATGCCGGATACAAAATAAAATAAAAAGTACGGGTGGGGCATGAATATAATTAAAAAATCACTTTACCAGATAAAAAGACCCTGGGTGGCCTATAAAGCAAAGGCTCCTATGGCAGCCTTTATAACAGGGCGCCTTATTACAATGCTGGTTCTGCTATTTCTGCTGGGCTTTTCGCTTTTTGGCCTTATGGAACTGGCGCCGGGGGATATCGTTGATCAGATGATGAGTCAGCAGATTATGTCCAGTATGGAAAACAGTCCTAAAAAAAGCGGATCAAAATCTGAAGATGATTTACTGATGAACGAAAAGCAGATGGCTCAGCTGAGGGCGGAATTCGGACTGGATAAGCCTTTTTACGTTCAGTATGCAAAGTGGCTGAACCGCGTTATCGTCCATCACGATTTAGGAACCAGCCTTATTTCGCGGGCTCCTGTAAGTTTTTTAATCCGCAGTCGAATCTGGAATTCAGTTTTGTTAAATCTGATTTCCCTTGTTTTTATTACGCTTTTTTCTTTTATGCTGGGAGTTTATTTTTCTAAGCAAGGCGGGAACTAACGTTGATACTGCCGTTACTTTTTTTGCCCTTTTTTTTCACGCCTTTCCGGGGCTGCTGCTTTTAATTTTAGCCCAGCTTTTTGCTGCAGTTACTGGAATCTTCCCGGTTACTGCCTATCCTGATTTTTCTTTTGCTGACGCGCCTATGCGTTTTACTTTCAGCTATGCGCACCACATTTTTCTGCCGCTTTTGGTTTCTTTTGTAGGCGGGGTTGGCGGCACAATGCGAATGATCCGCGCAACAATGCTTGACCAGATGGGTATGCCTTATATTTTTGCCCTGCGTGCCCGGGGAATCAGTGAGCGCAGGGTTTATCTTAATCATGCCTTCCGCAATACGCTAAATCCTTATATTACGGGAAGTGCAAACCTTCTTGCCTCGCTTTTCAGCGGCTCTCTGGTTCTGGAAATTATTTTTGCATATCCTGGAATCGGACGCCTTATGTACGAGGCTGTAATGCAACAGGATATCAATCTTGTACTTGCAAACTCTATGTTTATTTCTGCCCTTGTTTTAATTGGCATGATTATAAGCGACATTCTTCTTGCCCTTGTGGATCCAAGAATCAGATACGGAAAAGAGTAGGGGGAGTATATGAAAAAGTTTTTTGATTTTTTGCAGGTTCGTCGTCTTGCCCTTATTTCGCTTGTTTTTCTTGCCCTGGTATATTTTGTAATGATTTTTGCGGAATTTTTTGCCCCTTATCCGGCAACTTTTTCCTGGGAACAGAATTCTTATCATCCCGCAAACGTTCAGCTTACCCTGCAGGGTCCAAAAGTCCGTGAATACCGTGTAATTAATCAGATTACCTGGGACTATGCCCGCGTGCGAAATGCCGAATATATTCACAAGCTGGTTTTTTTTGTAAAAGGCCAGCCTTACAAGCTTCTGGGCCTTATTCCCTGCCGCCGCCACCTTTTTGGCTGCAAAGACGGCTATCCGGTTTACCTTTTTGGTGCCGATAACCTTGGCCGCGACCTTTTTTCCCGCATAGTTTACGGAAGCCGAATTTCTCTTACGATTGGTTTTGTTGCAACAGCTGTCTCCCTCCTGCTTGCGGTTCTGCTTGGCGGCATTTCCGGCTATTTTGGTGGCGCTACCGACTGGAGCATCATGCGACTTTCCGAGTTTTTTATGCTGATTCCGTCGCTTTATTTTATTCTCTTTTTGCGCTCACTTTTGAATGCAAAAATGGACACCGGCACTTCCTACATGATAATCACCCTGATTCTTGCCTTGGTCGGCTGGCCTGGTTCTGCCCGTACAATCCGCGGTATAGTCCACGCCGTTAAGCGCGAGGAGTTTGTCGTAGATGCAGCACTGGAAGGCGTTCCTTCTGTGGTCGTAATTTTCCGCCATATAATTCCGCAGACTGCCAGCCTTTTGATTGTAAGTACCGCCCTCAGCATTCCGGGCTTTATTATGAGCGAAACGACCCTTTCTTACCTGGGCCTTGGAATTGCCGACCCTGCCGTAAGCTGGGGTAGCCTTATCAACCGCGACATTTCCACCCTTTCTAACCTCAAGAATTTCCCATGGCTTTTGTACCCGGTTCTTATGCTGCTGCTGGTTACCCTTGCCTTTAATTTTATCGGCGACGCGCTGCGAGATTTCTTTGACCCTTATAATGCGGTCTTCTCTAAGCGAAAATTTAAATGTCAGCAGAATGCGAAGCAGGCTGCTGAGGTTTCCGTTAACGGCACTGATGATGGAGATGTGATTACGACGGAAACCGCCCCCGCAACGCCCCCGCTACTTAGCGTACAAAACCTCCACGTCACTTTCGATGTCCTTCAAGGCACCGAGTTTGTTCCTGTTGAGGCCGCCCGAGGTGTCAGCTTTGAACTTCACCGCGGAGAAATCCTTGGCATTGTAGGAGAGTCTGGAAGCGGAAAATCTGTAAGTACAACTGCAATCCCGGGACTTTTGCCTCGCAACGCTTCTGCCCGCGGTTCTATTTTTTACAATGGGGTAGATTTAATGAAGCTTTCTCAGGCAGAACTTCGACAATACCGCGGGCAGAAAATCAGCTTAATCTTTCAGGAACCTGGAAGAAGTTTTGACCCGCTGCAGAATATTGGAAGCGTTTTCTGGGAAACTTACCGCATTCTCCAGCCTGAAATTACAAAAGAAGAGGCTTACAAAAAGGCCGCAGACCTGCTTGCCGAAGTTGGAATCCCGGAACCTGCATCCCGCCTTACAGCCTTTCCTCATCAGTTCTCTGGCGGCCAGCTTCAGAGAATCGGAATTGCACTGGCCCTTGCCCAGAACTGCGAACTTTTAATTGCAGACGAGCCTACAACAGCCCTGGATGTTACGATTCAGGCTCAGATTGTTTCGCTTTTACTGCGACTTAAAAAAGAACGAAATCTTTCTATTATATTCATTAGCCATAATATTGACCTTGTGGCTCAGATTTCTGACCGCATTGCCGTAATGTACCGGGGAAAAATCATGGAAAGCGGAAAGCCTGCGGATGTGCTTAAAAATCCAAAGCACCCTTACACAAAGGCTCTGGTTGGCGCTGTTCCTCAGTTTGGAAGTCATTATAGCCAAAGCCGCATGCAGTCAATCAGCGATGAAGAGCGGGTAAAACTCAACCAACTCGCAGATCAGCAAGGCTCTGAACTTTCGGGGGAAAACTAATATGGAAAATATAATCGAAGTAAAAAATCTATATAAGCAGTTTAACCTGGAAGCAGGCTTTTTTGCAAAGAACAAACAGAATGTTTATGCGGTGAACGACCTTTCTTTTGATGTTGAACGGGGTACAACTTACGGAATTGTAGGCGAATCAGGCTGTGGAAAAACTACCACTGCAAAAATGCTTATTCAGCTTTACCGCCAGACAGGGGGCGAGATTTTTTATTACCCGGAAAGTGGAGAAAAGCTTTCTCTTGCTGCCCTGAATAAAAAGGAACTTTCCCGCTATCGTGAAGAGGTAAAATATATCTTTCAGGATCCGGCGCGCTCGCTAAATCCACGAATGTCGGTTTTTGACGTAATTACGGCAGGGCTGCGATATTCTTCTCTCTGGCAGGGCAAAAAAGAAGCCCTTGAGCGGGCAGAAACAATCATTAAGGAAGTTGGCTTAAAGGGCGAAGATTTATTCCGCCGCCCCGCAGAGTTTTCCGGCGGTCAGCGCCAGAGAATCTCTATTGCCCGCGGCCTTATTATGAATCCCCGCCTTATTCTCTGCGACGAAGTTGTAAGCGCCCTTGATGTTTCAATTCAGGGGCAGATTATCAATCTTTTGAGTGACCTTAAGGCAGCCCGAAATCTTACCTACGTTTTTATTACCCATGACTTGAAAGTTGCCTGCTACTTCTGTGACAAAATAGGCGTAATGTACCGAGGTGTACTGGTGGAAGAAGCTCCTGCTGCTGATTTGTACAAAAACGCAGCACATCCCTACACAAAACTGCTTTTCAACGGTGCAAAAGGGGAACTTTCTTCTTCTAATAAGGAAGTAAAAACAACTCTTGAAAAGGAAAACTGCTGTCCATTTGCCTACCGCTGCCCACATGCTAGTGACCGCTGCAGTTCAGAACTTCCTCAATTCCGCCAGCTGGAAGAAGGTCACAGAGTAAGATGTTTTTTGGACTAGCTGATAGTGACTGATTGAGAAATCTTCGTTTTTTCTATATACTTACAAAAATATTTAAGAACTTTCGTCATACTTAAGAGCGCATTGTTCAGGGCATGACGGAAAACAGGGGTACAATATGATTACATTGAAATTTGGCGGAACATCTATGGCAAATGCCCGCCGCATCCTTTCGTCTGCGGACATTATTATTAATCGTGCAAAAGAAGACAGACTCAGCGTTGTTGTCAGTGCCGCAGCTGGTGTTTCTAATGCGCTTCAGGCTGCAATTGACGGTTGTACCACCGGGACCCCTGCCGGGACATTCGTTTTTGACATTAAGAAAATCCACGAAGAAATCTGTTTTGAACTTCAGTCTAAATTGAAGGGCTTTGATGCAGAAAAAGTTCTTGCTTCTCTTCAGCCTAACTTTGATGAACTGGAAAAACTTCTTGCGGGCGTCGGCTCTTTCGGCGAATGTCCTGATACTGTTCACTGTCGCATTATGGGTATGGGTGAACTTTGTTCTGCTCCGATTATGGAAGCGGTTTTGCGAGCAAAAGACCAGAGCGTAATGCTGCTGGATTCCCGCAAATACGTATTTACAAACGGAAACCAGAAGGAAGGTGAGGCTGATTACGGTCGTTCTGCCGAAGCCTGCAGACCTTTCCGCGACGGCGAATCAAACAGCCAGACCCGCATTCTTTTGTTCCCGGGCTTTATCTGCTCATGGATTAAGGGTAGCGGAGCATCACCTGTAATGGGCTTGCTGGGCCGCAACGGTTCAGACTTTTCTGCCGCAATCATCGGAACCTGCTTTGGCGTAAAACGCGTTGAGTTCTGGACTGATGTTGACGGTGTTTACACTGCTGACCCTCGCGTTGTAAAAGATGCAATCTTAGTTGATGATATGAGCTACGAAGAGGCTATGGAGCTTTCTTTCTTTGGTTCTAAGGTTCTTCACCCAAAAACTCTGGCACCTTTACAGGCAAAGGGAATTGAAGCCTGGTCTTTGAACAGCCACAATCCTTCTGCCCGCGGTACAAGAATCGGAAAAGGTCCTTTTGAAAGCCGCAAAAAATTCAGCATCTGCGGTATTTCTTCTTTGAAGCACGTTTCTATGGTAAGCGTTGGCGGAACTGCAATGCGTGGACGTACAGGAATGGCAAGCCGCGTTTTCAACGCCGTATCTTCTGCCGGTTCTTCTATCCTTTTGATTACTCAGTCTTCTTCTGAATATACAATTTCCTTCTGCGTACGTGACAGCGAAGTAGACACAGTACGCGATGCAGTTGCAAAAGAGTTTGAACTTGAAATCCGCGAACGCATTATTGACGAAATTGAAGTTATCAAAGACTGTTCAATTGTAAGCGTTGTCGGCGACGGCATGATTAAAAACCGTGGTGTTGCTTCTAAGTTTACAAACGCTCTTTCTTCTCAGGATATCAACATCATCGCTCTGGCACAGGGTTCAAGCGAACGCTGTATTTCTGCTGTTATCAGCGGCGAATTTACCGACACAGCTGTTAAGGCTGTACACCGCTTCTTCTTCCACACAGCTCAGAGTATTGAAGTTTTTGCTTTTGGTGCGGGAACAATCGGTGGTACTTTAATCGACCAGATTTACCAGCAGCACGATAAGCTTTTGAGCGAAAACGTAGACATTAAAGTTCTTGCAATCACAACAATTGACGGAATGATTTTGAACGAGGACGGAATTGACCTTTCTAACTGGCGCGACCAGATGAAAAATCCGGAATTCCCATTCAATTCTGATGCAAACGTTGAACAGATTATCAGCTTTGTAAAAGAAAAGAAGCCTCTGAATCCTGTTTTTGTTGACTGTACTGCTTCTTACGATTTGCCGGACCGCTATCTGGACATTTTGAATGCAGGAATGAGCATTGCAACTCCAAACAAGCGCGCAAACTCTAAGAACATTGAGTTCTACCACGAGCTTCGCCGCACAGCAAACAAGATGCACCGCCGCTTCCTCTACGAAACAAACGTAGGTGCAGGTCTTCCAATCATCGATACTTTGCAGAACCTCTATAAATCTGGCGATAAGCTTTCCAGCTTCAACGGAATTATGTCTGGTTCTCTTTCTTATATCTTTGGAAAACTGGACGAAGGTGTTCCTTTCAGCAAGGCTGTTTTGGAAGCAAAAGAGCTCCGCTACACAGAACCTGATCCTCGTGATGACTTGAACGGAATGGACGTTGCACGCAAGGCTCTTATTATTGCCCGCGAATCAGGCTATGACATCGAGCTTGACGACATCACTTTGTACAAGGTTTTCCCAGACAGCTTTGATTCAACCGGAACTGTTGAAGAGTTCCTCAAGAAGCTTCCAGAAGTTGATGATTACTTTGCAAAAAAGATTGCCGACCTAAAAAAAGCTGGCAAAGTTTTGCGAATGGGTGCTACAATAAAAGATGGAAAAGCAAGCGTTGGAATGATGGAAGTCGGTCAGGATGATCCTCTCTACGGAGTACGCGGCGGTGAAAACGCTTTTGTATTCTACACAGAGCGCTATCAGCCGATTCCTCTTACAGTCCGCGGATACGGTGCCGGTGCCGGAGTAACTGCTGCCGGTGTATTCGGTGACATCCTGCGCACAGTTTCTTTTAATCCTGAAAGATAAGGAGATTTTTTATGAATAAGTTCGTACTTTCTGTTTTAGTAGAAAACCACGCCGGTGTACTTAGCCGTGTTTCTGGTCTTTTCAGCCGCCGTGGATATAATATCGATTCCCTTACAGTTTGTGAGACAAACAAGCCGGGACAGTCGCGCATGACAATCGTTGTAAACGGTGATGAGTACATTCTTGAGCAGATTCAGAAGCAGCTTGCAAAGCTTGTAGAAGTTATTTCTATCAAAAAATGCGAAAAATCTTCTTCAACCCAGCGCGAAATGGCTTTGATTAAGGTAAAAGCCGAAGGCACAAACCGCGCCGTTATCATCGAAACCTGCGAAATCTTCCGCGCTCACATTGTTGACGTAGGAATTGATTCCGTAATCGTAGAAGCAACAGGAAGCGAAGACAAAATCGACAGCCTGGTAAGACTTCTGGAACCTTACGGAATCCTGGAATACGTAAAGACCGGTCTTACTGCAATGGACCGCGGGTCAACAATAATGTAATGCGATGGTTGTAAGGACTTCTTACAACTTCCGAATGCACTGTACCATCGCTTAACTTGCACTGGCGTGCAAGTTCATGGGAATTTTGCGAAGAGCTTCCGTTCAGCACGGAAGCCTTTTTTTTTATACTTTTACTTCAAAGAGCCCATCCTTATTACAATAAGCGTAAATCTTCTGAACGCCTGCAATCTTAAAGCGGGCCTCAGCGTTCTGCTCGGGGTAGAGCTTTGTCAGCTGAATGCTGTCTGCTCCAGCCGCCGCTATGAAGGAAATGTAATGTTCCTTTGTCATAGGGTGGGGCAGGCTAACGTAGTATTCGTCTTCTATAATTTCAATTGAAATCTGGTGGGCGCCGGCAGGTGACGCCTCAGCCTCCTGGGCAGGCAGCCTTATCCCGCAGCAGCTTACCACCGCTTCCCCGGAAGAAAAAATCACGTTGCCGCAAACCGGGCAGACATAAATCTTGCTTTTAGTCATGTTACAAGCCCGGTTTTTGTTCTGAATGCAGTCCCCCGAAAGCAGTTCAATTACAGAAATATCAAGCGCCTTAGAAAGTCCTTCCACAAGACTGATATCCGGAAAGCCCCGCCCGGTTTCCCATTTGCTCACCGCCTTACTTGTAACAAAAATCTTTTCCGCCAGCTCTTCCTGAGTCAGCCCCTTTTTTTCACGAAGCTCTTTTATTACAGCCCCTGTTATGTAATTGTTTGTCATAATGCTACCTCTTAAACTCTCTCATATTTTCCGTACGGTATGAAAAAAGTTTAGCACGGCAGGCGTACAGACGCTACCTACGCGTGGTAGAGAAGGAGGATATGATTTGTATCAGGAATTATTTCTTTTCAGCTTCAATCTGCGTTTTAAGCTCAATAACCTTTTCTACCGGCAGCCCCTGGGCCTCTGCGATTTGTTCAAAAGTTAGCAGCTTCATTTTCAGGAGATTTGTTGCGGCTTCAATGGCTTTTTGCTGAGCGCCCTGAACGAGGCCTTCTTCCATTCCTTCTTTTCTGGCGGCTCGTTGAATGTCTCTATCATGTAAATTCATAGCGGCGTAATCACTCCTGAATTTCTCGTTATCCTTGATTTTCTCGACAAGCTTTGAAAGACGGTTGGTAAAATCATCTTTTCCCGGCTCATTCGTGCTTATAAAATGCAGAAAGGCTTTTATTTTTTCATCCTTTTCTGATTCATATGCACTTGCATTATAAATCACAGTGAGACTTTTGTCATTCAAATTAACCCGGGCATTTTCCTTGCAGACATTCTGAAAGGTGTAACAGGGAAGGCCGTAAGGAATCTTTTTCTCTTCATCAATAAAGAAAGGATCCTGCTTGCAGATAAAAAGAATGTAACTTTCCTTCAATTCCGGATAATCCTGACCTTTCATAAGACTGTCCATATCAATCATCGACTGGTAATATCGCGTACGTTTACCTAATGCTTCCTGGGGATAGCACTGCAATTCAACATCGATAATTTTGTCATCGTCTTTCAGGTAAACATCAAGGCGGACACCCTTCGTCGTGTAAAAAGGCTTAATTGCTTTTTCAAGCTCTGGATATTCAACGTGTCCTACTTTAATGTGCAGAAGCCTTTCTACAAGCTCAGCACTTATTTCAGGATAACGCATAACTTCCTGAAACATTCCGTCGTCGGCGAAAGTCAGTTTATCCACCGGCTTTTTGTCATAAATTGTGATTTTGTCAGTCATATTTTCTCCAAATTTTAATATTAACTCTCTACAGTTAATATGGCCCTGACTTTGCAAATTTGACAAAAATTCGGAAAAAATCTTAGAAAATTTAGAAGAAAATTTTAATAAAGACTATAAAGTATTATATGTATGTAAATATGGTGTGGAAAATCCGGGCGTGCCCGCTTGCTCCACTTTGTTCCGCAGGCGGTCGGGCTATCCGCAATTCCGCTTTCGCTCCAGCCTCCTCGGTCACTTTGTGCCCTGCGGTGGCCACCTTCGGTGTTGCTTCTATCCCTTGTCTATGAGGCTGATGGCGATAAGCTTTATATATTTCAGTGCATGCCCGCAACTATTTTTCTTTATACTTAAAACAAAGACTTTCCAACAATTTGAAATCAGAACAAAATTTAGCGATTTTTCCTGTTTCCATCTGTTTATCATAAAGTTTATTTGCCTTAGAAATTATTTGCGGTAAGATTTTTACACAAAATGTAAACTCTTTATTCATAAGATTTTTATAATTTCTAACATCTGTCGAGTCATTCATTTTTTGTCTTAAATCAACTTTTGAATATAAACCTTCTTTTATCGGAAGCATTTTTTTCAAATCAATAACAGAAAGTATATGTTTTACCGAACCATCCGGATTTTCTTTATAAACTGCATTTTCGGAAAGATTTGCTTTCTGACAATTTTCATAAACCAAAAATCTGTCAGTATCTGTATTTCTCCATGATCTATGTTTTTCTTTTGCAGATGAAATCGGAATAACATACTGATTCTTATCTTCATTAATTAAGATTCCAAGATATGGTTTATTATCATATCCAATGGATTTATAGTAAACTTCAGAGCAATGTTCATGAAGATATTTAAGATATTCTTGATTTATATTTATAAAAGTCAATTTATCTTTTAATTTAAACATACATATTCCTAAAAAACTAAGACCGCCCGAAAATCGGACGGTCTTTCTTAAAGTTCATCTCTTTACGGATTGAAACCGAAGGTTAATGGAGACCTTCTGATTAGAATATACTATATAATAATATTGTCGTCAAGAAAAAAAAGTATCTTTTTTCTTCCTTTAAAAATATAAACTTCCCGCAGAGTAACAGGAAGTATTTTTTCTCTCATCTGGCCGCATCCGCCTGCCTGCGGCAGGCGGTCGGGCTTTTCGTCGTTCCGCTTTCGCTCCAGCCTCCGCACTCCCTCACGTTGTTCGGTCGCTTGCGGTGGCCGCCTTCGGCGCGGCTACAATCCCTTGCGCAGTTTTTACTTCCCAGCTTCAATCTGCATTTTAAGTTCAAGAACCTTTTCTACAGTCAGCCCCTGAGCCTGTGCAATTTGCTCAACAGTACCTAGCTTCATTTTAAGGAGATTTGTTGCGGCTTCAATGGCTTTCTTTTCTTCGCCCTGTTTGAATCCCTCAGCCTCACGTATATCGCCATATTCTTCTACAATCTGACTTGCCATTTGTACCCCCTGTTCATCCTGTTTGTGGAACTTAACCTTCTGGGCAAGCTCTTCGAAATACATTTCATCGGCGTTCACGGCTGAAAAATCGTGCATTAATTTGCCGAGCGGGTTATCGCCTCTATAGTCGCCGTTGACGTACATTATATTACAGCCGTCATCAAATGGCAAATACTTGCCGTCCTCATCTTTGATATCTAGAATCTTGTTCACGCAATAAACAGGTTTCCCTTTACAAAATAAGTCATGCTCCAAAATAAATATAATATACAAATTTGGCAAATCCTCAAATCTGTCATTATTTTTCAACGTATGACTATCCAACATTGCCTGATGATACCTTATTCGACGTCCTCCAGCCCCTTTCTTTACCCTCTGAATTTCAATATTGTATTCAGTCTTAAAAATATCTTCCGCCACAACATCCAGCTTCACCGAGCGCCCAAACAGATTATGCTTTTCAACCTGCGTCATAGATTTCGTCACAGTAAGGTCGTTTCGGTTAAGTAGAATTCTTATCAGCAATTCCGTAGCCTTTTTATCTCCGCTGAAAACAACCGTCATAAGCTCATCATCGATAAGTCGTAAATTCCGAACCCTCTCCAGCACCGCCGGGTTAATGTTATCAAAAACTGTCTCTTGCATTTTTCTGCCTCCACCATACACTAGGCGCAGACAGCAAAAATTCGGAAATGAATCAAGAAAAAAAATTCAAAATTTAGAAGAAAATTTTAATAAAGACTATAAAGTATTATAGATGTGTAAATATTGTGTGATTTATCCGGGCGTGCCCGCTTGCTCCACTTTGTTCCGCAAGCGGTCGGGCTTTTCGGTGTTCCGGCTTTCGCCTTCATTCCTTCACTCTGGTGGTAAACCACCGCCGCTCCGGAACAGCCCTTACGGGCTGAACCTACAATCCCTCACGCAGTTCTTACTTCCCAGCTTCAATCTGAGCCTTAAGTTCAATAACCTTTTCTACCGGCAGCCCCTGTGCCTGCGCAATTTGTTCAACAGTTAGCAGCTTCATTTTCAGGAGATTTGTTGCGGCTTCTATGGCTTTCTTTTCTTCGCCCTGTTTAAATCCCTCGGCTTCACGAATATCGCCATACTCTTCTACAATTTTACTTGCCATTTGGACTCCTTGCTCATCCTGTTTATGAAATCTTACTTTTGAAGCAAGTTCATCAAAATACATATCATCGGCGTTTGACGTTGAAAAATCATGCATTAATTTGCCAAGCGGGGTATCACCCCGATAATCACCATTAATGTACATTATATTACAGCCGTCATCAAATGGCAAATATTTGCCGTCCTCGTCTTTGATATCGAGTGTTTTGTTTACATGATAAACGGCCTGTCCTCTTTCAAACATATCGTGTTCCAGAATGAATATAATATACAGATTTGGTAAGTCCTTAAATTTTTGACTTCTATTGAGTGTATGACTATCAAGCATTGCCTGATGATAACGAATTCTTCTAGGATCCGCACCTTCATCTGCTCTTTGGATTTCAATATTGTATTCAGTTTTAAAAATATCCTCCGCTACTACATCCAGTTTTACCGAGCGCCCAAACAGATTATGCTTTTCAACCTGCGTCATAGATTTCGTCACAGTAAGGTCGTTCCGGTTAAGTAGAATTCTTATCAGCAATTCCGTAGCCTTTTTATCTCCGCTGAACACTACTGTCATAAGCTCATCATCGATAAGTCGTAAATTCCGAACCCTCTCCAGCACCGCCGGGTTAATGTTATCAAAAACTGTCTCTTGCATTTTTCTGCCTCCACCATACACTAGGCGCAGACAGCAAAAATTCGGAAATGAATCAAGAAAAAATCTTAGAAAATTTTGAAGAAAATTTTAATAAATCCTATAAAGTATTATAGGTATGTAAATATTTAAGATTAAAAAAAATGTGCGCATCCGCCTGCCTTGCGTTTTCTCGGCTATTTGCTTTAATTTTTTTTTCTCATCTGGGCGTTCCCCGCCGCGGGGCGGCGGGGGCGGGCGTTACGCGGCTTGCCTGGCGGCCGGTCTGCTGACGCAGACTGCTTCGCACCGCTTCATGCCCTAACGCATTTAACAGGAATTTATTTAATTATGCCAAATGCAGGTAATAACTGAGCGATAGTAGAAAGATTGCTTGTGGCAGCCAAAATATTCTCAACTATTTCTAAAGGGGATTTACCGCTTTTTGTAATCTCATCAATTTTTGCAGCATCTTTTACATCTTTTTTTGCCGATTTTATGAACTCATCTTTTGCAGTCTCATCATTTTTGTAAAGAACTGCACAGAATACGGAAATCGGCATCTCAACCTTACGGCTGTTAAGATAGTTATCGGCAGGGTAGCCGGTTATTTCCTCAGCGGCATTAGCCAGATTCTTTTTTATATGTGGATAAGGCACACTTAGCAAAACATTTTTATTATCTTTTTGCAAATAAATCTTTATGCTTCCGTTTGAAATTCTTGTTTTTAGTTCTGCTATAGATTCTTCCACAGATTGAGGCTTTTTTGCTCTGGCATTTGCCGCCAGTCTTAGCGCAGAAAGTTTTGTTTCTGTAATATGAAGTTCGTTTTCAATTTCGTTTTCCCTCATGGAGGAATCTATATAACCCAAATCTGTAATCAATGAAAAAACAAGAGTATCTATCTCTGATTTTGGAAGCACCCCAAATCCAAGTGACAGGTATTTTTCCAAAAACTGTTGAACAAATATTGAATCTCTTTTTTCGTTGACTGAATATTCCATAGTTTTTTACTCCATCTTTTTTTGCCTTTGCGTTCCCCCGCCGTCGTCACTTCGTGCCACCGGCGGGGCGGGACCACAGGTACTGCAGCCCCTAATTTAGTTTTATTTTTTAGTTAAAAACCCTGATACAACAAACGTTTGTTGACCAGTTACATACATAAACACCCTCCCTCAAAGCTTCATTCACATTATCCTCTTCAAATTTGATATATTGTCCGTTTCCACGGCTATCTAACGTTGATGATAAGTAACCAGCTTCACATTCATTATCATCTGCTGGCATCGCATCATCTTCAAGACTTTTTCCGGTACATAATTTACAGGCTTCATTTACAGTAGACTTCTTTGTCCAAATATCATAAAGTTCTGGAAGAGACGGTATATACCAGCCGTCTTCAAAATCTGTGTTTTTAACATGACTGCCTTCTTTATCTTTGTAATTAATTGCAAATTCAAATGCCGGATAGTGTGTTAAATCGTCTGTGTCGTCCACTGTGTCTTCATTTTCTTCAAGAAAAGCTTTAATCTCCGCCAAATTATCACTTCCATCAGTATCACCAGTAAATGTTCCATTATCATAATTACAGTTACACACTATAGATTCGACATTACGCACATTACCAAAAGCGTCATCTATAACCAATTGCGATGAATGTGTAAACAATTCTAAACCAACCTTATTCTGCAAGATTCCTACCCCATAAGTTTTAGAAGCATCAACCTTATAAATAATGGCAATTGATTTTTCTTTCTGTTCGTCGGTAAGTGTAAGGTCTGAGGTATATGGTGTGGCTGAGCCGTCAGTAAATACAATGTCGCCAACTGCTTTCTGGGCATCTGGCTTTTTTGATCCAACAAACCATTTTGCAGTAATTTCGATAGTTCCTGTAATTGGTGTTGTAAAGTCAAATTCAGTATCTCTGACAAACCAGCCTTTGAAAGCGCTTCCTTCTTTTGTCGGGTCGGCAGGTTTTGTAGCTGTTTTACCATATTCGATTTCCTGCGAGTCAATGTTTGCAGGTGTTCCACCGTTTGTGTTGAAGGAAACTGTGTATGTAGCAGTACTTTCTGTCCACTTTGCGAAAAGTTTAATATCACTTGTAATTGCTGTATTAAAATCAAATGCTGTATCAGAGAGTGTTGTGCCTTCGTCTTCTGAAGTATACCAGTTGTCAAAGGTGTAGGTCATACTTTCTGTCGCATCTTTTGCTGGGTTTGTTGGGCGTGTTGCCTTGTTCCCATGAATTATATTTTGGCTTGTAACTGTGGTGTTTCCGCCTTTTGTATCAAAAGTTACTGTGTGTGTAACTGCATTTTCTGCCCATTTTGCATAAAGGGTAATGTCCTTTGTAATGGCTGTGTCAAAATCAAAGGCTGTATCAGAAAGAGTAGCGCCTTCGTCTTCTGACGTATACCAATTGTCAAAGGTGTAAGTGTTGGCTGCTGTTGCAGTTTTTGTCGGGTTGTCAGGTTTAGAAGCCTTCTTTCCGCTTTCAATCTTCTGGCTTGTAACATCTGTTCCGCCATTTGAATTGAAGGTTACGGTGTAATAAGTTGTGTCATCTCCTGAATCCTGCTGGCAGGAAGTAAAGGCAAAGCCCATTGCCAGAGCCGCCAGCAGAAGAAGAGATTTTGTAAGTTTTTTCATCAATTTTTCTCCTAAGAAAATAAAATTATTCTTAGTATAGCACCGCCCTTTTCCCCTGTATTCAGTGAAAACTCACTTTTTTTTGTGAGTTAACTCTATATATTTTTGCAGACTTATGAATTACAATAATCGTATGATTGAAATAATCAGCCTAGATGACCACGAAATGATAAGCCTGGGGCTTAGAAGCATATTTGCAGAGACTAAAGATATAAGACTGAGCCACTTCTGTAAGACAAAAGCAGAACTCATTCCTCTTATTGAAGCAAAAAGTCCACAGGAATTAGAAAATACAATTGCTATGCTGGACATAAAGCTTGATAACGAAAGCGGCTTTGATTCTGCTGATTATCTTGTTGAAAAGGGAATAAAGTGCCTTATGTACACTTCTTTTTCCAATGCGGGCTTTATCCTCAAAACTATGGAGCACAAAATTAAGGGCTTTATTTCCAAAAGCGCCGTCAATTCAGAAATCCTGGATGCAATCCGGGCTGTAGCCCGCGGCGAAACCTACATCCAGAAAGATTTAATTTCCGACATGATGTATGTAAGCGGAATCCTTGTCACCCTGACCAAAAAAGAGCGCGAAATGTTAGATTTAATTTCCGAGCATCTTCCCAACGAACTGATTGCCGAACGCCTGGGACTTTCCAAACGCACCATCGAAAACTACGTTTCCCGCATCTTCGACAAGTTCAACGTCAAGAACCGCTACGAGCTGGGCCGGTATTTGTAAAAGGGAAGGCGGCGGGCAAGCAGAAAAACTCCCCAGGCGCAAAGGTGCAGATGAAGCGGTCTGCAATGTTTACCGGAATGCGGACGGCGATTTGCAAAAGCAGTTTTGACTCGAATTTATTGTCCCATAAGAAGGTAAGGAAGTCTGTCTGGCTGCTTGCGGCCTTGTAGGCTTCGACATAGCTTAGAATGTAACCGATGATTCCGCCGGAAATACTCATTACCAGGCAGAGGACAAGGCTTAAAACTATCAGTTTTACAAAAATTGTCATGCTGCTGTCTGTTTTTTTGATAAAGAGCATTTTAAAATATCCTGCGGTCAGGGCAGCAAGAAAATGGCAGATTACAAACCAGTGTCCAAGTTCCAGACTCCTGTTCAGGCTGAAGTCAATCAGATGATAGAAAAATCCCGCAAGAACTCCCCACCAGGGGCCGGCAAGAAAACTCAGCGCCATAATAAAAATTGTGTCACAAAAAAGCGGCAGATGGTTTACCCAGGCTACAAAATCACAGATGATATAATCTAAAAAGCCGCAGAGAATGCTGAGGATAAAAAATAAAACTCTCTTCCGATTTGAAAAATCAAAGGGAAAACTCATACTTTATTATATCATTTATATGGAAGAATGTGTTATATTTTTAGTGATGAAAAAACTTATCTTCTTTATTTTATTTGTTTTATTCTCTTTTTCGGCTTTTGCCCACAAGGCTCAGAAACAGACAGAAAAACTTATGCCCGAAGCTCTTACTCAAAAATGGCTGGAATGGGAAGCGGCAGGGGAGGAAGAGGCCCAGCTCCTGCTTGAAGAACTTGCAATTGAAATAAAGAAGGCCCAGCCCTCTGATACTGTAATTTATTATTTTCCGGAAGCAAAGGAAATTCATGAAAATCTGGTCAGCGGCATCAGAAAGGGTGATAAACAGAAACTTGCAGAAAATGTTGGCCGCTGGGAAATACTTCAGAAAAATCTTGTAAGCTTTCAGCTTGAGCAGGTTTATTATTCTTACAGGATTTTGATTCTGGTAATTATTCTGACGCTTGGTATGTCGCTTGTCTTTTTAATTCTCTATCTTGTAACTTACAGACGCCGCAAGGAAAACCTTGCCTATACTGCCCAGGTGATTAAAACTCAGGAGGCCGAGCGCGAACGTATTTCAAACGAGCTTCATGATACTGTCTGCCAGGATTTGCGCGTGCTGCAGTTCCAGCTTAAAAATGAAGAATCCGTAAACCTCTGTAAAAAGATTGCAAGCGATGTCCGTAACTCCTGCTATGCCCTTACTCCGACAGATTTGAACGAAGGTCTTTTTGAAGCCCTTGTTTCCCTCTGCGAAGTCTTAAAAAAGCAGAGCGGTCTTGAAATTATTCTCTGTATTCAGAATGAAGTAAAAAACAATCAGGACTTTAAGAATTTCCCAAAAGAAAAGAATCTGAGCATTTACCGCATTGTGCAGGAAATCCTTTCAAATGCCATAAAACATTCCGGCGCAGAAAAAATAAGCGTGCTGGTCAGAACCTTTGATGAAAAGAATTTTAAAATAATAATTTCAGACGGCGGAAAAGGCTTCGACTTAAAAAGCGCCCTCAAAAAGAAAAATCATTTCGGCCTAAAAAACATCCAGACCCGCGCCAAAAGCCTTGGCGGCCAGGTAAACTTCTTCACCGAAGAAGGCGAAGGCACCCAGGTTTCGGTTACTGTGCCCTATTAAAGGGGCTTTTTAAAGGAACATTACGAAATAAATCGGCAAATATGTAATTCCATTTTCATCGGTATAAATCTGGCCTTCATTGGACAAGACTATTGCCTTTGAGATATTGTAATCCTTGTTTTTTAAGAAAGTATTTAAGGCTGAATGTATGTAATAATCTTTTCCAGATTTGACTTCTATAGGCAGGATTGAAAGCGAATCATAATCATTGATTAAATAATCGACTTCACCCTTTGCTTTATTGTCATAATAAAAAAGCTCTTTTCCATGTGCCTTTAATTCCTGTGCCACGACAGCTTCATATACAGTTCCAAGATTTATATTCTTTTCGCTGTCCAAAATTGCACGGATATTGTTTGCGTAAAGAATAGAAGAAAGAATGCCTACATCATTTAGATAAAGTTTTAAAAGATTTTTACCAGAATGTTCATCAAGCGGAAAAACCGGAGTTGAAATAGCTTTGACTTCAAGCGCTATTCCGGCATTTATAAGATAATCAAATTCATCCTGATAGTTTGAAAAACGTTTTCCTTTTTTATTTTCAATATCCTGAACAATAAGTCGCTTTTTCTTATTTTCCAGACTTGATGGAATCATATCAAAAATTCGTTTGATTTTAAGCTTATGTTCAAAATCATATTTTGAGGCATCCATTCCATAATATTCATGAATCTGATTTTGAATGTTACGAACAGAAACGATATTGTTTGTTTCAATAAAAGTTTTTACCGCATCAGGAAGTCCACCGGAAAGAAGGTATTTTTTGAATAAAGAGAGCATATTCTTATGAAGATTTTCTTCAAGACTCTCCCTGTTTGTAAACTTTTCTTTCAGCGAAGAAATTGCAACTTCACCAAAATTATTTGCGATGAGGAATTCTTCAAAATCCATTGGATACATATGTTTAACTTCTATGCTTCCTATTGGAATTGAAGAAGTTTGTGAAAGTGTAATGCCTAAAAGCGAACCGCTTGCAATATAGGTAAAACGATTTTCCTGATTAAGAAATTTCAGTAAAGTAAGTAGATGAGGATAAGCTTGAATTTCATCAAGAAAAACAAGAGTGTTTTCTTTTTCTTTAAGCTTATTTCCCGCCAGCATGCTCAGTTGAAGATAAAAGTCAGCAGTGCTTTTTGTATTTTCAAAATATCTGTTGTTAAGTGAATCTTCAAGCAGGTTGATTTCGATGTAATTTTCAAATAGTTCTGTTCCTGTTTCACGGATTATATATGATTTTCCGACTTGTCGGGCTCCATCAATTATGAGTATCTTTTTTGTATTTGATTTCAGATAATCTGAAATGAATTTTTTTATTTTTCTGTACATAAAAACTCCTAAAAAAAATACACTTTTCTATGGAATTATACAGTTAAAATATACACTTTTCTTTATAAAATCGCAATTAAAATATACACTTTTCCTAATACTATTTTATATGCTGCTGTTTAACTTGGTATTCATCTGCTACATTTTCAATTTTGACAATTTAAATCTCTATTCTTATAATTAAACTATGAAAAAGTCATTAATATCATTTTTATTTATTTTTCTTGCCGGATTTTCTGTTTTTGGGGAAAATGGCCTTTATGTTTCACTTTCAAAAAATAATTTTTATTCCTGGGATGGCTCAAATGCCTCTATGGATGCTTCGAATAAGCTTACGGTTTCTAACGGGAATGGCGGCTGTGGTGCGGGCTTTTATTTTAAGGCAGATGCTTCCTCTTATAAATATGCAAAAATCAGTTATCAGAATCTTTCGATTCCAAATTTTGTGGTAAGACTTCAGTATGCGGACGGGGCTTATTCTGAAGTTTATCTTCAGCCTCATTTTCAAAGCGTTTATATTGAGCTGGATTCTTCCAGAAAATCATCCATAACAAATCTGAATTTTATGACTTGCCAGAGCGAATATCAGACTGGCAAAAAAACAAGCAGCGTTACGCTCAAAGATCTTTCTTTTGTAAATGAAAAAACTCTTTCAAAAAAATCTGCAATCGCAGATAAAAAAGACGGTGCTTTTGATGATTCAATAACAGCCCTTGAAGTTTCTGATAAGCTTGCTTTAGGTTACAGCATGGGCTGCGGGCTAAACCGTTGTCCTTTTTACAACGATGAAAAAACTTCTTTTGCGGGTTTTGGGTTTCAGAATAATTATGACCAGAATGGAAAACCTCTTGTCATGCAGTTAGAATCTCAGAAAAGTGCGCTTGGAAATCAGGCTGGTGGAATGGCTTTTGAGCTTTGTGAAACGGCACTTGTTACAAAAGAATTTATTGATTCAATCCGGGATAAGGGATTTAAATCAATCAGAATTGCTGTTACCTGGTTTCCTCACATAATCGATCAGAATTATACGATTGATCCTTATTTTATGGAGAGGGTAAAAGAAGTTGTTGACTGGGCCATTAGTGACGGGCTTTATGTTCTTATGAATGAGCATCATTCGATTCATGCTTTTTGTCCTGCTCCACAATATGCTCAGGGCTATAACCTTACAAAAGAGGCAATGCCTGAGTCTGAACGCTATTTAACTGCAATTTACCAGCAGATTTGCCAGACTTTTAACGGAAGTTATGACCAGCATTTGATTTTTGAAATCTTGAATGAGCCTCGAGTTATAAGAAAAAAGAATAATGCTGATAAAAACTGGGATATGTGGGCTCCAAGAGCTTCTCTTCTGGATGATACAGGTCTTTCCGAGCCAACAAAAATCTTAAATGAATATAACCAGTTGATTGTAGATACAATCCGAAACAGCGGTGGAAATAATGCAAAGCGTTTTATTATGGTTCCGACTTATGCAACGGATTACAGCACAGTTTCAAGTAAGTATTTTGTACTTCCTCAGGACAGTGTACAGAATAAGCTGATGGTTGCAATTCACTGGTATCCGCTTGGCTTTAATACTGAAAATAAAAAGCGTGATTCTTATTCGCCAGCCTTGAAAAAGAATTTTGAAAAAGTATTTAAGGCTGCAAACGAGCGTTTTGTTTCCAATGGAGTTCCTGTCTGTATTACAGAATTTGGAATTGAAAACGACAGCTGGTACGATATTCGCCGTAAGTGGTTTGAATCGCCGGAAGTTGACAGGGCAGAGCGTCTTTCCTGTCTGAGTGATTTTTCTTTCCTTGCAGGAAAATACGGTCTCTCTGCACTTGTATGGGACGATGGCTGTGTTCATTCTGTTATCCGCCGCATTCCGCCATATGCTTCTTTCGACGGCGATGATTTTATTTCCGGTATGGTTAATGCATGGGAAAAAGGGCGGTCTTCTGAAATTAAAAATGACAATAAAACAGAAAGCAAAAATGTCGGAAAAGCAGAAATTCAAAAAGAAACTTCTCTTCTTGTGTCTGTTGTAAAACTTGATGCTGAGGACTGGTCTTCTTCCTGTTTAATTAACTTAGCAGAGGTAAAAGAAGGGCTTATTTTGAAATTCTCTGTTTCAAAGCTTTCATCTGCTGCTTACAGTCAGTTAAGGCTTTGCCCGGAAGATTCCTGGACTTCGCTCGCTATGAAAGAAGCAGATTTTTCTTCGGCTTCAAAAACACTTCTTTTGCAGGATTCTGCTGACGGAAACGGAAAAAATATTACCCTTAATGCAAAAAAGGCTGTTTTTTCTTACAGACTTTCAGCCGAAGACGTAGAAAAAATTCAAAAGACTGGTTCTCTTGTAATCCGCGGTTATGGGGTTAGAGTTGAGGCTGTTGAGGTTGGAAAGTAAGTTTATTTACGACTTTCCGTATACTCTCATTATTTTTGAAATAATGATGTCTTCGAAATTTCTTCTGCCGTCTATAACAGCAAGAATATTTACAAGGTCACCTGAGATTTCGTAGATAATTCTGTAGTAGCCTTGAATCAGCTCTCGAAAGGTTTCAATTCCTTGCTTTTCAAGTTCAGGAACAATTCTTCCGCTTTTAGGAAATTCCTTTAAAGAAAGAATATTTTCCTCAAATTCTGAGATAGTTTTTTCTACATATTTTTGACTTAAGGATTGGTAATATGAGATTATTTCGCGTAAATCATCCTTTGCAAATTGAGAAACAATTACTTGATTTATAGCCATTATTTTAAGAATTCCTTGCGTAAATCTGCAAATACTTTTTCAGCAGGTTCTGTGCGTCCTGCTTTTATATCCTTTTGTGAAAGCTGAATTATTTTTAATAAGTTAAAGGCGTCTTTCATTTCTTGATATGAATTTACATCAATAAGAACAGCTCTGCTTTCTCCATTTTGAGTGATAATCAGAGGTTCTTTTTTTTCATTTACAAAGGTCATCATATCAGCAGCATTTGTCTTTACATAGGAAATTGGCTTTATGCATTCAGCAAGGTTTGTAATCATTTTCAGGTTACCTCCAAGTCATTATATAGTACTTTATAAAGACTACAAAGGCAAGGGAAAGCTTTGCATTTTTTTGATGGGTCTTATTTAATTTTCCGCCAGACAGCTTCGTTTACGGCGAAGGTATTGGGTGCCAGTTCTTCTGCGGCGGCAAGGCGGAAGATTTTTAGCTGCAGGGGGAAGGCTAGGTCGGACAATTCTTTGATATCAGGGAGATTTTTTATCTGGGGGGCAGTCCCTTTTACTGGAAGACTGTCGCAGAGAATGAGTTCTGCACTGCAAAGGCCGGACTCTGTGCTTATACGTGAATGACTGCCTAATACCACCCGCTGCAAATTTTCAGAAAAGTAGACGCGTGGCTCTTCGAGTTCTACTTTTAAAATGCTCTGCGAGAGCTCCTTCAGTTCATCCTTTATCAGCTTTTTATTGCCGGAAAGAGAAAACTTGTCTTCAGGGAGAAAAATCCACAAGGGGGTATTCTGGTAAAAAATTGGCTGCTGCGGGGCATTTGCTTCTTTTATAAAGGCCTTCTGCACTTTTACCAGCTGGGCTAGCTGATTAGGATTGGGGATAAGAACGAGCATGGGGATAGTATAATCTTTTTTTAATTTCTGTTAAACTAGGGTTATGGGTGGAAAGAATATTTTTAAGTCAGCATTTAAAGGCGTTTATATTCCTGTAAAAAAATCGGTGCGCTGGTTCAAGCGGCTTTCGCGCAATATGAAGTATTTTACGCTTGGCCTTGTGGTTTTTGTGCTTTTTGACCTCTACCTTTTGTGGTATTTTTTTACTTTTGGCTCGGCAACTCCTGTAAAACTCGAATTTACATACGATAAATCTTCTACCGAGCTTACGGCTCTGGATTCTGCGGCTCACAAGGGCTGGATTAAGCAGGCGAATTACGCAAGTTTTATGTTCAGTCAAGAGCAGCTGGAAAAAATCAGGGAAAGTTTTGAGCGCTGCGGTTCTGCTTCTGTGATGGTGCGCCTTAAGGTGCTTCCAAGTTCCCGCCAGAAAAAGTTTTTCGAAAATGCGGTCGATTTGCCTTTGCAGCTGGGTTTTTTGACGGAAGAAGATTTTACTGCCAGGGGAAAGTTTATTTCTCAGGTTTATGGCGGCGGAAACCGTCTTGTGGCTCAGGGAAACCTTCAGGAGCTTCCTGATGTTTTTGATATTTCTGTGGCCTTTAAAAAAGATGAACTTATGGCTGTGGCTTCTGGGGCTGCTTCTTCGGCCTCTCTTCCACGCGGATTTTTTGTTTTTTCTACTTTAAGAACCAGAATTGTGGCTGCCTGCATTACCGATGCAATGCTTGGTTTTGATGTCAGTTCTGAAATTCCCCGCTATGGTTTTGCCTACAGCGGCGGAAAAATTGACACTTCCAATTCCAGCTACGATTTTTCTAATGCTTCTACTGTTTTTGATTTGCGAAATCAGAAAAATCCTTTGCCGGAAGTATGTGTTGGACTTTATAACGTGCCTAAATTCAAGTCTACCCTGCAGGATAAGGTTATTGTTGAAGTAAACGCCGGCGGAGAAAGGCTTTTTATTAATAATGTTCCGGGCGCCACAAGGGTGATTATTCCTACGGCTGCCCTTAAAAATCCTTATTCCCGAATGACTTTTTCTTCCAATAAAATGTGCGTTTCTTCTCTTTTTATGAAGGTTTCTGACGGAGCCTTTAAAAAGACTGATTTTATTGAGGCTAATAATATTCCCGTAAATTCCGGTGAAGTTCTCCTGCCAGTTTCTGCAGATCCCGGCTTTATTTTGAATTATGATATGCTCAAGTGGCGCACTTCTGATTATGAGATTTTTGAATGGGACAGATTTGACCGTATCCTCTTTTTTGATACCAGAAATTACGAGGTTCAGGATAAATTCTTTACCCGCCTTGCATATTTTGTAGAAAAGGAAGGCTTTAAGGGCCGTCTTTTGACAAATGACCAGCTTAAAGGTATGCACGGTTACAACGCCCACGATTACAGTGCAGAAAGCATGGCAAGATTTTTTAATGCGGCTGTTGATTCCAACTTCCGTTTGAATTACGAAGAGCAGCTTTTGAAAAAAATTTTGCTCGTAAACGGCTTTTTTGAAGCAGACGGGGCTTATGTCCGCGCAAATGAAGGCGGACTGGTTTCTGTTTCCCGCGAAACTCCGGACTGGAGCCGTCAGAATCTTCTGGCTCATGAAGGCTGGCATACAATTTTCTTCCGTGATGAAGAATTCCGTAATTTTGTTGCAGCTGTTTACGGCACAATTGATTATGATTCCCGTCAGTTTCTGCTGGATTACTTCCGCTCTCAACCTTCTCTTGGCTACGATTTGAATGACGAATATCTTATGCACAACGAGTTTATGGCCTACATTATGCAGCAGCCTTTGAGCGAAGTTTCAAATTATTTTGTTCACCTTGCAAACCGGGGAACTGTTATGGCTGCAACTCCTTATTTGTGCGCCTATATCCGCGAAAATAAGGCAGCGGCTTTTGAAGATGCGGCCAGCATGATGAATGATTTTGTTTTTGACCGTTACGGCATTGTCTGCGGAAACATTTCGATTGTAAGAAGATAGAAGACAGGGCGGTGGGCTTTATCTGCCCTGCCTAAAATTCGTCCATTACGTTTTTCAGCGCCCCCAGGGTTGAAAGAGGACCGTGCCCCGGCATAATTACAGTCTGGTCATCCATTGTGTAGATTTTATTTTTGATGTTTGATTCCAGAATGAATTTCGAGTAGCTGGAGTTTGTTGAACCAATGCTTCCGGCTCCCAGAACGTCGCCCGTAAAAAGTACGTTTTCAATTTTATAAACCATTGAATCTGAGGTGTGTCCCGGAACTGTCATATACTGCACGTTCAGCTTGGCAATTTTAACGTGGCCGTCGTTTGAAAGAACGGTTGTGTCGTCTCCCGCAACTTCCCAGTCGGCAGCGTAGATTTTTGGTGAATAAATTTTCTGCAGGGTTTTAAGGCCGTGAACATGGCTTCCGTGATTGTGGGTAATCAGAATGCCGGAAATTGAAAGTCCGTTTTCTTCTATCTGAGAGATGATTTCGTCGGTTACCTTGCCCGGATCTATGATAATAGCTTCTTTTACTGCTTCATTTACAACGATATAGCAGTTTGAAAATCCGCCAGGATTATGATGATAGTATACTTTCATTTAATCACCGTCCACAATTGAGTTACCGAACTGAAGGTTATCCAGACCGCCCGAAAGATTTTCAGGATTATCAAAAATGGCTTCTCGTGTATTTGACATTTTGAAGGAAACATTCTGACGATCCGAGTTCTTAAAGATTGTCTTTTTAAGGTTGCAGTTTCTGAAAGAAGTGTTTACAAGGGTTGCCTTAATAAAGCGGGAAGAAAAAAAGTCTGAATTATCAAAAGAGCACTGAAAAGCCTTGATCCCGTTAAAATTGCACTGCTTCATATCGCTGGAGTTAAATAGCGTATGGGTAAGGGTGCTGCAGGAGAAGGTTGAAAAAACTGTATTATTCTGAATAAAGTTGCAGTCGTTAAAGAAGGCAAAGTCAAAAATTGAAATACGTACAACTGAATGTTCCCATTTGATGTTCTGAAAAGTACAGTGGGAAAAATTACAGCCGAAAAACTTTTTATTTGAAAAATCTATGTCTTTAAAAATAATTCCGCAGGCATTGAGTCCTATTATTTTTTCGTGATTTTTGATGTAGTTGTAGATTTCTGCCTGTGTTCGGCCTGGATCGGGGGTGTGGTCAATGCAGTAGCCGCGCTCGGTTTTTATATTACCGAATTCGTCAAAGGAAGAAAGCGCGTCGTCCTGACAGCTGTTAACCAGACATTTATTAATTGTAAACATATTTTCTATTATAATATTGTTAGCTCAGTTTTTCAATTTTATATCTTGCGATATTGTGATAGAATAAGTTTATGAATTTTGGATTTATTCGCGCGGCAAGTCTTAGTCCGCGTCTTGTTGTCGCTGATTGCAATACAAATGCAGAAAATATAATTAAGGCCGCTAAAGAGGCAGAGAAGGGCGGTGCAAAAATTGCCGTTTTCCCTGAACTTTCTATAACAGGTTATACCTGTGGAGATTTATTTTTTCAAAAATCCCTGCAAAAGTCTGCAGAAGCAGCACTTTCTTCTATAATTAAGCAGACTTCTGACCTTGACTGCCTTATTTTTGTGGGTTTACCGGTGGCTGCCGGGGAAGGCATTTATAACTGTGCCGCAGCAATTTTTAAGGGACAGCTTCTTGCCCTTATTGCAAAAACATTTCTGCCAAATTACGGAGAGTTTTACGAGCGACGTCAGTTCACTCCTTTCCAGCCTGATATGGAAACCCGCTTTATTTCTTTTGCAGGCTTTGATGCCCTTCCTTTTGGAACTGACATTCTTATTTGTGATCAGAATAATCCAGAAATAAAAGTTGCCTGCGAAATCTGCGAAGACCTCTGGACTCCGCTTCCGCCTTCTACCCGCCATGCCTTGAACGGGGCAAATGTGATAGTAAATCTTTCTGCCGGAAACGAGATTATCGGAAAGGCTGATTACCGCAGAAATCTTGTGCAGAATCACAGTGCAAAGCTGATTGCAGCTTATGTTTATTCAAATGCAGGAAAGGACGAATCAACTCAGGATATGGTTTTTGCTGGCCATAAACTGATTTGTGAAAACGGCTCTATTCTTGCCCAGTCCCAGCTTTTTGGCGAAGACGAAATTATTTATGCTGATATTGATATTGAACGACTCTGCCAGGAACGCCGCCGTACAACAAGCTTTGGTTTTTCTGTAAATCACGCTCCGCTTGCAGCAGATTATACAACTGTAGAAATTGCTTTAAGCGGGGAAGAGCAGGGGGATGTAAAAAAAGGCTCTCTCAAACGTTTTGTTGACGCTCATCCTTTTGTTCCGTCTGATAAAGCAAACCGTACCCTCCGCTGCGAGCAGGTAATTACCCTTCAGGCTCAGGGCTTAGCAAAACGCCTGCGCCATATCAACTGCCAGTCAGCAGTAATCGGACTTTCGGGTGGTCTTGATTCAACTCTTGCCCTTCTTGTAACCTGCCGTGCCTTTGACCTTTGTGGTTTTGACCGCAAGAAAATTACTGCAATTACAATGCCTTGCTTTGGAACTACAGACCGCACCTACAAGAATGCCTGCAAACTGGCAGAAGAATGTGGTGCAAACTTAAAAGAAATTCCTATTGCAGACGCAGTCCGCCAGCATTTTAAGGATATTGGTCAGGAGGAAAGCCTTCACGATGTTACTTACGAAAACGGCCAGGCCCGCACCAGAACCCTTATCCTTATGAACTACGCTAACAAAACAAACGGAATCGTAATCGGTACTGGAGACCTTTCTGAACTTGCTTTGGGCTGGTGTACCTATAACGGCGACCATATGTCCATGTACGGTGTAAATTCTTCGGTTCCAAAGACCCTTGTCCGCTATCTTGTTGAATGGTTTGCAGACCAGGCGGAAGGGGACGCTTCAAATTCAAAGAAAAGCTTTGCTTCCGTACTCCGTGACATCCTTGATACTCCTGTTAGCCCAGAACTGCTTCCTCCAACTGGCGGAAAAATCAGCCAGGTTACAGAAGACCTTGTCGGCCCTTACGAACTTCACGACTTTTACCTTTATTATTTACTCCGCTTCGGCTTCAGTCCAAAAAAGATTTTCTTCCTTGCAAAAAACGCCGAACTTCCTTACGACGATGCAACAAAAGTCAAATGGCTGCGCACTTTCTACCGGCGTTTCTTCAGCCAGCAGTTCAAGCGTTCCTGCATGCCGGACGGTGCAAAGGTTGGTACAATCAATCTTTCTCCCCGTGGCGACTGGCGAATGCCAAGCGATGCTTCTGCCGCAGTCTGGCTTAAGGAAATCGACCTTTTGGAAGAAGAAATTAAAGGCGGAAAAGAATGCTAAGCTATCAGCACGCCTTTCACGCAGGAAACCATGCCGACATTTTAAAGCATCTCACACTTTTTTTTGTGCTTTCTTCCCTCAATAAAAAGGAAAAGCCCTATACCTATTTCGATACTCACTCGGCAAGCGGCCTTTACGACCTTCTTGATAACCGCAGCCAGAAAACAGGTGAAGCAGGGCAGGGAATAAGCCGTCTTATTTCCTCAAAGCTGATGATTTCCGGCTCGCATTCCCTCCTAAGCGATTATCTTTCTCTGATTGACCGCTACTATTCCAAAAATTTCTATCCAGGCTCGCCGGAAATTGCCAGAGTTCTTTCCCGCCGGCAGGATTTTCTTGTGCTTTCTGAGCTTCATCCCCAGGAAATTGAAAATCTTCGCCGCAACATGCTTAAAACTCCTTTCTGCCAGGCTGCCTGCAGCCAGATTCAGATTCACGCCCGTAACGGTTTTGAAATGCTTAAGGCCCTTACGCCGCCAAAAACAAAGCGGGGTGCCGTATTGATTGACCCAAGCTACGAAGAGATCTCTGATTATATTGACTGCGCTAAGACAATTTCTGCCGTAAATAAAAAATGGACAAATGGAATCATAATGCTCTGGTATCCTCTTCTTGCTCACCGGGAGTCAGAAATAAATCAGATGCTGGATGATATTCAGGCTTCTGCACGTTCTGTAAATCCAAATATTGAAATCTGCGATTTACGTCTGCAAGTTGCCGCAAAAGACAGTCATAAGGAAATGTCCCTTAAAGAATATGAAGAGAGCGAAAAAAATCCGCCTCGTCTTTACGGAAGCGGAATGCTGGTCTTAAATGCACCCTGGCATCTGGAAGAGGAAGTAAATTCTTGTCTGGAAGCTATTTCTTCCTGCCTTTCTTCCACCAGTCAATAATTTTCTGGATTAAATGCTTGAAGAATAAATAAATTCTGTAGAAAAAGCCTGGATTTCTCAGGCGTTCAAGTCTCATGTAGCCCTGCAGAAGTTCCTGATCTGTAAATTCTTTTCGCTGGTTGTTTTCTTCAATTTCCATTTCCAGCTGTTCAACTTCTGTAAGGTTATCAACTATGTTTGCCTGAATGTTTGTCCAGCCCAGCTGAGTTGCTGCTGTAAGACGGCGTTCTCCTGCAATCAGTTCGTAGCGGCTGTTTAGGGTAATAGGATTTAAAAGACCATAAGTTTTCAGGCTGTCCTTAAGATTTTCAAGGTCACCCAGATCTTTGCGAACTCTTTTCTTTATCTTAATATCCTTAATCGCTACTAGCATTCAGTCTTATTCCATCAGATAGTTATAATCATATTCTACAGTCTGTTTTGTTTTAGCGCCAGTATTTTCATTTTCTTCCTGGACAAAATCTTCTGACTTACGGCGAGGAGGCACGTAATTAGAATTAAGGAAGTCAAGGTTCAGTTTAAGAGGACTTGTGTCTACATTCTGAGTATAGCGCTGTCCAGACTTATACATTTCGCGTTCAAGACGGTTTACTGCAATAATTGAGTTAGACTGACTTGAATGAACCGGACACATTTCTGTAGGCTGGGTTCCTTCAAGATACCACTGAGTTGTTTTGTGGTCTCCGCAGCCGTCTGTAAGGATTTTTCCACTCACAGAACATACTGTTGCTTCTACAATGCCTTCAAGAGGGCGGCTGAACTGTTTAAGAGGTAAATCTGCGTGAACCTTATCAAAGTATTCACCCCAGGCATAACCGGCAAGGGTAGCACCTGTAATGTTCAAACCAAGCGACTGACCAGGCTTATCAAAACCGAACCAGAAGGCAGCTGCATAGTAAGGGGTAAATCCACAAGTCCAGGCATCAGCCCAGTTCTGAGTTGTACCGGTTTTACCGCCGGCTGGCATTGTATATTTTTTGCCCTTTTCGTCGTGATAATCAAAGTGCCAGCTCTGGGCGCTCAAGGTACCGCCGTTGAAAACTGTCTGCTCAAGAAGTTTTACCATTACGTAAGCTGTCTGAGGAGAGATAACCTGAATCTTATCACCTTTTGCAGACTGAGCCTTTCTGATATCAAGCTCAGGATTCAAAATTACGTTTCCGTTTTTATCTTCTACAGTGCGGATTGCCATTGGAGTAACGTCTTTACCGCCGTTGGCAAAAATAGCGTAGGCTCTTGCCATTTCAACGGGGCGGACAGAACAAACTCCAAGACCGATAGGGTAGCCCGGAACAAAGGCACGGCTAGGAAGTTCTTCTTTTGTAATGCCAAGAAGGGCAACAGCGCGGTTAATAGCGGCTTCAAAACCGATTCCGTCAAGAACCTTAAGAGAAGGAACGTTCATAGAACGGGTAAGGGCGTGGTAAACTGTTACGTCGCCTTCCCATTCTCCCTTGAAGTTCAAAGGAATGTAAGGTTTGCCGTCTGCGGTATGGAATACAACCGGCGAGTCAGAAATGATTGTTGTCGGCGTAAATTTCTTGGAATCAATTGCTGCTGAATAGTAAAGCGGCTTAAAGGTAGAACCCGGCTGAACCTTAGCCTGAGTTGCACGGATAAACTGGTTTTCCTGATCGAATTTACTTCCGCCAACAAGAGCGTCAATGTAGCCTGTTTCGTGGTCAAGGGCTATCATTGTTCCTTCGATAGTAGTCTTTTCATCAGCCTGCTTTGAAATTGCAACTGCACGGTTAATGATGTTGATTTTAAGTCTTTCAGAACCGTTCATCATGGAAATAACGTCCAGAACCGGATTTATCTGATTAATGAATTCTTTATTTGCAACAAGTTCAGTTCGCTGTTCGCTGACTTTAAGGCCTGGAATATTGAAAAGAAGAGCCAGCATTTCTGAAATAGGAACATAGGTTCCGTAGGCAACACCGGCCTTTGCGGAATGTTCTTTCTTATAGCGGGCATTTGCATTGCCTATCCATTTTTCCATTACTTCCTGAGCAATTTTCTGATGGGCAAGATTTAAGGTTGTGTTTACGGTAAAGCCGTCTGTGTAAATATTGTCTGAACCGTACATCATGCTGCCAAGTTCACGGCGAACGTATTCACTGAACCATGGAGCCTTGTCATCCCTCATCATGTAAGCAGAGGAAGAGGTTCGGGTATAGTCAAAATCTGCCCAGAAGTCATTGAAAGATTCGTTTGCTTCTGTTTTTGTAATAAAGCCCTGTGCAACCATTGAGTCCAGAACGTTCTTCTGTCTGTCCATTGCACGGTTAGGATGATCAAAAGGATTGTAAAAAGCCGGGTTAGAAAGCTGAATTACAAGAATTGCTGCTTCTGCCGGGGTAATTTCTGTTGCTCCGTGACCAAAATAATATTTTGAAGCGGCGTTTACACCGTAAGTACCGCCACCAAAATAAATCTTGTTCAGGTAAAGCTCAAGAATTTCATTTTTTGAATAACGGCGTTCCATCTGAATGGCCCACCAGAGTTCCTTAAGCTTTCGGGTAATTGATTTATCGTTACGGTCGCAGTAAAGGGTTCCGGCAATCTGCTGGGTAAGGGTAGAACCACCACCAAGTGAACGGCCTGTAAGAATACCAAAGACGCCTCGGAAAATAGCCTTAAGGTTAAAACCGTTATGAGAAAAGAAAATGCGGTCTTCACGGGTAATAAGGGCATCAACAAGGTGCTGAGGTAAATCCTTAAAAGCGATGATTTCGCGTTTTTCATCAGAAGCGAATTCCGTAATTACTTCGCCGTTTATATCCAGAAGTTTTGTAGGAAGGGCTGTTTCAAATTCAGTAATGTATTCAGAATTTATGATATTTCGTGTTGCTGCAAGAGATGCTCCCAGCGCTGCCCCGATGCCGATTGCAAAGAAAAATAAGACACAGGAGAGAATAAGCGGAGCTTTCAAAATTTTCTTCATAATGTACTATTATACCGTTTTTTTGAGCATACGAACAAGAGTGCGTTTTTTCTACTATTATTACACTTTATTTTCATCATAATTTGCAAAAAAATCTGTTGTTAAAATGCAGTTCTTACAGTATATTTTAAGAAAGAACTTGACTGGCAAAAAATACAAGTTTTTATAGGAGCAAATTATGGCATACAAAATTAATGACTCATGTGTAAACTGCGGAACTTGCGAACCAGATTGTCCTGTTGGAGCAATTTCTGAAAGCGGAGACAAAAGAGTAATCGATGCTAATGCATGCATCAGCTGCGGTACTTGCGCTGCTGAATGTCCAGCTGAAGCAATTGTAGAAGAGTAATTTCGTTTTTCGATTTTACTTTAAAAAGACAGGTTCTCTGGCAGGAATCTGTCTTTTTTTATTAAGGGTTTACTACAACCCCTAAAAAGCTAACAGGAAGATGATAAAAAAGATTTTTACTGCCCTTTTTATTTATGTCTTTTCTCTTTCTTTTCAGTGGGCTCAGGCTGCTGATGCTCCTTTTATTATAGAAAAGAATAGGCTTCCTCTTATTAACAGCCTTGATCCTTATCTTAAAAGCGGGGCAGAAAAAAAACAGGTTAAAAATGAAGAATTGATTCAGTTCATTTCCATCGTACAGAACAATTCTAAGGCTGTATTTGCCGGCAATGATCCTGAATTTCTTTTCTTTAAGTATGATGTAAAAAACTTCACCGTCTATGAACTCTGTGCCCGCTGTAATATTAATTATGATACAATTGTCACACTTAATTCCATTTCCAGTAAAGATGATGTAATCAAAGGAAAGTCTCTTATCATTCCTACCGTTCAGGGTCTTTTTATTCCCCTTGATAAGGGAAAAACTTCAATAGAAGTACTTCTTCAGGAAAATTATAAAAATCAAAACTTAACAAATCCGGCCTTATACTTTACAATTGAAGGACGAAGTTTTGTGTTTTTGCAGGGAAAAAGGCTTTCTCCTACAGAACGTGCTTTTTTTCTTGATTCCGGTTTGAGGCTGCCGCTGGAAGAAAATACTTTTTATGTTTCTTCTGAATTCGGCAGACGCAAAAATCCGCTTTCAGGGCAGATTAAAGATCATAACGGAATTGACCTTGCTGCACAGGAAGGAACTCCGGTCTATGCTGTAAAAGACGGAGATGTGGCTTATGCTGTAAGTGATGATCCGACCTTCGGTAATTACATCATTTTAAGCCATGATTTGGGAAAACAGACCAGTGTCTATGCCCACCTTTCAAAAATCTTTGTAGACCAGTACAGTTTTGTAAAAAAGGAACTGTAATCGGACTTGTGGGCCATACTGGTATGGCAACCGGGGATCATCTGCACTTTGAAATCCGTAAGGGAGGAAAGGCTCTTGATCCGCGTGAAAAATTTGAATTTTAATTTCAGGTGTGATGAAGGGATTTTCTGGATTAAAAAAATTATCAGTTTTTGTTTTCTCTCCTCTGCTTTTTTCTGCAGGCTCTCTTCTTTTTGCAGAATCTTTCAGAACCAGTAAACTTCATTACGCCGCAATAGAACAGGAAGCTGGCTTTGAGGTTCAAAAGAGCCTTGGTACAAATGAATCCCTTGCGATCAAACTTCCTCAAAACAGCAGATTTATAGAAGGAATTGAAGTAAAGTTTGATATTCCGGAAGACGTTGCCTACTGGCAGGACTGTGTTGCCTGTTCAGTTTACGATAAAATCTCTCCAAAGCCTTCGGAAGAAGAAATTGACTATTCAGGTTCACGCATGTTTGTAAGCCCTCTGCCATCAAGACTTTCCTGGGTTTTACAGATTCCTCTGAAGAAAAACAACAGTCTTAAGCAGAATCAGTACACAAGTCTTATGGATCTGGTTGATTTTGCAGACGGCCTGATTTTTATAAGACTGCAGCCGGTTATGAAGGGGGTTCCGGAAGAAACTTTAAATTCCAAAATAAAGACTTCCATTAAACCAATTCTTTCTGACAAGGGCGAACTAACCCTGGTGCTTTCTACCCTGAGCGACAAAAAGCCTGAAAACTGCACTGTCTATGTTGATGAAAAACTTGTAACTCTTTCAAAGAACAATACAATCCTTTTGGACAAGGGTGTTCACGACCTTTCTGTTACATCTGATGCCTACAGAAATGAGGTCCGCACTGTAAGAATTGAGCAGGCAAAAAATACTGAACTTAAGATTGAACTTAAGAGCATTGAGCCGGCGGTTTTTGTTACTGCTCCTGAAGGAACTTCTGTTTTCCTTGATGATAAGGCCTTTAAAAATCTTGGAAAGGAATATGTAATTTCGGAAGGGGAGCATAAAATCCGCTTTACAATCGGCGATTATGAAATTACAAGAACTCTCAATGTCATTAAGGGCAAAACCTACAAAATCAACTGTTCTGTAGATCTTCAGATAGAAGAAGAATAAAATTTTTCATAAATTTTCAAAATTTTCTTATAATTACTAAAGTTTTTAGCACATATGCCCGATATTATAAATGTCAGGGACATTTTCCCCTCCCACCCATGTCCCTGACTGCCTGATTAAGGCATGGCGCTGATTCATTCAGCGCCTTTTTTTTGTTTTAACCCTAGTAGTAAAAGTCTTTTATTTTGCATTATACTTACAGTCAGAATTATTTAAGGAGAAATTTATTTTATGACTAAAAAAGAAATCGCAGCTTATATTGATCATACTCTGCTTGCTCCTCAGGCAAGAGTTTCTCAGATTGAAAAACTTTGTGATGAAGCTAAAAAATATGGCTTTGCTTCAGTTTGTATTAATCCAAGTTATGTTTCTCTTGCTGCAAAACTTTTGGAAAATAGCCCTGTAAAGGTTTGTACAGTTGTAGGTTTTCCTCTTGGTGCAACACCTTCAGAAGTAAAGGCTTTTGAAGCTGCTGCCTGCATTCAGAAGGGGGCTGATGAAGTTGATATGGTTATCAATGTTGGTGCCGCTATGGACGGGCGTTTTTCTGAGGTTGGTGCTGATATTGCCGCTGTAGTTGAAGCTTCACGTGCAGAAGGTAAAAAGGTAGGAAAAGAAATCTGCGTAAAAGTAATTCTTGAAACCTGCTATCTTGATGATCATACAATTGAAAACTGCTGTCTCTGCGCTAAAAAGCCGGAGCTGATTTTGTAAAAACTTCTACAGGTTTTGCAATTCTTAAAGATAAGGAAGGAAAGCTTCTTCCTAATGGTGCTACTGCTCACCACGTTGCTTTGATGAGAGAAACTGTAGGAAAAGATATGGGAGTTAAGGCTTCCGGTGGAGTTCGCAATGCAGAGCAGGCTTTGGAAATGATTAAAGCCGGTGCCAACCGCATTGGAGCTTCAAGCGGTGTAGAAATTGTAGCTGCTTTTGAAGACTAAGACTTTATTGGTGCGGGTTTAAGCCTTGCACCAGTAAAAGGTATTATTTTCAATTAGAACTTTTACAAGCCCCATGTCATGCATGGCGGCTAAATAGGATTTGAGCGTGCTCCGGATTAAAACGGACTGCCCGAATCCTAATTTTATTTCATTCAAATCTGCAACTTCTTTTAAGAGTTCTCCGCTTGTTTTTCTTCCTTCTGCAATCAGATTAAGTAAAAGCTGCTTTGTTTCCAGAATGGCAAGAGAATCCATTTCTATAGTTTCGCTAAGATTTTTTTCTATGCAGTCTCCATGTCCCGGAACGCACCATTCAAGGTTTTCAAGAAGAGAAAGCTTTTCAAGTCCCTTCATAAATTTCAGGGGATTGTTCATAAATGGAATCCAGAACTTTGAAAGTTCTCCGCGGGTAAAAATACCGTCTCCTGCGTAAACGACCTTTTTTCCTTCTTTATCAGAATATATTACGGCAGTCATCTCAAAACTGTGTCCGGGCAGGGTAAGAAAAGTAATGCTTCTTCCGCCTGTAAGTTTTACTTTTGTCTCTTCGTTGATTATCTTTGAAGCTTTAGAAGGCTGAGGCCTGAAATATGCCGTCTGAATTTCGTGAGGTGGAGTTCCGCCCCAGATGTCTGTTGCCTGTAATTCCGGGTTTTCTATGTAAGGAAGTTCCAGCTTTGAAATCCAGACCTGGCAGCCAGTCTTTTTCTGAATAAACAAATTACCGCCGGCGTGGTCAGTGTGCCCGTGCGTGTTAATGATTGCCTTAATCCTGTATTTTTCGCCGGCTTGCTCAAAAAATTCATCCAGAATGGAAAGAATGTATTCCGCGTCAATTTCCGTAGTTCCGGAATCAATCAGATAAACCTTTGTTTTGCCAAAGCCTTTTTCTGTGATAACACCTATATTTGTTGAAGAAGGAATAACATATGCCCCAGGCATTAGTTGAATCATTTTTTTTGAAAGTTCAGACATGGCTTCACCTCACATAAAAGAACAGGCTGCCCAGGATCTTCCCGAACAGCCTGCAATGCTTCAATTAAAAAGAACTGAATTAGTAGTTTGTAGCCTTTTTAATTGCCTTTACAGTGTAGCTGTATTTGTGGTCATTGATTGTAAATACTGCTGTATCTCCAACCTTTTTATTCATAATTGCGTTTCCAAACGGTGACATGTAAGAAATAACGTTGTTGTCTGGATCTGATTCCCAAGGTCCAAGAATTGTAAATACTTCGTCTTTTCCAGAGTCGCTGTTTGTAAGAGTTACAACTGTTGCGAATGAAACAACAGAAGTTGTAGAAGTTGTAGGGTCGAAAATTACAGCGCGTGCAATTTCTGACTGCAAATTCTGAACTTTAAGAGTAAGCATGTGCTGCTGTTCGCGTGCTGCCTTATATTCAGCGTTTTCTTTCAAGTCGCCCTTAGCGCGTGCTTCTGCAACGTCCTTAGCGTTTTCTGGAAGAAGTACGTTCTGGATATTGTCAAGTTCAGCCTTCTTTTCTTCAAGTTTCTTAGCTGTAACCAGCATACCCTTAGCCTGCTCTGAAGATTTTTCTTCAGATACGCGGAATTTGAAGTCTGGGTATTTTTCAAGAATCTTGTTACGAGTCTGAGACTTAGCTGTAGGGTCGTCAAACGGTGTATCATCAATAAGTGTGTACATCTTAACAACAAGGCTTTCGTCTCCGCTGAACATAAACTTAAAGAGTGCATCGTCTTTGAAGAGCAGGGTAGTAGCAGTCTTCTTAATCTTTTTGTTCTCTGTTGAGTGAACGTGGTTAAGAATTTCGCGCTCTGCAAGCTGAATGATGTTAATCAAAGTGATGAGCTGTTTTTCGTAGCTTACGCCTGCGTTCTGGTACCATTCTTTATCCTGGCATTCCTTGAACATAAAGAGAACTGCTTCGCGGTAGTCCTTGAACTGTTCGAAGGCAACTTTGATGAACTTCTGAACGTCTTCTGTGTAGCCGTCTTTAATAAGAGTGTCCAGCATCTTCATATCAAGTACAGTTGGGAACATTCTGATGTACTGTGTCTGCCAGTCTGGAAGAAGTCTGATGCAGCTGATAAAGTCTGCACGAAGACTTGTATTCTTAGTGTCTTTGAGTTCTTCGTAGATTACGCGAGGATCTTCAATTTTGTTGTAAAGATCTGCAAAGGTTTCGCGTGTCTGGAAAGCGTACTGCTTATCTTCTGTACCGATTCTCTTAACAACAAGGTAAGCTGCAAGAACCTGCTCGTCAACGCGGCTGATGTTCTTGAGGTAGCTTGTGAAGTATGAGTACATTTCTGCGAAGTAATCGCTTGTGTTATCTGTAATGTCGTTGTAGAAGAACTTCATCAAGATATCTACGCGGGCAAAGAAAGCTTTCTGAGCCTTGAACTCGTTAGAAAGCTTTTCTTCCGGTGTGATTTCGTTTTCACGTACTGTGTACATGTTGATATCGTTAGGATCTACGCCGAATTCAGCATTTGATTCAAGAATTTTCTTTGCTTTCTGGTTCCAAGAGGTCCATTCACCTGTAGAAAGGATTGAAGGAACAAGTTCTGCCTTGATGTGCTTGAAGTCACAGTTATTGTTGTAGCTCTTGATGATTGTTTTAAGAGTCCATTCTGTACCGTACTTTTCTTTTCCGTCTTCTTTGTAACCCTTAACCATCTTGATAAGGTCATCTTTTGTTTTTGTAGCCTTAAGAACCCAGATGTGGTCTTTTGTAAGAGGTTTAAGAGCAGTTACAGCCATAGAAAGCTTCATGCTCTTGATTCCAACTACTTTACCAAAGTTGATTTCGATTGAATCACCGTCAAGCTTGCGGATTCTACCAACACCCCAGTTGCGGTGGAATACAAAACTTCCCTTATCAAAAGCAATGTGTTTTTCAAAGTCGTTGATAGCTTCGAATACGTTGCGGTAGCTCTGTCCAAGGTTAGAAGAGCGGATATAGTTTTCAAGCTGTGAGTGACCTTCGTAGCGGCCGCGGTAACATTCAATAATCTGATTGCGGGCCCAGGTATCTTTTGGATCAACTTCAAGGTTCTGTTTAAGAATGGAAATTGCAATCTTCCATTTTTTGTTTGCTTTATACCATTCGTACAAATCCTGCATGAGGTTTGTAGTTTTTGTTTCGCCCATAGATTTTGCAATCTTGCGGCGGAGAAGCTGGAAAAAGTCGAATTCAGCTGGCATAAGTTCAATAAGTTTTGTCCAAACTTCTTTTACGCCGTTATAGTTGTTCTGGTTGATAAAGCGGAGAATTGCCTTTTTGTAGTATTCAATGGCAGTCTTCATCAGAACTTTTTCGTTAGCAGGATCTTCTTTTGAAGCTGCTTCAAAATGTTCACCCAAAACCTTTGCAAGAACTGCTTCTTCAAAGTCAACTTTTACCAGTGTTGCGTAAATTTCCCAAACCTTGTCCTTTTTGTCAGGATCTGCAGCGTAGCAGTCTGCAAGAGTTCTGAGGGCAAAGCGGTTTGTGCTGTCATCGTTGAGGATGTCTTCACACAATGATTCAACAACGCTTTCTTTGTGATTTTTAAGGAAAATGTCTACAAGGGTTTCTAGGTTAGAGTTATCAAGGACACCTTTTTTAAGGTCTGTAATACCACAGATATAAAGAGCGATGATGCTGTCTTTTGAGTGAACGAGCTGCTCTTCACAAATAGCATAAATCTGGTCTACGCAGTTTTCATTGTTTGCCTGCTCCAAAATTTTAGCCAGTTCTTTAATGTCGCTTTCTTTGTAATTGCTGATAGCGGCTCTTGTCCAAGTTGCTTCTTTAAGCATGTCCTCTACTGACTGAATTAAATCTGCCATAGTTTTAACTCCTGTGTAATCCCGCATGGGATTTTATGTGATAAACAAACCCTTGTGTTTATTTAATGTACGCTTCGTAAATCGAAGAGTCCAATAATTTAATTTTTAAAAGAACTTCATTAATTTTGGCGGCACTTTCATTTGTAAGAACGTAGTGGTCAATCAGCCAAAAATAACTGTTCAGCATCTTTGGAACGAGTATTTTTGCATTACAGGCAGGATCCTTAAACTCGTTTTCCATTGCATAAATATTTTTCCGAAGCTGGCCTGCTTCCTGTGAATTGAGTTCCCTTTTTACATTGAAAACTCCGTTCAAAACTCCATAAACCGGAATCCAGTAAAGCTGCTCTTTTTTTTCAAAGCCCTTTTCTCTTGTCTGGGTAATCAGACATTTGATAAGTTCCGAATCCAGAAAATCAAGTTCAATGAATTCAGGCGCCTTAAAAAAAGCTTCGCGGAACAAAACCTTTCCAACCCTGTCGTCTCCGCAAAGAGAATAACAGTCGGCAAGTTCTGCAAGAACCGATGCCAGATTAGGATGGGTGTTGTTCGCCTCTGTAAGACAGTTTCTTGCGTTTTCAAAATCCCCAAGCTTTTTGTAGCAGATGCCAGCCTTTCTGTAGATGTCTGCCCGCTGGAAAGAATCCTTAATTCCGTCAACAATTTTCAAGAAGTGAAAAAGTGCTGAAGAAAAAAATCCCTTCTGAACGGCAAATAAAACCGGTTCGTAAACAAAAGTTTCGTGGGATATGAAATTCTGAAAAGCCCGCCATTCAGAAAGAATGTTTTCACTCTGAACGTAGGAATCTTCTGTATCCTCAAGCCTTTTAAGGGCATCAATCCAGAAGATGCAGCACTTGTTGGCATAGGCAACCTCTTTTGATTCAATATCAATTTCAAAGAGATTACTGATAACCTTTTGTGCCTGCTCAGGCTGCCCGTCTTCAAAAAGCTGAATGACTTTTTTCAGGCCGGCTTTTGTTTCTGTCTCCATAATCCTATAAATTTTATTCTACTTGAGAAAAAAAAATTAATCAACTGTAAAAAAGGAAAAAGCGGAGCAAAGTTTATACAGCACAATTGATTATATGTCAATGATAATTTTCAGTTATATTTAATTTTTTTTATTTAAGGGGCTTTTTATAAGTGCATAATATAGAAAAACTGTGGATAAACCGGGAAAAAAATATAAAATCATTTTCAAATGAAAACTCCTGTATTAGCGCCGTCTCTGCTTTCGGCCGATTTTAGCAGCCTGGAAAGGGCAATTAAGCAGATTGAAGATAATAATGGTTCTGTAGTTCATATCGATGTTATGGACGGAGATTTTGTTCCGGAAATTACATACGGTCAGCCGGTTGTGCGTTCAATCCGTAAGCTTACAGAGCTGCCTTTTGATGTTCACCTTATGACCTGGCATCCTGAAAATCAGGTAAAGACTTTTGCAGAAGCCGGAGCAGACTGGATTACCTTCCATCTGGAAGCCTGCGTTCACGCCCACAGAATTATCCAGCAGATTCACGAGCTTGGAAAAAAGGCCGGAGTTTCAATAGTGCCTTCAACCCCGATTTCTTCAATAAAGGAAATCCTTGAATGTGCCGATATTATATTAGTGATGACCGTAAATCCGGGATACGGCGGTCAGAAACTTATTCCATCTTGTTTAAAAAAGGTGAGTGAGCTTAAAAAGCTTAGGGAAGAAAACAATTATAACTATCTGATTTCTGTGGACGGCGGCGTAAATAACGACACCCTTCAGTCTGTGATTGACGCAGGAGCAGATGTGATTGTTTCCGGCTCTTCGTTTTTTAACGGCTCTCTAAATTGGAAGGCTTAATAGATGAAAAATAGAATCGCAGTAATTGCAGTTTTGGGATTGTCTTTATTTTCAGGTTCTCTGCTTTTCGGGGCTGCCAGCTCAAGCGGAAGCGGAACTGCTGCTTTTGTAGAAGGCTGTAAGGCTTATTCAGAAGGCGACTGGACAACAGCGGTTTTTATGCTTAAAAAAGCCGTAGCATACCCTGAAAACTGCAATGCCGATTCTTATTTTATGCTGATTTCTTCGGAAATTAATGCAGGCCAGGATAAGACAGCCCTTGATGACTGTGATTTTTATCTTGAAAACTATAAAAAATCCGTTTATTACCCTCGCGTTCAGTTTTACAAGGGTAAACTTCTTTTTAATCTTAACGAATACGATAAATCAATCATTACTTTAAGCGATTTCTGCCATCAGAATGAAAAAAGCGATTTGTATCCGCTGGCTCTCTTTTACATCGGTGAAGCCCTTTACGCAGGTTACCGCTATGACGAAGCCCGCCCGATTTACGAGCGGGTTGTAGAAAACTACCCTGACTGCGCTAAAAAGCCGGATGCCCAGTTTAAACTGGATTCAATCATTCAGCGCCAGAGGGAAGAAAAGCTTCTCTATCTTTTGAAACAGACCGGCGAAGAATATCTTTCTGCAAAAGAAGATTATGAGCGCCAGCTTAGAATGTATAACCTTGAAGCAATTGCCCAGACCCGTCAGAAATTAAACGATGTTCAGCAGGAAAATGCAGACCTTCAGCGTCAGGTTCGGGACCTTGAAGGGCAGCTTCAGATGATGAAGGGATCAAAGGCTTATTCAGCATCTTCCTATAATTCGGTTTCTTATAAAGAAGGTGTAGATGTTCCTAATGCCGAGCCTTTCAACGAAACCCGCGATCAGGTTCGTCTGCTTCGTAAAAAGGCAATAGATGCCCAGAGACTTCTTTCTGAGCAGAGTGAAGAGAATGAATCTTATGAAAATGAATATGAAGAGTAGGAACTGTATGAAGCTTTTAAAAATACTTGGACTTGCATTACTTTTTTCTCTTTTTGCCTCATGCAAGAGTACTAAGGTAGAGGCTGTTGAGCCTGGCAAACCTGAAAATGAAATAGAAAGTGAAAATCAGAAGGCTGTTGATTATCCTGTAAGAAAGGATCCTGAATTCTGGTCAGATAATTCCGGAAAGGCTCTTCCAATCAGCGACGGGCTTGTGGTTCTCCGCTATAAAAAACGTGTAGGAAGCTTTAATATTGCCCTTAGAAATAATGCCGATAAACTTATTCCTGTTTTTTCAACTGCAAATGAATTTACTTCAAGTGCCTTTTATTTAAAATCAAACAATAAAATCATCAAGCTGATTAATGACGGAAGCGTAAAATCAGGCTATACAATGAGTGATAAGGGACTTCGCATTACCTATGCAGTTCCTGATACCGCAGAAGTAATCGTAGAATTTATGGTTTTTCCTTCGGAAGAGGGCCAGCAGTCTGATATGGTAAAGGTTACTGCAACCGTTACAAACCGTACTACAAGACGCCGGGAACTTGCCCTTAAGGCTGTACTTGATACAATTCTTGGTGAAACAGATGATTATCACTTTTATACAAGGGCAAATATCCCTGTAAAAAATGAAGTCCTCTATAAAACAATGGAAAATGAAAAGTGGATTGTAAGCCGTAACCTTAATGCCGCAATGCAGATGTTCTTCTACGGCTCAGACTGTACTGCTCCTGAATGCCTTGCCCTTGGAAATTATTCTACCTTTGATAAAAATGAATGGCTGCCTAACATGTACAGCTACCGCCAGTTTGATTCGGTTTTTGCCTATAATAACTCTGCCGTAGAAGTTGTTTGGCCGACTTTCAAGCTTAATCCTAACGAAAGCGGAAAGTGTATTTTCTATCTTGCCTTTGCAACAGATTCTGATAATCCTAAGGGAGAAAAATATCTTTTCCCACATGAGGAAGAAGAAAACGAAGAAGTTGTGCTTCCTCAGACTTCAGAAACTCCGCTGGTTACAACAAGAACAATTGAACCTTATGCAGAGCGGGAAGAATATCAGCCTGCTGAGCAGGAAAATAAGCCAAGAATTCAGTTGAATCCTCAGCAGAAAAAGAAGGCTACGACTGCAAAAAAACGCAGTCAGCTTGACGCAAATAAATTTTCTAACCAGCAGCTTACTCCGGAATATGTTCAGAATCTTTTAGACCGCATAATTGCCCTGGAAGAGGATGATGCAACGTTAAATCGTGCAGAAATTTTCCAACTTAACGCAGAACTAGATGCAATTTTAGAGGTTTTAGGTTTATAATATCTGAGTTATGCGTCAGGATACTCTTACAGTTGCATGGAAGTATATGAGCCGCCGTCGTTTTTCTACGGCAATCAAGCTTTTGGAAGACAAGGCGGACACCTATCAGGAACATTTTGATTACTATTTAGAGCTCGGAATTGCCTGTCTTTACATAGGTGATATAGGGGCTGCCTCATCATATTTTCAGCATGCAAGACGCTTAAAGATGACAGATTCAAACCTGCTTTTAGGACAGGCTGCAATCTTCTTGCGCCGCGGCGAAACAGACCGTGCCCTTCAGTATTATCTTGAAATTAAGGAAAATGACCCTCAGAATAAAACTGCCGGCGAGGCAATTGAGTTTGTCCGCACTCATGGTGATTATGATACAATCTGCCGCTGGGTAGATACCGGCCGCATAGAACAGTTTTATCCTCCTCTTGGAGTAAATACCGACAGGGTCTGGGGAATAGTCCTTCCTCTTGCGGCCTGCCTTCTTGGCTGTGCCCTCTTTTTTGTACTCTTTCCGGGGCGAAAACCTTATACTCCTTCCCGTGCAGATTTAGGAGCTCTTGAGCTGTCTGATGAAGAAAAAAAAGACGCAAGGGAAAGTGATTTATCCGGCCAGACCTATCAGTTTATTTTGTCTGATAAGGAAATTGCAAAAACTTATTCGGCCGCAATTCAGTATTTTAACGAACACCGCGATAATGCTTCTCAAATTGAAGTAAACCGCCTTGTAAACTCAAATGCTTCTTCTGCAATCAAACAGAAGGCTCATGTTCTTTCAACTTATTTTGAAATTCCAGATTTTGATACCATTAAGGATATTCCCGATTTTGCTTCGGTAAAAGAAAATCCTTCCCTTTATGATGACTGCTGGGTAAGCTGGGGCGGAAAGGTTTCTAACGCAAACACCTATGAGGACGGCTCTTATTCCTGCGATTTTATCATTGGTGATGAACAGCTTCGCCACTACGAAGGAACCGTTCTTGTCCGCTTTGAAGTTGTCCCTAATGTAGAAAGCGACCAGTACGTTAAGATTTTAGGCCAGCTGGAAGTTTCAGGCGGCACTGTTACCGTAAAGGGACGCTCGCTTTATCAGACTGTAAGAAAATTATAACCTACTTGTCTTAATACTTGTAATTTATATAATTTTTCTGTAAATTTGTTAAAAATTTTTGTAAATTTTTGTCAAAACGTGAAAATCAAAGCCATATTATATACAGGGAGGAAGGTGGCTAAATGTCAGTAAATACAAACGCTCCGATGGATAATGCGGAGAAAATGAAGGCTCTGGAGGCGGCTCGTCTTCAGATTGAAAAACAGTTCGGGCAGGGCGCAATCATGAAGCTTGGCGACAAGGCTAATGCTTCTGGTATTGATGTTGTTCCGTCTGGTTCCATTCTTCTTGATGAGGCTTTGGGAATCGGTGGTTACCCTCGCGGACGAATTATTGAAATGTATGGTCCTGAAAGTTCGGGAAAAACAACTCTTGCTTTGCACGCAATTGCAGAAGCTCAGAAACTTGGCGGTGTTGCAGCCTTTGTTGATGCAGAACACGCTCTGGACCCTGTTTATGCAAAAAATCTTGGCGTAAATATTGATGAACTCTGGGTAAGCCAGCCAGATACTGGTGAGCAGGCTCTTGAAATTACAGAAAATCTTGTACGTTCAGGTGCCGTTGATGTAATCGTAGTAGACTCTGTTGCAGCCCTTACACCGGAAAAAGAAATTGAAGGTGAAATGGGTGATGCTGTTATGGGTATGCAGGCCCGCCTTATGAGCCAGGCTTTGCGTAAACTTACAGCAATCATCGGAAAATCAAATTGTATCGTAATCTTTATCAACCAGATTCGTATGAAGATTGGCGTTATGTTCGGTAACCCTGAAACTACAACCGGTGGACAGGCTTTGAAGTTCTATTCTTCTGTTCGTCTTGAAATCCGCCGTATCGAAACAATCGACGGAAAAGGTGATGATGATGCAATCGGAAACCGCGTACGCGTAAAGGTTGTTAAGAATAAGGTTGCGCCTCCATTCAGAAAGTGCGAACTCGACATTTACTTTGGAAAGGGTATTAACGCAACTGCATCGCTTCTTGATTCTGCCGTAAAACACGGAATCGTTGATAAACGCGGTGCCTGGTACACAATGGGTGAAGATAAAATTGGTCAGGGTAAGGAAAATTCTGTTGCCTTTATTGAATCTCATCCAGAAATTGCTGCTCAGATTGAAGAAAAAATCCGTGCAGAAGTTTTCCCGGGACAGGTTCTTAAAAATAAGGACGGCACTCCGGTAGATACAGCTGCAAAGGCTAAAAAGACTGCAAAGAAGGCAGACGACGCAGCTGCTTCAGCACAGGAAGGATTATTCTAATTGAAACGCGTTTTACTGGGACTTGGATCAAATAAAAGTTTCGCTGGAAAAACTCCGCTTGAACTCTTGAGCGGAGCCGAGAAACGTTTGTCTTCAGTCCTTGTAAACGCAAAATTTTCTTCTGTTTACAGAACCCGCGCCATGTATGTAGAAAATCAGGATGATTTTTATAATATGACAGCCGTGGGCTTTGTAGCTGATGAAACAAGTCCTGAAAAACTTTTAAAAACAACACAGAAAATCGAAGCGGAATTTGGACGTGACCGTTCAAAAGAAATCCGCTTTGGTCCCCGCTCGCTTGATATAGACATCGAACTTTTTGGCGATGAAAAAATAGATACTCCAGATCTCCAGATTCCGCACCCGCGTGTAAAAGAACGTGCATTTGTGCTCGTTCCAGCTATTGAGATTTTGGATCAATCTTCCGATAAATCAATAAGGGATGAATTTATTTCATCTCCGGCTCTCCAGAATACAGCTGATATTGAAAAACTGGGGAGTCTTGACCTTTTATTGGGAAAACAGGCGGTGCGGAATGGAAGAAAATCAGAATTCTAATGTAGCGGTAGCTGTAAAGGAAAAACGTGAGTACAGGGCAGGGGAATTTGAAGGTCCTCTCGACCTTTTGTGGGCTCTTATCCGCGAAAGTAAGGTAAACATTTACGATATTCCAATCGCGCAGATTACCGACCAGTACCTTGAATATCTTGATTATGCCGTTCAGACTGATCTGGGTGACCTTTCCGAGTTCTACAGCTGGGCCGCAAAATTAATCTACATGAAAAGCCGCATGCTGCTTCCGGTTGAAGTTGCCTATGACGACGAAGATGAAGAAGATCCTCGCGCTGAACTTGTAGAAAAACTGATTGAATACCAGAAATTCAAAAAGCTTACCTCCCTTATGGAAGAGCAGGAAGATGATTCTGAATGGAATTTCGAACGCAAAAAGATTCAGCGTGTTCTTCCTTTTGATGATACTGACGGAATGTGGGAAGAGGTTGATACATGGGAGCTTTTGCAGAAGCTCCAGTCCATGTTCAAATCGGTAATGCGCCAGTATTCCAACGAAAAAATCCTCAATATGTATGAGGAAATTTCGGTAAATGAAAAAATTACCTTGATGAACGAGCTTTTAGAAGACAAAAAAGAATGTCTTTTTACAGATTTAATTACCCGTCCTGGAAATCCGATGGACGTAATCTGTGCCTTTATGGCAATTCTTGAAGCCGTAAAATTTAAAATGATTACCATCTTCCAAAACCGCCATTTTGGTGATATAAAAATATGCGCCCGCGAAGACAACGCAGGCTATGTACCAACGGAAGAAGAGTTAACAACAAATTAACGGAACAACAATGGAATTTACTAAAGAAACAGCATTAATCGAAACTATTTTATTTTTGGAAAGCGAACCCGTAGCACCCAAAGTGCTTGCCCAGAAGGCTCAGCTTTCAGACGAAGTTACCGAAAAATGTCTTGAAATTTTAAAAGAACGCCTGAACGGCGAAGAAAGCGGTCTTGAACTTTCTATGATTACAGGCGGCTACTGCCTCACACCAAAAAAAGAATACTGGGATGTTCTTAAAGAACAGTACGGTTCAAAACGCGACGGAAAACTTTCTAAATCTGCAATGGAAACCCTTTCCATTATCGCATATTCTCAGCCAATTACACGTGCAGAAATTGAACAGATTCGCGGTGTTGGCGTAGACAATATGATCCGCCTGCTTATAGAACGCAATCTTATTAAGGAAGTGGGAAAAAAAGAAGTTGCAGGCCGACCAACCCTCTTTGGAACTACAAAAGAGTTCTTAAAACTCTTCCGCCTGAACTCAATTTCAGAACTTCCAAAACTCGACGAAGACGAACAGGAGAGATTCGAACTTGCCCGCTAACGATTTTCTCAAAAATAAGAACAAAAACACCTCAAATGATAATAATAAAAATGAAGAGCCAATCCGCCTTCAGGTATTTTTAGCACATTCGGGGGTTGCAAGCCGCCGTGCCAGTGAACAGATAATTCTTGATGGCCGGGTAAGTGTAAACGGTCAGGTGGTAACTGAACTTGGTACAAAGGTAACTTCTAAAGACGAAATCTGCGTAGACGGCAAAAAAATCAGCCTTGAAGAGCAGAAACGCTATGTACTTTTGAATAAACCTGCCGGTTTTGTCTGTTCCCTCTCTGATGAAAAGGGCAGATCAGTTGCCGCAGATTTGCTTTCAGAAAAATATACAGAACGCCTCTATAACGTTGGCCGCCTTGATATGTACAGTAAGGGCGCAATTCTTTTTACAAACGACGGAGATTTTGCCGCAAAACTTTCTCATCCATCAAGTCAGGTAGAAAAAGAATATATCGTAGAAACTAGTCAGGATGTTAGTGAAGAAACTGCAAAGCTTTTAGAGCACGGAGTCCGCGTAGACAACGTTTTTTATAAGTGTAAATCCTGTAAGGTTTTAAAAGCTCGCAAAATCAAAATCATTTTGATTGAAGGAAAGAACCGCGAAATCCGCCGTATGCTTGAAAGTCAGAATATTGGTACAAAATCCCTTGTTCGCGTGCGCATTGGCTGTGTAAATCTTGATGATTTGAAGCCGGGTGATTCACGAGACCTGACCGCCGTAGAAGTAAAAGGACTTTTGCAGCTTTGTCAGGACTCGTAAAGACATTAGTTAATTTCCAGCATATATTTCCACATTACAGGAATTGAAACTGAAACCACATCTTTATCAATAATAATTTTTGTGCCAAGACGGAACATAGAATTATCTCCAAAGCCCCAGTCTACATAAGGATAAATTTCGTGAATAAAATCATTTCCCCGGCCAATTGAATATTTCAGGTAAAGTGAAATATCTTCAGTTGCAAACCAGCCGCCTTTTACTGCTGCACGCCATGGAATATTTTCATTTTTACCAAGAAGACCGTCGCTTTCATCGCAACCCTGGATTACAGGATCAAAACCAGCATTCTCATATGAATCCCATGCAGCACGCAGTTTTTTAGATTCTTCGTTCAGAATGTATTCCTTGTTCAAGCCTGTAATAAAGTCTGCCGCAATTACAAAGTTTTCATTTGTGTAGCGGGCAGATGCTTTTACAGCGTGGGTAGACGGTAGAGGAAGAAAAAATTGATTTTCAACATCATCAAAATTAAAATCATTTATAGCTGCGTCGTTGTAGTTACTTATGTAGCCGGCAGAAAAATTACAGCCTGCAATGTCCAGCTGGGCAAAAACAGCGTAATGGTAGTATTCATTTTTATTGAGGATATTCTGCCCTGTAGCCTGTAATGCTGCAAAGATTGAATCATCTTCATAACTAAAGGCAAGTCCTGCATTCAGGTAAGTTCCCTTTGCAGCCCCGATATTTGCAATGGCAGAAAGACCAAAATTACCGAACGCCTGATTAAAAATCAGTCCTGCTCCGTCTATAAAAGGATTTGCCTGCAAAAGATAAGCTTCGTTTTCCGTATATATTTCACCAGCAGAAAAAGAAAAACGGTCTCGCAGGTCGTTTCCTGCAGCTACAGAAAGGAAGGGAAGAGGTGAAAATACTCCGTAACCCGCAAAAATGATATTGCCCTGAGGTTCTTCGAAAGCAGCATTGTTGAAGGCTGTCAGGGCAAGAATTTCTGCCATCTCCCAGTTGTAAGAAAATTCTGCATATTCTGCAAAATGCATGTCAGATTTATCGTTTTCATCGATAACAAATAAATCTCTTCCGAATTCAGTACCGTCCGCATCAGAGCAGGCACCAAGTCTGTTCAAAAAGTAGCCTTCACCGAATGCTCCGGCCATAAAAGTTAGTGCTGTTAGAATTGTGTATATTTTTTTCATAGGAAATCCTCCACTTTGTTTTTTTTATTTATAAGCTTCCAGGTATTGTTTACAGAATTCTGCTCTGTTGTAGACATTCGTAAAATCCATAGGACTGATAGCAACATCTACTTCTGCGCCATTATCAATATCAACATAGCTGCCGTTTATAAGAGTAGAGAACTGAAATTGAGAAGATGTTGAAAAATAAGTGCCGGAAGGCATAATAATGTTTTTAACGGCACAGGTTCCGCCTCCGCTTCTTTGTCCGAGCTTTTTAACAGTATCAGCAAAACAAATCTGGGCTGGGAAAATATTTCCGCAAGAAAAGCTTTGTAGAGAAGTAATGCAGAATCTGTTCAAATTACAGATTGTGTCATATGGATCGTTAATATCGCTTGTTTTTTTCGAGATGCTATAAGCAGCGTATTGATTGATTTTGTTGTAATTTCCGTCAAAATTAATATCTGCAATATAAGCAAGGCTTGAAGCAGAGCCTGTTTTATTGTTTACAAAATGCCAGTTTGACTGTCCTAAGAACCATGATGACATAAAGGTTTCATCGTCGCAGGCACCGCCTCCGTTCATACTTAAATCAAGAATGACATTTTTAATTGGACGGGTATTTCCCTTGTTTAATTCTTGAATAATATAATTTGAAACTACTGTAAGTAAAATTGTATCTGAAGTATTATCTGAAGTATTGCTGCTTAAACTGATTCCCCAGCCATGTGAAGCACCACCGGAAGCTGATAGGTCAGAAACAGTATTTACAAAATCTGATAATGTTGTAATGCTCTCTTTTGTAAGATCTCCTGTTCCGTTTTCAGATTTATAAAAACTCATAATCTGGCTGACATCTTTGTTTTCAAAATCTGCATATTTCCAGTTGTCTTTATAAAAATCATATGATTTCTGGGTGTCAAAGGAAGTAAAATATAGGAAAATTGTGTTTGCAGTTGCATCGTTATCCCCTTTTTTCGGTATGAAAATATTCATAGGAGTGCCGTCTGCTGTACAGGAACTTTTTGTTTCCTTTTTCCACAGTGTTTCCAAGTAGCTGGAATTGTTATTATATCTTGCATCACTTGGATTTGGTGAAATGGTAGGATCTAATCGTGGAAACAAAATTTTGCCTAACTTTTGAGAATTATATAATTCCTTATAAAAAGGTGTCAGATGATGAAAATAAGTGTGAAGGTCCCCGATATTTTTCAAAAGGAAGTCTGAAAGAGTTTGTTCTGCTGTTATAAGATTTGTTGAACAAAGACCTTCCTTTACACCTGTTGTGTTAAGCCAGGTTTTAAAGTCTGAAACTCCCAGGTATTTCTTACGTCCGTAAAAAAGGTCCATTGCAAGAGCCAGGTGCCCGTATGAATACTCTGAAAAAGCCTTTGAATAAGTATCTTTTGGATTATGGATTTTTTGACTGTAAATTGAACCATAAGTGTTGCCGGCGGCATCACGAGTAGTATTACGAAAGTTATCGGCAGTATCACAAAAAACAGCCTGTCCGTTATAGAGGAACTCATTACCTGTTCCTGTAATCAGTGTAAGAGTATTTACAGGTATAAAACCTAAGTTGTTTTCATATATTAAAGGAATATTGTAATCCTTTAGATTTGCAGAAACTGAAGTGTTTGCCCCCCGGATATCCACAATTGCTGTTCGCTTTATAACAGTGTTGTTTTCGATTAAATCAGTGGAAGTTGCAGCAGCTGGTGGGATAAAGCTTTTGTCGAAATCAGAATAAAATACATTTCCTGTTGAAAAATCTATGCTGATATAAAAACTCTGGTTATTCTTGTTTACAATTTTATAAACAGCATCTTCTTTTGTAATTATATAGTATCCGCCAAACCATTTGCTCAGAAATGAATCAACTTCAACATAAGGTATGTCTCCATCTGGTGTAAAAAATAATTCATAGGCACCTTCATCACATTGAAGTCCATTTTCGTTCAGATAGTAGGCATCTACTACTTTCTTCGTCAGAGTCTCAGCAGTAACTTCTTCCTGCACTTTCTTTACTTCAGCCGAATAAGTGTCGTCATCGGTAAGGTTCCGGCAGGAAAACAGGGTAAGAGCCAGCAGAATTAGTCCTGCACTCATTTTTTTCAGCATTTTTGCCTCCTTGCGTAAGCCGTTTTTAGCTTTACTTATTTTAAATATTCTTTACAGAATGTATTTCGGTTATAAACTTTATCAAATTCTCCCACAAATATAGGAACATCGACATCAATTCCGGCATCTATGTCAACAAAACTGCCGTTTATAAGGGTGCTCAGCTGTATTTGACATGAAGTTGAAAAACGCGTTCCGGAAGGCATTCCTACCCCCATTATAGGGCAAGTGCCGCCGCCGGTTTTTTCTCCAAAGGTCTTCACGCTGTCATTAAAGTAAATCTGAGCCGGTAAAAGGTTTCCACAGGAGAAACAGTTGAATGAAGTGATGCAGTATCTTTGTAAGTCTTTTATTGTGTCTGAATCATCAATCTTGCCGTCAAAATTAATGTCTGCGGTATATTTGACTGCGCATTTTGAACCTGTAGCTGTATTCTTATAGCAGACAATAGATTCGCCCAAAAACCAGGATGCAAATATTGTTTCATCATCATTTGCACCGCCGTTATTAAGGCTGAAGTCAAGAACAACGTTCTCCATAGGGCGTGTGCTGTCTTCCTTCAGTTTTCTGATAATGTAATTTGAAATAAGCATAAGCTGAATGTCATCATTGGTATTTTTCAAGCTGATTCCATAACCGTGGTCTCTTTCATTTTTTACTTTGCTGATAAAATCAGACATTTTGCTTATATCATCTGCCGGTGTTAGGTTTCCGCTTCCGTTTTCAGATTTATAAAAAATTATACCGTCATCTTTTCCTTTAGAGGCTATATCATCAACGTCACTGTAGAAGCGCCACTTAGGCTTGTAGTTGACTGCATAGCTGGCCTGGGAGCCAAATGATCTAAAGAACATGAATAGGGTATTTTTTGTTGCTTTGTAGTCCGCATCTGCACTCTGGTCTTTGGGAATAAAAATGTGCATTTCAGTTTTAATTTTATCAGCTTCAGATTCATAATATGAGGAGCTTTTCTCTTCCTTAAATTTCTCTAACAAGGTTTTCTGATAATTAATTCTTCTTGTCTTGCTTGGGCCTTCCAGAAAGTCAGGTGGCATCCAGTACAAACATCCTGCAGGGGTACCTCTTCCGGTATCCTCATTCGGATTTAGACCTTTAAAAGGTGTCCAGTGCTGGTAGTATGTGTGGAGGTCAGCGATATCCTGCAGGAGAAGCTTTGCAAGGGCATTTTCCGCTGTATCAATGTTAGTAGAAGTAAGGGCTTCTTTAAGGCCTGCGGCCCTAATCCAGCTGTCAAAACTTGAAACTCCCAGATAGTTTTTTCTTCCGTAGCCTAAGTCTAATACAAAGCAAAGATGATTGTATGAATAATCAGCCATTTCCTGCGAATAGCTTTCCTTTGGATTTGACATTTTTGCACTGTATTCAGGAATCTGCCATTCTGCACCATAGTCAAAAAAGGCTTCTTTGTCATTGTAGGTAATAGAACCGCCCCAATATAATAAATGCTTAAGCGTATTCATAGGCAGAAAGCCGTAGTTGTTTTCATATTTATGAGGAATATTGTAGTCTGTCAAATTTATCGAATAAGAAACTTTTTCGCCCCTTATATCTACAATTGTCTCCCGTTTTATTAATGAACTGTCAAAAATTACGTCACAGGATGCAGCAGCATCAGGTGGACAGATAAAATAATCAAAATCTGAATAAGTAATGTTACCGTCTGAAAAATCAATTGTAAAATAGCAATTCTGATTCCAGCTCTGTGTAATCTTATATAGTGTGCCTTCTCTGGTAATTGTATAAGTATCATCAAAGATGGCTTCGGTGAAAGATTGAATTTCCACATAGGGAAGGTCTCCGCCCGGTGTAAAAAACAAAGGGAAGTCATTTGCCAGACATGTGGTTTTCCCATTACTGTATTCGTAGATGGGGGTAGGGCGCAGTGTCAGACTTTCCGCCTGTACATCTTCCGATACGCTTTTTACTTCATCCTTGTAGGTTGCATCATCTTCAAGATTTCGGCAGGAAAAGAACGCAGATGATAGTAATAGGAGTTGAATAACTGTTTTTATTATCCTTCTGCTCATGGGCATCTCCTTTTTTTAGGACATATTTTAGTTTATAAAATTTTGTTAGTATTAATTATAACTGCAAAACTCTATAACACAAGAATAAAGTAAGGCTTTCTTAAGTTTGTTTTTATATTTGATTTTTGGTAGAATGGGGGTCTTAGGGGGAAGCAATTTATTGCGTCCCCCTAGGAGAGAGGGTAGGACGCTACGAAGTGCGGCCGCAGGGGGAGAGTCGCTTCGCTAACGAGTTTTGCATTCGATGAAAATCGAAGGTATGCAAAACTCGCTTCCCCCTCATTAAGGAGAAATATAATATGATTATTGCCATCGACGGACCAGCCGGAACTGGAAAATCTACAATTGCGAATATTATCGCAGACAAATTAAACATTACATTTTTGAATTCAGGCGGATTTTACCGCACTCTTACCATGGCACTTCTGGATGCCGGAATTGACATTACAAACGAGGCTGCCGTTTTAGATTTCTGCAAAAAACAGACAATTGAATACACAAAAGAAAGTCATTTTATTTTGAACGGAACTGATGTTACAGCTCATCTTCACGACGACCGTGTAACTGCAAATACTTCGCAGGTAAGTTCAATCGTAGAGGTTCGTCACCTTGTAAACGACCTTATGAGAAAAATTACCGCAAGTCTCAGCATTGTCTGCGAAGGGCGCGATATGACAACTGTTGTATTCCCTAATGCAGAATACAAAATCTACCTGGATGCTTCTGCCGAAGTCCGCGCTAAACGCCGCTTCGATCAGGGTGTAAGCGACATGACGCTGGAGCAGATAAAAGAGTCTATTATCAAACGCGATGAAATGGATAAAAACAAGAAAGAAGGTTCTCTAAAAATTGCAGAAGATGCTATTTATATAGATACATCTGACTTGACCATAGATAAGGTTTGTGAAATAATACTAAATAAAATTTCTTAAAAAAGGGTTTACTATGGACGAAATGGAAGTGGAAATGGAAGGAACTCAGAACTCCAAGAGCGAATTCCAGGCACAATTAGAGGAATCCCTCAAAAATTTTGATGCACCTCAGGCAGGTCAGCTTGTAGAAGGTACAGTAATTCAGGTTACAAGCGATTATGTTTACGTTGATGTAGGTGACAAATCAGAGGGCTTAATCCCTGCAGAGGAGTTCGCAGATGATCTGCCGAAAATCGGGGATACTGTTCAGGCATTGTTGATTGGACATAACAATAACGGTCCTGTTTTATCAAAGAAAAAAGCTGATTCAAAGCGCTACTTGAAAGACATCCAGCAGGCTTGGAAAGATAAGACTCCTGTTGACGGAACAATTTCAAAAGTTGTTAAGAGCGGTTATGAGGTTAATCTTGGTATTGACCGTGCTGCATTCCTGCCAATCAGTCAGGCTGATGCTGAAAAGGTTGAAAAACCTGAATCATTGCTCGGATTGAAATCTAAGTTCTATATTGAGCGCCTTTACACAGATAATAAATTGAATCCAGTAGTAAATCGCCGTAAATATCTTGAAGAACAGATTGATGAAAAGCGCGATGCTTTCTTCAACTCAGTAAATATCGGTGATACTGTAAAAGGAACTGTAAAATCATTTACAAGTTTCGGTGCATTCATCGACCTTGGCGGATTCGACGGTCTTCTCCATATCAATGATATGAGCTGGGGACACGTAGCTCGCCCTAAGGACTTTGTAAAGAAAGGTCAGGAAATTGAACTTAAAGTTATCCGTCTTGACCCAGCAGAAAAGAGAATCAATCTTTCTCTTAAACACTTTGCAGAAGATCCTTGGATTCACTTCGAAGAAAAATATCACGTTAATGACATCGTAAAAGGTAAAGTTACAAAACTTACTGAATTCGGTGCATTCGTTGAACTTGAAGAAGGCATTGAAGGCCTTGTTCACATTTCTGAGTTCTCTTGGACAAAGAAAATCAACAAACCTGGCGACATGGTAACAGTTGGTCAGGAAGTTGAAGCTATGATTCTTGGCTATGATATTCAGGCTGGTCGTGTATCACTTGGTTTCAAACAGGCTACAGAAAATCCTTGGGACAAAATTGGTGAAAAATTCCCTGTTGGAACTAAGGTAAACGGTAAAGTTGTAAAACTTACTGCTGCAGGTGCTTTCATCTCTATTGATGAAGGAATCGACGCATTCTTGCACGCAGATGACATTTCTTGGACAAAGAAAGTAAAACACCCTGGCAGCGAACTTACAGTAGGTCAGGATGTTGAAGCTGTAGTTATCGAATGTGATCCAGAGGCTCACCGCATTAAGGTTGGTCTTAAACAGGTTACAGATAACCCTTGGAAGGCATTTGCTGACGAATACCAGGTTGGTTCAACACTTGAAGGCGAAATTACTTCTATCACAGACTTTGGTGTATTTGTAAAAGCTCCAAACGGAATTGAAGGTCTTGTAAACAAAGCTAACCTTAGCGATGACAAAGACGTTCCATTTGAAGAAGCAGTTGCTAAATACAAAGTTGGTGACAAAATCAACGTATTCGTAGTTGACGTAAACACTGACAAAGAAAAGGTTGCATTCTCTGTTCGCGAGTACAAGAGAAAGCAGCAGCGTGATGAAATTTCTCAGTATATGGACTCTGAAAGCAAAGACGACGGAGCATATACTCTTGGAGATATGATCAACTCAAAAAAATAAATCTTTAGCGGTTAATAAACAGTTTTAGATTTTTATATTTGATAAAAACGCATTGCATGTTTTCCGCATCAATGCGTTTTTGTTTTCTGTTTTGATGGACGAAAAAAATGGATGAAGTAAAAAAAATTATTCCTCATCTTTGCGAAAATAACGCTTCTGTTCTCTTGTATGGTGAAAAGGGGACTGGAAAAAGTTATATCGCTTCAAGCGTTCATCAGAAAAAGGGTGGAAACGCCCAGAACTTTTTTGAAATCAACTGCAAGAGCTTCAGTACTCTGAAAAATGCCGAGGTTCTTGACGGGGCAAAGGTCTGGTTTTTAGGCGGCCAGAATAACTATGCAACCCTTTTCTTAAACTGTGTGAACAAAATGTCTTTGGATTTGCAGCAACCGGTTGATGCTTTCTTAAGCGAATGTGCAAGACTTGGACGCAATCTTAAGGTTATCAGTTCTACAGAAGAAAATATTGAAAGTATGATTGCCCGCGGTGATTTTCTGGAATCACTGTTTTATAAAATTAATTCTGTTGTAATTAATGTGCAGCCGCTTCGTCAGCGCAAGGATGAAATTCCGGGACTTCTGGAATTTTATCGCAAACTTTACTGTAAGCAGACAGGCTTTAACTATACTGCTTTCAGTGAATCTGCAGTAAACCTTTTGCAGAATTATTTTTTTGCAGGCAATATTGATGAACTTAAAAATCTTGTGCAGCATGCTTTTATAGTAGGGGAGCCGCCTTTGCTTAAGGCTTCTGATTTTGTTCTGGCTGGTGGCGCCGGTGCAAACTGTACTGGTGTAGCTGAAGGAAATGCTCAGCCTTCTCCTTCTGATCTTTCACTGCCGGATAAGTCTTTAAAAACCGCCCTTGATTCATTCAAAAAAGAGTACGTTACTCAGATTCTTGAAGAGAATGGCTGGAACCAAACAAAAACCGCCAGAATACTAGGAATTCAACGTACTTATGTGATAAGATTAATAAACGAATTACATATACAAAAAAATAATGCCGGATAATCCCGGAAAAAATTGAGGTTAAAAAAAATGGCAGAAAACGAAGTAAAACCAACTGCAAGTTCTAAGGCAGCGAATTTTCTGGAAAAAAATAAGAAAGGACTGGTTACTGTTCTTGTAGCCGCTGTTGTTATTCTTGCTGCTTACATTATTTTTGCAAGCGTAAATGCAAGTTCAAATGCAAAGAATCTTCAGAAAATTGATGAGATTTCTTATGCACTTACAAATGGTTCTGCAAGTCTTTCAGAGGATGAGCTTGCTGGCCGCCGCACAAAGGCTTTGGAAGACCTTGCTGCTTATGTAAAGAAGGGTGGCGTATCTGGTGTCCGCGCTAATCTTCTTGCTGCTGATATCGCTTATCAGGCAGGAAATAAGGAAGATGCTGTAGCATACTGGAAGGCAGCCGCTAATACTGGTAAAAAATCTTATACAGCTCCAATCGCATATTTTAATATTGCTTCTGCTTACGAAGATCTTGATAAAGCTGATGAAGCTGCTGCTAACTACAAGCTTGCTGCAGATAATAAAGACTTTGTAATGCGTGCACATGCTGCATTCAACTACGGACGTATTCTTGAAGGTCAGGGTAAATATGCAGAAGCTGTAGAAGCATATGCAAAACTTAACGACGAACTTCCTGATGATACTTTTGCAAAACTGGCAAAAACACGTATCATTCAGCTTAAGCTTGACGGAAAAACTGAGTAACCTGTATTTAGCACAGATTGTTTAATAAATATGAAAGCGCGCGATAAAAACAAGATTGTATTATTTTTGCAGATTGTTTTTACTGCGTGCTTTGTTATTTTAAATAGCGGCTGTGGACTTGATGAATACTACGTTCTGGAAGGCCCTGGGGCAATTGTTTGTCCTGTTTATTCAGAATCAAACCCTTTGACTTATGAAAATAAGTACGTGGAGTTTACGACAAACTCAAGTGATTCTTCTTCCGGTGCTTTTACAATTGACGGAACGGATGTTTATTACAAGCTTTATTCAAATCTTTCTACCTGTTCTTCAGAATACAGCGCCTTGAATACGCTTTTGAATAATTCTTCAACAAAGTCAACTTCTGCATCTTCCCTTATAAACTCCTATAAGTTTCAGAAACTTAAAAATACAGCAAACTCAGATGATGTTTTTGTAACTCATGACGGTTCTGCTGTTCGTGTGAGGATACGCCTAACTCAGTATCTTCAGAATCAGGATGTAGATGCTTATAAAGCTTTGATTTATATAGGCGGAAGTAAATCTGGTGTGCCAGTCCGTTATTATGGCAGCCGCTATTTTGATTTCAAGCGAAATGATACTTCTTACAATGCCCCGGTTCCTGGTACAACCAGTTACGAAGATGATGTAAGTACAAATACTTCTGTTACAAGTGAAGGTTTGTGGTATATAAATCTTTATGCTGTAACAAGAGGTCATGATTCAAGTTTTACCACTTATTACAGCCCGATTTGTCATCTTGGCACCCTTTGTATAGATGCCACTTCGTACGATAACTAATCTTTTTTCACACCGTAAAATTTAATCAGATTATCAGATGTAAAATCGAAAACTCTATCAGGAAGAATTCTTTTTAAGAAAACAAAGGAATGAGAATTTTTTCCTAGTCTGTAGCGGGTTTTTGGTCTTTTTGCCTTAATTGCCTTGTAAATTGCCTTGGAAATTACGCTCGGGTCAGAAACGTTTGCATGTTCATTATAGTTTCGCTTGTAAAAGTCCGCATAGAGCTGGGCATTTTCCTTGTAGGCAGTTGCTCCGGAATTCTTTTCGATAATATTTGCCGCAATAACTCCCCAGTTTGTTTTTATCAGGCCTGGTTCAATAATCACAACATTTATTCCAAAGGCTTTAACTTCGTTTCTCAAAGAATCGCTCAAGGCTTCTACAGAATATTTTGCTGCGTGATACCAGCCAAGGAAAGGACTTGAGAATAAGCCGCCCATTGAAGAAATATTAATAATAGTTCCGCTTTTCTGTTCCCGCATAGAAGGAAGACAGAGCTGGGTAATTCTTATAAGACCAAAAACATTTACTTCAAACTGACGTTTTGCCTCTTCGATTGTCGTGTCTTCGAGTGCGCCGCCAGTTGCATAGCCGGCGTTGTTAATCAGAATGTCTACATGACCTTCTGCCTGAAGAACTGAATCGACACATGTTTTGATTGAAGCATCATCACATAAATCAAGAAAAAGAGGGTGTCCTCCCTCTTCCTTAAGGGAATCCATTAATTCGGTTCTTCTCGCTGCGCAGTATACAGTGTACCCATCTTTCAAAAGCATCTTCGCTGTTGTCATTCCAATCCCTGAAGATGCACCTGTGATTAATACGACTTTGTTAGACATTCTATTTTTACCTTAATATTTTTTTGTTATTTTTATTCTATACGCAAAAATAAAAAATTACTACCTTTTGAAAGTAAGAAAAATTTTAGGATTTATTTTCATGCATTTAATAATCTTCTTCATATGTGCTATAATCCAGATATGAAAAAGATTTTTATTGCTGCAGTTCTTATTGCTTCATTTTTTGCACAGGGTTTTTGCCAGGATTTAAGTCCCGCTGATACAACTGATAAAACCGATACAAGCGAAAAAGTTTTTTATCTTTCACCCCTTCGTGATTCCCTTCTTATGGGCGGTGGTGCGGCTCTTGCAGGAACAATTTTTGTTTTAGATAAATTTGTAAAATTCAATCATGATGAATTTGACGGAGATTTAGCAGAAAAAAGCTCTATCCCGGCTCTGGACAGAGTTTTTATGAATAAATATTCAAAAGGTCTGGATCTAACCTGTGATATTATGCGAACTTCCATGCTGCTGGCTCCTGTTCCGCTTTTTCTTTTTACAACTTCAAAAAGTGAATGGTTTACCCTGGCAATGATGTACGGCGAAACCCTTTTCTGGACCTGGGGAACTACAGACCTGATAAAAAACTGCGTAGTTCGTGCCAGACCTTACATGTATTATGACGGCGCTCCGGAAGAGGACTTGAAAGAAGGTGACTGGAAAAATTCCTTTCCATCTGGTCATACTTCAATCACCTTTGCTTCTGCGGCTTTTACAAGTTATGTTTTCTGGCAGTATTATCCTGAATCACCATGGAGATGGGGCGTTACCGGTATAAGTTTTGGACTTGCGGGAACTGTAGCGGCTCTTCGTATGGCAGGCGGCTGTCACTTTTTTACAGACGTATTAACTGGTGCTCTGATTGGTTCGGCTTACGGAATTTTAATTCCTTGGCTTCATACCCGCGCTCCTATGGCAAGAAAAACTTCCGGGGGTAAGGTTGAAAAGCTTCGTGGCTTTGAAATGGATATCGCACCGGGAGCCCTTGTTTTTACAGTAAGAAAATAACAAAAATAAAAAAAATAAATTAGAGGAAAAAAAACTATGGCATTTGACATTATGAAACTGCAGAACGGAAGTGACGTTCGTGGTGTTGCGCTTGAAGGCGTTGAAGGGGAAAACGTAAACCTTACAGATCCGATTGCCGTAAAAATCGGATTCGCCTTTGTGGAATGGCTTTCTAAAAAAAGTGGAAAAGCTGCCGGCGATTTGAAAATTGGCGTTGGACGTGATTCCCGCCTGTCTGGCCCGGCTCTTTTGAATGCTCTTGCCTGCGGTATTACGGCAGCCGGAGCTAAGGTTGTGAACTGCAATATGGCTACAACTCCTGCCATGTTTATGTCAATTGTCTTTGATCAGACAAAGTTTGACGGCTCTGCAATGATTACAGCAAGTCATCTGCCTTTCAACCGAAACGGAATTAAGTTTTTTAATGCCGACGGCGGTCTTGAACACGAAGATATTACTGATATTCTAAAAATCGCCTCAAAAATTGATGATAATAAAGCTTCTGATTTGCTTGGCACTGGCTTTAAGGCAGACGGCGTTTTCGATTTAATTTCTATCTACGCCGAATACCTTAAAAACAAGATTAAGGACGGAATTAATGGCGGAGAAAAACCTCTTTCCGGCCTTCATATTGTTGTAGACAGCGGAAACGGTGCTTCGGGCTTCTTTGTAGATAAGATTCTTGCTCCTTTAGGTGCAGATGTAAGCGGAAGTCAGTTCCTTGAACCGGACGGCACCTTCCCAAATCATATTCCAAACCCTGAAAACAAGCAGGCAATGGAAGCAATACGCTCTGCAGTTTTGAATAACAAGGCTGATTTAGGCTTGATTTTCGATACAGACGTTGACCGAATGAGTGCTGTTTTGAGCGACGGAAGCGAAGTTAACCGCGATTCAATCATCGCAATGATTTCTGCAATCCTTGCTCCTGAATATCCGGGCAGCACAATCATCACAGACAGTGTTACTTCTGACCGCCTTACATACTTCCTTGAAGAAGTTCTTGGTCTTAAGCACCTTTGTTACATGCGCGGCTATAAAAACGTTATCAACAAGCAGAAGGAACTGAATGCGGCTGGAACTGTAGCGCCTCTGGCTATGGAAACTTCTGGACACGGTGCTCTTAAAGATAACTTCTTCCTTGATGACGGTGCCTTCCTTGCAGTAAAACTGGTAATTGCCCTTGCAAAAGCCGCAAAAGATGGTAAAAAACTGGATAGTCTTATAGAAAAGCTTCCTCCTTTGGTGGAAGAAGGGGAGTACCGCTTTAAGATTTCTGGAGAAGACTTTAAGGAATACGGAAACAAGGTTCTTGAAGAGTTTAAAGCCCGTGCAAAGGCTGCAGGCTACACAATGCCACAGTCTTATGAAGGTGTTCGTCTTTCATTCAAATCAGAAGAAGTTCAGGGCTGGATTTTGCTTCGTTTGAGCCTTCATGACCCTGTAATGCCTTTGAATATTGAAGGCGGCAGAAAAGGTGACCTTGCAAAGCTTGTAGAAATTGCCCGCAAGCTTACAGACGGCTTTGAACGCCTTGACCGCAGCTGCTTAAAATAAAACAGAAAATTATAAGAAATCGTCATATTTTAATTTGACTTCTGCCAGGATGTCGAATAAAATTGAAATAATAATATAACCCTATCAGGAGGCCAATAATGGCAAAAGTAGAGCTTAAAGGTATTGGTAAAATCTATGACGGCGGAGTTCACGCTGTAACAAATTCCAATATCACAATTGAAGACAAGGAATTCTGCGTATTCGTAGGTCCTTCAGGATGCGGTAAGTCAACAACTCTCCGTATGATCGCTGGTTTGGAAGACATTTCCGAAGGTAAATTGTATATCGATGGCGTTGAGATGAACGACGTTCCTCCAAAAGACCGCGATATCGCAATGGTATTCCAGAACTACGCTCTTTATCCACATATGACAGTATATGACAACATGGCTTTCGGTCTTAAAATCCGCAAAATGGATAAGGCAGAAATTGACCGCCGTGTACGTGATGCTGCAAAACAGCTCGACCTTGAACAGTATCTTGAAAGAAAACCAAAGGCACTTTCTGGTGGACAGCGCCAGCGTGTTGCTGTAGGACGTGCTATCGTTCGTAACCCTAAAGTATTCTTGTTCGATGAGCCTCTTTCTAACTTGGATGCAAAACTTCGTGTAACAATGCGTTCTGAGTTGGCTGCTCTTCACAACAGACTTCAGGCTACAATGATCTACGTAACTCACGACCAGATTGAAGCTATGACTCTTGGTACAAAAATCGTTGTAATGAAAGACGGTTTCATCCAGCAGATTGGTGCACCATTGTACTTGTACAACAACCCAATCAACAAGTTCGTAGCAGGATTCATCGGAACTCCTCCAATGAACTTCTTGACTGTAAAAGTTCTTGAAAAGAACGGTGCAATCGTTTGTGATGAAGGTTCATTTGAAATTAACCCAACAGCTGAACAGGCTAAGTCTCTTAAAGCTTACGTTGGAAAAGAAGTTTCATTCGGTATCCGCCCAGAAGATTTGACTTATGTTGACAAGCCAGCTGCAAAAGATGATATGCAGATGAAGATTGTTAACAAAGAACCTCTTGGTGCAGAAACACACCTTTACCTTGTATCAAACAAAGGTCAGCAGATTATTGCTAAAACAACTGCAAATGCAGAATTCCGCCTTGGCGATTCTGTAAACGTTGTTCCTAACATGGAAAAAGCAAAATTCTTCTCTCTTGATGAAGGCGAAAAGAATATTTGTGACGTAATCGAAAAGAAGTGGTAATTCACCTTTTTGACTAAGTTATAATAATCTGTTAAAACAGAAGCATCGTACTTTCGGGTACGGTGCTTTTTTTTGTTTTAGGAGGAAAAAAATGAAAAAAATTGTTGCGCTGGCAGCTGCTTTTGTGCTTACTGCTGCAGCCTGGTCTCAGGTTTTAAGCGAACCTGGTGTAAAAAATACCCTTTCGGTAAGTTTCGGAAATTCTTATTTTAATAATGACAGCGAATATGATGCTGCTGGATTGCGTTTCTTTGGCTTTGTAGATACAGTTCAGGCTCGTATTGATGTTGCAAAGTGTACGGTTGATGCAATGCTCAACTGGGGCGCTCTTACAAATATTGCTGCTAATAAATTTACAGATGATTTTTATTTTGCAAATACTACAATAACTCCTTTCTGGTATACAAACCACTATCAGAATGGTTCCTGGTGGACTAATGGTGAGGCAGAATCTTATTACGTAAACTTTATCTATCACCCGCATAAATACTGGGATTTGGGAATGGGAACCCGCCTTGAATGGAAGGTTGGACCTGCACCAACATTTAACGGCAATCTCTGGGAGCCTTTCTGTCATATCGTTCAGGGTGGTCTTAAAGACGCAAAGCCTGGTGATGCTGATGTTGCCGGTTATACTTATTATGCAAATTCTTATACTTCTTATTACAATGGTGGTCCAAGAGATGAATTGAAAAAAGCATCTCTTGCTGCCCGCTTCCACTACAAGGACTTTATTGAAGTTGGTGCTGCAATTCCAAGTGGTGTAACAACTGATAAGCCTGTATTTAATGCCGGTGTAAAAGTTCACCCTGTAGATTTCCTTACAATTTCTGGTGCAGTTGACGGTGTTTTCCGCTCAACAGGAAATATTTATACAGGTGTAACTGTTGCATTCAAACCTTTTATTCTTGATGCCTATCTTGGAATTGACTATAAGGAAGATAACAAGGAAAATGGCGGCCGCTGGGGTACAGGTGCCGCACTTACTTTCAATTTCAAAAAAATCAACCTTATGTTAAAACCTGAAGCAGGCTTTACTTTCTACACTTACTCTGATTACACAATGGCCTTCTACACAGGAATCAGAATTAACTGGCAGTTTGCAGAAAAGTTTGCCTTTGGCGGCTGGTCTTCAATTGCCTTCGGTTCAAAAGACAGTAAGTGGGAAGATGTTGAGGCAACTAAGGATTACTGGGGAGGAAGTATTCTTGATATCCGCCCTGACTTTACCTGGACTTTGGATAAAAATAATTCCTTTACCGCCTTCCTTGATTTCCAGCACCGCAATAACTATGCTCATGAAAAACTTAATACCTGGGCAACTGGCGTTTACTGGACCTGCAAGACAACAAAATAACCCCTTTTTTTATTCCGTAATTCAATATAATTTGAATTATGGAAAAAAAATCTGTTGTATTATATAAAAATCAAGCCGCCGTCATTGAAGATCGTGACGGCGATAAATATCTTGTGCGCTATCAGGTTTCTGCGGCAACTCCAACCGGGAAAAAAGCGGTTTACGGAGAGCAGAAAGTGCGCGAAAAAGACATAATCCTTTTACATAATAATCCCTGTTCGTCGCTTGAAAATCTTCTGGCAGCCGGCGGGGATGAATTTATTCCTCTTTTGCACGAAGCCTGGGAACTTTTACAAAGTGATGATTCCACAGCAGCCCAACCTTTAAGTTTTTCTGACCTTGCAGATTTAGCCTGCAGCGGAATAAAAGCTGATGATATCTGGGCTTTTTACAAAGTTGTAAGTGAGTCTGCTGAATTTTCACAGAATCAGAATGAAATTAAAAACGGCAATCTGATTTTTACCCCGCGTTCTCAAGGTGAAATAGATGCCCTTAATCAGAAAAATTACGAAAAAGAGCATGAGGCAGAAATCCGTTCTGCTTTTATTGCCCGCCTCAAGCAGAAAAAACTTAATCTGCCTGAAGATGCAAAATTTATGGGCGAAGTTGAAGCTTTTGCCCTCTGTAAGACAGAAAAATCAAAGGTTATGCAGGAAGCAGGCTTTTCCCAGACAATAGAAAAGGCTCATAAGCTTTTGATAGACACTGGAATCTGGGATTATACAAAAAATCCTCATCCTTCACGTTTCGGTTTTTCTTTTTCTTCTGCCAGCGAACAGCTTGGTCCTATGCCGGATGAAGAGCGTGTGGAAGTTCCTGGAATTTCCTATGCAATAGACAGTGAACATTCAAACGACCCTGATGATGCGGTTGCCTGGGACGGAGAATATCTTTGGGTGCATATTGCCGACCCTGCAAGCAGCGTTCTTCCCGATTCTAAAATTGATATTGCAGCGCGGGGCAGGGGAACAACCCTTTATATTCCGGAAGGCGCTTCCCGAATGCTTTGTGAAAGTGCCCTTGAAGATTATGCTCTTGGTTTAAAAGAAGATTCCAGAGCTCTTTCTTTCAGATTAAAACTTACCGATGACTGCCAGATTGATGAATGTGCTGTACTTAAAACTAAAATTACCGTTCACAGAATGACTTATAAAGAGGCGGAAGAAAAAAAAGAATCGCCGGAATTAAAGCCTCTTTTTGAAATTGCAAGAAAAAATAAAGCCCGCCGTGAAGCTAATCACGCCGTAACAATTCAGATGCCTGAAGTTGACATTACTGTTGATAAAGAAACAAAGAAAGTCACCGTAGCTCCGGATGAAAAATTCGAAAGTAACGGAATGATTGCAGAGCTTATGATTCTTGCTGGTGAAGGGGCTGCAAAGTTTGCCTTTAAAAACCAGATTCCGTTTCCTTTTGTAAGTCAGGAAGCGCCGGAATTCCCTGATAAAATACCTGACGGACTTGCAGGCGATTTTGCAAAAATAAAATGTATGAGAAAGCGCAGTGTTGGAATTACTCCGGCTCCTCATGCAGGTCTTGGTCTTTCTTTTTATTCACAGGTAACATCTCCTCTCCGCCGTTATGGAGATTTGATTGCTCATCAGCAGCTTCGTGCCTTTATTGATGGCCGCCGTCTTATGCCTAAGGATGAAATGCTGGAAAAGGTAGCCGCAGGTGATGCAGCTTCTGTTGCCGCCAAAAAAGCCAGCCGTAAAAGTGATACTCACTGGAAACTTGTTTATCTTTTGCAGAATCCTGAAATGACTTATGAAGGAGTTTGTATTGATATCCGCGGTAATGAAGCTTTGTTTTTAATTCCGTCAATTGATATGCAGGCCACAATAAAAGGAATTTCTGATGTAAAACTTAATGATTTGCGTACTTTGAAGATGAAAAAGGTGGAAATTCCAGAATTATCTGCAGATTTTGAAATTATTTAATTCTATATAATAACAATATTTGTACGTTAAAATATACAAATAACAAAATTTTCTTAAGAAATTTTGCAAAATTTAATTTTGAAGTATTGACGCTTTTTGGTGATTAGTATATATTCATATTCACCGTCGCGCAGTATTCCTGCATGACGCCAACAAAAAGGTTTTTGACAGAACAGGGAAGGAAATAACTAACTGTATAGTTCAAGTTTTATATGTTTTGTATCATTAAAAACATACCCGCGGATCTCAGTTCTTGAGGTTCGATTGTAAATCAATTCAGCAAATAAGAAAAAGCTTGATTGAACTTAATTTATGGTAATCAATACCCTTCGGGGTTTTGAAATAATCATGGAGAGTTTGATCCTGGCTCAGAACGAACGCTGGCGGCGCGTCTTAAGCATGCAAGTCGAGCGTGATTATCTAGCTTGCTAGGTATGAAAGCGGCGGACTGGTGAGTAACGCGTGGGTGACGTACCCTTCTGATGGGGATAGCTCCTAGAAATAGGAGATAATACCGAATACGCTTGTTGTTGTCAGAGGACAACAAGGAAAGGTTCTTTTGAACCGCAGAAGGAGCGGCCCGCGTACTATTAGCTAGTTGGTGAGGTAACGGCCCACCAAGGCGACGATAGTTACCCGGCCTGAGAGGGTGAACGGGCACATTGGGACTGAGATACGGCCCAGACTCCTACGGGAGGCAGCAGCTAAGAATATTCCGCAATGCACGAAAGTGTGACGGAGCGACGCCGCGTGGACGATGAAGGCCGGAAGGTTGTAAAGTCCTTTTTAATATGAGGAATAAGCAGTGTGAGAGAAACGCACTG
>NZ_AJGU01000011.1 GCF_000260795.1 Treponema sp. JC4
TTCGGATTTTTGAGGGGAATGGTTACAAAATCTTCGGTTTCTTCGTTGCGGGTTTCGTCGGAAAGAACGCCTGAAAGGAAGGTGAAGCCGTTTAAGTTTTTTAAGAGGTTTAATTCTGTGGCGCGGTCGGCAACGGTAATGGGCTGGTCCAGGTTATAGTTTTTGATTATATCATCTGAGAAAAAGGATTTTACGTCGTCAGTATCAAAGGTAACAAAGTGATAGGGAAGCAGGTCTTCCAGAGAAATCCATTCATTCCTGGAAAGAGGATGATTTTTGTGGATGTAAACAAAGGCGCTGCATTCTGTAAGGTGAGTAAAAGTCAGACTGTTTTGTGCCAAACTCCTTGTAATTTCTTCCCGGTTTTTGTCACTCAGGTAAAGGATTCCTATGTCGCTTTTTCCTGTGGCAACGTCGTCTATTACGCTCAGGGCCCGCATTTCTCTAAAGGAAAAATCGTACTGGCTGCGGGTGAATTTATTTACGACTTCTATAAAGGCAATTCTAGCAAATTCGTAATAGAGGGCAGATACCGAAAAGCTTTTCTTTACGGCGCTCGTGTATTTTTTTACAAGGTTTTCATAGTTCTGAAAAAGAGCTTTGGCATCCGAAAGAAAGTCGCTTCCTTTTTCGGTCAGGCTTGTTCCCCGCGAGGTTCGTCTGAAAATTGCAAAACCAAGTTCTGCTTCCAGGTCATGAACGCTGCTTGTAAGGGAGGGCTGAGAAATAAAAAGTTTTTCGGATGCCTTGTTAAAGGAGCCGCAGTCTGCGACTCCCAAACAATAGCGAATCTGCTGAATTGTCATTATATAATAGAAGAAATTAGTTGAAACGCTGCACAGCAACCGAATAGATATCTTCTATCAGCTTGATGCCGCCGCGGTAGCCAACGTAAGAAGTATCCATTACGACTCGGTCCTGGAATGGCCAGGCAATGTTCAAAAAGTTTCCTTTGAGTTCGCCGGTCAGTTCCTTGTCAAAATAGCTTCCAAGAACCAGAGGATATCCGTGGTAATCGTGCTTTTTGATTTCTTCGTGAATCAGATAGCTGTCGGTGTTGAAATCAACTTGAGCTTCCAAGCCGTAATTGAGTTTTTTGAACTCGGCGCGGATGGCTTCCTGGTGCTCTTTTGGAGTGTCGTCGGTTACAAACTGCTTTGCAGGGAAAAGTCCCAGGTCGTTTACAAGGAACTTTGTTGCTGCCAGGGCATAGTGAGCGTCTGCTACAACAGAGAACTGCTTGTTGATTACGCGGTTTTCAAGGAAGAGATCTGCATAGCGTTCAATGATGTAGTAAAAATACTTTTCGTGCTCAGTGATTATGCTTTCAACTTTTTCTGATGGCACTTTTGTAAACTCTGCAACTGCGCGCAGGAACTTGCTTGTTTCTGTTGCACCGATTGGAAGAACCGGGTAGTGCAGGTAAGGAGTTCCGAATTTGCTTTCAAGCTTTTTAACGTTTTTAAGGCCGACCCAGGGAGAAATCAAAAGATTGAATTCTGCCTTTGGAACCAGATCGATGTTTTTGATTCCGCGGTCGTAGCCGAAGATTGTGTTTGGAGTAAGTCCAAGCTCGCGTACAAGATTTTCCAGCTCGCGAAGGTTTCCAAGCCAGAAGAGATCCTGATAAGGAACATCTGCCCAGATGTTTACAAGGCCTTTGATTTTTGCTGTGTTCTTTCCGTCAACGCCTTCAACTTTTGGAAGATACTGATCGATGATTGCATCTACAACCTGCTCGTGCCCCCTGTAGTTGTTACCTTTGAAGCCCGCAGTATTTGCGTAAACTACTGGTTTTTCAGCATCTTCATATTGACTTACAATTTCGCCCGAGTCATCACCAACGATTTCAGGAATACAACCGGTAAGAACCACGTACAAATCTGCATCAATAACCTTAAGGGCGTTTTCGATTGTGCTCTTAAGCTTTTTGGTACCGCCAAAGACTACGTCCTTTTCGTTGATACTTGTACAAGGGAAGATGTTAGGAGAAAAATATCCCGAACTTCCTGTTCCGTCTGAAAGTTTCTGAGCACAGCCCGGTCCTGAATGAAGAACCGGAATTGCGCGTGTTATCGCCTGAACTGTTTGCATAGAAGCAAGCGCACATTTATATCTTTGTTTGTCTAAGAGTTTTGCCATTTTATTACCTCAATGTGGTAGAGCTAAAAATTGCTGTTCGCAATTTTTTTAACGCTCTGCTATTTATCAAGAACCTGACCAGCAGGTTCTCTCACCCTCGCTCTTTTGGTGTGTTGTTTGAATCAAAGAAAGCATCAACATTCTGCTTGTACCACCAGTCGGTGTATGGAAGCTTTACGCGTTTTGCAAGGTTCTGTTCAAAACTGCGGTTGCGGATTGAATCCAGAATCGACTTTGCAAACTCTAACGTGTGCTTATAGCCGAAAATCATATATTCGTCGGCAACATAAACAGCGCTTGTTCCGTTTTTAATAGCCCATACTGTGGAACCCGGATGGCGCGACAAATACAAATCAGGCTTGTACTTGTGGAGAATATTCATAACCTCGTAGTTCTGCTGGTCAGAAACGCTGGCTTCAAAGTTAATGTTATTCTCCAGAAGATACTTCATGCTAGGAGGAACATCGCCGTTTTCGTATTTTTTGTCGTAGTGCCATGCCAGTGCCCACACAACTTCAATGCCAAGTTCATTCAAAACGCGGCTAACTTCAAAAGTATAGCCGGGACCCATTCCGATTACCGCACGAAGGCCTTTCAATTCCTTTTTGATTTCTTCAATCTGAGGAATATAGATAGCCCGCTGCTCTTCAATGTATTTTTCAACTTTTTCTGAACGTCCGGTTACGCGGCCAATTTCGCGCAGCCAGGTTTCAAAGCCCACAATACCGCACTGGTTGATTGAGCGCACGTAAGGAACGCCGTATTTTTCTTCCAGACCGTTTCCAAGGTAGTTTCCCAAAGTACCACAGATACAGGTTGTAGCAAGTGATTCTGAAATGTGGGAAAGTTCTTCCACAGTCGAGTTACAGTAGAGGAAAACCGGATCCAGGTCGAAGTTCTTAAAGATTTCGATGATTTCCGGGCGGGCACTTTCGTAGAAGTTCTTAAAGTTGATTTTATTTGATTTAACGCCTTCCCGCGGTGGCTGAACAATCGAACTCAAAACTGCGTGGTCTGCAATATCAAAGCCTGTTGCCCAGATTCGCGATTTAAATCCTTCGCAGTGAACCGCAACTACAGGCACATCAATTTCGTCACGAACTTCGTCCACAACGCTGTCGATATCCTCACCGATAATTCCGGTCGCACATGAACTGGAAACAAAAATCGCCTTTGGAGAGTAGCGTTTGTTTACTTCACGGATAATTTTTCCAAGAGCCTGAGTTGAGCCGAAAATTGTGTCCTGCTCGTTCATGTCTGTTCCAACGTAAACTGTGCTGGTTGTAACGCCGCGCTTTTTTGCCATTACCTTGTCCAGGTAGTAGTTTCCCGCGCTGGCAACCGAACAGCCTGCCGGTCCGTGGTGAATTACCGCTACGTCACGGATTGCTGCCAGCTGGCTGAGTCCGCAGGATGAAAGACAGGTGCTGGACTGAGAAAAGCAGCGTGAGCAGCCCTTGAGGCTTCCGCATTCAGATTTTTCTGCCAGATCCTTTAAGTTTCCAACGTAGCCCGTAATAGACCCGATTCGGTTTTCGCGTGTTGCCACGTTGGATGAGTTTGTATTAATTGCCATATTTGCTCCTATATATAAGGGTGGGGGAGGACTCCCCCTCGCTCCAACCTGCTTCGCAGTTTTCCGCTACCCCCTCTGCGGGCTCAAACGCCGCCCGCAACGCCTGCTTTTAGAACGATGCCTTTTTCTCTACGTCCTCACGTACGCGCTGAAGGTCTTCACTCAAATAACGTTCACCGTTGTCCGGCAAGAGAGGTACAATCAGTTTGCCCTTATTCTCATCCTTAAGTGCCTGCTTAATAGCAATTGCAAGTGATGCACCGCTTGAAGCACCGATAAAGATTCCTTCATAGTGAGCCAGCAGGTGAATTGCGCGCAAAGTTTCTGCGTAAGTTACAGTTTCGTATTCGTCTACAACCTTGTCGTTGAAGTTTGTAGGAGCCATTGGGTTCAGGCCGTTTTCATCGTGAACAGCGTGGATTCCGTGGAAACCGCCGTCTTCAACGCCCTGAACTACCGGGTGCTCAACATCAGCTTTATCAGGCTGTGCGATTACTGTTTTAATAGAAGGATTTTTCTCTTTTAAGAACTTGCTTACACCGTGAGTGCTTCCGCCAGTTCCAACACCACCTACAAAAATATCAACCTTACCGTCTGTGTCTTCCCAGATTTCAGGACCAGTGTGGCGGTAATGGGCGCCAGGGTTATCAGGATTAGAAAGCTGACGTGTTGTCCAGCTGTCTGGAGTTGTATCAAGCATCCACTGGTAAACGTCGTTAAAGGCTTCAATTCCTTTTTCAAAAACGCCCTTAATCAAATCTTCCGGCGGATTAACAAGTTCAGAACCGTAAGCTTCCAGAAGCTTTTTGCGCTCAATAGAAACTCCGTTCTGGATTCCAACCTTAAACTTATAGCCTTTTGCCGCTGCAACAGCCGCAATACCAATTCCCATGTTTCCTGAAGTAAATTCAACAAGAGTTGTTTTTTTCGGGCTGATTTCACCGCGTTTTTCTGCTTCTTCAATAATTTCAAGCGCTGCTCTGTCCTTGTGAGAACCAGCCGGGTTGAAGTATTCAAGTTTTCCCGCAATGCGGCCCTTTAATCCAAGCGCTTTTTCAAGACGGTGGAATTCAACTAATGGTGTGTGTCCGATAAGTTCGGTAATTGAATTGTAGATTTTCCCCATATAACAAATCTCCTGCTGCTAGTTTTTTAATTACCTACTAATACAGTAGGTAAGAGTAATTTAATATTATTTACCTACTTAGTCAATAGGTTATGTAAAAATTTGTGTTTTTTACTGCTGTATTGGTAGTGTAGGCTTTGTAAAACCGAAAAATAGAAACCATTCTGAAAGGGTACTTCCTACCATTCGAGGGTAACTTATCCTATACTCAATCCTGAGGTAAAACCCATGAAAAAAAATAACGAGATTGGTCAGGCTACTGCTTTGGCAGAAAAGACAGTCTGGCAAAGATTAAAAGACGAAAAGTGGCTGCAGATTATGGCATGGCTTGGCCTTATCTGGATGCTGATATTCAATTACGCACCTATGTATGGTCTGCTGATTGCATTTAAGAAAAACTATCGTATAACAACTCCTCTTTTCAGCATGGAGTTTTTGAAATCACCTTGGGCTGATCATTTCGGTTTCCAGCATTTCATCAACTTCTTTAAGGATGAGGAATTTGCAAACGTTATGGTAAACACTTTGGGAATCAGTCTTCTTAAACTTCTTATCTGTTTCCCTCTTCCAATCGTGTTTGCAATCTTTTTGAACGAGGTTCGCAGCGACCGTTTTAAGAAAAGTATTCAGACAATTTCTTATTTGCCACACTTCCTTTCCTGGGTTGTTCTTGGCGGTATTCTTACTTCATGGCTTGATGAAAACGGATTTATCAATCAGCTGCTTGTAAATAGCGGTTTGATGAGAAAACCTCTTTCTTATCTTGCTTATCCGAAATTCTTCTGGGCTATTGTAGTAATTTCTGATTTGTGGAAGGAACTTGGCTGGTCTGCAATCATTTATCTTGCTGCTATCAGCGGAATTGACCAGCAGATGTATGAGGCTGCCGAAATTGACGGTGCAAGCCGCCTTCGACAGATTTTTTCAATCACCCTGCCTTCAATTAAGGGAACAATTATCATCATGTTCATTCTTGCGGTAGGTGGACTTCTTAATTCTAACTTTGATCAGATTTTTGTTTTGTGGAATCCATTGAATTCAGAAAGATCAAATGTAATTGATATCTACACTTATACGACCGCTATGAGAAGTATGAGATATTCATATGCCTCGGCAATTGGTTTGTTCAAGTCTGTGGTTGCATTTATCCTCTTGTTCATTGCAAACCAGGTAACAAAGAAAGTGAATAAAACATCACTGTTCTAGTCAGGAGTAGTAAAATGAGAAAATTAAACAGTAATACCCCCTTTAATGTAATTATAAATACTGTAATGGTTCTGGTGTGTTTTATCGCCCTTTATCCGGTATGGTATACAATTATCGTTTCTTTTAATAATTCAGAAGATACTTTAAGAGGCGGCGTTTATTTCTGGCCAAGAATGTTTACTCTTGAAAGCTACCGTACAGTTTTCCAGGATAAGTCAATCATCAAGGCTTTTGGAATCACAATTTTGAGAACCCTGCTTGGAACTGTTTCCAGCGTTGTCTTTACTTCTATGGTTGCTTACGCTTTTTCAAAAAAGCACATTCTGGGAAACAAGGTTTACATGATTATCGGAACAATCACAATGTTCTTTGGAGGCGGTCTTATCCCGACTTTTATCCTCTTTAAGAATATCGGCTTGTACGACAACTTCCTGGTTTACATCATTCCGTGCATGTTCAACTTTTACAACATGATTATCTTTATGGCATTCTTCCGAGAGCTTCCTGTTGGTCTTGAAGAATCAGCAAAGCTTGACGGGGCAAACGATCTGATAATCTTCTTTAGAATTATCCTTCCTTTGTCTATGCCGGTTGTTGCAACAATTGCTCTTTTCAACGGTGTATGGCAGTGGAACGATTATTTTACAGGAGTTATGTACATCAACAATGCAGACTTGCAGCCAATTCAGACTTTCCTTTACCGCATTGTTGCCAGCGCATCTGCATCTAAGGCAGTTGTAAGTTTACCGGCAGGTATTTCTGCTCAGCAGGTAAGTTCACAGTCGGTTCGTCTTGCAACCATGGTTGTAACAACTTTCCCGATTGTATGTGTATATCCATTCCTGCAGAAGTACTTTGTTAAGGGAATGCTTATTGGTTCAATTAAGGGCTAAAAATACTATATATATAGAAGAAAACGGCAAAAAAATCACTGACTAAAAATTGGAGGTCAATATGAAAAAAATCAGTAAGATTTTGAAAAGTTCAATACTTGGGCTTCTTGCGCTTTCATCACTAGGAATGATGTCTTGCGGCAAGGGAGCAGATGGAAAGACAGGTACTCTTGCGGGTACAAAGGATGCAGCGGGCTGGAAGCTTAATGCAGACAAGCCTATAACTTTTGACTGGTATATCAACTTTTCATGGTTTGCACGACACTGGGGCGACTCAAAGGTCAGCAAATATATCACAGAAAAAACAGGCGTAAACGTAAACTTTATTGTTCCTGCTGGTAATGAGGCTGAAAAGCTCAACACTATGATTGCGGGTGATGCACTTCCTGATTTGATTACTTTGGGCTGGTACGAAGGTCAGGTTCCTATGATGATTGATTCAGGTCTTGTTTACTCACTTGATGAACTTGCAGAAAAATATGATCCATATTTCTTTAAGGTTGCAAACCCTGATAAATTAGGCTGGTACCGCCAGGCAGACGGTCATGTTTACGGTTATCCAAATGCAAGCTTTACACCGGCTGACTATGAAACATACAAAGGAAAACTTACTTCAAATGAAACTTTCCTTGTAAGAAAAGATTTGTACGAAGCCCTTGGAAAGCCTGATATGACAACTCCAGAGGGATTCCTCAATGCACTTCGCGCAGCAAAGAAAAAGTTCCCTACAATCAACGGACTTCCTATCATTCCTTTTGGAACTGCAGAATTCTCTGATGTAGGAAACAGCCAGCTTCAGGGCGTTCTTTCTCACTTCCTTGCAATCAATCCAGAAAATGACGGAAAGTACACAGATGCTTCTCTTGGTCTTACAGAAAATCCAGAATATGTTCGCTGGCTCAAAATGTTCCGCCAGGCACATGAAGAAGGTCTTATTCCAACAGATATTTTTGTAGACAAACGCAGCCAGATTGAAGAAAAAGCCGCTCAGGGACGTTATTTCTGTATGCTCTACCAGAACTGGGATATGCAGGCTCCACAGAATGCTCTTTATGCTCGTGACCCTAACACAATTTATGTTGCAGTTGACGGTCCTAAGAATAGCCGTGGAGATGATCCTCAGCTTGCAGGTGGAAGTATCGCAGGTTGGACAGTTACCCTTATCAGCAAAAAATGTAAAGACAAGGCTCGTGCAATTCAGTTCCTTACTTATCTTATCAGTGAAGAAGGTCAGATGGATACAAACTTTGGTATTCCAAACGAAACTTACACTATTAAAGATGGAATTCCAACACTTCTTCCAGAAGTAGAATCTCTTGATTCAAACGACAAGAACAAGCAGGAAACAGAGATTGGTGTTCTTTACACCTACTGGATGCTTATGGATACAGCATGGCAGGCACAGTGGGGTGTTGAATATGCTCCATCTCTTGCTCAGCCACAGCTCTGGACTCGTCCATATGTTCGCTCTTATGCAGTATATGACGGACTTACACTTCCTGTTGGTTCAGATGAAGATTTGATTTATCAGGAAATTCAGCGCCGCTGGGGTAAAGAACTTTCTAACCTTATCCGCGCAGAAAGCGAAGCAGAATTCGACAAGATTCTTAATAACTTCAATCAGTTCAAATACGACAAGGGATACGCAAAGATTCAGGCTGCACAGACTGAACTTATGAAGAAAAACAAGGCAAAACTTGCAAGATAAATAAAAAGGGGAGGGCTTTTACCGGGCCTTCCCACACAGGAGAAAAAAGAAAATGAAAATTAATCGACATAAAAAATACGGAACTGCAATTTACATGTCTATATTTTGTGCTTTGATGGCATTTTCAGCAGGCTCCTGCGGTTTTTTACCAGAAAATGAAGAAGAAACAGAAACAGTGTCAGTAGGTAAGGGTTCAGAAATTGTTCAGGAAATAAATTTTGGTAGCGGCGGAAGTATGAAACTGGTATGGAGCGATGAATTTGATTATTCAGGAGTTCCAGACACTTCTAAGTGGAAGTATCAGACTGGTAAAAGTGGCTGGGGTAATAACGAATTACAGAATTACATTGACAACACTACCGAAGCTAAAACCGCAGTGGTTGAAGATGGCGTACTTAAAATCAAGGCATATAAAGAAAACGGCGAGTGGAAAAGTGCCCGCATGAATTCAAAACAGAGCTGGACATACGGCTTTATTGAAGCCCGCATGAAGATTACAGATAAAAAAGGCGCATGGCCTGCCTTCTGGATGATGCCACAGGATAGCGTTTATGGTAGCTGGCCTAAGAGTGGCGAGATTGACATCATGGAAAACGCTCCTTCAACACAGGGACAGGGTAGAGTATTCTCTTCACTTCATGCAGAGGGTCATTACGGTGCAACTCCTAAGAGTATCGGTAAAAAAGTAATTGATAACCTGGCTAATGACTGGCATTCAATTGCCGTAAAGTGGGATTCTGAAAAGATTACTGCTTATTACGATGGAGTTGAACAGAAGTCTTATTACAACAATGGAAAGGGATATGTTGACTGGCCTTATGACCAGGACTTTTACATAATTTTGAATCTTGCAATTGGCGGAAACCTTGGCGGTACTTCGGATGCAGCTTCTCTGGCTTCAAGCGGGGCAGAATTCTTAATCGATTATGTAAGGGTTTATCAGTAATTAAAAAAGGCAAACAAAAGAGGAAAAAACTATGAAAAAAAAGCTGATTGCGTTAGCTGCTTTTGCATCTCTGGGTCTTACTTCTCTTTTTGCAAAAGTTGAAGTTAAAAAAGATGCCAAAGGCTGGCGAATGTTCGACGACGGTAAAGAAGTCGAAGTAAAGGGTATTACCTGGAGTAATACCCCAATTGGAAAAGATTACAACTACAGTTTGTGGAGAATGGAAGATGAATTCATTTATGCCACACTGGAAACAGATATGCCAATGCTCAAGGCAATGGGTGTAAACGTTATCCGAAGTTTTGACGATGTTCCTCCAAAATGGGTTGAATACATCTACGACAAATACGGAATTTATACTCTTATCAACAACCTTATGGGCCGCTACGGAGTAACTGTAAAAGGAAAGTGGACTTTCCCTACAGATTACCAGAACGAAGACACACGCGAAACTTTGATTGAAATGGCTCGTTCTACTGCAGAAAAGTACAAAAATGTTCGCGGTCTTCTTTTCTACATGCTTGGAAACGAATCAAACTACGGTCTTGAATGGTCGAGCACAGAAATTGAAAACCTTCCTGTTGGTGAACAGCACCGTGCTAAAGCAAAATACCTTTACACTATGTTTGAAGAAGCTATGAAGGTAATGCACGAGGTTGACCCAAATCACCCGGTTGGAATTGTAAACGGTGATGTTCAGTACATCGATTTGATTGCAGAACTTTGTCCTTCTCTTGATATCTTTGGTTCAAACGTTTACCGCGGATGGAAATTCTACGATGCCTTCTATGAAGACGTTCAGACAAAACTTGATAAACCTGCCGTTTTCACAGAATGTGGTGCAGATGCATTTAATGCCCGCACTCAGAAGGAAGATCAGTGGGCTCAGCTTCAGTATTACAAGAGCCAGTGGGAAGAAGTTTACCAGGAATCATACGGAAAGGGACGTCATCAGAATGTTCTGGGTGCCTTCCTTTTTGAATGGATTGATGAATGGTGGAAAGTATATCAGTGGAAAGAAATTGATATTCACAACACAAACGCAAGCTGGTCAAATTCAGGTTATTCCCTTGACTGGAAAGATGGTTTGAACAACATGAATGAGGAGTGGTTTGGTCTTTGCGCAATCAGTACAGAAACTGTAAACGGCGTAAATAAGCGCGTGCCTCGTGCAGTTTACTATTTCTTCTGCGATTTGTGGAAACATTCTTTCTATAATTCAACAAATGCAGAAATTGAAGATTTCTTTAAAAATCTTGATGAATCACTCTATCTTGCCCGTGGTAATGCTGACTCAATTCGTGAAGACATTACTCAGAACAAGGCCTTCAGAGTTAAATCACTTGAGGTTTCTACTCAGTATACAATTCCAGTATTCCTCAACTATCTGGAAAGCGATATTAAAGACGGTAAGAACTGGCATGATTCACTCCGCTATCCAAACGGATTTTATGGAGACAGCAAATATGCAGATTACAGTGACCCGACTATAAAAAACGGAGACAAACATGCAGAAGCTGTAGAAAACAAACCTACCTTCCAGGCAGAGGCTACACTTGCTGTAGAAATGAATCCTGTTGAAAATGTAAAGGGTTCTGCTACATTTAAGGCCTTTACTGGTGAACCTTATGGCCGTCTTCACGACCACTGGCTCCGCTATTATGATAAAGTTCCTTATGGCGACAGTGTTTACGACCACAAAAAATACTTTGATTTTTATGCCGCTGACGCTTCATATCAGGGAAAATACTTTGACCTTAACGGTTATTACCACACAGGTCATGCAAGCTATGCAGATTCTGGTGATATCTTCAATATTACTCAGGATGCTTTTGATATCATAGGTTATGACACAAACGGCGACAAAGCTCCGATTGCAGCAGAATTCGTAGGAAAACAGTTCTTGAGCGGACTTAAAGTAATCGGTGGACCTGAGATTTATGGTTATGCACGTCCTCAGCTACTTGCAAACTACTACAAAGGCTTCTATACAGGAATGAACTGGCTCACCTGGATTAACTTTGGCGGAATTTACACAGAAGAATTCGGACAGAGCGAACGTCAGGAAAAAGAACCTAAAAACGCTTACGGTAGCGGAAGAAAGGCTTCTCTTTACGGAGAATTCTACTTCAACAAATATGCTGCCCTTAAGCTTGGTATTCTTCACGCTGGTAATGAAAAGCTTGGTGCAGATTATACATCTAAAAACGGAAAACCAAAGAAGATTGAAGCCCTTGATACTTTGGGTGGCTATGTATCGCTTTCTACAGGTTTGATTCCCTACACAAATATTTATGTAAACGGAATTTATCGTGGTCTTGTTGCAGATACAAACCCTGCCGGAGTTTACAGCGGACTCTTTACAGGGGACTCTGGTGCTGGAAACAGAATTGAAATTCAGACTGGCTTTGACTTTGCTTACGGTCCATTCTCTTTCAAACCTATTTTCAGAATGCGTGCCCCAATTGAAGGACCAACTGGAGACAGAAGCATTGTTGCAGGAGATCCTTTCTATGTAGGACAAGGTAACCGCAAATCTATGGAAATTGAAGCTGTATTCACCTTCGATCCAGAGGGAGGTACATACTTCCACAACTGGGATAACAACGAAACAGAAAATTCTTTGATTGCTTGTTCCCTCACAGGACTTTACAAGTTCTTTGCAGATGAAACAGACCTTCTTCCTTACAAGGATAACCAGGGTAATGTTACTCAGCGTAATGACGGAACCTGGGCAAGAGGTGATAACTGGGTTGCTTACAATAACATGCCTCTTCAGAGAAATCTCTGGAGACTTGGAGCACGCCTTGTTACAAACCCTACAAATAACTTAAGAATTATTACTACTTTGAATGTAGGTCACCTTGCACCATCAGTTACTTACTACGGAGATCCAGACAACATCACTTTCTATGGTGGTTCTCTTGCCCTCCGTTACAAGCATCTGATTACAAGTGCAAGTGCAACAATCAACGGCTGGGGCCCAGAAGGCTGGATGAGCGAACAGAACTGGACATATCCTCTCCAGTACAGCTTTGACATTGCTTACGGCTTTAAGAAACCTTCCTTCCTTGATACTAAGAACCGCATTGGTTTGAAGATTCTTGGAACTAACTTTGGTAAGTACAGTCAGGATTCTTACGGTGCACTTCCATATGCTTATCACAAAACAGCAACTGCTTCTCTTGATGGAGCAAAATATATGGAAGTTACAGCATATCTGAATGTTGGACTTTAAGTAAAAATCGGCGGGCTCTTAAGAGCCTGCTTACACAGGAGTAAAAAAACTATGAAAATCGTTAAAAAATTGATGACAGGGGCACTTATTGCTCTTAGCGCATTAGCTTTCGTTGCCTGCTCAATGGAAGCTGAAAGTAACGACGGTTCTAAAGCAGCTACTCGCCTTGAACAGGGATATAAAGAACCTCCGAAACAGGGGACTGGTGGCAATATTGATAATCCTGACGGAGGAGCAACTTCTCAGAAATTCTGGGCTGGTTATGCGCCATTTGTTGGAATTCAGGTTTGGGGACCATCTGAAGGCTGGGGACAGGCTCCTGTAATTGACTTAGATGCAGGAACAATTACTGCAGAAGCTGCAAGTCCTGCTGTTATGTTCCCTGTATTTGGTGGTTATGATGAAACTGGTGCAGCTGTTATCGGTTCTTATGACTGTTCAAAAATAAAAAAGATTGAGTTTGATGTTAAGGCTAGCAAGGCTGGTGGAACTATGACATTTGCATCTTACATTTCTGGTGGTGAAGTAAAGCATGCAGATGGTGTAGCTCTTTCTACAGAGTTTGAAAGAAAATCTTATACAATCTCTTCAGGTTCTGATGATGTTGAAATTCTTTTCTATTTCAATCTTTCTATACCTTCAAAAGGCTATACAGTAACTGTAAATAATATTGCCTTCTATGACGCAGATGGAAAGCAGGTTACAGATATTCCGTTTAATGTATATTAATTAAAAATACAATAAATTAAGAATCCCTTTTTTTACCGCACCGTCTGAGATTCCTCCTTTACTCAGACGGTGCTTTTTCTTTCCCGAAAATCCCACACCTTTCTAAACTTTGGCTCACTATCCTTTTTCTCAACCTGTTTTATACTCAAGTTATGAAAAAGAAACTATATATTAAAAAAATAATTGTTGTATCGGCCTTCCTTTCCTGCTTTATGGCAGTGCAGGGGCAGACGCTAAAGACAAAACGAGGACTTTGTTATAACGACCTTAATTCAGCAGAACTTTCTCAGTTAAAAAAGAGTCAGGTTAGCTGGGGTTATAACTGGGCAGCTTCAGAAGAAAACCCGGATATTGGCGGAGAAGACTTTTCTTTTATGCCCATGATCTGGGGTGCCGGTAAAGACTTTGAAGATATGTATTCCCGGGCAGAAGCCTATCTTGCCAGCCATCCAGAAGCAGAATTTCTTCTTGGCTTTAATGAGCCAATGATGAAAAACAATTATGGTGGCTGCGACCTTACTCCGGGGGAAGCTGCAGTTTTATGGCTTCGCCTTGAAAATCTTGCAGAAAAATACAAGGTTGCCTTGGTTTCTCCGGCCCTTACCTGGGGCTTTGAACCACTTACAGGAGACGGAAAAATCTATGGTGCTCCAGAAGAATGGATGAATGCCTGGATTTCTGAATTCAAAACTCTTTACGGCCGCGAACCTCGCTTTGATTATTTAGCTCTTCACAGCTATATGGACTATCCGAGTGCGGTAACCTGGTTCTGTAATTTTTATTCAGACTATTTTAAAAAGCCAGTATTACTGACAGAATTTTGTGCCTGGGATTCAGACCAGAATCAGACTCCCCACAAAAGCCTGGAAGGACAGATTTCTTCTATGACACAGAAAGTAGAAGCTCTGGAAGCAAATCCAAATGTTGCAGGTTATGCCTGGTTTATGAGTCACGCAGAGGTTTCAAAAGTTCCTTTTAATTCTATTTTCCTTGCAAAAGGGGTAGACGGTTCTCTTACAGAGCTTGGAAAAATCTATCTTCAGCAGAGCCGTCTTGATAAAAGCCGCTGGTTTACTGCGGGGGAAAGAATTCCTGCCTACTGCTATGTTTCTTCCAGCAATTACAACACGACCGTAGGGGAAAAAGGTGAAGATGGCGTGCGTTTTAATACGCCGCTTGGCATTGCCGTAAACACAGACAAAAAAACGGAAAAGACAATTCCTCTTGAAATCGGCGATTTTACTTCCCGACGTTTTGCAGACTATCAGCTTCGTATAGAGGAGTCTAAAACATATAAACTTACTCTTCGCTATCAGACAGATAAGGAACAGCAGTTTTTTGTAAATGCAGATGGAAAAGAAATACTTCATTCGGTTTTAGTCCCTGCAAAAAAATGGACTGAGGCTAGTTTTAATATTCAGCTTGAAGAAGGGGAGCATATTCTCCAGCTTAAAAGTCTTGGAAACGCAAAATCAGTAAAAATAGTCAGCTTTTTGCTGAAATAAAGATTCTTCAGGAGGATAAATATGAAACTTTCACTAATTAAAAAAATCACAACTTTATTTTTTACCGCTCTTCTGGCAGCCGGAACTCTTTCTGCAAAGGTAAACAAAATTACTTATAAGCCGTCAGAAAAAGGTGTAGAAAATGCAAAACTTTTTAAAAGTTTTGGCGGCTGCGGAGTTCAAATCTGGCAGGATGAATGGAACGACCACGACATGACTTTTTCACTTGATTACGCAAGCGGAACAATTACAGTTGGAAGTGTCGGCTGGTGGGGCGGGGCATTCGGCTCTTATGATAATGGCAAAGATAACGGCGGTACCTTTGATCTTTCAAAAGTAGCGGAAGTACGTTTTGATGCAAAGGCTTCAACTTACGGAACAGTTTATTTTAATATTGATAATAACAATAAGAATGAACTTGATATCCCTATGGAATTCATGTCTTATTCAGTACCTGTAAAAAAGGCCTCTGCTCGTGCAACAAATCTTTTTGTTATTGGCGGCGTGCGCGATTTAAGCGACCCAGGAACAACAATCACTCTGAAAAACGTATCTTTTTATGATGCAAAAGGAAATGAAATCATTCCACAGTATAACTAGGAAAAACATATGAATATTAAACGCATTTTTGTAATAGTATTTTCAGTATTTTTTTCGCTTTTTCTATTTTCCTGCAATTTCTTTTCGCCGGAAAGTGAAGAGAAATCAGGTTCTCCTGCTTCTTCTGACCCAAACGGGAAACGTGGACTCAGCTACAACAGTCTGAACGAAGCAGAAATCAAAGTGCTTTCAAATTCAGATGTCAGCTGGGTTTATAACTGGGCAACTCATCCCTCTGCCGCAGAAGATGCCCTTTTCCAGAAATACGGAATTGAATTTATTCCTATGCAGTGGGGACTCTCGAGTACCCAGAGTCTTAGCGAGCTTCGCGAATATTATACAAAGCACCCGGATTGTAAATATCTTTTGGGTTATAACGAACCAAACCTGGGAGCTGGTGTAGGAGGGTCTGGAATTACTCCTGCTGATGCCGCGGCTGACTGGAGAAATCTTGAAGACCTTGCCGACGAGTTTAACCTTGAACTTGTGGGACCAGCCCTTCAGTATTCCGGCGAAACTCTTTCTGATGGACAAGTTTATGCCACTCCAAAAGCCTGGATGGATGCTTTTATCAGCGAATTCAAAAAACTTTACGGCCGTGAGCCTCGCTATGATTATTTCTGCCTTCACTGCTATATGAACTGGCCGGGAGCCCAGGAAGGTTACCTTAAAGAGTACTATAACGGTGCTTCTGCCTATAACAAAAAAATCTGGCTTACAGAATTCTGTGCCTGGGAATACAACAACGGTGGCCAGAATGAAAGCATGTCAGCCCAGACCAGCTCAATGGCTACGAAAGTCGCCTTCATGGACGGCTATGAGGGAGTTGCACGCTATGCATGGTTTATGAGCCATGGCTCAGTTTCGGCAATTCCTTATAATTCAATTTTTACTGCAAAAGGTTCAAATGGAACTCTTACAAGTATTGGAAAGGCTTATCTTAATTATTCAGACTAAACCGTAAAAAACACACAAAAAATCCCCACCTTTCTGAAAAATGACGGCCTACAAAAAAGGGCCGTCACGTGTGAAAATGATAGTGTGGAGGATACTATGAAAAAAGTTAGAAACTTAATGTTAGCATGTACAATGCTTGTGTTTGGTTTGGCTGGATGTAATTTTGATTCAGATTCACCTGATTCTCCCGCATCAACTACTCCTGTCCATGCTGAAAATCCGGAAGATTCTGGAGACAATTCAATTCCTATTATTCCTGTAAATCCAAATCAGCCGATTCTTGGAAGTCCTGATATAACTGATACGGAACTGGTTGCTGCTTATGATGACCTGTCTGCTCTTGTTGATTGTGCCCAGCTTATTGCAGAAAGAGCTGTTGAAGGTGATGATGTGGGCGATTATTCTGCAGGGGCTGTTGCCGAATTGAAAGAAGAAATTGCTCTTGCTCAAGGTTTGCTTGATGCTGATGAAGTAGAAAAGGAAGTTCTTAAAACGGAACGCATTACTTTAGCTTCACTCCTTTTAGAGTTAATCACTAAAAAGAATCTGCCATCCTGGTCATTATCTTTTGAACGTGCAGATGATGTGGATCAGTCACGGGTAAAAATCATTTGGGAAAATGATCAGGATGCCATTAGTCTTTCTTCCATTGAAAATTATGATTCCTTTATTATTGATGATGTTGCAGCTCATATTTACTGGCCTCAAGATGCAAATAAGGTAATTGAAGATGAAAAAACAGTAATCTGGGCACCTGCCTTCAGTGAAGAAGTGTTTGCTAAAGGATTCCACGTATTGACCTTCCGTCTTCTTCACGATAACAAGGGTACAATAGAAAAATGGGATTTCACCTTTGCCTACGACCTTTCTGCTGCTGCTCCAAATAATGAAGCAATTACTCCTTTGTTTATTGATATTCATCTTAATAAGCCTACAGTAGAAGAGGTATTACCAGATTTTATGGACCTTATTTCTAAAGCAGAGGACATTGCCACAGAACTAGATGCAATAAAAGACACAGATAATGTTTATTATGAAGCTGCTGCTATTGCAGAATTTACAAATGTTCTTACAGAAGCAAAGAGTAAGGCTTCAAGTCCTAGTGTCACTGTAAAAGAAATTACAGAAGAAACTTCCAGTCTTTCTGAAGCAATTAAGACAATCAAGGCTGCAAAGAAAATCAGAATGTGGAATGTAGAAGTGACCCGCCGAACAGATGATCAGTCTACTGTAAAAATTATCTGGATGGATGAAGCCTATAAGTTGGAAAATGCAGCTGATGCTGTTATTGATGAAGATGGAAATCATTCATTTAAGGCTTTTAAAATAGATGATGTAGAATCTCATACTTACTGGCCTGGTAACTTTGAAAGTACTTCTGAATACATCTCTCTTGAACCGGCATTCCATGAACCTTCTCTTCATAATGGAAGTCATACTCTCTATTTTACTCTTGTAAAAGGGGAAGATGAATACGAGTTTGAAGTTCCTTTCACTTTAAACGGACAGACTAATGCTGATGAGTTTGAGGCAGAAATTGAAAATGTAAAGGTTTCAAAAGTTGATCCTGTAATTAAGGCACGAGCAAAGCTTCAGAAACAAATTGATGAAATTACAGTCCTTGCAGATAAGGCTGATGCAGAAAAATATCAGGAAGGGGCTCTTGATGCTCTTAAGCTGGCAATTGCAACTTCCAGAGAGGCCTTGACTTCTTCTGAATCTGTTGATGATGTAAATGCAGCTATGGAAGCTCTTAATGAAGCCGAAAAAGCTTTCTTTGCAGCAAAAATAATTGATACTTGGGAAGTTGAAGTACTTCACCGCGTAAATGATCAGTATTCTGTAATTGTTACCTGGGCAAAAGATGAATATGCACTTAATCTTGATTCTGCTATTGGTGGAAATGCTGATTTTGTTACAGATGGAGTTCCTTCGCATACATACTGGCCTGGTGACATGAATGTAGTTGGAGCAAATAGCGTAACTTGGGTTCCAGCTAATGGAAACTTTGCTAATGAGAATGCTCTTGGTCAGCACACTTTAGTTTTCAAATTACAGCCTCTTGGAAGCGATAAGAGATATGAGCTTACTGTAGTTTATACACTTAATGCCACTGCTTCTAAGGCAAATATCGAAAGCCTTAACATTCAGGAAATTGAATAAGGTGTCAAATTTTTGCTTCTGACCCGAAAAATCACAACCTTAGAGAAAACTGACTGACTATCAATTTTCTCTAAGTAGAGTGAGAATAAGATTATTCTAAAAAAAATCTTAGGAGCAAAAATTATGAAAAAACTCACAAAAAATTTTGTAGTTCTTGCCAGCAGCTTCTTCCTGCTGACAAGTTCACTTTTCGTTTCATGCGCAAACGATGTAGGGGATGATGACACACCTGCACAGACTGTTCCATCGGGAGATGAGAACAAAAACCAGCAGCCAACTAACCCTGGTACAAACAACCCTGGTACCAACGAACCTGGCATAACAGATCCAGATCCAGATAAAGACAAAGATGATTCTGGAGAGGATAATACAAAGCCGGTTGATGAAAATAAACCAGACCCATTTCCAGTAGATGATTCAACTGATTTTGAAGCACCAGATTTGAGCGCTTATTACAAAAAATACTTTGTAACTACAGATGCTGATGCAGAAAAATTTGGCATTAATGCAGCTGAATGGGGGTGTGGATCTACAATAACACCAAATCAGGATGGTACACTTACACTTATATCCGCTGCTAACATGTGGGGTGGAAGTGATAATGGTTCGGTTGCAGCATTTACAGGTTTTGCAGACGGACTTATTTCTAAGTATAAATGGATTGTATTCACACTTGATCTTTCTGACTACAATCTTGAAGGTTCAGGAGTTAACGTAAAAGTTTGTCATCCATCAGATACAAGTATTGGACAGCTTTCTGTAAAAGACAACTGGGTTGATAATACAGACGGAACAAGAACATATTACGCTCCTGTAGATTCAGAAACTTATGCTAATACAAAAGAAGTTGCTCATGAAATTGGTCTTGTTATTTACGGAACTGGTACTACAGTTGTAAAAGAACTTTATGTAGCAGCAGAATCAGATCCTGCAAATATCCCTGTAACAGGAATCACAATTTCACCTGATAGTGCAAATATTCTCCAGAGTGGAAAACAGCAGTTCACAGTAAAAGATTCAAATCTTGTTACTCTTACAAGCGGAGTAATATATTCTCTTTCTGGTGATGCAGCAGAAGGTTCAAGCATTTCAGAGGAAGGTCTTCTTACTGTTGGAACAAAAGCAGGAGATCTTACAGTTACTGCAAAATACACTGTTGATGGTAAAGATTTTACAGCTACAGCTTCTCTTACAGTAATTGGTGAATTGGTAAATCTTGTATCATCTGTAAATCTTAATAGATATGCAGATGTTTCTCATGATGGAGAAAATAATGTAAAACAGACTGGTGATATAGTAACAATTGCTGATAACACTGTAACTTTAAATAAACCAGCCGATACCACCTGGGGCGAATGGTCATGTCAACTTTTCCTTGATGTAAAATCAAGTTCTGGAGATATTTTTGAAGCAGGAAGAACATATTTCATTAGTGTTACTGTAAATTCAACAGCTACTCTTAATAATTGTATCTTTAAAGATGAAGCAGGAGGAAAAGAGTTAGCAAAACAATTTACTTATGAAGCAGGTGTTGATAAGGTTCTTACAGCTGAAATCACACCAACTGCAAATCAGAATGCATTCAATTGTGTATTCTCTTTCCCTGGGGATGCTTCAACAATTACTATTTCAGACTTTAAAATTTCTGACATCACAGAATAGTTAACCATATAAAACTCTCCTAAAAAAAATCGGGCGGCACTTTTAAGTGCCGCCCTTCTTTTACCTTCTAACTAATCTTTTTCTAAACCGAAATAACTCCCAGCGAAACAGGGGTAATTACTTGGCTTGAAATATTCAGTTTTTTTACCGTAATTCCAGGCTTTGTGTGCTCAAGGGTAATTTTATAGAAGCCTTTTTCAAGCTTAACCTGAGCAGCGTTTACAGTCGTTTCTATACCTGCAGTGCTTCTGCATTCAAGAGAGGCAGCCGGGCTTCCGTCAATCAGAATGTTCGTTACCGACTGAGAAAGATCATCGCCTTCCTTGCTGTAAGTGCCGCTTATATTGTACATAGCATCATGCTGGGCATTCAGATAGAAGCTTTCGCCTTCCGGTAGAAAGTCCTTGCCCTCATCAACTAAAAGAGCATCAGAAGGCTGCTCTTTTAATACCGACTGGAAAGACTTAAAGATTTTCAGCGGACGAAGAGGCCGTTTTGCGACCGGAGAAATCATAATAAAGTTCAGGATATTTTTTGCTGCCGCATGAAGTTCAGCACGGGTAAGACTTCCATTTTTCAAAGCCTCAAGCGTATTGTCCTCATACATATTTTTTTCAGCGCCGTCGTTGTCTACAACCATGTAAACATCATTACCAGAACGAATCATGCTGGCTGTGTTTTTAATGCTTTCACTTCCGCCTTTTACACAGTCATTCATGGTTGCCCACCAGTCAGTCATAACAAGCCCCTGGTACTTCCATTCCCTTCGTAAAATCGTGGTTACCAGATCATAATTGCTTGCAGTCCAGTGCCCGTTAATAGCATTGTAGCTGGTCATCAGCGATTTTACTTCGCCGCTCTTTACTGCAATTTCAAAAGGCTTAAGATAGATTTCGCGAAGGGCTCGTTCAGAAACTATAGAATTGCTTGTACGCCGCCAGGTTTCCTGATTATTTGCCGCAAAATGCTTGATTGTTCCGCTTGCTCCGCCTATATTCAAGCCGCGCAGAGCTGCTTTTGCAATCATTCCTGAAAGAAGAGGATCTTCCGAATAATATTCAAAGTTTCGTCCATTTAATGGGGAACGGTGAATATTTGCGCCAGGTCCCAGCAGGCTGTCAATTTCATACTGAACCAGTTCCTTTCCTTCAAAAGTGTATAAATCTTCTATTATATTAGGGTTCCATGTACAGGCGAGCAGGGTACCAATCGGCATGAGGTTTGCTTCTTTTCCAGTATCCAGACGGATTCCGCTTGGACCATCAGAACAGCCGGCAGCAGGAATTCCAAAATTCCTAAGGCTTTGGGTAATTCCACCGTAAGCAGCTGCAATGCCAACCGTTACCTTCTGACTCATCATACCTTCGCCGCGAACCATTGCCGCAAGTTCCTTGTCATCAAGCTGTGCAATAAAAGCATCAAGCTTAGAATTATCAGAAAGGACATCAGAAAAGCGTATTCCCCAGTCTCCTGTAAAAGGATATTCTTCAGGAAGACCTGCCTTAATTCTTTCTGCCAGGTCAACCTTCATTTTAGGAACCTTTTCTTCTTTTGCAACAAAAGTTCCGTCAGCACAAGCTATAGGATGAAGTCTCATAAAATCACTTTCGGGCGCAAGTGCCTGCCTGCACTGTTCAACGACCTCAGTCTTAGAAAGGTTGATACCGCTTTTCCCGTCAAAGAAAACTTCCGTTGCACTTAGGCTGTCGCTTCCCACAAAGACCCTGTAAAGGCCTTCTTCCAATACCCAGGCAAATTGATATCCGGTTAGTCCTGAATCATCATAGCTTGCAAAGTCAGAGAGGGAAAAAGAAAGCTCTAAGGTCTGGCTTTCACCAGCTTTTAATTCTGAACTTTTCTTAAAATCAGCAAGAACTCTGGCAGGCTTTCCCAGCTTTCTCTGAGGAGCCGAAATATAAGCCTGTAGGACTTCTTTTCCTGCAAAGTTTCCGCTGTTTTTTACTTCCACCTGAACGGTAATTTTTCCATTTTTAAATTCAGATTTTTTTATTGATGTATTAAAACTTGTGTAGCTCAGACCAAATCCGAACGGAAAGAGGATCCGCTCAGGTGCGAAGGTCGAGAAATATCGGTAACCCACATAGATATCTTCCTTGTAGAAAATATCTCCTTTACTTCCAAAATGATTTGTAGAAGGGTAGTCATCAATGGACATAGCGATTGTATCACTGAGTTTTCCGCTTGGATTGGCAAGACCGCACAAGACTCTTGCAGCCGCCCTTCCGCCTTCCTGTCCCCCCTGCCAGGCTATAAGCACAGCCTTTATGTGGCCCTTAAACTCCGGCGAGTTAATCCAGCTCATATCAATGATGTTGGAAACATTCAAAACCACGCAGACATCTTCAAAAGTTCCGCAGATAGCTTTGAGGGCAGCTTTTTCATCATCATTCAAGTACCAGCTGCCTTTTTCAGCCATGTTGTCCTTGTCTTCGCCAGCCGTACGTCCGATTACATAGACTGCCTTTGAATTGTTTGCGCCGGTTTCTTCAAGAAGTTCTTTTGAAAGTGGCATTTCCTTCTGGCACCAGGGCTCAGCACCCCAGGCTCCGCCACCGTTATCATAAGGATTCTCCTGAATCCAGTTGCTGTAGGTTTTTGCAAGCATTACATCTATGTGAGGCATTGAACCGTCAGAAAGCGAAAGTTCCAGAAGTGAGTCGATCAGGGTTGTAGTATAACTTACATGTACGGAACCGCCTGAGCCAGTTCCCGAACGATACCAGTCCTTCTGACAGCGGCCAAAAACTGCCACATTGTCCTGACTTGTGAAAGGAAGAAGGCATTCTTCGTTTTTAAGAAGCACCGCACCTTCTTCCGCAGCGCGGCAAATTGTTTCTGAGAATGTCATAAAATCATATCTCCTGTGTAAGACGGCAATTACAGCCGCCAGTTTTTCTTTTGAGTCTATCATAGAAGTTTCTAAAAGAGCATTCTTATATGGGTGTCAAATTTTCGGTTCACGGGGAGTCTTTTATGTAATGCAGATTTATTTTGTTTACACCCTTCTATTGGCAGAGTAAAATTAGAACATAAGATGAAAGGTAATAAACTGCGTTTTTCGCGCAAGGTTGTTCTGGCATTTTCCGGTATCGTACTTGCTCCTCTTCTGCTTTTGTTTGGCGTAACCATTGCCTGGATTTACCGACATATGATTAACGGTCTCGAAGCCTTGTGCAGTCTTGAAGTTCGCATGAATGAAGAGAAAATCAACGAAAATATTCAGTCTCTTGAACTTATAGACAAAATGATTCGCGCAAACGGAGAACTTCTGCTTTTTATTACTACTCCAGAAAACCGTGATGAAAGTGAAATCATCCGCACAATTAAAGACGAAACTCTTACTCTTGAACGCATCCTTTCTGTTGAACCTATGATTTATTCAATCCGGGTTTTTGCAAACAGTAATCTTGTTCCAGAACGCTTTCCTGTATTCCTTCATTCTGATCGCGAAGATCTTGCCTCTCTTTCTGAATGGGAATTCAATTACAGGGCCTCTTATCTTTCTTATCTTGAAGCTCAGTACAATCCATCTGTCTGCCTTACCCGTGAAGTTACATATGGAAGGCGTCCTGTCGGCTGGATTCAGCTTGCAATGCGCATGGAAAACTTTTTCCCATTTTTACAGCGCAAACAGGAATCTCACCAGCACGATTTTGTAATTCAGGTTTCTGAAACAGAAGAGGGAAGACACTATTCTCAGATTTATTGCGACTGTCAGGGTTATTCAGATAATTCCCTGCTTCAGTCCGAAATTGATACAATCGGAAATTTTGCTTTTGCAAATCCCCGCGACACTTTTACCATGTCGATTAATGGCAAAAAAAGTGTTGTTGCCTGGCGTTATGTTCCAAAGCTCGGTATCGTAATTGCTCATTCCTGCGAACTTGCTATGGCCGACGATTCCCAGCTTCTTATGTTTTTTGTCATTCTGATTATGCTTCTCATTACAGTGGGATTCTTCATTGTTGTCCGCTACACAGCCTATCGTCTTTTTAGCGGCGTTTATTCTGTGATGGAAGGAATGCAGAAGGTTAATAAAGGCGACCTTTCAGTTCAGATTCCTGTTGACGGCAGCAACGAAGTCCGCGAAGCTCAGCAGGCCTTTAATGCTATGACCCGCCAGCTTACAAATCAGATTTCGCAAATTAAGACAGAGCAGCAGCTTATTGCCGATACCGAAATGAAGGCTATGCAGAATCAGATTAATGCCCACTTCCTTTACAATGTTCTGGAAACAATTCACATGCAGGCAGTTCTGGCAGATAACGATGATATTTCAAAAAGCATCCTCATGCTCGGAAAAATGATGCGTTACTGCCTCCGCTGGCGAATTCATACCGTTACGCTGGAACAGGAAATGGAATACATTCAGTCTTATGTTTACATCCTTAATCTGCGCAACGATTACGAAATTACGCTCGAATTCAATATCCCGGATTATCTGAAGGAAATGAAAATTCCAAAGATGATTGTTCAGCCTTTTGTTGAAAATTCTTTTATTCACGGAATTGAACCTCTGGCTCAGGATTCAAAAATCTGTGTGTATACTCAGCTTGAAGAAGAAAATCACAAGGTCTGGCTCTGTGTCCGGGATTACGGAGCGGGAATGACTCAGGAAAAACTTGAAGAAATCCGTTTGTATCTTGCAGATGAAAAATATGAAAGGGATTCAACGGGAAGTATTGGTATAAAAAACATACAGCAGCGGCTTTCGCTCTTTTACGGGCCTGAATTCAAACTGGATATTCAGTCTGAGCTGGGCAAGGGAACAATAGTTCGTGTTCCGCTGTTACTTGAGGGGGAAATAAAATGACAAAATTTCTTATAGTTGATGATGAAAAACTTATCCGCGCTGGAATCCTGAAGTTTCTTTCCGATGCCTACGAAAACGATGTTGAATTTTTTGAGGCAAAAAACGGCCTTGAGGCCCTGGAAATTTGTAACACTCACTTTCCGGACGTAATGCTCACAGATATCCGCATGCCGGTAATGGACGGAGTTGAGCTTATGTCAAAGGTTTCTAAGCTTGAAAGAAAGCCAGCCATTATAGTTCTTTCTGGTTTTGATGATTTTTCTTATGCCAAAGCGGCAATTGAAAACGGAGCCAGTTCTTATATCCTCAAGCCTGTAGACTCTCAGGAGCTTTTAAGAGTAGTGGATAAGGCTCTTTCTGGAATCCGCCGCGATATTAAACAGAAAAACGAACAGAAATTCCGCTCTTTCATAAAGGAAGGTCATCTTTCTGAAGATATTGCCCAGGATATTGCAGAATTTGCTAAAAAGGGAATGTACTGCGTTTCAATCTGTTCTGCGGGCTGTAACTGCATGAAACCGGATTTTCTGGACGGAATTACACATTACGTAATTGAGCAGAAAAAAGGTTTTATCAGCTTTATTGTTTCAAAAGATTTGCTTGAAAAAGTAATTTCGCATCCCTCTCTTGCAAACTGTGCCCTTGGAGTAAGCCTGCTTTCTACAAGCGTTTCAGATTTGCGTCCTCTCCATCACCAGTCTTTCTGCGCTCTGCTTACAAAATTCTTTGTTCCAGAGCAGAAGGGTGTTTTCAGATATTCCGAAGACCGTGGCCATCCGGATTTTACAGATTACGATGTTATTTATGATAAAATTATTGCAAACCTTGATCTTTTGAATGAAGATGAAGTTCGTAAGGCCGTGCAGAAATTTTTGAAGTTTGATTCAATTGAAACAGACTACCCTGATGAGTTTTTGTATTATGCCTATTACAAAATTACAACAGGACTTTTTTCCCGCTACCCGAAATTCACAACCGGAGAAACTTATCTTTATTCGAAGAGCCTGATGATAGAAAATATTTCGGCAGTTTCTTCCCTTGAAGAATGGAAAAAATATGTTCTGGAATACATTCTCTATCTTCTTCAGCTTTTGAAAAACCAGCAGGGAAAATATTCCTATATTACAACCGCCCTCAAGTATATTAAAGATCATTTCAGCCAGGATATCACAATGGCAACAGTTGCAAACTTTGTCAGCATGAATTACACCTGGTTCAGCGAAAAGTTCAAGGAACAGATGGGCGTTAATTTTAATGATTACCTCAAGCGCTTCCGAATGGAGCAGGCCAAGCATTTACTGGAAAAAGGCACCTATAAGGTTTATGAAGTTGCAGAAAAGTGCGGCTTTAAGGACGTAAAACACTTCATGAAGTCCTTCCGCGAAATGAACGGTATGAGTGCCGGCGAATACGGCCGTCTCTACAGCCGCTAAAAGTAAAATTCGCCGGACGAGTAGGGTTATTCTGTATATTTAAGGGCAAGAGCCTCAAGAGTAACGTGCCACATAGGGGAAGCTCCTGTTTGCATTGTCTTGTAACCAATTGCATCAAAGGTTACATTATTTGCTTTCATTGCTTCTTCAAGAAGATATACCATTTCTTCAATAGAAACTTTTTTGATACGAGCTCCATGTGTGTTCAAAGTGTATTTTACAAACCCGAGAATTTCAAAATTCTTTTCAGTTGGTAACTCATCATAAATGTCGAGAGAAGGTTTGTATCCTTCTGGACGTTTTACTTCTTTCATATGGTACATAGAAGAATTTACGAGGTAATCTTCCTTGCTTGAAGGCTCTGGAACAAGAGTGTATTTTACTTCGTTAGAAATTACGTTGATGCTGTACCTGATACCGTATTTTCTTTTAGGAAGAATTGTTACTTTCTGTGTTGTTGGCTGATTAACAAAAGTAGCACTTATATTCATCAAAGTAACAATTGAATTTGTTCCGCCAACGTTGTGATAAGAAAAAGTAACTTCATGTTCTCCAGGTGCTACTGTTACAGAATGAGTGTTTACTGGTAATTCTGTTCCATCAACTGCATCAATACAAATTGAATAATCTGATGCCGTTAAAACAGACAATTCATCTGATGAAACGTTACCTGGATTAATAACTTGAGTAGAACTACAAGAAGCGAAAATAAGCATTAATGCCATTCCAAATGCTTTTAAAATTTTCATAGTTTTCTCCATGAGTTTGTTTAGAATGTCGTCATATTATAGAGAATATAGTTATTTGTCTAGGGGGGGGCTGGTTGTTATGTATAGTGTTAATAAAAGGAGGGCGCCTGCTGTCTGGGGCGTCCTCCTTGTGGTGGGAATAAATAGATTAGAATGCCAGTCAGTCTATCACCCTGCCTTACGGTAAGCGTAACGGTTGTGTCTGCGATGGCTGTTGCAGCACTTGCGGTCAGGTGTGTAAAATTATAAAGCTAGTTTTTAGAATTGGCAATTTTTATTTGTGAAAAGATAATACTATGTTATAATTTTTCTTGTAATCTCAATCACATTATTCCTGAAAATAACATGGAGGAAAAGAATGGACGCAAGGATGTTTCAGGTTTCTACATTGCAATCACTGGCTCTTGGATATACGCGCGCAGTGATGACGGTTGGCGGGCTAATTCAGCATGGCGAAACAGGGCTCGGCACGTTTGAAGATGTGAATGGCGAGATGATAGTAATTGATGGAAAATGCTATCGTGCGATGGATGATGGAAGGGTTACAGAAGCGGGCGACGAGCGGGGAGTGCCCTTTGCCTCCGTAGCATACATGGACAATTGCCGGGAATTCGAGCTTTCCGGCGATTATACTATGGAAAGCCTTAAAGCTGAACTGAACAATCGCATAGAAGAAGATTTTGGGCTGAACAGTATGCATGTCATACAGGTACACGGCACTTTTGAAAAAATCTATGCCCGCTCGGAATTACCATACCGTGCGCATCATGTAACGCTCAAAGATATGCTTGATATTACGCAGACTTCTTTTGAATTCTCGAACATTACAGGAAGCCTTGTGGGAGTTTATTACCCTGACTATATGGACGGTATAAATGCGGCTGGCTGGCACCTGCATTTTGTGAACGACGAGCGTAATAAGGGTGGACATGTGTATGAAATCAAGATGACTAGCGGAAAAGTACGGCTTGCAAAGAAGACCCGCATAGATATTCAGCTTCCCAAAGACCCCGCATTTGACACATATTCTCTAAAAAGCGCGTCAAAAGACGAAATCAAAAAGGTAGAGCAGGGATAAAATAGAACATTTTTTTGCGGGGTTTTAGGGGCTGCTAAGCCCCTAGGAGAGAGGGTAGCGCGAGACAGCGGAGCTGGCTGGCGCGAAGGGAGAGACTTCTCCCTCCTGCTTTTTATAATTAGATTTTGTAATCGTCTTCCAGAGCGTCCATCAAACCGTACTCAAGAAGAATCTGCTCAAGGCGTTCCTGAGTCATAGGAGTTGGAATTGTGAAAGTCTGGTTATTGATTACTGCCTCTGCAAGGTTTCTGTATTCCTGAGCCTGTGCTGAATCCGGCTTATATTCAATTACAGTCTTTCTGTTGATTTCTGCGCGCTGAACGATGTTGTCGCGTGGAACAAAATACAAAAGCTGAGTTCCAAGTTCCTTTGCAAATGCGCGGAGCAGGTCAAGCTCACGGTCAACGTTACGGCTGTTACAGATAATACCACCAAGACGAACACCGCCTGCCTTAGCGTAGCGGCTGATACCCTTTGCAATGTTGTTTGCCGCATACAAAGCCATCATTTCGCCAGAAGCTACAATATAGATTTCCTTAGCTTTACCTTCGCGGATTGGCATAGCAAAACCACCACAAACTACGTCACCAAGAACGTCGTAGAAAACAAAGTCCAGGTCGTCAGTGTAGGCGCCAAGGTTTTCAAGCATGCTGATAGAAGTGATGATACCGCGGCCTGCACAACCAACTCCTGGTTCTGGTCCGCCCGATTCAACACAGCGGGTTCCGCCAAAGCCTGTTCTCATGATGCGGTCAAGTTCAACGTTTTCACCTTCGTCGCGGATTGTATCAAGTACAGTTTTCTGTGCAAGGCCGCCAAGAAGCAGACGGGTAGAGTCAGCTTTAGGGTCACATCCTACAACCATGACTTTTTTTCCGTGCTCAACAAGTCCTGCTGTCAAATTCTGCGTAGTCGTAGATTTTCCGATTCCGCCCTTTCCATAAATTGCAATCTGTCTGATTTCTGCCATCGTAGCCTTCCTCTAAGAAACTTATGCTCTTATAATTTAGTTTGCTTTAATTAAACCTACTCGATTAGTAGGTAATAGTAATATAAAGATATAAACCTACTATGTCAATAGGTTATTAAAAATATTTTAAATTTTTATTCTGACTGCAGATTAGAGAAGAGCCCCTGAACCCGGTTATACTTCCATACTTTAAGAATTGCATCGTCGATGCTGCCGGGTAATTCCATGCTGATAATACCAGAAGAGGTGAGGGCTTGTAGAGCGCCGGCTCCAATACGGCTGGCAACCACATATTTACAGTCTTTGAATTGTTTTACGCTTTCTTCCATATCAGATTTTACATGGCTTCCGTCCTGGCAGACAGGAGTCACGCTGCGTTTTTCAACAAGATCATAGCCTGTTTCGTCATCAACGTAATATATATAGAAGAGATTTGATTTTCCGTAGTGAATATTTACGCTTTCGCCGTCAGTGCTGGCGACGGCGACGCGGTATTTTGACGGAGAACTTTCGACTGTCTTTTCTTTATCAGCCATGAGAGAAGTGCTCCTCAACGTTTACGCTGCGGAAATTTGCATAAACCTTGTTTGCAAATTCACTTTTTCCCGGCACACCGATTGCGTCGGCGCGGCAGTGATTACAGTGCAAAAAGAGCTCGATATACTGACTTGCCGCTCTTCTGGCTGCTTCAATTTCAGCACAGTTTGGTGCCGGCTCGTCCTTAAGCTTTGCGCTCGGAATAAGAGGGATGATGTTGTATTTATCTGCCCCAAGCTCCGCAACTGTTCTGGCAATTTCTTCTATATGATTGCCGTTAATTCGCGGAACAAGCACTGTGTTCACCTTTACGGTAATTCCAGCTTCGCAGATTTTTTTAATTCCTGCCAGCTGGTTTTCAATCAGGATTTTTGCTCCTTCTTCGCCTTCAATTTTCTTTCCATGCCAGATGATATAGTCATTCAGCTGGGCTTCAATTTTAGGATCTACGGCATTTACAGTAACTGTAAGGCTGTCTATTCCCGCCGCAATCACTTCGTCCGCACGTTCGTTCAGCAAAAGACCGTTTGTACTCATACATTTTATAAGCTTCGGGAATTTTTCGCCTACAAGGCTGAAGGTTTTAAAGGCATTGTTGCTGGCAAGTGTGTCTCCAGGACCTGCAATTCCACAGACTCTTATTTCCGGACTGATATCCAGAGCTTTTCCTACAATTTCAACTGCTTCTTCCGGCTTTAAAACGCGTCCAGTAACACCCGGGCGGTTTTCCGTTGTATTTATAGAGCGTTCGCAAAATCTGCAGGCAATATTACAGCCCGGGCAGACAGGAAGGTGAATACGTCCGGTTGTAGCACCGTGACTTCCAAAGCAAGGATGTGATTTTTCAAGTTCTGCGAAAGATTTTGCCATATGCGTACACTCCTGTGTGAGATAAAACCTATTAATTTACTAGGTAATAATACGCATATTTTTACTTTTAATAACCTACTTTGTCAATAGGTTTTAGGTTATTTTTTCATCATCAGAAGCTGAACTTTGTCGCCTTTTTTGATATGGCTTTGGGCGGGTAGGTCAAGGTAGCAGTTGCACTCTGTCATATTACCTATTACAGATGATACGTGATTATTTGCCGGGAGGCTGACTTTTCCATCCTCATATTTTGCACGCACAAGCCTTCGCATTTTATTGACTTTTTCATAGTCGGAGGCCAGAATTGCAGTCTTTTTTTCAGGTTCACTTTCAGGGTTTGCAGTCAGGACTGAAATTGCCTGGTAAAAGTAAATATCAAAATTTGCCAGGGCAGCGTAGGGGTTACCCGAAAGACTTAAAATTAATTTTCCATCAAAAAGGCTTGCAAGGGTAGGAGTTCCCGGAAGGCGCAATTATTTCGATGCCCCTTCATTCAAAGGGACTGAGTAAGGGAAGAGCCTGCTGGTATGGAGTGCTTTCAGGTATAGTTGAGCCTCTTGCGGGCTTTATAACGGTTCTTCTTTCTTCGCTGATAAGCCCGGTTCTTCCATATTTTTTGAGTTTCGCCGCCGGTGCAATGATTTTCGTGGTGATTGAAGAACTCGTTCCTGAAATGGCGGAAGGAGAACATTCAAACTGGGGAACAATCATGTTTATGCTGGGCTTTACCCTGATGATGATTCTGGATGTGGCTTTAGGCTAAGGTGCCGGAGTAAAATCTCGTATTACAAATGCTTTGCAGCTGTCAGTTTTTAGTTTAGAATCTATTAATCCATCACCAGTAATAAAGTAAGCTTTGTTGCTGTCTGATTCATCTGCAGTTGAAGACCAGTAATATTCTTTTTCTAGTTTTGAATGATTACAAAGCTCTCGTGATGTATCTATGATGTCTTTTGCTTTCAAGACAGCTGAAAGTTCTTTTTTATTTGGTATTTTCCAGTCTGTATTAAATGGAGAAGTAAGATTTGTACCATAATTGGTGGCAAAAGCTTCTGTTTCCGTCCACTTTAATAATTTGCTATCATTTAATCCAATACCTAGTATGTCTGTTCCATTGTAACAAATGATGGCAACAGCATCGGCTTTTTGCTGTTCAGTAAGTTTAAGATTTTCTTCATACGGAATTATGGTTTCATCTGAAAGTACGATGCTTCCCGGAATATAGCTGCCGTCAAAAGTTGCTGTTATTGTAACAATTGATTTTGGCATTGTACAAGTTCCACTCTTTTTATCATCTGCTAATGTTACTGTTACTTCTGTTCCTTCTTTTGTTGTTGCCGTAATAGTTTTTAAAGTTGCACCTGTTTTAGGTTCTATATTAATGGTAATGATATCGCCTTCTTCTGGATCTGTTTTATTTACCGTGATGGTACCATACTTTATTCCATATGCAATTTTTACATAACAATCAGTAAAGCTTGCACTTACTGTTACATCACTTGCAGGCATCGTAAAATAAACAAGACCAAACAGTTTATTAATCTGAAGCGTATTACCATTTGCATCTTTGATAATATATTCTCTAAGCTCATAGCCGTCGTCTGGTTTATTGTTCAAAGAAATAAACTGTCCGGCTGTTGCGGAATCTTTTGCTGCTGTAACAGTTCCATTTTCACAAGTTGAAACAGTTATTGTATAGCTTGCAGACGACTTTGCTGCGAATTCTACACTTATGTTTACATTGCTTGCAGGCATCTGGAATTTAAGGTTTGTGACTGTAATATCATTTGAAGCTGAATCTTTCACGCTTAGTGTTTTCAGGACATAACCTTCGCGAGGGGTAGCCGTAATTGTTACCTCTTCACCTTGTTTTGCTGTTTTCTTATCAACGGAAAGTTCTCCATCAACAACAGGAGCTACAATATTTATGCTATAGAATTCTTCGTCATCAGAATTTGATTTACATGAAATAAAAAATCCGGCAATTGCCAGACTCAAAATGATTGTAATAAGCTTTGAAAGACTCTTCATGCGTTAATTATACCATGCTAGATTACATCTGCAAGAAAAACTTTATTCTGGAATCATTATAATCCGGACTTTGTCATTCAAGGAAAGCCTTCTTGTGGCAGGGGCATCAAGATAGCAGTTACATTCTGTCAGGTTACTGATAACTGATGACGCGTGATTTTGTGACGGAAGACTTACATATCCATCCTGGTATCGGGCGCGGACAAGGCGACGCATTTTATTGATTTTTTCATAAGGGCTTTTGAGGACTGCATCTTTTGTTTGAGGGGCGAGTTCCGGGCAGCCTGTAAGGACAGCAATTGCGTGATAAAAATAAATGTCGAAGTTAGCAAGAGCTGCGTAAGGGTTGCCTGAAAGGCTTAGAATCAGTCTCTTATTCAGAAGGCTTACGAGGGTAGGGGTGCCCGGCTGAATTTTTACATGAGAGAAAAGCTTTTTAGCAGTTAGGGAATCTAAAACTGCGGGAAGTAAATCTTTTTTTCCTACGGAAACGCCGCCTGTTGTGATTATGATGTCTGCTGTGTTGGCGGCATTCTTGATTGCAGAAGAAATTGCTTTTTCATCATCACTTACAATATGATTTTCAATTACAGTCTGTCCTGCAAGGAGAACGGCAGAAGAAAGCATTGGTGCAATACTGGAATATATCTTTCCGGGTGCGAGGGCTTTTCCAGCTTCAAGGAGTTCACATCCTGTTGTGATTATTGCAACTTTTACTTTACGCCGGACTTCGATTTCGGCAATTCCAAGGCTTGCAAGAAGTCCGATGTGAGCCCGCCCGATTTTAGTCCCGGCTTTAAGAACAAGGGAGTCTTTTTTTATATCTTCACCTAGGGCGCAGTAATTCTGTCCGGCACGAACTGGCGAATATATCAGAACTTTTTTTTCTCCATAGTCGGTATCTTCCTGCATTACGACGGCGTCAAAGCCTTCGGGAATGGGTGAGCCTGTCATCACGCGGACTGCACCTTCCACCGGCGCATTTTCCTGCCAATCCCCTGCAAAAAGCTGACCTGTAACTTTCAACTCCACAGGGGTCTCCCCGCTTGCTCCTGCTACGTCAGCAGCCCTTACGGCATATCCGTCCATGGCAGACTTGGCAAAAGGCGGCACGTTTATCGGCGCATACAGGTCACTTGCGGCAATGCGTCCGTGCGCTTGAGTTAGCGGGCAAAGTTCCGTTTCTGTAAGCGGTGCAAGTGCATTTTTAAGTATAGAAACGGCTTCTTCCAGTTCCACTAGATTTTCTCCAGACGTATGGCGCAGACTTTGAATTCAGGAATGCGGGCAAATTCGTCGAGGGCAGCATTTGTAAGCATATTTGCAGGAGAATCCGGGAAGTGGAAAGGCATCCAGGTTTCGCCTTCAGAGCATTTTCTTCCAACGCGGGCTGTCGCAGTAATTGAACCGCGGCGGCTTGTAACACGGATTTTTTCTCCGTTTTTAAAGCCCAGCTTTTCCGCATCCTTGTAGTTCACTTCAATAAAGCCTTCGCCTGCAATTTCCATAAGTCCCGGTGCGCGGGCTGTCATGGCTGCCGCATTGTACTGGTACAAAATACGTCCAGTAGTTAAGAAGTAAGGATATTCCTGGTCTGGAAGCTCCTGAGCCGGTTTGTAGGCAGCCGGGTACAAGAGGGCTCGACCGCGGACAGGTTTTCCAACGTGCATGATAGGAGTTCCCGGCTTGTCTTTTTCCTTACAAGGCCACTGCAGGCTTTCCCCGTTATCAAGGCGTTCAAAAGAAATTCCAGCCATGCTAGGTGTAAGCGAAGCCATCTCATCAAAAATCTGAGAAGGCGTAAGATAAGGCTGCTTGTAGCCCATCGCATTCATCAAATCAATCAGGATGTCGGTGTCCGGTCTCATATTGCCAGGTACAGTAACTGCCTTTCTGATTCTCTGAACGCGGCGTTCTGTATTTGTAAAGGTTCCTTCCTTTTCTGTGTAGCTGATTGCAGGAAGAATTACGTCCGCATATTCAGCAGTTTTTGTCATAAAGAGGTCCTGAACTACAAAGAATTCAAGGCTTTCAAGCGCTTTGATGATGTGGTGAGTATCAGGATCAGAAACAACAGGGTCTTCACCGCAGATATAAAGGCCTTTAATATCGCCCTTGATTGCGGCAGGGAAAACTTCTGTAGCCTTTAAGCCAGGTTTTGCGCTTAAAGTTACTCCCCAGGCTTTTTCAAACTTGGCACGAACCTCGTCGTTATCAACCTTCTGGTAGCCCGGATAATCTGTAGGCTGGGCTCCCATATCGCAGGCACCCTGAACATTATTCTGACCGCGAAGAGGATTTACGCCGCAGCCGCTCTTTCCAAGCTTTCCGCAGAGCAAGGCCATATTAGACATGCTCATAACACCTTCAGTTCCGCTTGAATGTTCCGTAACTCCAAGACAGTAAATGATTGGTGCTTTTTTTGCTGTCGCGTACATACGGGCAGCTTCACGGAGCATATCCGGGTCAATGTGACAGATTTCTCCGACTTTTTCCGGAGTATAATCTGCTACAAGCTTTTTTATTTCCTCATAGCCTTCTGTAAACTCATCGATATATGCCTTATCAACAAGATTTTCTTCAATCATTATGTGCATCATGCCGTTTGCAAAGGCAACGTTTGTTCCCGGTCGAAGCTTCAGGTGAATGTCAGCCTTAGAGGCAAGCCCGATACTTCTAGGGTCAACTACAATCAGCCGGGTTCCCTTTTCTACAGCCTGACGAATCTGCATTCCTACAACCGGATGGGCTTCTTCCGGGTTCGAGCCGACAAGAAGAATACAGTCTACGTCGTGAGTGATGTCGTAAATCGGATTTGTCATTGCGCCGCTTCCAAGTGTTTTTGCAAGACCTGCAACAGTAGCGGAATGGCAAACACGGGCGCAGTTATCGGTGTTGTTGGTTCCAAAACAGGTACGGACCATTTTCTGAACCATGTAAATATCTTCGTTTGCAGAACGCGAGCAGGCAAAACCCGCAAGCGAGTCCCCGCCGTACTTCTTTTTAAGTTCCATAAAACGTTCTGCGGTATAAGAAATCGCTTTTTCCCAGCTGACTTCTTCAAATTTGCCGGTCTTCTTATTTTTAATAAGGGGCTGAGTCAATCTGTCTGGTGAATGAACAAAATCAAAACTTCCTGACTTTCCCTTTACGCACAAAAGTCCGTGGTTGGAAGGACCGTCAGCCGCTTCAACGTTGACGATTTTATTATCCTTTACAACAAGATAATACTGGCAGCCTGTAGCGCAGTGAGGACAGGTCGTAAGAACCTTTTTTACTTCCCATTCGCGGTAGTGCTGCTGGCGCTTCATTGTAAGGGCACCGGTCGGGCAGGCATAAGCACAGTTTCCGCAGGATTCACAGCCAGTTTCCTTCCAGTTTGCACCAAATGGAGCTTCTACCAGATGGAAAACGCCGGTTCTTCCGCTCTTCATAGTATGATTTACAGCAGCCTTGTTACATACGCTGATACAGGCCTGACAGTGAACGCACTTAAGCGGGTCATAGGCAATATAAGGATTTGAATCCAGAAGTGGAAATTTATTTTTAAGCTTTGTTCTTGAACCGTAATATTCAGATTCCCGAACTTCGTATTTATTACAGAGATACTGAAGGCGGCAGGCACCGTTTTCAGGGCAGTTCATACAGTCAACTTCATGATTAGAAAGAATGAGCTTGAGCATTTCTTTTCTATATAATGTAAGTTTTTCGCTTTCAGTATGAATTACAGCACCGTCTGTAACCGGAGTTTTGCAGGCCGCAATCATATAATCCAGCCCTTCAACTTCAACCATGCAAAGACGGCAGGAACCAATCTCATTAATTCCTTTTACATAGCAGAGAGTAGGGATATCAATTCCGTTTTGTCTTGCAGCTTCAAGAATGCTTGTATTTTCTTCAACCTTTATAGTCTTACCGTTAATTGTACAGGAAATCATACGCCTCTACCTCCTACCATTGAACCACAGCCAAAATGATCACAGCGTAAACATCTTCCAGCTTCGCGCTGGCCTTCTTCCTGGGTCATAGGAATTTCAACGTGCTTAAAATCGCATACACGTTCAAAAGGATCTCTTTCTTCAATTTCTGCACGTCCTGTTGCGATGTAACTCTTTGGGGTGGCAGCAGGAACACTTACATTACATTCAACTTTATGATGATAACCAAGATATTCATCGATATTGTAGGCTGCAACCTGACCGGCCGCAATTGCATTAATAGCGGTAGAAGGTCCTGTTACGCAGTCTCCGCCAGAGAAAACGCCTTCCATATTCTTAACCTGGCAGGTCTCATCTGCAATGATTCGTCCCCGGTTTACAGGAACTCCTGCCTTTTCAAAAGGTTCTGCATCACTTCGCTGTCCGACACCCAAAATCAAAAGGTCGCACTTAAAGCGGTAAGGGTAGGCACTTGAATGTTCTGTAGTTACCAGTCCGTAATCATCATAAGGACCTACAATTTCCGGCTGAAGCCAGAGAGCCTGAACAAGTCCTGTTTTCTTGTCTGCTTCAAGGTTCAGGAAGCTTAAGAGGGTTCTGAAGCGGACTCCTTCCTGCATTGCCGCCCTGATTTCACTTGAAAGGGCAGTCATATCATCGCGCTTACGGGTAAATACGTGAATTGTTGCGGCATTAAGACGGGCTGCAGTTCTGGCAGCATCCATTGCAACGTTTCCTCCGCCTATCAGTACCACCTTTTTACCTGTAAGATTCATGCTTTCGCCTTTTGCAACCATCTGCAAAAAGTCTGCGGCAGGAATTACGTTTGGCGCATTTGCGTTTTCAACCGGCATACGGTTACCAATCTGAGCACCAATTCCCAGGAAAACAGCGTCATAATTTTTTCTGAGTTCATCAAACTGAATGTCGCGGCCAACCTTTGTCTGATATTTAATTTCAATATCACCGGTTTTAATAAGAACTTCTATATCGTCATCAAGTTTTGCCTTTGGAAGACGGTATTCAGGAATTCCGTAGCGGAGCATTCCACCAAGCTTCTGATGTTCTTCAAAAACTACGGCTTTATGACCCATAAGGGCAAGATAATAGGCACAGGTAAGTCCAGAAGGACCACCACCAACAATTGCAACTTTCTTTCCGGTTTTTACGTTTGCTTTTGGCGGCTGAACATTTCTTGCATTCATCTGATCAACGGCAAACTTTTTAAGACCGCGGATATTTATTGCCTCATCAATTATCTGACGGCGGCATTTATTTTCACATGGATGTTCACAAACCATTGCGCAGGCAGTCGGGAAGGGGTTTTTATCGCGGATAAGGTTGATAGCCTGATCGTATTTTCCTTCCTTTATAAGTGAAATATAGCCCGGAACGTTTACGTGAGCCGGACAAAGGGTAACGCAAGGAATTGTCTGAATTGTATTTTCAACGCATTTATGGGATTTAATATGACTTTCATATTCATCTGCAAATTCTTCCATACTGTGCAAAACCATATTTGCAGCAACAGCACCAACTGCACAGTCAGAAGTCTGAACAATCATAGTGCAAAGGTCTTTCATCTTGGTTAATGTTTCTTCAGAACCTTCGCCTTTTAAAATTGAACTAAGAAGTCTTTCTACTTCTACAAGTCCGTCGCGGCAGGGAACGCATTTTCCGCAGCTCTGGTTCATCGACATTTGTAAAAGAGAGCGGTAAAGGACAAGCGGGCACATTCCCGGTGGATATGAAGTAATTCTTGCTTTAAATTTATTCAGAATGACATTCATGCGGTCATTCATATTTCCTTTTTTTGCCAGACGATGCATGATAACTATAATCTCCTGTGAGAGCGGGCAGGTTAGACCCCGCGGTATTCTTATAATTATAAGACCAAAATTTCCCCTTGTAAAATGAATAAATTCTGTGCAAATTTCAGTAAATCCAGAATCATCTATTGAATTTATTTTCAAAACTTAATATTATATTTCTATTGTTTTCGGTATTCCGGCAGAAGGAGGTGACATTAGAATGGCAACAATCAACGTAGATGATTCAGAGAACCTTGAAAAAGCAATCAAACGTTTTAAGCGTATGGTTGAAAAAGAAGGCATTATCCGCGAATTCAAAAAGCGCGAATACTTTGTAAAACCTTCTGCAACTCTTCACCAGAAGAAAACAACTCTCGAAAGAAAACTTTTGAACAAAAGACGTAAGACAGAGAGAAAAGACTACTAGTTAGTCCTAAGCCCCCGGAAATATCCCGGGGGTTAATTTTTTTACAAGCCTGATTTATAATATACAAAATGCTGACAATACTTCGCCTTTCTTTAATTTTTATAACTTGCGCAATCCTTTCCTTTCAGGACATCAGATACAAAAAGATTTCTGTCCCTGTTCTTGCTGCCGCTTATATCCTTCAGCTGATAATTCTTTGCTTTGCTTCTATTGAACTTCTTATTCCTCATCTTATTAATTCCGCCGCCTTTTTCCTTTTTTATCTTTTTCAGAGCCGCTTTCTTAAGGGTAAGCTAGGCTTTGGTGATATCCTCTTAGCCGCCTTTTCTGGCCTATCAATTACTAACTGGGAATTTTTATGGGTCGCCCTGATTATTCCTCCGATTTCCGCCCTGATTTTTGCACTTTTCTTCTATATATATAATCATAAAATCGCCGGAGTCCGCATTCCTTTTATTCCCTTTATGAGTCTTGGGTTGATTCTTACTCTGCTTTTGGAATCATTTTTTTAATTTGCGCTGTAAGAATTTTAGATATAAAATATTTAACACAGGAGTTTTTTGTCTATGAGTAAAAAACGATACCGAATTTCAGTCATCCTTTGTGTGATTCTTGTTGGCTTGATTTTGATTATTAATGCAGTGCAGGGAGTCTTTATGTCTTCTTACACCAAGAAATCAACTGGCGAAAGTTATGCTATGGATTGTACGCAGATTACAAATGCCTATTCACTTGCTATCGCAAATAAAATCAGTGAATACATGAATCAGATGACCTTCTATTCTGATGCGGATGTTGTTTCAAGTGGTGATGATGCAAAAATTGTTACCTGGCTTAAAGAGCATAACGGAACAAGAAAAACCTACTTTTCTTCCATTATGTATGCAGGAAAAGATGGACGTGGTTATACCGATGTCGGCGGCGTTGAAAATGTTTCCAATGAGCGTTTCTATAAAGAAATCATGAGGAATGGAAAATCAAGTTATGTTGATAATCCAACCCGTGATTCAAACGGAAATACAGTTTTCCATATTGCCCGCGCTGCTAAGGTACACGGTGAAATTTTTGGTGTATTCTCGGCTGTTGTTGCTCTTGAAAACGTAAAGAACATGGTAGATTACATCCTTCTTGGAGAAAGTGGTCAGACCTGGATTATTGCTGATGACGGAACTGTTGTTGCAAACGTAAATCCTGATGTTGTAATGAAGACAAACCTTTTGAGCGCTTCAAATGATGAGTCTGTAATTGAAATTGTAAAAAAAGCAGTTAACGGCGGTATTGGTACCGGCTGGACTAAAAACTGGGGCGGTCTTAAAGGAAATATCTTTGTTACTTACACACCGATTGCCTATACCCCATGGGTTTTTGCCTTTACAATTGCCGAATCTCAGATGAATAAAACCGGAAATATGCTTCGAAATACAAACGTAATTATTTCGCTGCTTACAATTCTGATTTTGACCTTGTGTACTCTCCTTGTTTCCGGCTTTATGCTTAAACCGCTTGGAGTTGTAGAAAAGTCTATCAATGGAATTGCTTCGGGTCATGCTGATTTAACCCAGCGAATAAAAATTGACTCTAAAACTGAAATCGGTTCGGTTGTAGACGGCTTTAATAAATTTGCAGAAAAGCTTCAGAGTATTATTACTGAACTTAAACATTCTAAAGATGCTCTTGCTGCTGCCGGTGAAGAAATGCATTCCTGCACCCAGGAAACTGCTGATTCAAATGCACAGATTCTTTCTAATATCGAAACCGTTTCTTCCCGCATCACACACCAGTCGGAAAGTGTTCATCAGACTGCGGGCGCGGTAAATGAGATTGCCTCTAACATCGAATCACTTGAGCGCATGATTGAACAGATGGTTCAGAGTGTTAGCCAGGCTTCTGCTGCTGTTGAACAGATGATTGGAAATATTGATTCTGTAAACGGCTCTGTAAAGAAGATGGCAGACCAGTTTGTTGAACTGGAAGAAACTTCTGCAATTGGAACAGAACGTCAGAACGACGTAAACGAAAAGATTAATCAGATTGAACAGGAATCTGTAATGCTTCAGGAGGCAAATACTGCCATTGCAAATATTGCCCGCGAAACAAACCTTCTTGCCATGAACGCTGCAATTGAAGCTGCACATGCCGGTGAAGCAGGTAAGGGCTTTGCGGTAGTTGCAGACGAAATCCGAAAGCTTTCGGAAACTTCTTCTGCCCAGTCAAAGACAATCGGAAATCAGCTTAAGAAAATCCGTGATTCTATTGAAAGTGTTGTTTCTGCATCTCAGGCTTCAAGTGAGGCCTTCAACTCTGTTACAGATAAAATCCAGAGCACAGACCATCTTGTTAATCAGATTAAGAGCGCAATGGAAGAACAGGCAGAAGGTTCACGCCAGATTGGTAGTGCCCTTAGCGTAATGAACGATTCTACTCTTGAAGTTCGAACTGCTTCTAAGGAAATGTCAGAAGGAAACAAGGCAATCCTTACAGAAATTCAGCAGCTTCAGGATGCTACCGGCGCTATTAGGGATAGTATGCAGATTATTTCCAACACAACAGGAAAAATCACCGAAACAGGCGAGTCTCTGGATAACATCACAAAGATTATGTACAGCTCTATCATGGAAATTGGAAGCCAGATAGATCAGTTTACTGTTTAGTTTGGGGGCAAATATGAAAAAACTTTGTAAATATATAGGCGGATCACTTCTTCTGGCAGCCCTTTTTATGACTTCCGGCTGTAAAAAAGCTTCTGAGAAGAAGGAAGTTATCGGTGTTCTTTTGCGAAATGACACCGAACCTTTTCTTGCGGCTTATAAAGCAGGTTTGATAAAGGCTGCTAAGGAAAACGGAATTACCCTTCAGTCATATTCTGCAAATAACGATGCGGCAATTCAGATTGACCAGCTTAAGACAATGCTTTTGAACGGCGTGAAGAACTTTGTTATTATCGCCTACAACACTGATCTTACCGAGCAGATGGCAAAAATCATTAATTCTCAGGGCGGTTCTGCGGCTTTTTCTAACATCATTCCTTCTGTTGATGCCCTTAAGGTTGGAAAGAATTTCTACTATGCATCTTCTCCGGAAACTGATGCAGGAAACTTCCAGGCTCAGATTATCGACTCTTATTTTAAGAAAAACCCTTCAAAACTGAACGGAAAAAATCTGCGGGTAGTTTACTTTAATGGTGAATATGGTCATCCGGCTCAGATTTACCGCAAAGTTGGTGTAATGGAAGGGCTTGCAAAACTTGGCTATAACGTAAATGTTGTGGCTGAGTTTGGTGCGAACTGGAATCTGGACAGTGCCCGCCAGTATCTTTCTCTCTGGCTTGAAGGCAAGCACTCTGATTTTGATGTTGTCATTGCTCAGAATGATGAAATGGCTTTAGGTGCAGTAGAAGCCCTTGTAAGTCACGGTTATGTTGATAATCCTTCTAATCCTACTCAGGATGTTGACCGCGATGGAACTGCACTTGCTGTGCCTGTTCTTGGTGTAGATGCAACTGAAGGCGGAAAGGCTTCAATGCAGAAAAATCAGATGTATGGAACTGTTTTGCAGGATGCTAATGCCCAGGCTGCAACGGCTCTTGAACTTGTATGGCAGTGTCTGGAAAATGGATCTGCACAGGGGTATACAACAAAAGGCGGGCTTTCGGCTGCAAAAGAAACCACAAAAGAGGCTCCTCTTACAGACCGTAACGTAATTGATCAGTGCTTTATCGTTCCTTTTGTACCTGTTACCAAGTAACAAGCACAAAAGAAAAGAAATTAGAATTTTTTGGTCAGCGTAAGGATGTTTTTATCGTCCTTGCGCTGATATTCAACCTTATCCATGAATTTTTTGGTAAGGAAGATTCCTAGTCCTCCAATTCCGCGTTCATCAGCACTCAAAGTTACATCAGGATCTTCTGCCGCAAGAGGGTCAAAGGCTTTTCCGCTGTCTATAAAGCTTACAGTAAGAACAGAGCCATCAGAAACCTGGGCTTCTATAATTGCATCTCCCGTATTTGGGGCATAGGCATAATTTGCAATATTAACAAATACTTCTTCCACCGCAACATCTAACTGGGTCAGAGCCTTTATATCAGCATCAATTCCGGCTTTTTCAAGACTTTCGTGGATAAAGTCCTGGACTGTATCCAGCATTTGTGTTTCAGCTTTTACGTTAAGCACTTCCTAATCCTCCGCGCCTTTGGCGTCATCATTTTTCATAATAAACTGCAGCATTGTGATGTCATCAAACTGGTCAGTTTCCCCTACAAACTCATCAATTTTATTTTTTATATGTGTCAGCGTGTCTGGTGCATTCATGTTCTGAGTGCCCTGAACTGCTGAAAGAAGCCTATTGTCGCCGAAGAGCTTGTTTCCGCTGTCTGTAGCTTCAGTAACGCCGTCGGTGTAAACAAAAATGCGGTCTCCAGCGCTTAGAGTTACCGAATGTTCCTGATATGGAAGTCCTTCCATTCCGCCAAGAACAAAGTTAGGCTTTTCCGAAAGGAAAGAGAAACTTTCTTTCTGATAAAGGACTGGGAAAGGATGCCCCGCATTTACATATTTAAGTTCGCCTGTACTGAAAGTAAGGATTCCAAGCCAGCAGGTTACAAAGAGGTTTTCTTCGTTGCCCTTACAAAGCTGATTATTTGTCCGCTCAAAAATCTCTTTTGGAGGAAGCCCCTGTTCTGCGTATGAAGAAATCAGGGTTTTTGCAGTCATCATAAAGAGGGCAGCAGGGACTCCTTTTCCGGAAACATCGCCTACCACAAGCATAATGTGGTCGTCATCCAGAAGCATATAATCGTAAAGGTCACCGCCTACCTCCTTGGCAGGGGTCATTGTGGCAAAAAGGTCAAAATCTTTGCGGTCAGGGAATGGCGGATAGCCGCTTGGAAGGGCATCCAGCTGGATTTTTGCTGCCAGGTTTAATTCCGTGCTGATTCGCTCTTTTTCGGCGGTAACTTTTGTGAGTTCCTTGATATTTCGGCAAACGTCATTTTCCATCTGGTGAACCGAATGGGCAAGAATACCAAGTTCATCCCGGTTCTTGATGTGCAGAAGATTATCTGATGGTTCGCCGCCCCATGATGCAAAATGGTCAGTTTCGCGGGTAATCATCATTACCGGGCTGATAAAGTTTGTATTAAAATAAGAACCAAACACAAAGATAAATGCAACGGCAAAAATTATTTCTGCTATAAGAATTAATTTAAGATATGAATGGCGGGCATTTACAAATTCCTGAACAGGTTTTTGAGTTCCGACAACCGCAATTACAGTTCCGCTCTTGTCGTAAACCGGAACATTTGCAGTGATGTGGGATCCGCTTCGTGTATTAAATGTGTGGCGAACAAGCGTTTCTCCGTTTTCGTAAACACGTTTAATGGAAGCGCTATACTGCTCGTTTTTGTAATCTTCTTCATACCCAATCGGAAATTCCTTCCATTTACCGCCTTTTTTCACTGGGTTAAAAACATAAGTGATATGAGAATACTCTGGCGGTTCAACAATGGAAACATAAAGAAGATTTAAATCAAATTTATCAACAAAGTCCTGAAGAACTTCTCTTGTTGCTTCGTATTCAGCATCAGGGGTTTTCTGCCTTCCGTAATAGGTCAGTTTTTCTGCATTCAGGTTTTCGCGAACTGTTGTGCAGATAGAGAGAACAGACGTGTCATACTGATTTTTGAATTGAGTCGTAAAACTCCAGTAGCCGGCAATTGAAATAACGGTACAAAGTAAAAAGCCGGTTATAATAACGCTTGAAACAATTTTTTTTGTAATAATCGGAATTTTCCGTCGTCTCATACCCTAAATTATAACACGGATTTTCTATAATGCACGAAAAACTCGTTTTCCGCCCGGACTAATTGCTTTTTGAGGGCAGACAAGAATACAAAGGTGACAGCCGACACATTTTTTCGGATCCATCTTGATTTTCCTTTCTGAAGTAAGTTCAAGTGCCTGATGTCCGCCGTCCGAGCAGGAAATAGTACAGCGTCCGCAGCCGACGCATTTTTGGCTGTTGAATTTTGGATATACTATCGAATCTCTTTCCAAACTGTCTGTATTTAAATAGAAGGAATCAAGCGAAAGTCCCTTCATTTCTGAAATAGACTTAAAACCTTTTTGATTCATGTATAGGGCAAGTCCGGATTTTAAATCTTCAATAATTCTGTAGCCGTATTTCATAACGGCAGTTGTAATCTGGAGGGAGCCTGCACCGAGCAGAATAAACTCTGCTGCATCCGTCCAGTTTTCAATTCCACCCATGCCTGTAATGTGAAGATTGTTAAGATTCTTATTAAGTCCAAGCTCTGCAATAAAGCGGAGGGCGATTGGTTTTACTGCTGTGCCACTGTAACCGCCCAGCGCCGATTTTCCGTGAACGGAAGGGGCGCTTACGTAGGTGTGCAGATTTACGCCTGTTACGCTTTTTATTGTATTGATTGCAGAAATTCCGTCTGCGCCGCCTTTTTTTGCCGCCTCGGCAGCCGGACTCATATTTGCAACATTGGGAGTAAGTTTTGCAATGACTGGTATTTTACATGCCGATTTTGCCGCCCGTGTAAAAGATTCTACAAGTTCAGGAACCTGTCCTATATCAGAGCCCAGTCCTTCGTCAGCCATATTTGGGCAGGAAAAATTAAGTTCAATGGCATCGGCGCCAGCTTCCTCACATTTTTTAGAGAGCGTTCCCCATTCTTCTTCGTTTTGTCCCATAATTGAAGCCAGAATGAATTTTGAAGGGTATTTTTCTTTTAACTGGCGGAAGATTTCCATATTTTCTTCTACGCTGTGATCAGAAAGCTGCTCAATATTTTTGAATCCGATAAAAGAATTGTTGTCGCCTTCAAGAGAAGAAAAACGCGGAGAACATTCATGAATAGGGAAGCTGCATATTGTCTTGAAACAGGCTCCAGCCCAGCCAGCCTCAAAAGCGCGGGCGCACATATCATAAGTACTTGCAACAACAGAAGAAGATAGAAGAAAAGGGTTTTCAATTGGAATTCCGCAGATATCAGATTTAAGGCAGGTAAAATCTACTGCGTCTGCGCTTTCAACATCGTGAGGAAGAGCGCGCACGCTGTAAAGCTGCTTTATCAGCTGTGTAATTTTTACCTGGCCGTTTTTTATGCAGGAAATTTCACATGGAGCGGTGAAGCCGGAACATGGATTTTTTTCCGGCAGGCTTAAAGAAGCGTATTCTTCATTTTCAAACCAGATGCTTCGTAAAAGTTTCCCCGGGTCAATTCCTTGTTTGCAGGCTTCAGAACAGGGAGGATTACTGCATAAAAGGCAGTTCAGCATATCAGAGCGGTTAATCGTTTTTTGAAAACTCATAAAATACTCCTGAGGGTGGGGCGGGGCATTAAAATTCTGTTAAATTCTTTACACCGTGCTTCTGCAGATTCTGAATCCCAGAGTTCCAGCTTTTCCTGTTGGCGGAGTAGAAGATCTTGCTGCTGTGGTGCATAAGACAGCATCATCAAGCCAGCAGCCGCCGCGTTTTACTTTTGAACTTCCTTTTGCAGGACCTGTAGGTGCAAGGTTATTTCCTCCAGGTAGAGGGCCAAACCAGTCCCAGCACCATTCTTCAACATTGCCTGACATATCAAATAAACCCAATGCATTAGGTTTTTTCTTTCCAACATCATGAGTTGAAATTTCGCTGTTTTCGCCGTACCAGGCAACTTCGTCAATATTATCGCTGCCGGAATATAAAAATGCACTTCCAGCCTGTGCAGCGTATTCCCATTCTGCTTCGGTAGGAAGCCTGAAGCCAGGCCCCTTGAAGTTACATACTAAATCATTCCATAAAGGGCTTTTATCTTCTATAGTAGCAAGCTTAGTGTTTCCTTTGACAGAATAGCATGGTTCCAGTTTGTATGCATCGCTGAGTGCATTGCAGAAAATAATTGCATCATACCAGGAAACAGATTCAACCGGATGGTCATCGCCCTTAATTTTTGAAGGATTAAAATTCATTATTTTTTTATATAAGGCCTGGGTTACAGGAACTTCTGCCATATAAAAGTCAAAAATGCCGACTTTACAAAGAGAAGTTTTTTGAGATCCCATATTAAATTGACCGCCTTTTACATGAATCATTATTGCCCCGCTTAAACTGTGATTTTTAAGAATGCCGTTGCGCCGATTGTTTCAAAAACCTGCATACAGAATTCACTTGGATTACGGATTTCAAAAGAAAGGCCGGATGCTGCTTTTGCTGCTACGGCTTTGAAGACTTGAATTATTACGCGAAGCCCCGCACTGGAAATATAAGGAACTTCAGAGAGGTCAAGAATAAGTTTGTGACATAAAATAATTCTTGCGTTTATGAAATTTTCATTTAGAAATTTCTCAAGATCCGGAGAGGTGTTGGTGTCGAGTTTTCCGATAACTTTTACATAAAGAGTATCGTCTATGCGCTGTTGTTCTATAGTCATATGAAAATTATAACATCATAATTTTCATATGACAAAGAAAACTTAGTACAGCTTATGTTCTGCAAAGAATTCTATGCTGTCTGCAGTTTTTCCTTCTGTTTCAAAAATGATGATTTCATTTTCGCCTTCCTTAAGGAGAGGGGCTGGAACATAAAGTCTTTTCTGAGGACCGATTTCCCAGAAGCGGCCAAGATTAAAGCCGTTGAGGAAGATACAGCCTTTTCCCCAGCCGGTAAAGTCCAGATAGGTGTCGCAGGCCTTGTCTACCATAAGGGTCATGTGAGTGAAACTTGGTGAAGTAATTTTTCCTGTGCCTGCGATACCTTCTTCAGCTTTATTCCAGTCAATTTTTGAAAGCTGTGCTTTATCAAGATTGAGGTTGTAGTAAGTCCAGTCTGTGAGAGGCTTTTCGTCTGCAAGAACTCTTCCTAAGATACCCTTGCGCTGGAAAGGAATTTTGGTTGCAAAATTAACGCGGCCAAGATTCTCTACAAGAAGGGTAAGTTCGTCGCCGGAAGCAAGAGTAAGTTCAACAGGCTTTGCAGTTTCCTTGTCAAAGAGAACAGCCTTAAGCTCTCCGTTTTTAAACTCGTGGATGCGGTCAAGTCCGTCTTCAATTTTAAGTGTATTTGAGGCAGCTGGAACCTTAGTTTTGTAGAGAATATAGCCGTAATCCTGACCAGAAGCTTCCATTCCAGTCAATTTTTCGACAGAAGAAGTCTTTGCAACTGCTAAAGTGTCTAAAATATCAAACAATTTAATAGATTTTCCAGCTTTTACTTTACCGTAAGCCTTCTGTTCAATCTTTGTAGAAAGAGGCATTTCTTCAAAATCGCGGTATTTTTTAATAATGCTCTGGAAGGTGCGGTATTTTTCTGTGATTTTTCCATCTTCAGAAAGTGGAGCATCGTAGTCGTAACTTGTTGTATCCGGTGTAAGCTTTGTGAAATAGTTTGAACCATTCATAAAGCCAAAGTTTGTACCGCCGTGGAACATGTAAAAGTTTACGTTACCTTTTTTCAGCATGTAGTTCAAATCTTTGATATTGCGCTTGAGTTTTGAAGTTTTGTGTTCCTTGTTTCCCCAGGCATCAAACCAGCCGATCCAGAATTCCATGCACATAAGAGGACCGCGGTTTCCTGTCTTTTTCATCATGCGCTTCATATTTGCAAAAAGCGGGCGGGCGTGAGAACCGAAGTTTCCGGTTGGAAGAGCGCCGTCACACTGTCCGTGAATAAACATTTTTCCCCATGGACCGTCACTGGTTACAAAAGGAACTGTAATTCCACCTTCGCGCATAAGGCCTTCAAGAAAGTGCATGTAGCTCATGTCTTTTCCGTAGTAGCCGTATTCGTTTTCAATCTGCATTAAAATGATGTTTCCACCCTTATCAATCTGATGATTTACAAGGCGGGGAAGCAGAACTTTGTAATAGTCGCGTACATTCTGATAGTAAGGCTCATTTTTACAGCGAGGTTCAAGTCCCGGTACGGTAAAGATCCATGAAGGAAGTCCTCCGAGTTCCCATTCTGCGCAGATATATGGAGAAGGGCGCACAATTGCGTAGAGTCCCAGTTTCTGGGCAAGGTCAAGGAATTTTTCAAAATCACAAAGACCGTCAAAGCAGAATTCGCCCTTGCGTGGTTCTGTAATATTCCATGGGATATAAGTTTCAACTGTGTTACAGCCCATGTTCTTAAGTTTTTCAAGTCTGTCCTGCCAGTATTCAGGAACTACTCGGAAGTAGTGAATTGAACCCGAAATAATCTGGAAAGGTTTGCCGTCTAATAAAAATGTGTCTTTAATTTCAAATGTACTCATATCTATATACTACAATAGTTTGTGAATTAGTGATAGTATTACTATCAGCAAAATGTTATAATTTTGAAGGAAAAAAATTGATTTTATGAAAATCTGTGTTATTCTTTAAATGATAAAACGGAGTAATAGTTTAATATGCCTTTTATTCAAAAAATTCGTGAAATTCTCCTTGATTTTAAATATGCAAAAATCTTCCAGATAATAGCGGTATATTTTGCCCTGATTTATCATACCTCATTTCTGGTTGTATTCGGGGTAATGAAAATTTACCCTATGTTCTTCTATAATATATACAGTGTTACTCTCTTTACAGTTCTTGCAATTCTGGTACTGTCTAAAAAATCCTTTGTAGTTCAGTTTGTATTTTTCTATGTGGAAGTTGTAGTTCATCAGCTTCTGGCAGACTATTTCCTTGGCGGAATGGCTTCCTTCCACTTTTTCATTTTCCTTGTAGGTATTGTTCCGCTTTTGACCTTCCGTGGACATTTCAGACAGTCAATTTTCTACGGACTTTTTTCATCGGGGCTTTTTACTTACCTTGAAGTAATTGCGCCTAAGATTGAACCTCACTATGAGCTTTCTCATACAGCCCTTACTGTAATTAAAACCGTAAATATTGCTTCTGATACAGTTGTAAACATCATCGGTCTTTTGATGTATGCCTACCTTGTTTACCTTGTAGAAAAGAAGCTGCAGACTCAGGTTGATGTAAAAACCGCAGAAGCTCAGGCTAAGACCGAAAAGCTTTTGAAAATCCAGAGTTATGTAATCAGCAGTCTTGCAAACCTTGTTGATAACCGCGATTTTGATACAGGCGAGCATATTCAGAGAACCTCTGCTTATGTTGATTTGATTTCCCGAAGCGCTTTGGAAAAGGGTCTCTTCAAAGAAGAAATAAACGAAACTTTTGTTGATTATATTAAACGTGCGGCACCTCTTCATGATGTTGGAAAGATTGTTGTTTCTGATGTGATTTTGAAAAAGCCAGGAAAGCTTACCGCAGATGAATTTAATTTGATGAAACTTCACGCAAAAGAGGGTGGACGCGTTATTAAAGAAGTTTTTGCCATGAGTGATGATAAAGCCTTTATTAAGGTTGCTGCCGACGTTGCAACTTATCACCACGAAAAATGGAACGGAACCGGATATCCTTATGGATTGAAGGGAACGGCAATTCCTTTGAGTGCCCGCATTATGGCTGTAGCTGATGTTTTTGATGCTCTGGTTTCTCGCCGCTGCTATAAAGAACCTTTTGATGTAGAAACTGCCTATAGAATCCTTGAAGAAGGTTCCGGCGAACACTTTGATCCTGCAATTGTTGCAATCTTCTTGAATCTTAAACCTGAAATTGCTAAGGTAATGGAAAAATTCACGCGCTAGAAAGAAGTAAGGCGTTTTTTTTGGATAAGCAAAAAAGCTTTCTTGACAAAACATATAACGTGGTATAACGTTATACTAAACTATGAATAACAAATACTTTGGTACATGGAAGTTTTATAAAAGGGCTCTGGCAATTGCCATTCCCATTATGCTTCAGCTTTTTATACAGAATTTAGTTTCCCTCATTGATAATTTTATGGTTGCCGGACTTGGCGACGTAAAAATGAGCGGCGTTAATGTCTGCGGACAGATAAACTTTGTCTTCATTGTGCTTATTAACACCCTTTGTATGTCAGGCGGCATTTTTATGTCCCAGTTCAAAGGGGCAAAGGATAAGCGGGGAATGGAGCAGAGTTTCCGCTTTAAGCTGCTGGTAACCGGCTTTTTCGGCCTTGTTTATGCGCTTTTGTGCTGGTGGGCACCCCGCGGACTTTATGGCCTGCTGCTTCATAACAATACTGATGCTGCTGCAATTATTGATCAGACTGTCAGCTATGCGAAGTCGGTTGCTCTTTCCTGGATCTTCATGTGCATTTCTCAGTCTATTGCCTCATCTTTGCGTGAAGTTGAGATTGTGCGTCCTCCGCTTGTAATAAGCATTATTGCAACCCTGGTAAATACTGTATTCAACTATATTTTGATTTACGGACATTTTGGAGCACCTCGTCTGGAAGTTGCAGGAGCCGGTTATGCTACGGTAATTGCCCGCGGAGTAGAACTTATTCTCTTTTTGATTTATGCCGCCTACAGAAAGCCGGAGTTCCTGTTCAAATTAATCACAATTTTGAATATTGACTTCCTGCTTGGCGTAAAGATTTTAAAGAAATCGGTTTTGATTCTGGTTTCGGAGCTTTTGTGGGCCTTTTCAGAAACTGTTGCCACAGCTCTCTACAATACTCTTGGTGGTGCAGAAGTTGTTTCCGGCATGGCTGGCGGTTTTGCAATCTGTAATCTTTTCTTTATCTGTTTCAGCGGAATTGTAACCGCAACAACCGTAATTGTGGGGCAGGAGCTTGGGGCAGGGCACCTGGAAGAAGCAAGAATTCAGAAAAACTGGATTTTAACGGGTTCAACTCTTTTTGGCTGCCTTTTCCTTGTAATAGGCTTTGCGACAACCCTGCTGGTTCCCTATGTTTTTGCAAATCTTACGCCTGAGGCCCGCAGAATTGCCTGCGGAGTTATCATTGTCGGTGCTTCTTATCTTCCGCTCTGGGCTTTTTTAAACGCTCAGTATGCAATCAGCCGTGCAGGCGGAGACGTAAAAATGGGCGCTATCTGCGACCTTGCGGCAAACATTGCCTATATTGCTTCAATGTTCTTTTTTGTGCTTTGTACGAGCCTTGGACCTATTGCAATTTATGCCCTTACAAAAATTTCAGACTTCATAAAAAGCGGAATTGCCCACTGGTGGCTTAAAAAGGAAAAGTGGCTTGTAAATCTTGCTGCCGAAAGTAAGTCCGGTTCATAAAAATCTGTTTTTTTTATTATGAGAAAAGAGCCTTGTATGTTATAATTATATAGAAAACATTTGCTTAAATGAAAAGAATTATAGCAGCCGGAATTCTTTTTTTCTCAGTTTTTTTATGCATTGCTCAGGAAGAAACTCACTTTACTCTGAACAGTGCAATAGTTCTTGCTGTCCAGAATAATTACGAAATTAAAAAACAGCGATATGCAATTGCGTCTGCCCGTGCCCAGTATCATCAGGCAGTAGGCGCTCTGGATTTAGAAGTAGGAACTCAGGCTCAGTATGCTTTAAACCATAATCCAATTGATGAAAGAGATCCCCGCTATTCCTATTCATATTCCTTTATGACGCCTTCTACCAGCTATGGTATTTATTCAAACAATACAATGCAGCAGCAGGTTTCCGGCTCGGTTTTTATGAAGAAGCTTTTTTCTTTCGGACTTGAAGCTAAGCTTTCCTATACTCTGCAGCGTCAGCACGATTTTCCCCAGTACAGCTACGGAAAGAATTTTGATACGGAAAATTATTCTAAATATGAACATGAAAAAGGCCGCAATGTGGGGCAGATTAGTCTTGAATTAAGTCTGCCGCTTTTTAAAGCCTTTAAAGATTCCATGACTTCTATGCAGATTAAAACTGCCAAAGAAAATCTTGATGCCATGGATTATGCCCTTTCTGATACCCTTTCTCAGACAATGATGAATGCGGCATCAAAATTCTGGAATTATTATCTTGCCTATAAGAATCTTGAGGTTCTGCAGGTTTTGCAGGAAAAAATAAAGGCTCGTAACGGCGCTATAGATTCCCTTATCCGAAGCGGCGTTCGTTCCCGTAATGATATTCTTGCAATGCAGGTAAATGAAAAGGAAAATATCCGCCAGATTCAGGAAGCCGATGTCCGCTTCAAACAGGCAAAAATGGAGCTGATGCAGGTTATCGGCGTTTCTGATGCGAATATAATCGGTATTCCTGATAATCCTTTTGAGGTTGTAAATCTTAATGAAATTGAACCTCCAACTCTGGATGATGTAAATGATGAGCTTTTTTCCTATATTGAACAAAATCGCCCGGATTTAGTTGCAATAAGAAAGCGGATGAACACCTATCAGTACAAGATGAAGCTTGCAAAAATTGACCAAAGACCAGATGCCAGCATTAATCTTGGAGTTGGAACAACAGGTGCTGCTTATTCAGATAATTTCCTGGAAGCTGGATCGGCCGGAGTCCGTAATAACAGGGGAGTCAACCTTAGCGGTGCAGTTTCTGTAAGTGCAAAGCTTGGAAATCATTCAAAAAAGGGCGCTTACGAACAGGCAGAGTCCGAATATAACAGCTATAACGAAGACTATAAAAAGATAAAAAATACCCTGCTTTTACAGCTTCAGAATTGTGTTCAGAAACTGGCTACTTATAAAGCGGGTGTTTCTGATGCAAGCGAAGTAATGGAACTTCACAGAAACCTCTACGAAAACGAGCAGAAGCGCTTTATGGCAGGCCTTATCACAACCGAAAATCTTTTTCAGCAGGATCAGAAATATATTAATGCCGTGGCTTCTTACTATCAGGTTTTAATTAATTACATGCAGGCTATTCTTGAATATAAGTATTATTCCGGAAACCTTGTAAAAATTGATTCTGATACCGCTTTCCGTATGGATAATCTTGATTCAAGTACAAAACCTGCCGTTACAGCAGAACCGTCGCTTGAAGTTGAGGATGAGGATAATCCTGAAATTCCGGAGGATACGACTCCAAAGCAGGGAACTCCTCTGAAATCCGCTGATGAATGGAATGAAATTTTTAAACAAAAAAATTAGCCTTTTTTAAAAGGCCTTCGTATAGTTATATGTATTCAGGAGGTGCGATATGACAAACGTAGAAGTAAAGAAAATTATGGAAGAAAGCGGAATTTCGGCGGAAGACATCAAGAAATTTCAAAATAAATTTGATGCAGAAAAAATTACTGAAACTGTAAATAACGCTTCATCTGCTTCGGAAGCATTTAATGCTCTTAATAAACTATATCCGGAACTTAAGGTTGAAAACCTTAAGAAACAGTGTGATTATATGATGGATCAGACCCTTGCGGCTCTTGAAGAAGCAAAGACAAAAGGCCCGACAGAGCTTTCTCAGGAAGAACTTGAAAATGTTGCAGGCGGCGGATTCTTCAGCGATGTTGGAAACTGGTTCAAAAATAACTGGAAGACAATTCTTGTAGGTGCTGCAGTTCTCGTGGCTTGTGCTGCGGTAGTCGCCCTCACAATGGGAGCCGGTGGTGCTTTAATTGGCGGTGTTGGTGCGGTTATCTATGGAACTGATACCTTCCTTGCTGGTGCTGCCTTTGGAGCATCTATAGGGGCATCTGTGGGGGCTTGTCTAGGAACTATGTCTGGAGTCATTGCCGACATAGCAGGAGCACCTAAAGGTCTTGTTGAAAAGTACTGGTCATAAGCTGAATAAGTTATCTAAATGAATATATATCAGGAGGTATGATATGACAAACACAGAATTAAAGAATCGTCTGGCAGAAAATGGAGCATCAGCAGACACCATAGAAAAAATTACATCAAAGTATGATTTTGAAGAAGTTCAGAGAATTATTGATGCAGCTTCTTCATCTACTGAAGCATTCAGAAATATTCAGAAATTGTATCCGGATTTTGATGCAGATGCTGCAATTAAGCAGATGGATGCAATTGAAGAACAGATTGAACTTGCAGGAAAAGCTGAAAGTTCGGAAGGTCCTGTCCAGTTATCTGCAGATGAACTTGATATGGTTGTCGGTGGTGGCTGGTGGAGTGACCACTGGAAGAATGTAACTCTTGCTCTGGTTCTTGGAGCAGCAGGAGCTATGGTTGGAATGGCATTTGGAGCTGCATTCGGTTCTATGTTTGGTCCTGTAGGTATAGTTGTCGGACTTGTTGCTGGTACTCTAATTGGTGGTGCCGCAGGTGGTTACCTGGGCTGGGTCGAGGCAGACAAAGCAAAATAAGGATTATAAAAAGAAAAGCTCTGGAGTCTAAAGTCCGGAGCTTTGTCAGGAGGTGTGATATGACAAATACGGAATTAAAGAATCTTTTGGCCGAAAATGGAGCTTCACCAGACAGCATTGAACAAATTACTTCCAAGTATGACATTGAAGAAGTTCAGAGAATTATCGATGCAGCATCTACTTCTAAAGAAGCATTTGAGAATATTAAGAAACTTTACCCAGATTTTGATGCAGATACAGCTATTAAACAGATGGATGCAATTCAGGAGCAGATTGAACTTGCAGGAAAATCCGATAATCATGAGGGACCTGTTCAGCTATCTGCAGATGAATTGGATATTGTTGTCGGCGGCGGCTGGTGGGGTGACCACTGGAAGAACGTTACCTTTGCCGTAGTTCTTGGTGCGATTGGAGCTGTTGCAGGCGGCGCAATGGGAGGCGTTATTGGAGCCATGTTTGGCGGCCCTGCAGGGTTGGTTGCAGGAATTGTTATAGGAGCAACAATTGGCGGAGCAGTAGGAGGTTTCCTAGGCTGGAATTCAGTAAAATAAACTTAACTGTTAATATAGAAAGGCTCTGGAATAAAGTCCAGAGCCTTTTTTATGCCTAGTTGATTTTGCGGAAAGGAAGAACCCAGTTATCGGATGGTGAATCAGAATATCTTGCTTTAGATTCTGTATAATAGACTGTAAGATTATCATTAAATTTTACAGTCCATGAATTCTGAATGCCATATTCGTAAGAAGGGGATGGGGTTGAATTTGAAGACCAGATTTCCATGCTTTTCAGACTGTCTGGTTCATAAAAATAAGTTTTAATGTCTGAATACTTAGGGTCATTAATCAAAGTAATTAATGCATATATTTCTCCCAAAGAAGGAAGATACCAATCTTCAGAATAAATCGTGTTCGGACAGAAATCATGGCCGTAAGTTGAGCATGCTGAAAAAGCGTTTAAGGTTTTTGTGTAATCTGAATCATCTGTTTTGAGGGATTTTATAAGTTCTGTGCATATAGAACCGTCCAAATAATTTGTCAGGTTCATCTGATAGTTTATGAATATTGCATTATTGCTTATCCAGTTCAAGTTTTTGTATCTATAGTCATCTTTATATACTGCAGCAATCAGTTTCTGCTGTCCTCCAAAAAGATCATCTTTTTCAGAGTTAAGTGTTATAAAGAAAGAATAATCTTCAACATCTACTGTCATTTTTGGAACTGCGGAAGAAATATATTCTGAATTATAAGTCGTACAGATAAGAACTCCGTATGCGTGTTCAATTATTCCACTTTTATCAGCTTTTGCACTGAATTCCTCATAGGAAATTACACTTCCATCATCAAGAAGAATATCGCCCTTTGTATCTGCAATTCCTTTTGATCCGAGTTTATTTTCTTTTGAAATAAGATGTGGGTAAAATTTCTTATCTGCTGTACCGAAAGTTGACGGAAGCTCTTCGCCGTTTTCATCTTCCCAGCCTGCTAAAAAATAGTCATCAGATTGTAGAGAAGTTGGGGCAAAGAATTTTGTTCCGTATAAGCCTGAAATTTTATACACATAGGAGCCGTTCGTTTTTGAATCCAAAAAACTGTATGTTACAAAATTTCGGTTATAATAAAGGTTGAGAGTTTCTCCAATCTGGACTGCTCTATAATATGTAAAACCTGTATAGGATTTTAAGGAAAGCTGAGCAAGTGATGTTCCTTTAGTAATTCTCATTCCAGTTGTATCTGACGCTGTATCGTGTTCGTAAGTAGTAAAATCAGAATCACCTTTTTTGTTTTGCAGATATATGCAGATTGTCGAGGCATCATTTTCTGTAATGTAATAATTATTTGTGTCGGTAGATTTGTCTTTTTCCTTTTCTGTAATATCGTAATCTACCTGATTCTGACAGGCTATAAAGAGAGGAAATAAAAATAATAAGAAAAGTTTTTTCATATTTGTCTCTCCTTAATATACCCTGATAGGAATTACAGCATGTTCATTAAGCTTTTCATCATAACTGATGTAACCCTGATAATCCAGTTTGTAAGCCTTTGTATAAAATGCTGTCTTGTAGGCATATCCGTATGTCTCTTTATCATCTATATAAGTTGTATTACAATCTTCTTGCCGAAAAAGAGCTTCACCTTTTGCAAAATCTGCGTTTTTACCATAATAACCATAGGCTGGATTAATAGAAACAATAGGTCTTCCTTCAAATCCTGTATAAGGATCCCATAACCATATTTCATGTGTTGAAGGAGGATTTTCATCATATGTGCCCCAGTATACTTTTTCTTCGTTAAAGTTCGAGCCCTTTATGTTCGAACCATGAGCTATATATTCCTTTGAATTTACTTCCTGACTTCCTGTTGAACTGGACCAGAAAACTGTATCAGTTTTAATATCTGAAAGCATTTCGCTTTTTAATGTATCATCTAAGACAGAATATTTTTTTACTAAAAGTTTCTTATATTTTTGCTTTAATTCTTCGTCCTGCAAGAGTATTTTGAGTTCGCTGCCAGAAGGGAGATACCAGTCATCTTTGAAGTCTGAAATTATTTTCTGAGACTTACCATATTGTATTGCATAGTAAAATGCTGCTGCTGATTTTTCATCTGCATAAGTTTTAAATATAGAAGAATCAACAAGGTTTTGTCTGCCAAAATAATTGCTTAATGAAAGCTGAGGTAGTACGGTTTTTGTTTTGTAGGCATTTTTATTCCATGAGTAACCAATATATATGCTGTTCCAGAGCCTGAATTTATATAAACTGCTATCCCAATTATACGACATAGGGGAACCTTTAGGTTCATATGAAACATTATCTTTAAAATCTTGTCCACACCATTGTTTTGAAGCTGCCACCACTAAACCAGCTGCAAGTTTATACTGGTACTGGCCACCCTTTTCATTCTGTCCGTTATTAGGGTTATAGGTAGTTGTAAAAAGCATGGCAACTGCGGCATTCCACTGATCGTCAGTTAAATCACTCCAGTTTTCAGGATATGGAGAAGCAGAACCGTCTGTAAAAATAACATCTCCAACTGTGTCCGGTGCAATCTTTGAGCCAATCAATTTTGTTGAATCTTCCCACTGTGCATAAAAACTTAATTTTTCACTTCCAAATACGGCTGGAAGTGTTTCTTTGTCCTTTGTTATCCAATTTGTAAAACGATAACCGTGTTTTTCAGGTTTTGTTATAGTTGGAAGTATGCTTCCTTCCTCACCACAAATTACTGTCCAAGTTTGATCAGTACAATCATCAAGATAAAAAGAATATTTTATTCCGAATTCAGAGTCAGAAGAATCATTTTTAGATGAACTTTCATCAAAGGTGTTGTTGCATGAAAGAAGATATAAAGCAGAGAAAATTAAAAATGCAGCAAAGAATAGTCTATATTTTTTCATTCAAATACCCTGAACGGAAGAATCTGACATGTATAATCTGTGCCAGCCTGGTCACCATCCTTCCATTGATTTTCCCAGCCTTCAGGTTTGTCCTTGCCTTTTACAAAATAAACAAGTTCTTTCCAGTTTTTTCCCTGAGTTATATATGCACAATAATTAGTGTCTTCAAATATTTGATGTGGTGTTGCCCAAAAATGATTGTCTTTAAGTGTATCAGCTGTTCCAAGTGCAAGGCAGGCATTATAAAGAATTTGATAATATTTATAATTTTGGGCAAATGTATAACCAAGCTCTTTCCAAGACGGAAGATACCAGTTTTCTTTAAGAGTGTATGTAATATCAATATCAGTAAAATTGTCAGTATATGTGGAAGCTTTATAATAAGCCGTCCAATAGTCTTCTAAATCTGTTTTACTTTTACCGTAATTCAGTTTTAATTTCTGAAAATCATAATATCCGTGATTTGAATTAACTGTCAGAGTCTTATAAACATCTGCATGATTTCGCCATTTTGAGGCTTTAAGGTCATCCATTTCTAATGCACGAAGACCTATGCCTATTAATTTATTACCGTCAGAGAAACTTCCTGAATAAGTGTCATAATGATCAAAAATGATAACTGCAATTGCTTGTTTTTTTATTTCATCATCAGCAGATGCTAGTTCATCAGTAGTAGACACACTTCCATCTGCATAGATTATATCTCCTGCTGCAGTTGGGTTTACTTTTGTTCCAATTCCTGTCCCATTAGCATAAAATACGGCATCTTCTGAATCAAAGGTATCGGGTAAAGATGTTCCTTTGCCATCAGGTTTTGTATTCCATTTTACTACAGGTTTGTTATCAATAAATGCTTCTGGTTTAGTACATTTAAGTCCATAAGTTCCCGGAATTTTTGTCAGAAGTGTATTTTCATCTTTATAAAAAGAATACTCCACTGTGTTTCTTGTATAATACAGGTAAACAGTCTTTTCTTTCTGGAAGCCAGAGTAGAAAGAATATCCCTCGTAGTCTTTTGCCAGTTCCTTGAATTTAGTTCCGGTTTCTATAGGATTATCAGATTTATCCTCACTTTCTACATATGCAAATCCCTCTGATTTTTCAGAGACATATTTTTCGCCATTATCATCAGTCAGGACTTTCTGTGTGTAGTGTTTAATATAAGAGGCAGGAACTGCTGTTTTATCAGTTTGATTAGTGCTGATTGAAGAAGGAGTAACTTCCAGAGTTTTAGTTTCTGAGTCAATTTGACACGATTCAACTCCCAATAATCCCAGAAGAAAAGCTGCGAGAAAAAAATGTCTTGTAAAAAGCTTTGTCTTTAGCATTTTTAAATATTATACCATATAAAGTGCAGATAAATAAAATAAAAATAACAAATTAAATATAAATGAAGAATTTTGAAAAAAACATTACGCCTGTCTGCATTTCCTGTGTTACAATATTATTATGGGTTTTTAGCCTTTTTATTAACTGCTTCGTATAATCTTAAGTGAGGTGGAAATATGAAAGATACAAAACTCAGAAGACTTATGGATTTTCAGAAAATAGAAAAGAATCCTTCTCTGGATTTTGCGATTCAGTCTGCGCAGAACTATGTAAATCTTTCGCAGAAGAAAGGAGCAAAAGAGCTTTCTGAGAATGAGCTTGAAATGTTGAATGCAGCCGGCGTAGCAGGGGATGAATTCAGAACTAATAATGATGACTGAACAGGAAAAAGACAGCATTTACAAAACCTATAATCAGCGGATTTTTTTCTTTCTTAGGAGCAAGGGTCTGAATGAAGCTGATGCGGAAGATTTATGCGAAAATGTCTTTGTTAAATTTTATAAGTCTTTAGATACCTTTGATTCCTCAAAAACAGCTCCTTCTACCTGGCTTTACCGTATTACGAATAATTCCCTTATTGATTTTTTCAGAACCAGGAAAATCCATTCGGAGCTAAATGAAAATTTATCTTACATAGACGAAACTATGGATAATATTTTAAATGCAGAAACCCTTACAGAACTATCTCAGGCTCTTATGCGTCTGGACGAGCGCGAAAGGGCTCTTGTAGTTCTTGTATATTATAACGATAGAAGCTTAAAAGAAGCCTCTGAAATCTTAAAAATGAGTTACAGCAATGCAAAAATCGTAATGAAAAAAACTCTTTCTCAGTTAAAACAATTTTTGGAGTAGGAAATTTTTATGAAGCGTTCAATTTTCAGAAAATCAGCATTAGACAGAATTGCCTCTCTGGATCAGCTTGATCAGACAATGACGGTTGTTAAACCTTCAAGCGTATTTGCCCTTATATCTGTGGGAATTATTCTTGCGGTAGCCCTGGCCTGGGGTATTGTAGGGTCAATTCCTGATGTGGTAAACGGCACAGGTATAATAATGAACATTGATAATGTGGTCAGCGTAAAATACACAAATCAGGGAACTGTTAAGAATGTGTTTGTTTCTCACGGCGACTATGTTCAGAATGGTCAGATTATTGCCCGTATGGAACGCCAGGATATCCTTGATAAAATCAAGCTGGAAGAAAAAAAACTGGAGGGGCTTTTGCAGATGCAGGAGGTTATCCGCCAGGCTCTTAAAAACGGAACTTCAAAGCAGGGGATGATGAAGTCGCTTTATGATCAGGGACTTATTACTGAATCTGAATTTTTGAATTCCCGCCAGACAGAACTTAATATTCAGCAGCAGATAACAGAAGAAAAACAGCAGATTCTGGTTTTGAATGATAATTATCAGACAGCAACTCAGGTAACTGCTACGGTAAGCGGACGCGTAATGGAAGTTCCTGTTCGCCGCGGAGATTATATTCAGCCGGGAAGCACGGTTGCGGTAATTGAAGCTGGCGATGGAAAATCTTCTTACGGTGCACTTGTCTACTTTTCTGCACAGGATGGTAAAAAGGTAAAACCCGGAATGAAAATCGGAATTATTCCAACTACTGTAAAGCAGGAGGAGTTTGGTTACATTCAGGGAATTATTACTGATATTTCTGAATTTCCTGTAAGCGACAATTATCTTGTAGCAAGCCTTCAGAATACTTCTTTGGCACAGACCTTCCATCAAATTTCAAATCCTATAGAAGCTAAAGTCAGCATTATCCCGGATCCTTCAACTTATTCCGGCTATAAGTGGTCTTCATCAAAAGGTCCTGCCCAGAAAATCGGCTCCGGCTTTATTTGTGGAGCCAAGGTAACAACTGGTTCCCGCAGGCCGATTTCTCTGCTTCTTCCTACTATAAAAAAGAAGCTTTTGGGAATTGGTGATGAAAGAGTAAATCAGCAGGTACAGCAACAGCAGCCTCAGCAAGGAAGCAGATAATGTTTGAGTTTTTAAAACGTAAATCAAAGACAAAAACGCCTACTGTTCTCCAGATGGAAGCCCTTGAATGTGGAGCGGCCTGCCTTGGAATGATTTTAGGCTACTATCATAAATACGTTTCTCTTGAAGTACTTCGCGTTCAGTGCGGTGTTTCCCGCGACGGTACAAAGGCTTCCAATATGCTCAGGGCTGCAGAAGGCTATGGTCTTATTGCAAAGGGCTTTAAAATGGAAGTTGAAGATCTTAGGGAAGTAAAAGGTCCTGCAATCATCTTCTGGAATTTTAATCACTTTGTTGTTTTTGAACGCTTTAAGGGCGATAAAGTCTATCTGAATGACCCGGCTCTTGGAAAACGCACAGTTTCTCTTCAGGAATTTGATGAATCCTTTACCGGTGTTGTTCTTACCTTTGAAAAAGGAGAAAAGTTTACTCCGAGCGGAACAAAACCCCGTATCTGGCACAGACTAAAAAAACGACTTACAGGACTCAAGTCTATTTTTACCTTCCTGGGCTTTTTGAGTTTCCTCTTCCTTATTCCGGGTTTTGTATATCCGACTTTTTCCCGCTTCTTTATAGATGAAATTTTAGTAAAAAATTCCATGAATCTTCTGAAGCCACTTCTTGTAATCATGGTTTTCTCCTGCATAATAAACGTGGTTTTGCAGGCAATTCAAAGTCTTGTCCTTATTCGTTTTCAGGCACGTTTGAGTCTTTCTTCGGCATCCAGATTTATCTATCATATTTTCAGAATGCCGGCTCAGTTTTTTGTACAGCGTCTTCCGGGTGAACTTTGTAGCCGAATCGCTTCCTGCGACTCTGTTGCCAGTCTTGTTTCCGGCCGCTTAATTAGTGTAGTAATCAATCTTATAAGCGCAGTCTTTTTCCTTGTCCTGATGATTATGTATGACCTGCCACTTACAATTATTTCTCTGATTACAACCCTTATTCAGGTTATCATTTTCAGAGTTACTTCAGAAAGAATTAAAAATAAGTCTTTTAAAATTCAGATGGAATCGGGAAAACTTGGTGGTATTACCATGTCAGGCCTTGAAATGATTGAATCAATAAAGGCTTCCGGTTCTGAAAATGACTTTTTTATGCAGTGGTCTGGTCAGCAGGCTAAGGTTCTTCTGGAAAATCAAAGGCTTGTAAAAATTAATACGGCAAACTCAATCGGTCCTCAGGTTATTTCTTCTTTACAGAGCATTTTGATTTTGACTCTTGGTGCCCTGCGCGTTATGGACGGGCATCTTACAATTGGTATGCTTATGGCCTTTCAGGTACTGCTTTCTCATTTTACGGGTCCGATCGGCTCTTTTATGGAACTAGGAGCTTCGCTTTTAAGTACCAACGCCGACATGCAGCGTATAGACGACGTAATGGATTACGAAGTGCCTAAGATTTTTAAGGATGATTTTGAAGAGGATGAGGCAGCTGGGGCTAAGACTGAAGCTTCCCAGGTTCCTGCTCCAAAAATTTACACACCGATTAAAAAACTTGATGGCTATATTTCTCTTAAAGATATTTCCTTTGGTTATTCACCTCTGGCAGCACCTTTAATAACCGGGCTTAATATTGAATTTACCCCGGGAAAGCGCGTTGCTCTTGTTGGCGCAACCGGCTCGGGCAAATCAACAATAGGAAAATTGATTAGTGCCCTTTATAAACCCTGGAGCGGGGAACTGCTTTTTGACGGAAAACCTCTGAGTCAGATTGAGCGTCGTGTTTTTGCTTCCTCGGTAGCGGTGGTAAATCAGAGCGTTTCGCTTTTTGAAGGTACTGTAAAAGATAACCTTACCATGTGGAATACAACAATTCCTCAGGAAGTTTATATTCAGGCGGCAAAAGATGCCTGCATTCACGATGAGATTACTTCGCGGCCTGGCGGCTACAGTTCAAAGGTGGGCGAGGGCGGAAGAAACTTCAGCGGTGGTCAGAGGCAGCGACTTGAAATTGCCCGTGCTCTTGCGGCTAACCCGCGCATTATCGTTATGGATGAAGCAACCTCTGCCCTGGATGCAATTACAGAGCAGAAGGTAGATGCAAATATAAGACGACGCGGCTGTACCAGCATTATAATTGCCCACAGACTTTCTACAATCCGCGATTGTGATGAAATTATTGTTCTTGACCACGGTAAAATTGTTCAGCGGGGAACTCATGAACAACTTATGGCAGAAGAAGGGCTTTATAAGGCTCTTGTAGCAACTATGTAAGGCAGTGGGGTGAAAGATGGAAAACAAGACTTATAAAATTGACAATACAAATTACCTCACACTGGATGGAACAGAAAATACAATCAAAATCCTAAAAGGAAAGGCTTATCTTTTTGTTGCAGATATTCTGGAAGATGGAAGAACCGGTGCCCGTCATGAGGTTGCAGCCTATAACGAAGGCGATTCGCTTCCAAACTTTAAGAGCACAGAAAAATATAAACTGATTCTTGCCGGAACAAACGAAACACAGGTAAAGGTTTCGTCTGCAGGCGGTGCTAACTGGAAGGAAGAGGTTGAAAAAGAAAGCCAGCGTATAATTCAGCAGCTTGAAGCTGATGAAGAAGATTATAAAATCCGTTCTGTAAGGCAGCAGAAACTTTCAGACCAGGCTTTTTCTATGGCTCTGGAAAATATTGCTTCCGTTGTAAAACGCAAGCAGCTTATTTCTTCAGCCTATGAAGAAGGCGATTCGGATATTGTCAGGGTTTTTAAGATTATTGCAAATAAGACCGGGGGCTTAAAGGTTCGTGCTGTTCCCGGGAAGGAATATAAAACCTCTAAGGCTGGACTTCAGCAGATTGCTAAGGATAATAATGTCCGCGTTCGTGAAGTTGTTCTCCGCGATAACTGGTATAGGGAAGATAACGGTCATCTTATTGCCTTTTACAATAAGGAAGGCGAATTTGATTTAAAGAAGGGACTTTCAGATTCTTCAGAAAATATAATTCCTGTTGCCCTCATCAAAAATACTGAACGTACCGGCTATATGATGGTCAGCCCGGAAGACGGCTCAAAAGTGCCGGTTACCAAGGATAATGCAGCTCAAATTTATCCTATGGCCTTTATGATGTACCGTTCGATGGGTGAAGAAAAACTTTCCATAAAATCAATCTGTAAATTCGTATTTATTGATATTAAGGCTGATATTCTTCGCTTTATCCTGATTGGAATTCTTTGTACCCTTATTGGTCTTATCAGCCCGATTATTACCCGTAACTTTATTGATAACGTAATTCCAGAAGCTGCAAGAAATCAGGCTATTCAGATTTGTATTCTTGTATTCTTCTGTAATATTTCTTCTATGGTTGGTTCTATTGCAAAATATTTTGCCAACATACGAATGGAAACCAAGGCAGATGCAGATCTTGAAGCAAGCATTATGGACAGGCTTTTAAAGCTTCCTGTTGATTTCTTTAAGAAATTTACAGCCGGAGACCTTGCTGCCAGAACAATGACAATTCCGCAAATCCGCAGTCAGGTGTTTAATATCATCCTTACTACCTTTATGAATTTTATTTTCAGCTTTGTATATTTGATTCAGGCCTTCCGCTTCTGTCCTTATTTTGCAAAGCGGGGAATGTTCCTCTGTTTAATTCCGATTGCAGTTTCTTCCATCGTCTGTTTTATTACCTACAGATGGGAAAAACTGCTGGTAGAAGCTCAGGGAAAAATTCAGGGTATGCTTTTGCAGTTTATCTGTGCTATAGAAAAAATTACAAATACCCATTCAGAAAAGCGCGTTTTCGGTCAGTGGTCAAGTGAATATATCCGTCAGACAAAAATGTCCTATACCCTTGGCCTGATTGGAATTGTTTCGTCGCTTTTAAATACAATTTATCCTACTGCAGTCAGCATTGTTTTCTATTATCTTTATGGAAGGGGAGTCCGCCTTCATACAATTCAAGGGCTTACAACAGGTTCTTTCATGGCCTTCTTAAATGCCTTTGGTTCCTATCAGTCTGCAATTCTTGGAGTTGCGGGTGCTCTTTTAGGAATCAGAAATATTATTCCGCTTTCTAAACGAATTAAGCCTATTACAGAGGCTATCCCTGAGATTGAAGAATCAAAGCCTCCTGTAGACAGCCTTAAGGGTAATATAGAAATAAGTCACCTTAATTTCCGCTACGAACCTGATTCTCCTCTTGTGCTTAAAGACATTAATATGAGCATTAAAAAAGGAGAATTTATTGCGGTTGTTGGAACTTCGGGTGCTGGAAAATCAACCCTTATGAGAATGCTGCTGGGCTTTGAAAAAGCAGAATCCGGTACAATCTTCTATGATGATATGGATATGTCTACGGTAGATATTGGTTCTCTCCGCCGTCAGATGGGAGTTGTTCTGCAAAATGATACTGTAATGCAGGGAACAATCCTTCAGAATATTGTTGGAAGTACCGGCTTAAAAGAAGAAGATGCCTGGATTGCGGCCCGCAAGGTTTCTTTTGATAAGGATATCCGCGAAATGCCAATGGGAATGTTCACAATGATTCCTGCCGGTGGTGCGACACTTTCTGGCGGTCAGCTTCAGCGTCTGATTATTGCCCGTGCCATTATCAGAAACCCAAGCCTTTTGATTTTTGATGAAGCAACAAGTGCCCTTGATAATCTTACTCAGCTTACGGTAAGAAAGAGCCTTGATGAACTCAATGTTACCAGAATCATTATTGCCCACCGTCTGAGTACTATCATAAATGCAGATAAGATTTATGTAATGAAAGATGGCGAAGTAATAGAAACCGGAAATTATGAAGAACTGATGGCTCAAAACGGCTATTTTGCAGAGCTTGCAAGACGTCAGAATGTATAAAAGAAACGCTTACACAGGAGACTAGAATTATGAAGATGAGAAACTTAAAAAATATATTCCTGCTTACAGGTCTTTTTGGAAGTCTTTTGCTTTCTTCCTGCAATAATGATGATCCTATAAAATTACGCCAGAAAGCGGTAAGAAAATTATATAAACATGGAAGTGTAAAAATTGCCGTAGCAAACAGTTTTGATGAAAATCAGACTAAAATGTGGGACGGAATCCTTCTAGCTCAGGAAAAAATTGAAAAAGAAAATCTTTGCCCTGTAAAAATTGAACTTATAAAGTGTGAAGACGGGGGAAATGCAATTCTTGGTGCCACTAAGGCCTACGAAATTGCCGCAGATAAGCAGGTATGTGCTGTAATCGGTCATGGTTATTCAGATATTTCACTTTCCAATTCGCTTATCTACCAGTATTTTGGAATCCTGCATTTTAATTTTATTTCAACAATTCATACTCTTACTGAACGCAATAATCCTTTTGTATTCAGCAACATGCCGACAGACATTGACTTTGGAGATGCCGCTGCTGAACTTTGTGAAAGAAATGGCTATAAAAAGGTTTTGATTTACTATCTGGAAAATGTTTCCGGAACAAGTCTTTCAAACCGTTTTGAGTTGGGCTGTAATAAAAGGGGAATCTCAATTGCTACCCGCGAAAGCTATGATGTAACTACAAGTCCTCAGGATATTGAACGCAGCATAAAACGCTGGAAGAATAATTTTGCCTTTGATTCAGTCTTTCTTGCAGGACGTATGCCAGGCATTAAAACTGTACTTGATATTGCCAGACAAAACGGCGTAAATGTACCTTTTGTTGGAGCCGATCCTTTTGATGACCCGGCTTTTGCAAGTCAGATTCCTTTTGATGAAAACGGAAGACTTTTCTGCGTATCTAACTATGATGAAATAACTCACAATGACATGTTTAATGCCTTTAATATTGCTTTTAAGGAAAAATTCGGTTATGAGCCTGATATTGAAGCCGCACAGGCTTACGATGCCCTGATTGTTCTTGCCAAGGCGATTGCAAAGGCTGGTTCTGCTGTTCCAGATGATATTTCAAAAGCCCTTTACAACACAACCTGGGATGAATGTGTTGGTCCATATATCTTCCAGGGAAACGGTGCAATTTATGCACACGAACTGACCTTTAAGGTATTTAATGACGGAAAATTCAGCGAGATACCAGGCGCTCACGAAGTTGTAAGTGCTGAAGAGTAGGGAATCTTTTTCAACCTGTAATTATTTGATTTTAAAAACTCATTTGGGCAAAAAGAAAGCCGGGTTTATTCCCGGCCTGTAAAGTGCTATCAGTCAACCTAAGGACTGGCACCATAATATATCCAGTTGTAAAGTCACTGGTAACTTCGAAATGTCTAGCGTATTATACAGCCTCGACCAGGCGTGCTGTCTTTGTCGGAAATTGCATATTGCCTCCTTCCAAGTAACCGGTCTGCGTCCTCATCTCGCTCCTTGCTACATTTTTAATATTAACACACTTTGCCAGGAATGCAAGAAAAAAAACGCAGAATTTTTATTTTTTTTAGAAGCCCAGTCTTATCCAGATTTTCTGACAGTCAATTACAACAGTTGTTGAAGACTGCTCATGAACATCATCATAACAGAAACCGTAGGCAAGTCCATTGTTTGTGCTGATGCTGTGCCAGAAGCCCGAATAATAGTTTGCGGCTCCTTCCTGATAATATGCAGTATTATAGTCTGCAGGGGCAGGGGCACTTGTGTAACCCCAGGCAGGATTGTCACTTCTTGTTGCTACATGACGGTTGAGAGCGGCACATACCCAGGCCTGAAGAGCTGGTTCCATTCCGTTTCCTTTTGTATCAGTTGCAAGACAACCCGAACCTTCAAATGCCTGTTCTGTTGTCGGTTTACCGTATACGTAGTAAGTTTCGCCAACACGGCACATACCCGGATTATAGGATTCTGTACAGTAGAACTTAAGGTTATTTCCGTCTCCTGTAAGAGTAAATTTACCCTGGGCATGTTTTACTGTTGTTGAATGAGTAGTCCAGTAATTCCATACTTCATTGATGTAAGAATCAAGGTAGTGCTTGTTGAAGAGACTTGATTTACCAGGACAAACAATGCGGTAAGTTTCTGCAAGACAGTCAAAATCATTTGAAACACCTTTTCTTGCCATGTAATCATGATAAGCCTGATATACATTTTCGCGGGAAGCAGTTACACCAGTCTGAGTAAAGAGATTGTCGCCGTTTGAGCGGACAGAGCCGTTTGAAGAATAAGCTGTAATGAGGGCAGGGAAGCCGAATTGATCTACCTGTGTTGTGTTTACCCAGGTTACGCCGTCGTTACGGATTGTGTATTCAAGCCAGTCGTAATATTTGTTGTAATCAGGGTCACCAGGATTTGCAATTGAAGGGAATACAACTCCAACTCCGTTTTCTGGTCCGTGAATAGACATTTTTGAACCGTAAGAGTAGAAAATGCGGGCACCGTTTGTATTTTTTGGAATATTAAATACTCTGCGGCCATTTGTTCCGTCATTATCTTCGATTGTGTAAGAGTAGTTATCGCAGTATTCATTTGCTCCAACAGCCTTGAAAGTTCCGTCTGGACGGCCCCAGTAATAAATTCCGTCATTTCTCTGGTAGAGTACAACGATAAAGATTTCATTATTCTTGAACTTTCCCTTTGTTACATTTTCAAAGGTGAAAGAAACATAGCCGTTGTCTTTTGGCGCTGCAAGGGAAGAGTAAGCGGCAATGGCCTGATCTTCTGTAATTGCAAGGTCTCCCGGAAGGTCTGGAAGGGGGATTGGTTCCGGTTCAGGCTGCTCACCTGATGCAGTATCAACTTTTTCTACCTTCCAAAGCTGAGCATCTGTGCCGTTCCAAGTCCACTGCTGAACGTTTGCACCATCCTCTGTTGAAGCAGCAGAAACATCAAGAACTTTTCCTGAATGTTTATTAATGATTTTATAATAGCCGTTATCCTGTTTTTCGAATTTCCACAGTTGATTTGCAGTGAGCTTGTTATCCCACTGAAGGACATTTACTCCGTCTTCAGTTCCCCAGTCTGCAACATCAAGACAGAAGCCTGAGTGAAGGGAAACAATTGAGTAATAATTATCTCCTGCGCTCTGGATTTTCCACTGCTGATTTGCCTGACTGTCGCCAAGTCCCCAGACGTGGATATTTGTTCCATGGGTAGAAGACCATTCTGCAACATCAAGGCCTTTGTTAGAACATTTTGCAACGATTGTATAAATATCTGAGTCTGAAAATTCGCCCGAAGTTGAATCACTTTCCAATCCGTAAGTAATTTTTGTCCAGGAACTTGTATCAGAAAGGCTGCCTTTTGGAAGAATTTTTCAACCCCGCCATCATTTACAAGAACTCCGACATAAATTCCTGCATTTTCAGTAAAGCTTGGATGATTTAACGAGTATGAATAAACGCCATTACTGTAAGTCATGTCCTGATTAGCAAGAACAAGGCCACTTCCGTTTCCTTCACTTACAAAAAGACGTACAAAAGATTTTGCGCTTCCTGCATTATAGGAAATAGTCAGGTTTCCGTTTGTCATTCCTGTAGCAGAAACATTACCGTTTGTACCGGTGTAAAGCATCCGTGTGCTTTCTTCTGCCTCAAACGAAGCTTCAGGGCTAAGGCTGTTATTACATGACATCATGCCAAGGGCGGCACCTGCCATAAGTAAAACAGACATCCTCTTCATAAAACGATTCATAGAATCCTCCATTTTTGATATAGATAAATTGTCATCTGAGTTTTACGGAAAAGAAAGGGCGGTAATTTTCAGAATGGTTTGAATTTATGGTGAGAAATTTTTCGGTATGGAAAAAATTTACTTTATTAATCTGATTTTCATAATTCTAGGCTTATGCTATAATTAAAATGAGGAATAATATGAGTGATAAGGAAAAAATTCAGGGGAGATTAACATTTGACGTAATTCAGGGGAAGTTCTGGGTAACCGGTAAGGAAGGGGAGCCCTTAACTTCGATTGAGTTTGGAGACCGTTTTGAGGTTCTGGTTGATGATGAATGGAAAGAAACCTGCCTTAAAATTATTAACGGCGATAACGGTGATTTAGTTTTCCAGATGGAAGGGACTCCTTATTACGGCGTTCTTGACGACCTTGAAGTGAGAATCTAGGCGGACTGAATGAAGAATATTTTATGTTCAGGAAACGTTTCTGTTGATATTAAAGCTTATTCCGCCGAGGTTGATGATACCGAAGCTTACCGCGAAGGTTCAATTGAACTGGTGCCGGGTGGTGTAGGGCGCGGAATGGCAATTAACCTTAAGCATCTGGGACTGAATACCTTTATTCATTCAGTTGTCGGAAAGGATATTTTTGGTGAATACCTTAGAAGCGGTCTTGAAGAAGAAGGCGTAAATACAAGTCTTTTGGGAGAAAGTCCGGAGCGAAAAACAGCCCTTTTTTCTGTACTGGCAAGCCGCGGAAAAGCTGCAACCTGCGTTTATTCAACTCAGGTTCTAAAAGAAATTGTCTTTGATGAAAAAGTTAAAAAGACAATTGAAGAAAATAATATTTCTGCAGTTGCTATGGACTCAAATCTTTCTGAAGAAACTCTGGAAGGCTTTTATTCATATAAAAAAGCTCATCCGGATTTATTTATCTTCCAGAATGCTACAGCCCCTGATATTGCAAAAAAGACCATGAAATACGCGCCATTAATTGATTTATTCGGCTGTAATGAATATGAAGCCGCTGCAATTTTAGGCGTCGATTCAGTTCTTCCAGATTTGGAAACCGCAGATAAATTTCAGGCACTTGGCTATAAAAATTTTATCATAACTTTTGGTGAACAGGGAGTTATGGTTCGCATCGGAAACGAAACCTGGAATGAACCGCCTTACACACCGTCTCAGATTGTAGATACAATTGGTGCGGGAGATGCCTTTGCTTCAGGCTTTTTGATGGGCTTTTTGGAAGGAGATCCTGTAAAGCTCTGTATTCATTACGGGCTTGCCTGTGCAAAAGAAACTTTGTTAACCCGCCAGACCGTAAGTAATAAACTTAGCAAGGATTTTTTGACTAAGTATCAGGTAAAATAAATGGAAAAGCCGGAAGTGCAGAGTAATCAGCCTTTCGGCTTTTTTTTAATGTAAGCGTCAAACCAGCACCCCCTACGAATAAAAAA
>NZ_AJGU01000012.1 GCF_000260795.1 Treponema sp. JC4
AGCATAATTCAATACGGTTTTTCCACAATAGGCACCTTCCCTAATAAGAAGCTTTACAATATCGTATGCATTTGCCTCTACCGCTTTTGTAAGCAGTCCGCCTATTTTAACTCTTCCCATCGAGATTATTAGTTCAACTACATCTTTAGAATTATTTTTTACCGCAAAAGAAAGGGCTGTCTCACGAGAATATACGAGTTTGGAATCTATGTTTACACCTTTTGAAATTAAAAAAATTTGCAACATCTATAGAATTATATATAGCTGCTACCATCAATGGTGTTTTATTATTTACATAACAAACCCTTGTAGATGAAAAAGTCATTGCCTCTGCATCTATCACCGCGCCAGCTTCATATAATACCTTAGCAGCTTCAATACTATTATACCTTGCTGCTATCATCATCAATGTTTCGTCGTTCTCATATTGCTTATTAACATCATTTCCCTCTTCAATATATTTTCTGATAATATCGATTGTGTTTTCTTTTACAGCTGCAGCAAGAGGGATCAATAGATTTCTATAATGCGGTAAGTTTTTTCTTGCCACTTCATTTCTATTTTCTGCAGCTTTTTCAAACCATTCAAGTGCCTTTTCATAATTTTTTTCAACGCCATCGCCATTCAAATACATTTTTCCAAGAAGGTATTGTGCAGATGCAACATTATTTTCTGCAGATGCTTCCAGATATTTTTTTGCAGTCAGAGGGTCGTAATTTTCGAACTTTTTATTGTAATACAAGTTTCCAAGAAAATATTTTGCCTTAGGACTACCCTGTTCAGCAGCCTTCATATACCATTCGAATGCTTTTCTATAAGCCTGCGGATATCCCTGCTGATAAAGAAATTGAGCAATTTCTAATTGTGATTCTAAGTCATTTTTTTCAAGAGCATCTGATAAAACTGGTTTAAACAAACTGTCACCAAGAATACTATAAAAAAACTGAAACTCTTTGTTATTACCTGAGAAACCTTTTTTGTACAATTCTTTAGCTTTTGAAATATCCTGTTTTACACCTTCACCATAATAATACATTAAAGCTAAACATTGTTTCGCATATACGTTTCCTTTATCACTGGCTAATTTATAACACGCAAACGCTTTTGAATAATTCTGTTCGATTTCGTAACCATATTTGTACATATGTCCAAGTTCACATAAAGCTGCAGAATTACCCTCAAATGCTTTTATGTACCTGTTATATAAATCTGCTTTTATATCTACAGTTTTGTTATCATTTAGCACTGTATCTGACATAGAAAAACTCCCGTGGATAATTGTAACACAGTAATTGGAAAATGTTTAGCAATCCAGCTTCCCCTATATATTCCAGCTTTTCGGATTTTGCAATCTGACTTGGATTTGTTCCAGGCTTATCCAATGGAAGCGGAACTTTTGCAGTAAAGTTCATTGAACTGCTCGGCGCAAACTTCAAACGCCAGTTCGATTTTGAATCCTACAAGCAGTTCTTTGCCGACATGGGCTATTCCAACATCACTTACGAAATTGTTGATGGAAGAATGCCATGTGCTCTGGCGATTATTAAAAACTGATTTTATTCCGTTCTCTCAACCTGATTGCCTTCAATAGCCACGATACAGTTTTCTTACATTTCAGCAATCTTCCTCAAAGTATTTGCAGTTCTGATGGTAATCATTTCCCCAATTCCTGCCGCAGCCGTCTTTTTCCACCAGTTTGCCTTTGCATATAGCTTTCGGTCAAATGACCAGAATGCAGCATTCCCGCAGATTCCAACCTTTTCCAGTTCCGCTGTCGGTTCCCCGATTTTTTCTGCTACAGTTTCTATCCGGTGTGGTGGAATTACAAAAATCAGATTATCGTAAATGTCTTTGTTATCAGTTCCCCACCAGCCCGGAGCTTTGGTCAGTAGTGTTTTAAGTTCGCTCTGGGCAATTACAAAAACAGGAATATCAAGGGTAAACTTTTCCTGAATCAGAGTTTTGATTTTCTCGGACAGAACGATTGTATCAGCTTCATCATCCGAAAAAATGATGTTGCCACTGTTGAGATAAGTAGAAACTTCTGAAAAGCCCTTCTCTATCAAAGCAGCTTTCAGTTCCGGCATTGAGATTTTGTTTTTTCCGCTGATATTTATTCCGCGCAGGAGTGCGATGTGTCTGGTCATATTTTCCCCGTCCTTATCAAATGCCCTTCCTGAATTGCAGCAAAAGTTGTCACTGCACACACAGAAATTGCTGTATATTTGACTTCAACAAAAGGCAAAGTCATCGGTAAAATAAAAAGCAGAAAGCCTGCCACCTTATTCATGATTGTATGAAGCATAATAATCCGCTTCTGCATTATATAACCCGAGACGATATTGATTATGCGGATCAGCGCAATAATTCCAATCCACACATACAGCCATACCGGAATGTTTATGACAGGAAGCAATTTAATGAGGCAGACACCAACAAATACGATATCAGCAATAGAATCCAGCTTTGCTCCAAAATCACTCGCTTTTCCAGTCTTCCGCGCAACCGTTCCGTCTAGCATATCCGTTATACCAGCTGCAAGATACAGTGCATAAAACTCAGGCGAAAGAGCTGGAAAGAAAAGAAGTGCAATGCTGATTATGATTCTGCTTGCAGTTATGATGTTTGCCATTTTTTCATTTTTTTTCTTTATAAGCGTAGCCAAAGTTGATCGGCGGAGCGGTTACAGAAACGTAAATGAATTCTCCGTCGCCGTCATTTAAAAGACCGTGAACGTCTTTGTCGGCGAATCGTGCCACGTCTCCTGCCTTGAATTCCTTTTCTTCGTCGTCGGCAAGAAGAAGTTTTCCGCTGCCCTTGATGGCGTACCATATTTGCTCCGATGCATCGTGAGTGTGGCGGGGCTGGCTGGCTCCTGGAACAAGGTGAACTTCCGTAATCGTCACGCGTTTGCTTGTTGAATTTTCCGGGTTCAAAAGCTGTCGTGAAACAACGCCTGGATTGGATAATTCTTTAATTTCGTTTGCTTTTATAAATTCCATATATATTATTATAACTCGCGGTTATATGTAAGAAAACTATAAAATTTCCATATTATAATAACTGTATGGATCAGCAATTTATGAACGTAAAACGCGGCATCATCATAAAACGAAAGGACTCTGATTCAATTTTTAGTTTATCCTATAACCTACACCGCGTACAGTTTCGATGATTTTTTGATTATTTAATTTCTGTCTCAAAAGTCTGATATGCACGTCCAGGGTCCGGCTTTCGATTTCTTTGTCATAATTCCATACTGATTCAAGAATCTGTTCTCTGGTAACGAGCTCCCCTTTATTTTTCATCAGCAATTCCAGTAGTTCATATTCTTTTGCAGCCAGCTGGATTTCATTACCGGAGACAAAAACTTTCCTGCTTTTTTGATTAATGATTACATTCTGAGCACTTAAAAGATATTTTTCTGAACCATCAGACAAAACTGAATCGCTTAAATTAGGTTGAATTGCCTGTATTACACCAAAAACACAGTCGCCGGCTTTTTCAATTTTTCGGACGATGTCCATATAGCTGAGTTCCGCTTTAACATTGCTGCCGTTTTCAATTCTTTTACGGCTTTCTTTTTTAAGTTCTTTCTTTGATTTGTCAATCTGGTCTTCAACATCTGATAGAAGAACCTTATCAATTTCTGAAAGTCCCAGAACAATATAAGTACAGGTCTGCTCATAAAAAAAGTGAACTGTATCAAAATATGAAATCAGTTCTTTGCTCTGTTTTTTAAGCAGGGATTTGTCTGCTTCGTTTCTGAACTTGCATATTGCATGCATAAGTGAACAGCATTCGTCACTTAATTCTTCAAGATTCTGAACAATAGAAATCATGCGGGCAAAATTGTTGCGGTCATTATGATTTGCAGTTGGAAGACGGGAACATTTTTGCAGAAAAGAACTGATTTCGTGATTCATTTCATCAATATATTCTTCATGAAAATTAATTTGTTCAACAAAAGCGTCGAATCTGTCTGATTTTTGCCTGAAACTTTCTCCAAGTGCGTCCATCATTTCCATTACACGGCCGGACATTTTAGTAATTTCTTTTTGAATCTGAAATGTATACAGGTCTGCACTGATATGATTTGAAGGAAGAATAACCGGCATTTTGTAATGAGCATCCTTTTCCTTCTGACTTTCGGGAATAAATTTTTCTGCAAGAGCGGCTATCTGTTTTACAAACGGAAGGAATAAAAGTGTTGCAGAAATATTGAAAACTGTATGAAGCATCGCGATGTGCGTTGTGATATTTTCTGCAGGTGATCCCGGGACAATAATATCTATTAGGTGCAAAAACGGATGGAAAAAAATCAGTGCTAAAACAGAGCCTGCTATATTGAATGCAACGTGAACCGCGGCTGTCCGTCTTGCATTTACACTTGCTCCAATAGATGACATAACAGCATCAACTGTTGAACCGATGTTACTTCCAAGAACCATTGCCGCTCCCAAATTCCAGGGAAGACTGCCGTTTGCAGACATTGTTAATACGATTGCAGTTGTAGCTGATGAAGAATGAATCAGGGCCGTAAAAAAGATACCGATTAAAACACCAAGCAGAAGTCCTGTAACTCCAAGGTTCTGGAAGTTCTGCAAAAAGGCAACCGATTCTGGCTTAAGATTCATGGAAGTTTTCAGAAGTCCCAATGCCATAAACAGAAGTGCAAAACCCATAAAGCAATCTGAAAAATTGTGGACTTTCAGTTTCTTAAAATATTTCAGAATGAAGCCCAAGCCAAACAAGGGAATTGCGGCAGCTTCCATGCTGAATGAAAAACCAAAGAGCGAAACAATCCAGGCAGTTACTGTAGTACCAATATTTGCACCAAAAATAATTCCTATGGCCTGGGTAAGATTTATGATTTCTGCATTAACAAAACTTACAACCATTACAGTTGTTGCCCCCGAAGACTGAATGATTGCAGTTACAGCAAGACCGGTAAGCACCGCAGTAAATCTATTTCCGGAGATTTTTCGCAATAAAGACTGAAGACTGTTTCCAGCTCCTTTTTGAATACCATTGGAAAGCATTTCCATTCCAAAAAGCAGAAGACAAAGAGATCCGACAAAACCGAATATTTGACCAATTGCAGATATCATGATTTTTACTATAACTACGGACAAGGAAAAATGGTAGAGAATTTATGTTAATTGTATGTAAATTTTCAATTTCATTTGACAATTCAATTTTCCTGTCTTAAAATAAATTTATTATGTGGAAAACACCGGTTTTATTTTTGTCAATGGGATCCTTCTCTATCGCGCGATAGGGGTAGTGGGCCTTTTTCAGAAAACTGTGGTTTTTTAAGTCCTTTTTTCTAAAATCCAATTACATTTATATACTCACTTTCCCCTTTTTTACGTTTTTATTTTAAATTTTTTACCGTAAAAAGGTGGCATATTATGTTAAACATTAAAAAACAGATAGGACGATTATATTCATCTGCAATTTTAGGACAGATTTCGCTTTCTGGAGCATGGGTTGCGATTCTTGCTTCTCGCGGATTTTCGCTTGCTCAGATTGGCTTTGCCGAAACAATTTTTCACATCGTAAGCATTATGTTTGAGATTCCTTCGGGAGTTCTGGCAGATGTATTTGGTCGAAAAAAGACGCTCGTTATTTCCTGCCTCATGAGAATGGCCGGGGATATCGTTATGATTTTCTCCAACAATTTTGCCATGGTGTGTATTTCGATTGGACTTCATGCCCTGTGCTACAATTTTTCTTCCGGTTCCGGCGATGCACTTGCCTATGATTCATTAAAATCTGTGGGCGAAGAACAGCGTTTTGAAAAATATGCTTCGAATCAGCTTGTGATTTACCGTGCGTGCGAAGGTCTTTCGACTTTGACCGCAGGTTTTGCCCTGATTCTAGGCTACAAAATCGCTTATTCAACCGGCGTTTTTGCATCTTTCATTCAGCTTTTCCTGCTCGCAGGTCTTGTTGAAGTGCGGCTTGAAGCTCCGGCAACAGAATTCCACATCTGGAAGGAAATCTGCAGGTGTTTTAAGCAAAGCCTTTTTTTCTTGAAGGATGCCCGAAAAGCACTCGCGATGATGTTCATCAATTCCTTTGTGGGCGCCATGGATATTCTGCTGTTGTTTTTCTTACAGGCAAAGCTCCCGATGGCAGGAATTCCAAACTGGGCACTCGGAATTGCACTTCTGGTGCTGCAGGCAGGCGGTGTTATAGGTGCAAAAATGATTCTTTTTGCAAGGAATTTCCGTTACCGCACTGTTTTTGCACTTTCTACCATTATAATTCTTTCGGGAATTGCGCTTGAACATTCAGGTCTTTATGTCCTTATGACTTTGGGCGGATTTCTGGCAGCACTTGCAGACGATGCGCTCCAGGTTAGAACGAACACACGTCTTCAGGATATGTTCCCGTCCGAGCAGAGAGCGACTTTGATTTCCGTTGAGTCGTTCACATTCTCCTGCATCATGATTGTGCTTTCTCCGCTCGCAGGATTATTCTTTGAGTGGTGGTAATATGTTATAATGTATTTGAAATGAAACTTAAAGGCTTTTATTCTTCTCTTATAGCTATTGCAATCCCAATTTCTCTCCAGGCTCTTTTACAGAACTTTGTAAACATGCTCGATACCGTTATGATCGGGCGGCTTGGAAGTGTTGAGATTGCGGCCGTGGGGCTGGGAAATCAGATTTTCTTTATCCTCACTATGATTCTTTTTGGAATCACTTCTGGTGGCGGAGTTTTTATTGCGCAGTTCTGGGGTAAAAAGGATTTTGGCGGAATCAGAAGGTCTTTAGGTTTGATGACTTTGATTGCCACTTTTGTTGCTGTGGTTTTTACTGTACTCGGACTTTTTATTCCTCATCAGCTGATAAGAATTTATTCTCCAGATCCTGAGGTTGTGCGTGTTGGAGGAGAATACCTTCGTCTTGCCTGCTTGAGTTATATTCCTACAGCAATAAGTTTTTCTATTACCCTTGCTATGCGAAGTACCGAACGGGTAAAGCTTCCGCTTGTCTGTACATCAGTTTCGCTTCTTACAAATGCCGGTGCAAATTATCTTTTGATTTTTGTAGCAGGGCTTGGTGTAAAAGGAGCCGCAATTGCAACTGTTTTCTCCCGTGCTGTTGAACTTGCCATTCTTTTGAGCTGGTCTTATTCTCACAATTATGAAATCTGCGGAAAGCTTCGCCAGCTGCTCGGCTTTGACTGGAGTTTTGTTTTCAAATATCTGAAGATTGCCTTCCCGGTTATTATCAACGAAACTTTCTGGGGACTTGGAACTTCTGTTTATAATGGAATCTATGCGCATGCGGGAACAGATTCTTTTACCGCCTACAGTATTACAAGTACAATCAGTCAGCTTACCTGGGTATTCTGCATGGGCTTTGGAAATGGAATGTGCGTTCTGATTGGCAAGCGAATCGGCGAAAAGAAGCTTGATGAGGCCCGAGCTTATGCCCTGCGTTCTATGTGGTTTATGCCTCTGATAGGTGCCTGCGTTGGAATCTTCCTGCTGCCACTTTCTAAACTGCTGCCATTCCTCTTTAACGTTGAACCGGAAATCATAAAGATGGCAACTCAGATTCTTATGATTTTGATTTTAATTTATCCCTTTAATTCCTTCTGTATGGACTGGATTGTCGGAGTGTGCAGAGCTGGCGGAGATACTGTCTTTTCTGCGGCGGGAGAACTGATTGTTTTGTGGTGTGTTGCAATTCCTTTAGGCTACCTTGCAGCCTTTGTACTCCATCTTCCCGCCCCAATGATTTTCCTATTCCTTTCAAGCGAATCGATAGTAAAATCAATCGTCGGCGTAATAAGAGTTTTGAGCGGAAAGTGGCTGCACGAGGTTACATGATTTTTTTAGACTAGTCGTAAGCATAAAGCTGATATTACTATGCTTGCCTGCAAGTAATATCAGCTTTATACTTAAAAAAACACGTTTACCGGTATTAAATGAAGTCAAATATTTTATTAAACGGCGACCTGCTTTTTATGCGGGATCAGTCAGAATTCTCAAAGGCAATTGTTGAAGCCACAGAAACTTACAGTCATGTAGGAATATATTTTGACGGCTTTATTTATCATGCTTCCAGAAAGCTTGGCGTTGCAAAACAGAAACTTGCTGAATTTCTGATTGAAGAAAATCGTGATATCTTTATTTACCGTTATCCTCTGATTGCTGCCGAAATCATCAAGGAACGTGCTGAGCGCTATTTAGGCTGTGAATATAATCACACTTTTTATCCCGAAAACGGAAAGTTTTATTGTTCTCAATATATAGCTGAAATCCTCCCGATTTTTGATACAATCCCAATGAAGTTTGGCAATAGAGAAAATGAAGTTTCTGACTACTGGAAGCAATACTATGAAAAACTCGGGCTGCCGGTACCAGTAGGGCAGGCGGGTACAAATCCTGGTCAGCTTGCAAAATGTGAAAAATTGAAATACATTGGGAAGCTCGATTATTAAAAGGAATGAAAATGAATGACCTGACTCCAATCCAAAAAGAAATAACAAGCGCTCTTGAGCAGATGAAAGAAAAGGCTTTGATAACAGAAGCTGTCCTTGCAAAAAAAGTTCGTGAAAACGCAAAAATACAGGGAAAGAATAAGGCTGGTATCTGCCTGAAAGATCTGGAAATCTGCATTGAATATCTGGCAGAGAACAAGGATTTACCATTCGCTCTTCATCTGAACAGCGCAAATGATATTCTGATAAAAAAAGAAGATATCTTTAAGCTGCTTGATGCGGATGCCAAAAAGCGCCGCCAGTCCAGCGAAAAATCTATTTCAGTTTTAACCAACGGCGATTTAAGACAAAAAGCTTCCGGCGGCAAATTACCAAAAAAACGCAGCGACCGGAAGAAAATGAACGTTCGTGACCTTGATACAGATTTTAATCCAGAATTATAGGATCCATCTTGATTTCAGCTCCAATTACCTTACCATGACTCTTAATTACCTTTGAAATTTTTCCTTTATCTTGAGGGAACATTTCTTCGGCTTGTGCTACTGATTTATTCTGCCGAACCTTGTATATTCCATAACCTATACCAACTACCGCAATTGCCGCTACTGGTATGAGCCAGGCCTTGTTTTTGTTTAGCCAGCTGCCTACGCTTCCACCTGCAACAGCTTCAAGATCTTCATCTGAAAGATCCTGAGCCTCGTCTTCTGTTTTTTCATTTTCGGCAATGGCCTTTTTGAATTCAGCTTCATTAAAATCAGGGTAGTTTTCTTTTAAAACTTTGCAGAGTTCTTCTATACTGTTTGCGCTGTTGAAAATATTTTCCATCTTTGCAAAATCAACTTTGGCAATCTGCTCTTCGCTTGCACCTGCCGCAAGCAACTGATTTTTAAGTTCCTCTTCATTCATAATACGACTCCTTTGCCTTTGGTTTACACTTATTTATACTACTGAAATGGAAAAATGGCTAAAAAATCACATCTGAAATGATTATTTTATTGCCCCATGTGGACAGCCAGATTTGCAGTCGCCGCAACGGATACAGTCCATGCTGTTGGGATTTTTCCATACAGGAATGTTTAATTTGCAGATTTTCTGGCAGGTACCGCATTCCGTACATTTATCGCTGTCGATTTTAAAACGGTAGAAGGATATTTTGTTGAAGACTCCGTAAACAGCGCCAAGTGGACAAACATAGCGGCAGAATGGACGATATATAATAATAGAAGAAAAAAGCGTAATTATGAGGATTGAGACTTTCCAGCGGAAGATAAAGCCTGCAGCTTCCCTCATTCCTCTATTCAAAAGTACAAGCGGGATGCCACCCTCAAGAGTTCCCACCGGGCAAATCCACTTACAAAACCAGGGCTCTCCCAAACCCGTGATATCAATGATGAACATAGGAAGCAGAATTACGAAAATCCCCAGAAAGACAAAGCGTAGCCAGCGCAGAGCCTTCTCTCCCGGAAGGCTACGGATTTTTTTAACAAAGGGAATCTTAAAGAGCAAATCCTGAATAAGACCGAAGGGACACAAAAAGCCGCAGACGAAACGCCCCAGAATACTTCCGAAAATTACGAGTAAGCCCACCACATACATTGAAATACGGAACTGTCTATCATTGAGTGTTGCCTGCAAGGAACCAATCGGACACGCACCCAAAGCGCCAGGGCAGGAATAACAGTTCATGCCGGGTACGCAGAGGAATTTCGAACCACCTTCAAAAATCTTCCCCTTCGCAAAGCCCTTGATGTAGCCGTTTGAAAAAGCAGCAAAACAAGCCTGAAGAATGAGACGAATACGGGAGTGATTTTTCAGTTTTGAGCCGCCAGTCATACAATAAATCCTCTTCTACCCTATCCCGATACATTCCAGACAGATTCTGCTGGCTTTGTTGAAAACAATTTCTGCCTCTCCACGGAAGACACCCGCTATCATAAGGGCAATTCCAAGACAGAGAGAAATTATTGCAATGATTCTTCGTTTTTTGTCGGATAGTTTCATTGAAGTTTATTTAAAATCTCATCGATAATTTTCTGCCAGTCCTTCTGACTACGTGAACCAAGATAGGCATTTCCGATTTGCTTACCATTTGAATCTACGAAAATAGTTGTCGGAACAGCCTGAACGTTACGAAGAAGACCAGTGAACATCTCAATATTCGGAACAATGTGAGGATAATTTGCACCGGTATTTTCGATAATTTTTTCACCGGTGGTCTTTATTCTTGAACTAACCTGCCCCTTGTTATCAAGAATGTCTATTACAATTCCTATAACTTCAAAGCCCTTTGCCTTATTCTCTTCGTTAAGACGAGCAAGATCCGGCATTTCCCGGATGCAGGGACCGCAGAAAGTTCCCCAGATGTTTATCATAGTAAGCTTATTTTTTGCAAAAACCTCGCTTGTAACGGGATCCCCCTTCAGGTCAGTGGCAGTGAATGTAATTTTATCCCCCGCTTTTTGCGCAAATAAAAGCATTGAAAGTGTCAAAAGTGCGATTATCGTAAAGATTTTTTTCATGCGAATTCTCCTTGTGGAGGTGAGCTGGTCAGAGCTCGCCATGTTCTATACTTCTTATTTTAACAAAGACTTTCAGCTCTGTATGTGATTTTGTCACTTTATCGCCTATATTATTTTTACTTCTACTTGAATTGGTATTATAATATATTATATGAACACTCAAGACAAAGCAAACGATTACAACGAACGTGCAAAAAATCAAATTCGCACAAAAGCCTATTAAAAAGGTGTAGAAGAAACAGAAACAAACTACAAGGCCCAAATCAAAGAACTTAAAAAAGAAAACAAAGCCTTAAAGACTGTTCTTGCATCCACCCAGGAAGAACTTGAAAAACTAAAGAAAAAATATAACGTAAAATAAAAACGTTATAGACTACAAAATCTCTTCAATCTTATCCAGAATCAACTGATCTGCTGGCAGCCAGTCTACAGAACGCAGATTTTTGCGAGAAAGCCAGCGTGCCGCTTCATGCTCCAGCAGTTTCAACTCGCCAGAAACAATTGTGCACAAAATGCAATGCATAGTAAGATGAAAGTTTGGATAATCATAATCAACGACGCCTAGAATCTTTTCTGCGCGGACTTCTGTTGCAAGTTCCTCGCGAATTTCGCGCTCAATGCACTGCTGGGGAGTTTCGCCTGATTCAAGCTTTCCACCGGGGAATTCCCAGCCATCCTTGTAATCGCCGTAACCGCGCTGAGTTGCAAATATTTCTTTTTTGTTTGTTTCTGGATTTGTTCGGAGAATAATTGCTCCGCTGACAGTTATTTGTTTCATTTTAAATGATTATAGTTTTATATTTCTTCGAATCCAATACTTTTTGATTTTGGAATTTCTAAAGAAGCTTAAAATGATTCTTCCAGTAGTCAATCAGGCCGTCGGCTTTCATCTTGCTTAGTTCTGCGCTCAAAGCTGAACGATCTACCTGCAGATAATCCGCAAGCTGCTGGCGGTCAAAAGGAATATCAAATTCTGCAGCCGGATTTTTCGCAGGCACGCAGGAAGAAAGATAAGCTAGTAATCGTCCGCGGATTGTTTTTGCCGTAGTGTGAAAAATTCGCTGCGAAAGATGCAGGTTTTTATTCATCGAGATTTTCAGGATATTTTTTATCAAAATAGAAGAGATTTCTCCCCTACCCTCATTATGAGCAAAGAGTTTTTTAGGATTCAGAAGCAGGATTTTTGAATCTTCAACGGCAAGTACATCCACCATCAGAGGCTTTCCTGTCAGAGCATAGGTTTCGCCAAAAACTTTTCCGCTCCCAAGATTATCAATAATCGTTTTGTTTCCCCAATAATCTGTACTCTCAATCTGAATTCTGCCTTCAATAATAAAGCCCATTACTTCAGTGACAGTAGCAGCGTGAAAAATCTGCTCACCTTTTTTCAGTTCCTTTTCAAAGCTGTCAAAAAGTGCCAGAGCTGCAGGCAAATCATTTTCATCAATACCCTTAAAAAGAGGATGGTTCAGCAATTCCTGATTATTCATATTTTAAGTTTATGCGGATTTTGTTGTTTTAACAACATTATTTTTATTCTGGAGCTGATAAATTAAAGTCATAAAACAAAAGAAAACGAGGTTAATTATGATCAGAAAAATAGTAAAAATCGACGAAGAAAAATGCACAGGCTGCGGATTATGTGCTTCTGCCTGTCACGAAAATGCAATTGTTATGGAAAACGGAAAGGCTCATCTTTTACGTGATGATTATTGTGATGGTTTGGGTGACTGCCTTCCAGCCTGCCCTGCAGATGCAATTACAATTGAAGAGCGCGAAAGTGCGGCTTATGATCCACAGGCCGTAGAAATGAGAAAGCAGATTCTCGCCCAGCAAACTTCCGGAGGATGCCCAGGAAGTGCTATGCATACATTTAATAGAGCCCAGACTTCTGAATCAGAAAACGAATCATCAACAGTAAGAAGCGAACTTATGCAGTGGCCGGTTCAGATCAAACTGCTTCCTGTTCAGGCAGCTTTCTATGAAAATGCAAACCTCTTGATTGCCGCAGACTGTACAGCCTATGCTTATGCTGCCTTCCATCGCGATTTTATTAAGAATCATATTACACTGGTAGGCTGCCCAAAACTTGATGAAGGCGACTACACAGACAAACTTACAGCAATCATCAGCCAGAACAATATAAAAAGCATTACGATTGTGCGGATGGAAGTTCCCTGCTGCGGTGGTCTTGAGTACGCTGCCACAGAAGCCCTTAAAGCAAGCGGAAAATTCATTCCATGGCGTGTTGTTGTAATCAGCCGCAACGGGGAAATTCTGGAATAAGACAGATGATTATTTCAAAAGACCTTCGATAATTGATTTTGCACTTTTCATGTCAAAACCTTCGATTTCTTTGAGTTTTGGCATGATGTTTTTAAGATTGCGGTCAGCTTCTGGAAGTGAATCGATTACTTTTTTTGCAGCAGCAGTCATTTCATCTGCAGAAAGCATTTTTGGCATAAACTCTTCAATAATGCGGAGTTCTTCTTCAAGCTCATCAGTTGCGGCGCCACCTTTTTTATATTCGGCGATTGTATTCTGAGTTTCCTGATACATTTTAAGGGCACATTTTTTAAAGTCAGCCTCAGTTTCAGGACGACGTTCATCAATTGTGATAGATTTTACGGCATCAGCCAGCATAAGAAGAACATTTGAACGAACAGGATTCTCTTTGCGAATCTTAAGACGTTCCATAGTAAAAGCTTTAATTGTATATTCCATTTTTTTAAACCTCGTATAAACAGTTTTACATCATTTTTCTATTCTGAACAACCGACCTTATCATTATAAAGCCCAGAATCAAAACGCCACCAAGAATTGTTTTTACAGACGGAACTTCACCGGCAAAAATAATTACCCATACCGGATTCAAAAGCGGCTCCAGCATTGTGATAAAGGAAGCTGTAAGGGCACGAACTTTTTTGATACCCACCGAATAAAGTATGGATGGAATTCCGATTGAAACCGTACCAACCATAAGAAGAAAGAAGGTTGATTTAGGGCTTGGCATTCCGCTTTGAATTACAAAAGGCAGGCAGACTAAGGCTGTTATAAGATGAGAAAGTACCATTGCACCGCCAGAATTACCTTTACACCGGCGCATAAAAATTGTTGCAAGGGCATAAGAAAGTCCAGATAGAGCCGCAAGAATGTTTCCAAGCTGATTTCCACTTTCAAGACCGTCTGCAAAAAAGAGGATGATTCCAAGCATTACTCCTAAAACGGTGATGTAGTCAGAGCCGCGGTTCTTTTCACCGGTTAAAAGAGGCGCCAGAAGGATGATGTAAATCGGGCAGGTGTACTGCAAAAGAATTGCGTTAGCCGAGGTTGTAAGTTTATTTGCCACTACAAAAAGTATCATTGTAGAAGCGTAGGAAAGAGCTGCCAACCATAGCAAAATTGTACTCAGATTATCACGACGGCCATTCTGGTCCCGCACAAAGAACTGAATCCCCTGCCTTGTGACTAAAAGCATAAAAGTTCCGGAAATAAGGCTTCTGATTCCAGCAATTGCAAGGCCGTTCCATTCAATGTTTTTTATAAAGATTCCGCCGGTACTCCACAATACAGCGCAAATCACAAGAGCGAGAGGCCCGTCGATTAAACTTTTGATTTTCATATTATTCCCCTTGAGGGATCTGATTGTTAAGACTTTTATTACGATAGTTAAGATTTGTTCTTAAAGTATAGCCCTGTTTTTCCCAGAAGGCATTTGCTATATCATTTTCCTTAAAAACAAGCCCAAAGATTTTATTTATTCCTTCTTTTCGGATAGCTTCTTCTGCCGTTTTTACAAGAAGTCCTGCTATCCCTTCCCGTCTGAAAGAAGGATGAACGCAAAGATGATGAATCATAGCACGGCGGCCATCATGCCCGGTAAGAATTACACCGACAACTTCCGGCGCATCTCCACTTCCGTCTTTAGATTCCGCCAGAAAACAGGTAGTCGGATTTCTTTTTAGATAACGCTCAATTCCTTCACGGCTGTCATCAATAGGATTCAGCGCCTTTCGGCTCTGTTCCGTACTGTTCCAAAGCTGAAAGATAGCGTCATAATCTTCTATAGTTACTAATCGAATTGAAATGCTCATTTTCTTCTATATGTATCATTTTTAACGTGGAACTCAGGCAAGTCCCATTCCGCAACCAGATTTTCTTTCTTCAGGATGTGCAACTTCAAAGCCGCATTTAGCCTCTGCGTTCAGTTCGCGAAGTTCCTTTTTTCCGTCTATGTAAAGCTGATAGTTAATTCCAGTAGATTCATAACCACAGCCAACATCATAATCATCCCCAAGAGAATCTCGGATAATCTGTTCCCGCTGCTCGCGTGTTGTGTCTTTAATCAAAATACTTTGCATGAGGGTATTTTAGCAGAAAGAAGAATTGTGCGATAGATTATATATTGAAAACCTTACGTTTGTTCTATAAATTATAAAAAGAGGCACTCATCATGGATATGCTAACAGTAAACGGAAAAGAATATCAGATTATAAAACTTCTTGGTAAGGGAAAGGGTGGATATTCCTATCTTGCGCAAAAAGATGACAGACAATATGTGCTCAAGCAGATTCATCACGAGCCGTGTTCTTACTATCAGTTCGGGGATAAAATCCAGTCAGAAATGAATGATTATAAAAAGCTTTCTTCAATCGGTATAAGAATGCCTGCCATGCTGGAAGTTGATGTTCAGAATGAGCGGATTTTGAAGGAATACATAGAAGGCACAACAATTTACGACCTTGTGATCCAAGACTGCATGAAAGAAGATTATTTCAATCAGATTAAAGAGATGTGCAGCCTTTTATACCCTGCAAAAACTAATATCGATTATTTCCCGACCAATTTTGTAGTTAATAATGGTCAGATTTTTTACATCGACTACGAGTGCAACGAATACATGGAAGAATGGAATTTTGAAAACTGGGGAATTAAATACTGGTCAAAAACTCCTGAGTTTCTAAAATACGTGGAAGAGCATAAATAAAACTTCCCTATCTAATAAAATGCGTAGGCTTCCATTCTTCTCTTTCCGGGAGTCCAAACTTTTCTTTTCCAAGGGCAATGCTCTTAATCAAAAAGCTCATGTTACGGGCAAGGGTTCGCATTGTCTGTAAGCCTTCTTCGTCTTTTTCGGCATCGCCAGGGACGCGGCCGTGAACACTGTTCCAGTACTGGCTGGAAGCTACGGGCATTCCGCTGATTGTAAAATATTTGTTCAGCTGGTCAAAGGTTGCAGAACAGCCTCCGCGGCGGGCAACCGCAATAGAAGCGCCAACCTTCATAGTTAAATCGCAGTGACAGCTGTAAAAGAGTCTGTCGCACAGAGCTGTAAGAGTGCTGTTTGCAGAGGCATAATAAACCGGGCTTGCAAGCACAAGGCCATCAGCTTTTTCAAGAAGTTCGGCCGCCTTATTCACTTCATCATCAAAAGCGCACTTTCCGTTTTTTGCACAGGAACCACAGGCAATGCAGCCGCGAATATCCTTGTTTCCAACCTGCATAACAGTAGTTTCAATCCCCTGCTCTGCAAAAATCTTTTTCATTTCTTCAATCGCTATTGAAGTATTTCCGTGCGCGTGCGGACTTCCGTTAATAAAAAGAACCTTACTCATTTTGACACCTCCTGTAATTTCAGCTCATCACCCAACCCCTTAATATGGGCCGCATCATTAAAAAGTTCAACCCGTGGATGAACATATTCCCCCGGCACAGACGGAAAATCCACCGAAATAACCGAAGTATAAGTATAGGGAAAAACACAAAGAACATAAGGGAAAGGCAGCGACAAAATATGGGCCAATGCTGCACCCCCTGATCCACCGTGGCTGAAAACCGCTATTGTTTTATTGTTTTCCCGGCTGCACAAGAATCTTCTTCCTTCGTGAACATAGTCCTGCCCTTGCAGGAAGTCATCAATACCAGCTATAACTTTCTCATAGCAGGGTATAACAGAATTATTCTTAAAATAAGGATGCTGCCGCCAGTCCTGAGTGAAAAAATCAAAATTATCTTCATTAATCATTCTGTCAGAAAGTGTCCAGATATGACCGTCGTTGGGAATGCCTTCGCCGCCCCAGGTAACTTCGCGCATAAAATCAAGGATTTTGGTTTTTAGTCCCAGGGAATTTGCTGTGTATGCCGCGGTCTCCTGCGCCCGTCCTTTTGGAGAAGAATAAATCTCAGAAATATTTTCACAAGTCAGGCGTTTTGCAGCGGCCTGGGCCTGAAGACTTCCTGTCGCAGTAAGACAGTCATTCTTGTAATCCGGTTCTCCGTGCCTGATAAATAAAATCCTCATTTTAAAACCTCATTTAATTATATCAGAGCAATATGCTATAATACTAGCATGACTAAAAGCAAAGTACCTCATTTCACTTCTCTTGCCCGAGCCCTTGTTGACCTTTTTGGCTCTTCTGTGGCAATCACTCAGACTGACAGACTTCGTGGTGGTGATATAAACAAGGCCTATGCCCTTACCCTCAGCACCGGCGATAAGATTTTTATGAAGGCTAATGCAAAAAACAATGCCGATTTTTTTACTGCAGAAGCTGACGGACTTACTGCAATTGCAGAAACTCACACAATTGCAACTCCAAAAATAATCTGTACCGGAACTGATGATGGCGAAGATGTGGGCTACAGCTTTCTTCTGTTAAAATACATTGAAAGCGGAGAGAAAAACAAAATCTTCTGGGAAGCTTTTGCAAAGGATCTTGCAGAACTGCATAAGGCAGACACTTCAAATATACTCCCGGATAAAAGCGCCTCTTTCGGCTTCTTCCAGGATAATTTTATTGGCGCCCGCCCGCAGAAAAATACACCTACCCGCACCTGGATAGATTTTTTTAGAGACAATCGCCTTGCCCCTCAGTTCCGCGATGCAGACTCCTATTTTACCCCGTCAGACCGCGAAAAAATCACAAAGCTTCTTGATAATCTTGACCGCTTCCTGATTGAACCGGAAAAGCCTTCTCTTTTACACGGAGACCTTTGGGCAGGAAACGTCATGTGCAGTGCAGAAGGAAAACCGGTTCTTATAGACCCGGCCTGCTATATCGGTCACCGTGAAGCAGACCTTGCTATGACTCAGCTATTCGGCGGATTCCCGCAAGACTTTTACGACGCCTACAATCAGGCCTACCCTCTCCAGAGCGGCTACGAAGAGCGCCGCGACCTTTACAACCTCTACCAGCTTTTAAATCACCTGAACCTTTTTGGACCGACTTATCTAGAGCCGGTTTTGAGCATTGTAGGAGAGTATGTGTAATTAAAGCCTGGCAAAATCCGTTTTTACACCTTTTGCATCAACCTTGCAGGTAAAAAGGCAGCCGTCGTGTTTTCCATTAAGGCCGTTTCCAGAACTTGTGATAAAAAGAGTACTAAGATCATCTCCGAAAAAGCAGCATGAAGTAACATTTTTTGCATCCACTTTTACAGTTGCAAGAAGACTTCCATCCTTTGTGCTTCTCTGCTCAAGACGACTTCCTCCCCAGAAGGCTACCCAGAGATTATCATCCGCATCTATGCACATGCCGTCTGTATTCCCCTTGCCTTCTTCCGGTCTGAACAAAACCTTTTGGTTTGAAATTTCACCTGTGGCTAAATCATAATCATATTCAAAAACGGCATATTGCAAAGTATCAGAAAAATAAAACTTTTTGCGATCCCGACTCCAGGCCATGCCGTTAGAAATCTTTGTATCAGCCTGCCTTACGCTAATTTTTCCTCCAGCAAGCGGATCAAGACAGAAAAGATTACCGCTTGCCTCGTGAATATCATCATCAACAGAAGAACCAAAAAATAATCTTCCGGCAGGATCTGCCTTTGCGTCGTTTGAACGCTGATAACTTTCGTAATAATCTGAAAGATTTTTAATAAGACGGCTGCTTCCGTTTTCAAAAAGATACAATCCGTCACTTGCGGCTATAACATAGGAACCAGCTTTTTCGGCAGGGACAGCGGCTCCTATTGCCTGCTTAAAATCATATGCTTTTACTGGGCCCTTACCATCTTCTCCGACTGCATAAAACATTCCTTTTGTAATATCCACCCAGGAAAGAGTTTTTGTACGATGATCATAAAAAGGCGATTCACCAAGTAAATATTTTTCATCCGAAAAAACTTGTGCAATGTATTCTTTCATATTCTTATTACCTACCTTATTATAACAGAAGAAAATGCCATAACAAACAAAACTTTTAAAATATTCTTTTCCACAAATGAGATTTTATTCTCCTCTTCCAATTCCAACCAATTTCGTTTAGACTTCCACGCAACTATTACTATGAATACACATTGCTTAAAATTTGCACTCAGGACAACGATTCCAGTTTTCCTGGGTTACATTTCCTGCGGAACAGCCTTTGGATTGATTACAATTAATGCAGGCTTTCCCTGGTGGCTTTCTCCCGCTATGGGAATTTTGATTTTTGCAGGTGCCGGACAGTTTGTTGCCATTCCGCTTTTTGCTGCAAACGCTTCAATCCCTGTAATACTTGTCACAGAACTTCTATTGAATATACGCCACATTGTTTACGGACTCCCTCTGATTAATCAATATAAAAAATGCTGCAGATTTAAGCCCTATCTTATTTATGCCCTCACTGATGAAACTTTTTCAATTCTGACTACGACAAACATTCCGCCCGATATTCCTGCAGAAGAATATTATTTTTATGTTTCAATACTTAATCAGTTTTACTGGGTTACAGGAAGCTTGATTGGCGCTATTGCCGGCACAATGATTCCTTTTGACATGACTGGAGTTGATTTTGCACTCACCTCCCTCTTTGCCGTTCTAAGCATTGACCAGATTCAAAAGTTTTTCAGAGAAAGAAAGTCTTTAAATCAAGAAGATAAGGAGGCTGAACATGCCTGTAACTAAAGCTTTGCTTGCCTCATTATTAATCGGCCTCATCGTTTTTTTGGAACGCCTTTTCCCTTTTGCAGTTTTTTCAAAAAAGAAACCGGGTAAGCTTTTTCATATTTTTGAACGATATATTCCCCCGGTTGTCATGATTTTTCTTCTGATTTACAGTCTGCGCGGCATCCGTTTTGAAAGCCTGATTCTCTGGCTTCCTCACATAAGCGCAATCACCTTTACAATCGCAACTTATTTATGGAAGAAAAACAGCCTTATCAGCATTTTTGGCGGCACTATTATCTACATGATTTTAATCCGCGTGTTATAAATTAGAACTTTATCCTCAGGAATCGTACTGAATTTATAATCGCACGAAGCATTTCGTCTGTCAGGACTGCAACAAAAACACCCAGCATGCCAAGCTTAAAGACGAAAACGCACAAAAGGGCATAAGAAACTACGCAGACGGTTCCCATAATCTGGGTAAGGAGCATCCATTTTGTGTCGCCGTAACCGCGGATTCCGTTTCCAATTATGATATTTCCGGATTTTCCAAAGAGATTTACGGCAACCAGGATGATGTAAACAACCGACATTTCAATAACAGCCTTATCGGTAGTAAAGAGACTCAAAGTAAGGCGAGGGAAAATCGAAATAAAGATAAGAGCCGCTGCCGAAACCATAGCCGACCACTTAAAGGCAGTTCCAACAATTGAACGGTAGAGCTTGTGGTCTCTTGCACCGGTAGCCTCGCCCGATAAAGTCAGGGTTGCATTTCCAATAGAGCCGATTACAACGACAAAAATCACTTCCACAGTCAAAACCATAGAATAGATTCCCGCAGCCGTTTCGCTGATTGCATTCAATATTCGTATTATAGAAAGATTTCCGAGATTCCACAGAAAATCTTCCATTGCCGTATTCACGCCAAGTTTAACTGAGCGCAGATACGGAATAGGATTTGCCTTTAGAATCCGTTTAAAGCCAGGGCTTGTAAAAAACAGCTTTCGTTTTCTGATTGCAACATAGGCAAGATAGCCCGCACCTGAAAATTCCGCAATCGTAGTTCCCAGAGCCGCACCCGTAATTTCCAGCCGAGGAAATCCAAAATTACCAAAAATCAAAAGATAATCAAGGATGATATTCAAAACCGAACGGATAATTCCGTAAGTCACCAGGGGCTTTGTTAAATTTGATGTCTGAAAGATAACAGTGTAAGAAGCGCCAAAGCCCAAAAGTAAAAAAACAGGCGCATAGATTCTTGTGTATCTGACACACAAGCCCATTACATTATCCGAAACGCCCATCAGGGTAAAAACTGCCGGACTCAAAAAAGTCCAGAACAAAAAGAGCGCAACCGGAATAATGTTATGGAATTTTATCATCGAGGCAGCATAATCCTTTGCCTTTTCAATATCTTTTTCTCCAACCGACTGACTTATCAGGATTGAAGAACCGATTGAAAGAGAAAAAATAAATGACATACTTGTCCACACCGGTGCCGTAGCATTTCCAACCGCACTCATATAAAGAATGTTCATTCGCCCAAGGAAAATACGGTCAATGAACATCTGAATCTGCGAAATCAGATTGCTCAGCATGATGGGAACAAAGATTTTTAAAAGCTTGTGTTTATATTCTTTCATAAAGACAAAAGATTATAATTTTCCTCTACAGCAAAGATTTTATACAATCTTCAACTTTATTCATATCAGCTGTAGGCTCAAAACGTGCCACAACATTACCTTCACGGTCAATAATGAATTTTGTAAAGTTCCATTTAATATCAGATTTTTTACGCCAGTCAGGATCTGCAGCGTCAAACATCTTTTCAAGAAGAGATTTAAGTTCATGCTCATCAAAACCTTCAAATCCCTTCTGTGCTTTCAAATAGGTGTAAAGAGGAAGTTCATTTGCACCGTTTACATCAGATTTTTTCATCTGAGGGAATGTTGTGTTGTAGTGAACTGTACAGAACTCGTGAATTTCATCATCACTTCCAGGAGCCTGGCCGCCAAACTGATTACAAGGGATATCAAGAATTTCGAGTCCCTTTTCGTGATAGTCCTTATAAAGCTTTTCAATCGGCGCATACTGTGGAGTAAAGCCGCATCCTGTAGCAGTATTAACAATGAGAATTACCTTTCCCTTGTATTCAGAAAGCTTTAATGTCTCGCCTTTTCCACTTGTTACTTCGTAATCATAAATCATAGTTCTATTTCTCCTATTTAAATTGTTTTGCAAATTCAGCAGCTGCCTTCAAATCAGCTTCATTTGGACGACCTTTATGAAGAGCCTTGAACTCTCCCTTACAGTGGAATTCATTTTCATCCATAGGAATTCCAACTTTAGCAGCTTCCGCCTTAACCTTTTTAAAAGTTGAATTAAGAAGCGCTGCCGAACCAAAGTTTACAATCTTTCCAATCTTATCTTTAGAAAGGCCAGCTATAAAACTTTTAACTTCCGGGTCAATACTAAATGCATAGTAAGAATTGCCAAGAAAAAGAATATCAACCTTTTCATTTACAGGCTGGCTAAGAGGAAGTGCTTCAACTCCAAGTTCTTCAGCAATAGCACGAGCAAGCTTCTCTGTGTTTCCTGTCTTTGTATAAAATCTAACCGCAAACGACATATTACCTCCGCTTTTTATGTTGTATCAAATATTGTTGTCATAAATATATCTAAGAGAATGAAAAGTGTCAATGAAATTTTTCAAGACAAACTAAAAAATACAATTTATACTGAATTCATGTGTAAAAAATGTGGAAAACCAATAAATCAAACATCTATCACCCGTTCTTCGACCTGTGATTTTTGCGGCGCAGATTTGCATTCCTGCATCAACTGCAAATTTTATTCTAAGGGAAGTCATTATGACTGTCGCGAAACAGTGGATGAACTTGTAAAAGACAAAGAACGCGCAAACTTTTGTGATTATTTTTCTGTAGCAGCCATTACTTCTTCAGGCAGTATAGCCACAGACAATAAAGCTGCAAATGCAAAAGCAGCCTTCAATGCCCTTTTTGGCGACTAAAATAAGCTCGGCTGCAGAGAATCTTCCGGGAAGTCTTCTATCCACTTAAAGACAGAATCAATTCCCAGCATGATTTTATTCTTGCGGCAAAATTGCGAAATATAAGTCATAAGCTCGCGTTCACGCGGGCTTGAAACTTCGTAGCTATCCCCGTAAGTTTTAATATATCGTTCCTTGAGGCCCGCAAAACGACTGTCAGCTACTGCCGCTTTATCCAGGGCTGCATAAAAATATTCCCGGTTTCCTTCGCGCAGGGTAAGTCCGATTCCAAAACACAAAATCGCCTTTACCCCCGCCCTGGCACAGTAATCTAAAATTCCATCTACGTTTTCTTTTGTGTCGTTTATAAAAGGCAAAAGAGGGCTGAACCACACGACCGTCGGAATCCCGCGCGCGTGGCACTCTTTGAGAACTTCAAAACGGTGGCTTGTAGGACAAACTCCCGGCTCAAGGATTTTGCATAAATCATCATCAGCGGTAGTAAGCGTCATCTGAACAACGGCTTTCGTCTTACGGTTAATCCGCTCCAGAATATCAAGGTCGCGCAAAACAAGATCTGACTTTGTAAGAACAGCAGCTCCAAAATCATAGCGTTCAATTACTTCAAGGCAGCGGCGCATAAGGCAGAGTTCTTTTTCGGCAGGAATATAGGGGTCGCACATAGAGCCTGTTCCAATCATACATCGCTTGCGTTTTTTGCGGAGGGCTTCGGCTAAAAGTTCCGGCGCATTCTGCTTTACTTCGATATCTTCGAATGCATGTGTAAACTGGTAGCACTTGCTCCGCGAATCGCAGTAAATGCATCCGTGCGAGCATCCACGGTAGATGTTCATACTTTTGGGAGTAAGAATAGTTTTCGCGTTTACAAAGTGCATTTTTATTTCCCACAATTTTTGCGGTGAGCCTTAAGTTTTTTGAGAGCCCAATCGTAGTGGCTTGAAGTCGTGCTTACAAAATAAGAGCCTAGATCGGTTCCACCTGTCCAAGCAAAATGTTTTTTAGTAAAAAGCTCTTCGTCGCTGTATTTTTCGATCAGTGAAATAAGCTCAGCGTGGGTCTTTTCAAGATTTTTCTTTGCGTGTTCAAGCGAAGTTGACTGATTACGATTCCAGAACATCACATTCATAGCTCCGTAAGTCTTCCACGAATATTCAGACGGCAGAAAAGCAATCGCAGTTTTTGCGTCAGTTTTACCGGCATTATTTTCAACGAATTTAAGCAGAAGCTTTTGCCATTCGTAAAGATGAATCAGAAGGTCGCGTACATTTTTGTCGCGGCTCCAGTGGGCTTCCTTTTTACTTGCATCGGCAGAAAAATCAAAAGGCGCCTTCATTTCAGCATCACTCATTGAAGCGATAAAATCCATGAGCTTAGAATAATTTTCTTTTGCAGCAGTAAGCAGGTCTTCCTTGTTTCTTGGTCTTGGCATAGTTTCTCCTTATGAATTTATTATATCAGCAAATTCTTCAAGCAGGTTATGATTGTAAGTTTTTTCCCTTGTCGAATTGCGAACTTCCCGCCAGAGAATCGAAGCTGTTTTGAGCTTGTCGGGGAACTGATTTGTGGCAGGGTCTGAGCAGAAGTCCTGAACAAACTTATTCCATTGCAGGCAGGACTTGTCATATTTTGCGTAAGTTTTGCGTCCATAAAAGATTTCCAGCATATCGCCGAGCGTAAAACTTTTGTCGCCGTTCTCTTTCACTTTTTTAGCAGTAGCAACCATATCAGTATTGAACTTGAAGTTTTTGATTCCAGTCTGTGTAGAAAAGAAATCACGGAAGGACTGACTAAAACAGAACTTACATTCAATCAGGCTTGTTTCCAAAGTGAGCGGAACGTCTGTTTTTTGAGTGCTGGAAGATACAGTCTTTCTTTGCTTTTCACGAATCAAATTGCCCTTGAAATATTCTTCGATATTATGATTCAGTTCAAGCTTCATGCCACTGGAGTCAATTCCAAGCTGTTTACAGATTACCTGTAGTTCCTCGCGGTACCAGTAATATTTTGAGAATTCTTCGAAAGATTTTATCTGGCAAAATTGCGGACGTTTATCCATACTCAAGCCTTGTGTGCGGTGATAATTGTGTAACAGTAGGCGTTCACTGTGATTATTGCTCCATCAATCCTGCAGTACCAGTTTTTGCCGTTCCGTGTAATCTCTGCCCGTTCGTCACAAACCCGTTCCCGACACCATCCAACAACGTCAGCCACATCTTCTCCAAGATTCAGATTGCGTCGTATTCGGTCAACTCCCATTGGCGTGGTATGTAATTGTGAAATATTCTCTAAAAGTGCGTTTTTGTTTTCCATAAAAGCAATTCTATCACACAAAATATGACAACCTAATGTCATATTTTATTTATAAACTTGAACAGTTTGATTAGCCATATCAATAATTTTCTTGCGGATATTTTTTGGGGAAATAATCTGCAAATCTGGCCCAAAACTTAAAAGCATTCCTATAAGCCAAGTTTCATCTGGTGCAGAAAAACTTACAGAAAGGCTTCCGTCCTTGTGAGTTTTTATTTCAGAACATGCAAAAGAGTCTAAGAGATAAAATGCCATTTTTGCCGAAACTTTTGCCTTGATTTTGATAAGCGATTGAGCTTGAATAACAGGCGAATCCTCCATATTAGGGATAGCTCCAGTATCTTGAATTGTTACATTAGCAGCACGTCCTGTTTCTTTTACATTTACCATACGAGAAAGCTTAAAATATCGTTCGGACTTTCTTGATGTACACCATCCCAAAAGATACCAGGCCTGCCCGCGATAAACGAGTTTCCATGGATGAACAATACGATGTTCCGAATTACCACTTCCACTGAAATAATCAAACGAAACCTGACGTTTTTTCAGAATAGAGTCTCGAAGAAGTCCAAAAAGCTGTTTTACACCCTGACCTTCAGGACTCCAGGGAGAAAAATCCACTTCCAGCCAGTCAGTATCTTTTTGAACAAGTCTGGATAGTTTTTCAGCTGCTTTAATATTTGCATTTACAGCCGTAGCAGAATTCCCACTTAAACTATTTAATGCTTTTACACTAGAGAGAATTGCAAGTTTTTCTTCTTCTGAAAGTACAGTTTTATCGAGGGCATATTTTTCAGAAATTGCAATACCCCCACCCCGTCCTCGGAGTGCATAAACGGGAACTCCAGAAACAGAAAGTGCATCTATCCAGCGGTAAATAGTTCTTGTGGACACTCCAAAACGCTTTGCCATCTCAGCTGCAGTAACATTTTTTTTATCGATAAGAACATAAACAAATTCAAAAAGCTGATCGATTTGCATAGAAAAAAATTATAACAGAAGTATCTGCTATAACAAACAAAAGTTTTGTAATATAATTTTCCTATCTCAATTATAAAGGACCCTCTTATGGCAAAATTTATTTCCTGGAATATAGATTCATTGAACGCAGCACTCACATCAACCTCCGCAAGAGCCGTCATGTCGCAGGATGTACTCAGAAAAATCGCGGCTTATGATGCAGACATAATTGCAATTCAGGAAACAAAACTGCCGGCAGAAGGCCCGTCCGCCACACACGTCGAGCTCCTGAAATCTTACTTTACCGGATACCATTTTGAATGGGTTTCTTCTGTGCCCCCTGCCAAAAAAGGCTACGCTGGCACAATGATTTTATACAAGGAAGGACTGAAGGCTGAAAAAATCGTGCCAAAATTAGGCGCACCAGACACAATGGATGATGAAGGCCGCCTTATCGCCCTCGAATTTGATAATTTCTATTTTGTAAACGTATACACTCCGAATTCCGGCGACGGACTCAAACGCCTTAAGGAACGCCAGCTCTGGGATTCCCTCTACGCAGATTATCTTTCTTCCCTCGACCAGAAAAAAGCCGTCATTGCCTGTGGTGATTTCAACGTTGCCCACAAGGAAATTGACCTTGCAAATCCTGCCAGCAACCATTTTTCTGCCGGCTTTACAGACGAAGAGCGCGAAGGCTTTACAAATCTCCTGGCAAAAGGTTTTACAGATAGCTTCCGTTTTATTCACGGTGATGTAAAAGACATTTATTCCTGGTGGGGACAGCGAATCAAAACCAGCAAAATCAACAACTCGGGCTGGCGTATTGACTACTTTATCGTCAGCGACCGCATCAAAGACAAAATCCAGAAATCCGAAATGATTGATTCCGGCCCAAGACAGGATCACACACCTATCCTTCTGGAAATTGAACTCTAGTTTTTCTTACTTCAAATGCTGAATAAGAGCAATGTTTACTCCTGTTGGAGATTCAAGCATTGCAGATTTTGAAGTTTTAGTATCGACTGTCTCATCTTTGTAGATATTTTTGAAGCCTTTATTAAGAAGCATTGTGTAGGCTTCTTCAAAATTATCAACGTTTATACGGATTCCTGAAATATCACGGGTAATATTTTCTGTAGACTTCAACACATCAAGGTAAAAGCCGTTTGCGTCTTTCATGCGGAAAACAGTGTCCTTGCGGTCGGCGATTTCGATTCCTTCTTTTGTATGATGCTTTTCAAATCCAAGCTCTTCAAAAATCTTGATTACGTTTTCCGGCTGGGAACTTGCAATAAATGGATTAAAGGTTGTAATTTTCATTAGTTTTATCCTCCGTTTAAAATTATAACACAGGAAAATAAAAACAAAAGAGGGAGAAGTCTCCCCCTCGCTCCAGCCCGCATACGGTCTTCCGCTACCCCCTCTGCGGGGGTGTGGAGGCTTACTGGTAAGCCATGTGTTATAGCAAAGCGTTAAAAAAATTGCAAAAGCAATTTTTAGCTTTACCTATCTCCCCCGCAACGCCCCCGGTTGCCGAGGACATTGCAGAAAGCATATACAGAATATATTCTTAACTCAGAATCCCTTCTAAAGATTCTGAATCAAATTTTGTTAATTACTGGTTATTAGGTGATATTTTATAAACATGACTAAGTATAGACTCTTTTGATTCAAAAACAAGCGAATAAGCATAATACTGATATTTATCAGATAGATGTATCTTATATTCACACTTATTTATATCGGAATAGTATTCCAAATTTGAGACTGTTTCCACATAAGAAAGAAGAGAAGTATCCATATATGTTTCGTCGAAATTAGCACTTGTTTCATACTTATAGATTTTATAAGATGCTCCGCTTTCATACGGCAGCATTAAAGCTTTAACAATAGGTGAACCATTTTCAAAATCGTCTACAAAAGGTACTATATCAGCAATTGAATTTACTATTTCGTATACATAGCTCATTAAAGAGCTTTCACCATTAATAATCGTTTTAATTGCATAATACTGATATTCAAAAGAATTCGGTGTAACTGCATATTCATGCACATCTTTAGAAATGCTTGCCTTTTTAGTTAATAATGAAGTGTCAAAATAAGATACATTAATTCTTCTTTTGCTTGAATAAGACCATACTTCATATGAATCAGCCGCATCATCTGAATCCCAGCGAATACTATTCAGTAATTTAGAAATATATGGAGCTTTAAACACCTTAATTATATTACTAAAACTGCTGTAGCCATCAGAATTCATAACGGCATAATACGCATATTTAGCATTCATATATCTGGACGATAAATCATATGTTGATTCAGATATTTCATCTTGATAGTTCAGTTCTGAAATATCAAAATTGCTTACATCAATATTTTCATTGCTTGAATATGAGTATAATTTTACAGAATCACAGTTCCAGGAAAGTTTTGAACCTGTAAGGGTAAGCACAGGTGTCGGACATATTTTTATGATATTACTAAAATCAGTTTCATAACCATTTAATTTGCCTTTAATTGCATAATAAATGTAGTTATTGCTTTTATTTTCTGCAATTGCATAAGAACAAGTAGTAACATTTTCTTCTGGAGACATCAAAGATGTATCAACATTGGAAGATTCAAGGTTACTTTCGCTTGTATAAGAATATACATCAAATGAATCATAACTATTGTAGTTATCCCAATCAATTTTATTTGAGGAATAATTTATATATGGAGCCTCCCCAGTAAAAGTCTTTATAACATTACTGAAACCAGAAGTATTTCCATTATCATAAACAGCCTTAACAGCATAATATGTATACATATAGTAACTACTAGAAAGTGAATAAGAGTTATTTGATGTTGTATAAGGATAATCATCAAATAATCCAGTATCAAAATCATCTTCACTCAAATCGTTATCAGTTTTATAGGAATAAACTTTATAAGTAGTAGCATCATTAATGATATCCCATGTTATTGAAGATCCTGATTGTGAAATTACTGGTGCCGGGAAATACACTTTTATTACATTACTTACAGTAAATTCTTCATTTGAATCTGTTGTTTTTACAGCATAGTATCTGATTTTGTTACTATTGCTGTTAGGAAGTGTAATACAACATGACTGTGTTGGCAAAGAAGCCTTTGTCATTTTTGTAATATCAAATGTGTTTGTATCAAGATTTTCGCTTGATTCATAAGAATAAAGTACGTAAGAAAGACCTTTTATTTTTTCCCAGGTAATTTTGGAATCTGAATCTGAATAAGAAATAACAGGTTTCGGAACAATTTTTATAACATTACTGTAACGAGATGATTCATCGTTTTCAAAATTAGCTTTTACGGCATAATATTCATACATAACTGAACTTGTTTCAGAAATACTAAATTTTGTAGAAGTTTGTGTTTCAAGCGCATCTTTGAAATTTCCAGTATTAAAAAACCCTTCAAGACCTTCTACAGGAAGATTTTCTTTACTTGAATATTTATATACAGAATATGATAGAGCATCAGTTATGCTGTCCCAGGTAATCTTGGAATCTGAGTAATCAATTACAGGAACTTTGGCTGGAGAAATGCGTACAATTTCGCTAAAGCCTGTTTTATCACTATATACTGCAAAATAGGTATATTTATCGGCAGCAATATCGGCTGTAACATCGTATTCTGTAACATTCCCTACATCTACAGAATCTCCGCCACTAACTAAAGTCATAGTATATTCATTATTTACAGACAATAAATCATTATCTGCTTTTTTATAAACTTTATATGAACTTACACCTGAAACACTTTCCCAGGTAATTTTTGAAACAGAGTCAGCATAAGAGTAGTTAAGTGCTAATTTCTTAGGCAAGATTTTTATTACATTACTAAAATCTGATTCATAGCCATTTGCTTTTACGGCTACATACAAATAATCTTTATAACTTTTGTAATCGTAATAGCTAAAGCTTGATATATCATAAGATGTTTCATTATAGACATATTTCTTTTTCTCAAACAAACTTGTATCAAAAACACCATTATTATCATTTATATCAGATGAATAGTAATAAACGTAATAGGTGCTTACATCTGGAATAGCATTCCAAAGGATTTTATCACCATCTTTGTAGATTGTAACATAGTTTCCGTCTTTTATAGTTTCTTCACTTTTGCTTGTGCTGCCGCTGCAGATTTTTACAAAAAGACTGTAGGTAATTTTTGCAGCTTCACCATCATTTTGATAAACTGCAACATTCACAGTGTAATAACCGCTTGGAATATTTTTTTCCTTAAAAGTAACAGCAGAATATGCAATGTCATTTTCAGTTTTTGAGTCAGAAAAATCTTCTGGTGTAAATGATTTAGAATAAGATGTATTTAAAGAAGAATCATCAGAAGTCATAGTTATGACAACTTTTCCGGAATTTTTTGCAGGGAACCATAGTTTTAATTCAATTGCACCAGTTCCAGTAAATTCCTTTAAGTTAAAACTAAGATAATTTTTTCCATAAGTTACATTATGTTCAATTGTATCTTCCAGCACCTGAGTATTTTCTTTAAAAGCCTTAAGTGTAAAAGTCCATTTACCAGCAGTAACTTCAAGGCTGTTATAATTGCTAATATCGCTGTAAGAAACCCAGGTATAGAGTTTTATTTCTTTACCATCTTTCGGCTGTCCCCACAATTCATAAGAAAGGTCTTCTTTTGCATGAGCCTCTGGTAGAATTGTTCTTTCTGAATCCAAGGCTATAGAAATATATGCTTTTGAATTATTGTCTGCTTCTGTGCTTTCGTTTAAAAGATTTGAACATGAGAAGAAAGCAAAGAGGCTTAATATTACTAAAATTTGAAATGTAAAAAACTTTTTCATAAACTTTATCTCCTATCTGATTCTAAACTCTGCTGTCTGTGAATATTTGTAGCCTTCTTCATCAGTAACAACCAGCATGACTACATGGTTCTGGTTATATTCTGTTGTTTCCGGGTCAATAATATCTTTTGTAAGTACAAAAAAGCCGTTTGTAATATCTGTTCTTTTAGTTCCATCAAGATACCATTCATATTTGACATAAGTATCTTTTGCTACAAAAGTTTTTGCTTCAGATTTGTAAGAGAATAATTTATTTAAATCCGTCTGAGATATGATTGTAATATCTAAATCAAAACTCTGATTATTTGACACATATACATCATAAGTAACAGACTTGTTGCCATAGGTAAGAGTTATTTTTTGAAATCCATTTTCAAACAGAGTTTTTGGAGAATAAGAAAAATCTTTAACCTCTTTTGTTATACTGTCCGAATAGTTTGCTTCAAGCACAAGACCAGTTAAATCTACATCATCTCCTAACTGGTATGAAGTTTTTCTAGCCGTTTTTTTTATGCTAATTGATTCAAGAGTGGTTAATAAAACTTCGACAGGAATCTTTACAACCTGGTCTTTATATGTAATGTATAAATTCTGGGAACCAGCTTCTGTAAATGCTTCAGGTGAAACTGTAAGTTCTGAAACCGCAATTTTTTCTTCCCTACCACTCTTGTAAACAGCCACAAGTGACAGGCCATCTAAATCAGGTTTTTCATATTTGTAATATTCTGTTTTTGTAAGAGAATTAGTAACTTTTAATGATGTAATAGCATCATCAGAAAAATCATCTGTCTTTACACTGATAGAACTTCCTGTAGATTTATTACCATTTTTATCATATGCATAGATTGTAAATACATAATTAGTGCCTGCTGTAAGGCCTGTTACTTCATAACTGCTTTCTGTAGTCTCTTTTGGTTCTTTAAGAGAACCGTTTGCTGGAGAGGCAGAAATAACAAGTTTTGCAAAGTTTTCTGTATTTGGGTTAGACCATGACAGTAAAACTGAATCAGTTCCTGTTGCTCTACCAGAAAAGGCCGAAACATTTTTATAGTCCCATACTACATTTACTGCAGACTTTACTTCTGGTGCCTCCTGAGCACACGACATGATTAATAGAGAAAAAGAACACAAAGCTGTTAGCAGATGTGTAATTTTTTTGAGAAGCAGATTGCTCCTGACTGAAACTTTCATAAATGGTCCTCCGATTAAGACTTTTTTTTAAAGATTTGAGAAGAATTCTCTTAGTGATTTCTTACTTTGAAATCACTATACAGATTACCCCCCCCGAATACCTTAGTCAATACAATACACTGTAATAGGAGAACCTTTTTTATAAAAAGAGAGTTAGAAGAGTTTACAACACATGCTTTCTTAAGAAATCTGCAATGCCGTCTTCGTTGTTATTTTTTTCTGTGACAAAATCAGCAATTTTCTTAATTTCGGGAAGGCCGTTACACATGGCAACACCGTAACCGGCCATTCTGATAAGGGATTCATCATTCATGCTGTCGCCAAAACCCATAGCTTTGGATATTGGAAATCCAAGATGCTCACAAAGCCATTTTACAGATTCACCCTTTCCGCACTCTGGAGGAAGCACTTCAAGAAAGAAGGGTTTGCTGGTAAAAATAACAGCTTTATCACCGAATTCGCCGCGGAGTGTATCCTGAAGTTTCAGAAGATCAGAAGGCTCACCTGGAATCAGCATTTTGGTAAAACCCTGCTGCAGGAAGTCCTCATAATTTTCGACAGCAGCACCTTTAAGGCCGCACAAATCAACATCGAGTTTTGTCCATTTTGTTTCCTGGGCATAGTAAATCGTATCAGGAGTGTAAACTTCTGTTTTATATCCGGCTTCTTCTGCAAGCTGATTTGCTCGGATTAAAACTTCAGGTGCGACTTTTTTGCAGAAAATCTGCTGACGCTTATGCAGGTCAAAAATACTGCAGCCGTTAATTGCAATCAAAAATCTTCCGGCTTCCTTTCCTGCAATTTCAAGCTGGCGAACAAAAGGAAGAATTGCATCTTCTGCACGGCCGGAACAAAGAACAATATAAATACCACGTTCTGCACATTCTCGCAAAGCTAAAACTGTAGCATCTGTAATTTTTCTGTCATCATTAAGAAGTGTATCATCAAGGTCTAAAGCAATAAGCTTTACATCTAATTTTTCCATAAATTTCTATTCCTTAAATAAATCTGTTACGTGGAATTGAGTTAAATCTTTTATAACTTCGGCAGCAATCATCATTCCTGCGGCAGAAGGAACAAAGGCATTACTTCCAGGAGTCTGTTTTTTTGGAGCCCCTTTGCGTTCAACTCCTGAGCTATCCACAAAATCAGAGGCACTCTCATCAGCTTTTGGAGGAATTGCTGTTTCCGTAGAAAAAACAACCTTCAATCTTTTAATCCGGCGCTTTTTCAACTCATTACGCATAACACGGGCAAGCGGGCAGACAGAGGTTCTTGTGATATCTGCAACCTTAAGTTTAGAAGGGTCAACCTTATTACCCGCACCCATGCAGCTGATAACCGGCTTTTTTAGAGCTTTAGCTCGCGTGATAATTTCAAGCTTTCCCGTAACGGTATCAATGCAATCTACAATATAATCATACTGAGAAAAATCAAACTGGTCAGCGGTTTCTGGCATGTAAAAAGTCTTCCATTTAGTAACCTTGCAGTCCGGATTAATATCGTGAATACGATCTTCGGCAACATCAACCTTATCTTTTCCGATTGTAGAATGAAGGGCATAAAGCTGGCGGTTCAGATTTGAAAGACAGATTTTATCATCATCAACAATATCAATTGCACCGATTCCCGAACGAACAAGTGCCTCTACAACATAGCTGCCTACCCCTCCAATGCCAAATACAATTACCCTGGCATTGTAGATTTTTTCCATATTCTCTTTTCCAAAGGTGAGGCTTGTTCTTGTAAACTGATTCTTATTCATAAAAATATCTTTTACCACCATTTAAATTCCGAACAGCTTCTGGAAATTTGAATCTACAATTTCGCTGAGTTTTCGGCTGGTGATATTTCTTTTTGAAGCAATATATTCGTAAACGTATTTGATATTTTCAGGAATATTAGAACCGCTTTTTACCGGTACAGGAGGATAAAATGGACAATCTGTTTCTATTAAAAGACGGTCTTTTGGCACATAGTTGAGTAAGTCAGACATATCGCTGAAGGATTTTTTTCCGGCATAGGTAACAGTTCCGCTAAAACTAACATACCAGCCCAAATCAAGGAAAAATTCCAGCTCAGACTGACTGTAAGAAAATCCGTGAATCACTCCCCTATTCCATTTTACAGCTTTTAAAACATCAGAAGTTTCCTTAAAACCCTTGCGGCTGTGCAGAACAAAAGGCATATTCAGTTTTTTAGCCAGAGTAAGCTGAAGGGCAAACAAATCCTTTTCGTCTTTTACAGTATCATAGTCAAAATATTCGTGATCGCGTCCCTTGTATTCAACTGAATCCCAGTCATGATCAATTCCACCAGGCCCGATTCCTACAAGATGACTGGCAAAAATACTGTCGCTTTCCTTAAAATCATTAATTACATTTTCAAGATTTTCGATAACTTCAAAGCGGTTATCAACAGAATCTGAATCAGGCATAACTCCGGCTGTAAAATACATCATATCCTGAATGTGCTTTTTTTGAATATTATCTTCTATTAAATCAAGACATTCTTCCACACGTCCGGTTCGAGCCCAGATATCATCAACACGAATACCACAGTCCAGGGCAAAGGAAACATCATTTCCTTCCATCTCCATAAGACTGTCCACTCCCTGCTGCAGGCCGAGTTCTTCCGTAATTTGAAAAAAATTAATTAATGAATCAGAATACATAAATCTTCTATAATATAACACGCATTACGGTTCAGAGCAAACGATTTTACAAAGCAAAACCACCTTAAAACTTCTTTAATAAAATGATAGTATTAGTCCTGTAATTTCTGTGATTAGGAGTGCGCTTTATGACATTACCGGAAAAACCTGATTTTGACCACGAAAAGATAAAGCAGGCAGTAAAACTGATGTTCGAAGCCATTGGTGAAGATACTAACCGTCCTGGCATTGCCGAAACTCCTGACCGCGTAGCAAGAGCCTTTGAAGAAATTTTTGAAGGCTGCAAATATACAAATGAAGAAATTGCTGAATACAATAAAGTTCTTTTTGATAATCCTGCAACCGGAATTGTAGTTGAAAAAATTACAGGACCAGGCTTAAACGGAATGTGCGAGCATCACCTTCTTCCAATGTATGACATGACAGTTTATATCGGTTATATTCCAAAGGGAAAAGTAATCGGACTTTCGAAACTTGCAAGAATTGCTGAGCTTTGCGCAAAACGCCCTAGTCTTCAGGAAAAAATTGGAATGGATATTGCTGAATGTGTTCGCCTGGCAACCGGTGCAGAAGACGTTGCCGTTGTTATTACTGCCAAGCATGGCTGCATTCAGTTCCGCGGTGCAAAAAAAGACGTAGTTACAAAAACCGCTGAACTCACAGGAAAATTCCTGAGCGGAAGCAAATTGCGCGCAGAGTTCTATCAGTTAATTCAGAGTCAGCTCTAAAATCTTTTAATAACTACCTAAACAGCGTACTTAGGTAGTTATTAAAACAGGAAAATTCAAACTTTTTTGCGTACTTTAGTAGTCATATCCTTTAAAAAAATATGCATTTCAGGTAGTTATAAAACGTACTTTGGTAGTCATATTTTCTGCGTACCTTGGTAGTTAAATCTGAAAAAGTCTGAAAATTCGCGTACCTTAGTAGTTATAATAGAAGAAAATTCAACAAATTGGCGTACTTCGGTAGTTATTTGCTTAGAAAAAAGCGTACTTTAGTAGTCATGTGTGTCATTTTAACCCCTACCTAAATTCGTACTTTGGTAGTTGTTAAAAAAAGTTAACGTTTTCCTATAAGAATTGAAGAGTTTCTTTCTATATGAAATTAGTGATTTTTGCGTACCTTGGTAGTCATTAGAATTTCTGACTGCGTACTTTAGTAGTCATATCGTTAAGCGTACTTTGGTAGTTATTTCAAGCCCTGCTTTTTCAAAATTTCCACAGCGTCTGCTTCGTAAGCAATTTCAAAAGAATCGCCGAATGGAAGTTCATTCTGCTGTCTTGCAATCTTTAAGGCCTCGGCAAATTCTTCAGGATATCGGTTTTTAAAATATGCAAGTTCGGCCTGTTCTTCATTTATGACTTTTATTTCATCAAGCTGCTGCTTATCAGTATCTTTTGAGATTTGAACAGAGGTAGCTTTTTCCGAACAGTTAAATCTGAAGCCGACTACATTTTTTCCGTCTTTAATTTTATCAAAGGAAACTGTCAGATTTGTTTTTTCATTTACTTCATCAAGAGGATTTTTTACAACCTTGGTAATGAAGTTTGTCATGCGGCCGGAATATTCGTTGTCTCCCAGCTGGAAAGTTTTTCTTAATTCATCAACGGTATATTCAAAATACCAGCAGCCTTTTTTGTTGCCCTCTTTTCCCTTTTTTCCAATCCAGGAAAGGGCAATCTCGTAATAGCGCATGGCATAAAAACTCTGAAGGCGGCCAAGCTCAATTAACTGAAGGGTTGTAAAACCATGTTTGTATTCTACAAGAGCCTGGCCAAGATGATGATTGATTTCAATATTGATTTTGTGATCAACATCAGAAAAAACTGCATGAGTTACCCAGCTGAAGGTTTCGAATTTTTTTCCAGTATCAATAGCAATGTAGGATTTTTGAAGTTCAACAAGAGCTGATTTAATTAAGTCTTTCTGTTTTGAACCGATTCTTGATTTTCCCAATGCCTTTACAAAATCAGAGGTTTTGAAGGTTGTTTCATAGGTCTCAATATTGAGGTTAGACCATTTCATGATTTTTAAATCTGCAATAACGTAAGCAAGAAGCTGTTTAGCTAAAGGAGAGCATTTATATAAGCCTTGAGAGATTTGATTTGGCTGAAGAAGTTCACTGTTTAACTTTTTTGAATACTCCAGAGTTCCCTGCTCTGAAGTTATAAGTTCATTCATTTTATGCCCTATTACTTATATTATTGTTATTTAATATATTGGGGCTTCGTAAATCTTTATATTATTAAGGTTTAGAAGAAGATAAAGCTACTTAAGTACGAGATATGAACTACTCAAGTACGTTTTATAACTACCAATATACGAGGAAATAACTACTTCTCTACGAATTCATCATTCCGCTACTAGTATATTATAGCTGGTAGTTATAAAAAAATCCACTACTTTATTTCTCTTCAGGTAGTTATTTTGTAATTCCGCCTTTAGAAAGCTTGATGTTGTTTTTCTTAACTTCACTCATCAGATATTCTACGGCAGTTTCAATTCCCTGTGTCATTGAAAGGTCGTGTTCCAGGAAGAACATTTTCCATTCCTTTTTTGTAGTTTCTCGGATGCTGATATTCATCAGGATTTTTTTGATTTCTTCAGGCTTCTGGGCTTCCTGGGGCGCTGTTACTTCCTGCTGAACTGCAGAAACAGTTTTTTCCTGAGGAATTGACTGAAAGATTGCAGTAGCATCATTTTTTGCGGCTTCTTCCTGCTTTGCTTTTTCAAGAATTGCCATTACAGGGTTTTCGTCATTGTATTTTGAAAAATCCTTAGCCATTGATTAACTCCTTAATGAAATTTGCATAGTCAATTGCCGCATTAGATTTTGAATTATATTCAAAGATATTCTGGCGTGCTAACTGAGATTCCTGAACGGCGATTGCATCACGGATTTTTGTTTCAAAAACCTTTGTATTAAACATCTGGGCAAATTTGATGAACTGATCATTCATATGCTGAGCAAGTCCTGCCCTACCCTTGTATCTTACAAGAAGAACTCCCGCAATTTCCAAAGCCTGGTTTACATCGCGGATTCCCTGAATTGTTTCTGCCAGAGCTTCTGCTCCCTGCATTGAAAAAGAATCTGCCTGAACAGGTATAACTACCGAAGTACTTGCAACAAGTGCGTTGATTGTAAGAGGTGAAAGAGCCGGCGGAGTATCGATGATTACATAATCATATACGTCTGCAACTTCCTTCAAAACTTTAGAAAGCTTATATACCTGGTCAATTGCATTCATTTCCTGCATGACATTATTAAGGCCTTTGTCCGCCATTACAAAATCTCCGGACGGTGTAGATTTGATAGCATCCTTCAGGCTTACTTCATTCTTGAAAACGTTTTTGATTGAAGGGCCGGCAGGGTCTGCCCGATAGCAGTAAGAGAGGTTGCACTGAGGATCAAGGTCGATTGCAAGAGTCTTTTTACCCAGCAGGGAAAGACCTGAAAAAAGGGAGCTGGCAGTTGTTGTTTTTCCAACGCCGCCTTTCTGATTTGTAACGGTGATGATTTTCATACTTTTTCCTATTCTTTAATTAAAGAAATAAATATCTAAATATATAAATATTATATCTTGAAATAAATAATATGTAAAGAAAAATAAAATAAAAAATGTAATAAAATATAAAGATACAAAGAAACGTAGAATTAAAGATATAAAGAAATATATAATATATATATAATAATTAAAGAAATTATAAATAAAAATAAAGAGCCTTGAAAAGGCCCCTAGGATTCGCGTAGACGCGTCGAATTTGAAAAATCGAGTAATTTATCGATTCAACCTTTTTGACGCGTTTTTAACGCATTTTTGGCTTTTAATCTTTCCCCTCAGAAAAGATGCTTTCAATCGGTTTTATGCCGAAATTTTTTGCATAATCACGGGCTTTCTGGGCGTGGGCAATTACGTCCTTTGGATCGTGAGCATCGGCATTGCAGATTACTTTTGCAGAGCTTTCTGCGACCATCTGCCAGAACTCGCCAACAGGGTAAGCATAGCGAAATCCCTTTTCTGTGCGGCACATAGGCTTGTGCATACCAAGTCCGTTTACTTCAAGAGGCATGTCTAAATCTATGGCGGCATCAAGGATTGCCTTCATACAGGAAGCAACTTCCTTATCCCATTTTCGCTCGTGAGCCATGCACAAATCTGGATGGGCAAGGAATGCAAAAAGACCGGACTTCATTCCTTCAATTGTCTGGTTTGTGTGGTTAATCAAATCTTCTGTTGAATGGCAGTCTGGAATATAATCGTGAATATCGCCCTTTGTGATCCAGTGAGAACCGAGTACAAGATAGTCTGCACCGAACTGACCTTTTAGTCCGTCGCGGTACCAGCTTTCAAGGCGCTTATCCCATTCACATTCAAAGCCCAGGTAAATAGGGAATGGTGAATCCTTCTGCAGGCTGCGAACCCAGGAAACATATTCTGGAGCCTGTTCTACAGACATCCGGATATTAGGCCAGTAATCAGGAGTGTCGGCAGGGTAGGGGCAATGATCAGAAAATCCAAGAGCTGAACAGCCGTCTTTTAAGGCCTGCTTAAAATAATCTTCAGGCTTTCCAATGGCATGATTACATAAAAGAGAATGAGTATGAAAGTTTGATATCGGAGTCATAAGGCTATTATATAGAGAATTATGAAAATTTTATATAAGGTGCTTTTTCTTAAAGCAGGGCTTCCGGATTAAGTTCCCTCTGGCTTCTAAGTTTTTCAGGAGTCATACCGAAGGTCTTTTTGAATTCACGGATAAAAACCTTGTAGTTTGTAATTCCACATTCTTCAAGAATTACAGAAATCTTCTGATTTGTATTTTGCAACATCTGATAAAAGGCAGAAATCCTCAGCGACATCAGGTATTCATTGAAGGTCATATCCGTGTATTTTTTGAAAAGGCGGCACATGTGCTCCGGAGAAACATTCAGAATCTCAGAAACTTCCTTCAGCGAGATTTTATTGCGGAATTCCTTTTCCACATAAGCCATTACCGGTGAGATTCTGTTTATTCCATAATAGGAAGCTGCGCTGCTCTTTTTATTTTCCAGCTGATAATTGCAAAAAAAGCTGATAAAAAAAATCATAGAAAAGGGAAATGAACTTAACCCGGTTCTCCTGTTTCTGGTCGTCAACAAACTTAAGCATTTTCTGCAGGTATGAAAAAAGTTCTTCTGCCTCAGCGGAAGAAAGTTTTTCCTTAAAAACGACATTTTCAATGTCTTCATAAACACCTTCAAAGGCACTCAGGGGAACCTGAAGAAGAATGTATTTTGCATGACCGCAGAGTTTTGATGAATGAATAACTTCAGAGTTTACGATTATCATATCTCCTTCTGTCAGAAGGTATTTACGCTGCTCAACCTTGAAATCAATCTTTCCTTCAAGCAGGTAAAGTAATTCGATGTGGTTATGCCAGTGGAAGGGCGAATAAAAATTTACATCATCTACTACTTCAAAGCGGATTGAAAACTGAAGGGCAAAATGGCGCTTGTGCAGGATGTTTTCGTGTTTGTATTCATTCATATCAATAATATATAGGATAACTCGCAAATTAGCCACTTTTATTAGCTAAAATATCAAAATCGACATAAATAATGTCATATTCGTCCGTTGAAGAATCCAGACTTCGTGATAGAGTGGAAACTACAAGAATAACAGGAGGCGTTATATGATAAAAAGTAATCAGACAAAAGTTGTAGTTCTGCTGCTCGGAATTATGGGCACATTATTATCCTGCTCAGGAAAAGGACAGAAACTGAAGCTGGAAAGCGGCGTTGAACTTGGCGCTGTTTCAATTCCTGACAATAATTTCTGTATTGCAAAAACAGAAGTAACTCAGGAATTTTATGAGGCTGTAATGGGAGAAAATCCGTCGCAGGCAAAAGGGGCAAAACTCCCGGTTGAATCTGTCAGCTGGTATGACAGCCTTGTTTTCTGTAATAAACTGAGCCTGCTTTTAGGAAAGACTCCTTGTTATAAGGTAAAGGGAAGTACAAATCCGGCGGACTGGGGCTATACTCCTCACCAGGGAACAATAATTGAATCAGAAATAGAATTTAATCCTGACTCAGATGGTTTCAGAATTCCTACAATGGAAGAATGGGACATTGCAATCAAGGGCGGCGAAAATTATATGTATTCTGGAAGTGATGATCTGGATTCTGTTGCCTGGACAGACTGCAACAGTGGTGGCAAGCTTCACGAAGTTGCACAGTTAAAACCTAATGCTTTTGGTATTTATGATATGTCTGGAAATGTGTTTGAGTGGGTATGGAGTGTTCGTGCAGATTCAAGCCGATACCTTCGCGGTGGAAGCTTCTTTGATGCTGCCCGTGCCGGAAAATGTACTAATAAAGAATTGAATTATGCTTCACGTCAGTTGAAAAGTGCCGGTTTCAGAATTACCTGGAACAAGTCTGAAGCTGATGTATAAAAAGTCTAAAAAAACTGTCTGTCTTGTCCACTATTGCTGAAAAATTACTGCCTCTTGCTGTATAATTCGCTTGAGGCAAAAAATGAATTATAAAATCAGAATGGCAACAGAAAAGGACGCACAGGCAGTTCACGATATTTACGGAACTTATGTTCCGCTTGATTATGTAACCTTTACGGTTGAAAATCCTGATGTAGAATCTTACCGGCAGAAAATTATTCACACGCTGGAAAAATATCCTTTTCTTATTGCAGAAGATCCTGATGGAAAAATCCTGGGATATGCCTGCGGATCTCCTCTCCGTCCTCACGATGCTTATCAGTGGAATGTTGAATGGACAATTGTTCTTTCTCCTGATGCTCCAAAAAGGGCTGGAATTGCCACAGCCCTTTACAATGAGTTTGCCCGCCTTCTGACAAAACAGGGCTACCGCTATATTTACGGAGTTCTTGTTGATACAAACCAGGCCAGTATTGCTTTACACAAGGCACTGGGTTTTACGGAAGTAGGTCACTTTGAAAACGCAGGTTTTAAACTTGGCGCATGGCGGGGCATTGTCTGGTATGTAAAACAGATTGGAAACATGGCTGAAGAACCTCATAAGCCCTTTCCGCTTTCACAAGTAATTTAATTAAGATAATAATCATATATATAGAAGAAACTGGAGCTGAAAATGTCTGACTCGACTTTTACTAAATGGGTTGCCTGCTGGGGAAATGCAACTTCAATTACAGACCGCAAGGAAGCGGTTTATGCAAAGGATTTGACCCTGCGCTATCCGGTAAGGGTAGTTTTTTCTGGAAGCAAGTTTCGTTTTCATTTTTCAAATTTAACAGGAACTGAAGAGGTAAAAATCACAAAGGCTTTTGTGGCCCTGAAAGGGAGCGACTACAAAGCTCTTGGAATTACGCTGAATGGCGAAAAGGAGCTTCGCATCCCTGCGGGAAAGGAAATAACTTCTGATGAAATTGACTTTGCGGTAAAGGCAGGTGAACAGGTTGAAGTTTCCATGTATCTTGCTGATTTTACCCAGATGAATGCAGGCACTCTGGTAACAGGTCCTCTTTCAAAAGGCAGTTACGCTTACGGCGATTTTGCAGATAAGGAAAAATTCCCTGACGATTTAAGCCGCAGCACAAACTGGTTTTACTTTTTGAATACAATTGATGTTTTTACAGAAGAAAAAAATCATGCCCTTGTCTGCTATGGTGATTCAATAACTGCCCAGTCCTGGCCTGATTACCTTGCCCAGAAAGCCTGGGATAAGGGATTTCATAATGTTGCAATTATCCGCCGAGCTGTCTGTGGAACAAGAATTCTCCGCCAGTATGACTGCATTACTTATGCGGCTTACGGTTTGAAAGGCGAGACCCGCTTTCCGATTGAAATGCAGGTGGCCGGTGCTTCTGCGGTAATTATTCAGCATGGAATTAACGATATTATTCATCCGGTTGGGGTTGAAGTAAATAAATTCCGTCCCTGGTCGGACATGCCTACAGCCCAGGATATGGAAAAGGGTGTTGAAGACTTTTATATTTCCTATGCCCGTAAGCTTGGAATAAAAGTCTGGTCTGGAACTCTTCTTCCGATTTTTGGCTGGCGAACCTATGCGCCTTTCCGAAATGATTTAAGAAATGAATTTAACGATTGGCTCAGAACTTCTGATAAATTTGACGGTTGCGTAGATTTTGATAAAGCTGTCAGAAATCCTGAAAAACCTGAAGCCTTTGCCCAGGGATTTGACAGCGGAGATCATCTGCATCCGAGCGAAGCTGCTTACAAGGCAATGGCAGAAGCAGTTCCTGAAAGTTTACTAAGCTGATTCTTAACTTAAGTTTGCTAAAATACGTATAAATGTACCTTTTATTTTGAATGAGATGGTGTTATAATTCTATTTTGCTGATAGTAAGACTATCAAGTTAAAAGTATAAATATCATTTCAGGAAGAAAAAAAGTATGGCGGACGTTCGCGTTATTGAGGTTAAGGAAAATATCCTGGCCGACAACGACAAAGAAGCAGAAATTCTGCGTCAGAAACTCAAAAGCAAAAAGACCTTTTTAATGAATCTCATGTCTTCTCCGGGAAGCGGAAAAACTACAACTCTTATGCGCACGGTTGAAGCTCTTAAAGACAAAATCAAAATTGGAATTATGGAAGCAGATATTGATTCTTCCGTTGATGCCGAGACTATGGCAAAGGCGGGGGTAAAATCTATTCAGCTTCACACGGGCGGAATGTGCCACCTGGATGCGGCAATGACTGAGCAGGGACTGAATGAACTTGGCTCTGACGGGCTTGACCTTGTTGTGCTTGAAAATGTGGGCAATCTGATTTGTCCGGCTGAGTTCGACACTGGGGCTGCAAAAAACGTAATGATTCTTTCGGTTCCGGAAGGTCACGACAAACCGCTTAAGTATCCGCTGATGTTCAGCAAGGTGGATGCCCTTATTATCAATAAAATCGACGTACTTCCATATTTTGATTTTGATATGGAAAAAGTGCGTGAATATGTTCTTAAGCTTAATCCGGATGTAAAAATTTTCCCGATCAGTGCAAAGACCGGCGAGGGAGTTTGGGATTGGACAGAGTGGCTTGAAGGAGAAGTAAAAGCATGGCAGAAGTAAGACCGTTAATTTTACAGCTTGGTCAGAAAATTACGGACCGGCTTGGACGAAAAATAAACGAAAATGACCCGGAATACTGGGGTCTGAACGAAATTGTTACTGATGAGATGGCAGAAGTTGCTCTCAAGATGGATGTGAGAAAGCCTGTGACTTTGCCTCAGCTTGTTAAGAAGACTGGCAAAAGTGCGGAATATCTTGAGAAACTGATGATGGATATGGCTATGGCCGGCCTGATTGAGTACAACTGGGAAAATCCTAAGCACGAAAAGCAGTATATCCTTCCTATGTATGTTCCTGGAAGCGCCGAGTTTACAAATATGAATCAGAAGCAGCTGGAAGAGCATCCGAAACTGGGACGTTTTTTTGAGCGTATGTCTTTTGAGCCTTTGACTAAGGTTGTTCCTATGGTGCCGGAGGGGGGGGCGGGCATTGGTATGCACGTTATTCCGGTTGAAAAGGCCATTGAAGCGGAAAATCAGAGTGTCAGCGTGGAGCATATTTCTCACTGGCTTGATAAATATGAAGGAAAATATGCGGCTTCTCCTTGTTCCTGCCGTCTTAGCCGCCGTACTTTTGATGAAGGTTGTGCGGACGATCCTGAGGACTGGTGTATCGGCGTTGGCGATATGGCTGATTACCTTGTTGAGACTAAGCGCGGTCATTATGTTACCCGTGAAAAGGTAATGGAGATTTTGAAGCACGCTGAGGACAACGGTTTTGTTCATCAGATTACAAACATTGACGGCGAAAACAAGATTTTTGCAATCTGTAACTGTAACGTGAATGTCTGCTATGCTTTGCGAACTTCTCAGCTTTTTAATACGCCTAACTTGTCGCGCTCGGCTTATGTTGCCAGAACTGAAAGTGATAAGTGTGTTGCCTGCGGACGCTGTGTTGAATACTGCCCGGCTGGAGCGGTAAAGCTTGGTCAGAAGCTTTGTAAAAGAGACGGAAGTAAGGTTAAGTATCCTAAGCACATTCTGCCTGATAACCACAAGTGGAGCGAGAAAAACTGGGATATGAATTACCGCGATACCAACCGCACAAACTGTTATGCGACTGGTACTGCTCCTTGTAAAACTGCCTGCCCGGCTCACATTGGTATTCAGGGTTATTTGAAGATGGCCAGCGAAGGTCGTTACACTGAGGCGCTTGAGCTGATTAAAAAGGAAAATCCTTTCCCGGCTGTTTGCGGTCGAATCTGTAATAAGCGCTGCGAGTCGGCTTGTACCCGCGGTACCATCGACCAGGCTATTGCCATTGATGAAGTAAAGAAATTTATTGCCCAGAAAGACCTTGATGCTAAGGTTCGCTTTATTCCGAAAAAAGTTATTCCTTCTAACCGCGGCGAGTTTGAACAGAAGATTGCAATTATCGGTGGTGGTCCTGCAGGTTTGAGCTGTGCCTTCTACCTGGCTGAAAAGGGCTACCGTCCTACTGTTTTTGAGCGCAATAAGGTTGCAGGCGGTATGCTTGTCTATGGTATTCCAAGCTTTAAGCTTGAAAAAGACGTTGTTGCTGCAGAAATTGATGTGATGCGCGAAATGGGCGTTGAAATTAAAACCGGCGTAGAAGTTGGTAAGGATGTGACAATCCAGCAGCTTCGTGACCAGGGCTACAAGGCCTTCTATATTGCTATCGGATGTCAGGTCGGAAGAAAGGCTGGCGTTCCTGGTGAGGATGCGGCAGGCGTTATGACTGCAGTGGACTTCCTCCGAACTGTTGCTGATAACCACGATTATAAAGTTAGCGGAAAGACTGTTGTTGTTGGCGGCGGTAACGTTGCAATTGATGTCAGCCGTACAGCATGGCGCTGTGGTGGCACAGAAGTTCAGCAGTTCTGTCTTGAACAGCGCAACGAAATGCCTGCTACAGTAGAAGAGATTGAAGAAGCTGAAGAAGAAGGAATTAAGATTAACTGCGGCTGGGGTCCTAAAGAGATTCTGACTGAAGGCGGAAAGGTTCGAGGAATCGTATTCAAGAAGTGTCTTTCTGTAAAAGACGAAACAGGCCGCTTTAATCCTAAATATGATGAAAATGACACAATGACTGTCGAGTGCGAAAACGTATTCCTGTCTATTGGTCAGGCAATTGTCTGGGGCGATATGCTTGCCGGTACTAATGTTCAGCTTGGCCGCGGAAACGGCGTTGTTGCAGACGGCGTAACTTACCAGACTGCAGAGCCTGATATTTTTGCGGGCGGCGATGTTTACACAGGTCCAAAGTTTGCAATTGATGCTATTGCGGCTGGTAAAAAGGCAGCGGTATCAATTCACCGATTTGTTCAGCCTCATTCAAGCATGACAATTGGTCGTGATAAACGCGAATTTATTGAACTCAATAAAGAAGATATTTTTGTACAGGGCTATGATGATACTCCTCGTCAGGTTCCAGGCAAGAAAACTGCAAAAGAGGTTGGAAGCGACTTTAAGGAAACTAAGGTTTGCTTTACTGAAGAGCAGATTAAAAAAGAAACTGCCCGCTGTCTCAGCTGCGGTCAGAGCGTGGTTGATGAGAACAAGTGTATCGGCTGCGGTGTCTGCACGACAAAGTGTGCCTTTGATGCAATTCATCTGCACCGCGAGCACCCTAAGGCTAGCCGTATGATTCCAAGTGAAGATAAATTGAAGGCAATTCTGCCTAATATTTTGAAGCGGGAGATTAAGGTGCTTTTAAACCCTAATAGGAACTCTTTAGATAAGTAGAATGGGGGAGTTGCGGGGGCTTCCCCCGCTAGAAGGGGTAGCGTAAGACAGCTTGCTGGCTGAAGCGAGGGGAAGTCTTTCCCCTCCCCGAGAATGCACATGCACGAATTAGGAATTGTATTTCATGTAATTAAACGTCTCGAGCGGCTGTCGGAAGAACAGGGGCTTTCTCAAATCCAGAGTGTGACGCTGGAGCTTGGGGAAGTGAGCGGTGTAGTGCCGGATTTTCTGCTGGACGGCTGGAAGTGGGCGGTAAAAAAATCTCCGGTCATGGAAAGTGCCGCCCTCAAGATTGAGACTCTGCCGGCGGTGACGATTTGTAATGCCTGCGGGAAAACTTATCCTACGGTTGAAAACGGGAAAACTTGCCCGCATTGTAAGAGCGATGATACGGTTTTGCAATGCGGCAACGAGATGAATATAAAGGAAATAGAAGCGTGCTGATATCCGCCCGAAAGGGGAACTTTCCGGCACGCAAGGAGAATTCAAAATGTTGTTTCAACTTTATGGATCAACAGTAGCAACTCAGTTGCTTGGTTGGTGTTTAGTATTTTTAGGACTTATTCTTTTGAATGAGTTTGGTAGAACAAAGATTGGTGGACTCACTATTTTCTTTGTTGTTCCTGCTGCATTAACAGTTTACTTTATTGTAGCTGCAATCGGTAAGAATTCATTTGCAGCTGAATGGTATGTAATTAAGTATATGGGCGGATGGTTCCATTATGCTAAATTGTATGCCGCAACAATCGGATGTATTGGTTTTATTTTTCTTGCAAGAAAATGGACTGCACTTGGAAAGGCTGAATGGTTCAAATGCTGGCCATTTATTATAGTTGGTATCAATATTCTTATTGCTGTAGCTTCTGATTTTGAATCTGCTGTCAAAGGTGGAATCACTGGTGGCTGGTGGGTATCTAATGAAGGTGTATTCCTCTATGGTGGATGGTGGAACCTCCTCAACGGTATTGCCGGTATTATCAACATTGCCTGTATGACTGGCTGGTGGGGAATCTACTCTTCAAAGAAGGGAAGCCTTGAAAAGCAGGATATGCTCTGGCCTGATATGACCTGGATGTTCATTCTTGCTTATGACGTTTGGAACTTCGAATATACATACCTCAACCTGCCAACTCACTCTTGGTACTGCGGTCTTGCTCTTCTTCTTGCTCCTACCTTTGCCGCTAGCTTCTGGAATAAGGGTGGCTGGATTCAGAACCGCGCATTTACACTTTCAATCTGGTGTATGTTCGCTCAGGTTGTGCCATTCCAGCTGACAAGACCATTCTCTGTACTCCCTTCAGTTTATGGCGGAGCTCCACAGGACGGAACTGGTGCTCAGGCTTTGTATGATGCTTCTATGGCTATCTACAATAACCCTGCTCTTGCTAATAACGGTCCGGAAGTTCAGCAGGCCATCGCTAACATGGGAATTACTGCAGAGCCAAAAGCTCAGGGTGTAATTGCTGTTCTTGCTCTTGCTATCAACGTTCTTGTTCTTGCTGCAATCATTAAGAAGGCTTGCGCTACTAAGACAAATCCATATAAGAATGAGATTTGGGCTGGGACTAAAGATTTTGAAGAGGCTATGGAAAGAGCGGAGGCATAATATGGCATGTTTTACTGTACCATTGGCAGAGGCTGTAATTGTTTCTGCCGTAAAAGCTGTGGCTTTCAAACGAAATGCAGACAGCGTAATCAGCGAGTCTAAAAAAGAAAAGCTTGCTGAAATTAAAGAGAACATTAAGAATCTTGAAAAAATGCTTTACGGCGGAAGTTTTCTTCTTGCCATCGAGCATATTTACCACGGAGAGGTTGTTTTGTACCCGCCGTTTTTGACAGCAATGAACAATCCGGAAGATATTCCGGAGATGCTTCACGAAATGGCAACCGTTGGAGTTGGAATGGCTGTGCTTGTTACCGCAGTCTGGTGTGCAGCTGTCGGCGTAAGAGCCCTTTTCAGAAAACTATCAAAAAGAAGCGGCGCTGTGCTTCAGGGGGCACTCTGATGTGTTTGATTCTGACAATTTTAAGTGCAATTGTTTTTTCGCTGATTTATCTGCTGGGCGGAAAAAATACTAAAAACGCTGCCGCCCTCAAAACTACAACCCTTATGTTCTGGGCTGCCGCTTTGATGTGGAGTGTTGACGGCATTGCAAGCGTGCTTGGCGGCGAATCATTTTTTGATATCAGCATTGAAGATTCAATTCTTGGTGCAATTATCGTAGCTGCCGGCTGCGCTTTCTTTGGCCTGATTTCAATTCTGCATTTGAAAAAGGCTAAGAACTAGAGTTCGTTTAGAGCGATAAAATCCCGTCCGATTGGGCGGGATTTTTTTTTAGAAAGAGTGAAATTATTTCCATTCCAGCCGCATTTTGTAAGCTGCTTCAAAACAGCCGGTCTCTTCAATTTCTAGAAACTTTTGTTATGTATGTTTCGTTGTAAAATCTGGTTTGTTATATTTTTGTAATATGACAGAGAATTTTATGACGGGCAGACAAATCCTTTTTTCAAAGAAATCTTTTCTTTTTGGGCTATTGGCTCTTTTTTGTGTAAGGTCATTTTGTCTTTCAAAATATTCTACGACTGAACTTTTTTATTCCTATTTGAAAAATGACCCGGATCTTAAAAATTACATGCTGGAACTTGAAAAAGCAAAATTGGAATACGATGGAACCGCAATAGAGAAGGGTGTTGACCTGACTCTAAGTACTGGAACGGTTACCCTTAAAACTGCGGATGGTGGAACAAAACTTGAGGCAAAGCCAAGCCTTTCAGTCAGCATACCGGCGGCGAGCGGACTCACTTTAAGTGCCAGCGGGACTGAAACTGTTACAGAAAATTCTTCGAGTACAAAAGATCTTTCGCTCGCCGTCGGAATCAGCCTGATTTCAGAAGAGACTGCCCAGAGAAAGCTTGCACTGGAAAAAGCCCGCCGGTCTGTCCTGGAAGCAGAGCGCAATTTGAAGAATGAAGGTATTAACAGTGAAAATGAATTTTACTCTTATCTGAAAGATATTCTGGAAGAAAGCAGAGAGCTTGTGGAACTTCAGCTGACTCTTTACGATGACACGATTGATTTTGAGAAAAAAAAGGCTCAGGGCTATGCGGAAACTTCTTCAACTTACCGCCTTGCCCAGCTTAAGGTTGTCAGCGACGAGCATGATATAGAAACCGCCCGACGTGAACTTTTGCGCGACTACATGATTTTTTACAAGGAATGTGGTCTGGAATGCGATTTTACAGTTGAAACGGATTTTTTGTCTCTTGTTCCTGAGGATATTCAGACTGTGACTGCACTTGATATCGAAAGTTTTTCTCCTGATTCCTACGATGAAACCGAAGAAGCCATCTGGAATCATAAAATCAATAAAATGGAACGGGCTGCATCAAAAACTTTTACACTTGGACTTAGCGGCGGCTACACTTTTGACAATTCAAATACCGGAAGTGACACTGCTGATGCAGGGCTTTCTTCTACAATCGGCGGACTTAGTCTTTACGGCGGTGTCAGTCTTCCTGTGGACGGCAGTGCAAATCCTTCTTATACCGCGAGCGCAACCTTAAAGCCAAATACCTTCCGCAAGAATAAAATTACAAAAAAGAAGAATTCGGTGAGCGAAGAAATTGAGCTTCTGGCGATTGAAACTTCGCGGAAAAATCTTGGAACGACAATTCTTGCTTCAAAACAGACTCTTTCTGATATTCAATGGGAAAAAGAAAGCAACCGTCAGAATTACGAGATGTATGAAAAGCTTGAAAAAGAACTTGCTGTCTGGTATGAGCAGGGGCTGATTACCGAAAGTGAATATCTGAGTGCAAAAACTAATGCTCAGAAATATAAACTCAGCCTGGTAATCAATGATATAGAAATGATTATTTACAATGATGATGTTAGTGTTATGTTTACGGAGCAGTTATGAAAAAAATTAATTTAAAGAGATTCTTGAAAGGACGACTGAGCCGGCGGGTAAAAATTGCACTTTGTTCGGCAGGCGGATTAATTCTGATAATTTTGATTTTAGGCCTCCTGCGCGCCTTTGTAGCGTCACAAAAAAATGACAATACAACTTATCGCGTAAAAACAGAAACCTACGAAAATGTAATAGAGATTTCCGGCACAATTGAAGCAGCCCATGAGCAGACTCTTCAGGCTTTGAGCGATGGAACTGTTCTCGGAGTGTTTGTTGAAGCTGGGGATCAGGTAAAAAAAGGAGATATCATCATTCAGCTGGATGATACGACCGAGCAGTATAATCTTGCCAAGCAGGATTATGATATGGCAACCAAAAAGATTACAGGCTCTTCCAAAGAATTGAAGCTGATGGAAACCCAGCGGCTCAGCCTTGTTCAGAAAGTTGCAGACCGCAAGGTTGTTGCAACTTTTGACGGCCTGATTGCTGACCTTGATGTAAATGTGGGCGATTCACTTGAAGCAAAGGACGAGGTTGGAACTCTTGTAAACGTTGATTATCTTACCGCCGAAGTTGAGGTTGCAGAAACAGATGTGGGTAAGCTTAAGGTTGGGCAGAAGGTTTTGTTCACATTTCCTGCTTATACGGAAGGTACTGTTGAAGGCTATGTTGTCAGCTGGCCTGCGATCGGGGAGGTTACCAGCCGGGGAGCAACGGTTGTTAAGGCAAAAGTCCGCATAGATGATTATCCCAAGGAAATCTTGCCAAACTTTTCTTTTACCGGAAAAATTGAAATCAGTCCTACAGTTGAAAATCTTGTTGTAGAACGATATGCAGTTGCCTATGAAGATGGTCAGGCATATGTTGAACTTGCAAGAAGCGGCGAAAAGCGGAATGTTACTGTTCAGCGCTATGGAAGTGAATACGTAAAGATTGTTGAAGGTCTTAGCGGCGGTGAACTTTTAAAGCAGTTGACGGTACCTAAAAAATCTGGCTTTAAGCGGAATAAAAATAAAGGCGGAATGCCGAATGGTGGATTCCCGGGTGGTGATTTTGCTGGTCCTCCTCCGTCTGGTGGGGGAAGTGGTGGTGCTCCGGGTGGCGGGGTATGACGGTCGTAATGCTTTTTGAAATTTGCAATCTTTCGTACCGTCATTTAACTTCTACTTCGTAGAAGTTGTTGCAAGGAGTTGTAAAAATGAAAACTGTTGTCAGGCTTGAAAATGTCGTAAAAACATACTTTATGGGCGAAAACCAGGTTCATGCCCTGCAAGGGGTAAGTTTTAACATTGAGCAGGGGGAATTCATTTCGATTATGGGGCCTTCCGGTTCCGGAAAATCCACCTGCATGAATATGATTGGCTGCCTTGACCGCCCGACAAGCGGAATTGTTGAAATCAATGGAAAACTCACTGCAAAAATGACTGAAAAAGAGCTTGCCGCCCTTAGAAGTCATACCGTAGGCTTTATTTTTCAACAGTATCATCTGATTCCTTCAATGAATGTGCTGGAAAATGTAATGCTGCCCCTCAAATATCAGAAGGTTGAAAAATCAGAAAGAATTGAAAGGGCAAAAATTGCCCTGGAAGCTGTTGGTCTTACAGATCGTATAAAACACCGTCCTCACGAACTGAGTGGCGGACAAAAGCAGCGTGTCGCAATTGCGCGTGCAATGGTTACAAATCCCAAAATACTTCTGGCAGATGAACCTACCGGTGCACTGGACAGCGAAACGGGAAATCAGGTGATGGAACTCTTCAGAAAAATCAATGAAGAAAGTAAAACAACCGTAATTATTGTAACTCATGACCCAAGAATCGGGGCGGCTACAAAACGCTGCATTAAGATTTTGGACGGAAGACTTTGCGGCGGGGAAGAGGACTCTACGGGGAAAGGGAATCTTCCCGAGGCAGGTGTATAATGTGGGAAGATTTTCTTAATTCACTACAGAATTTCCGCCGCAATAAAACCCGTACCTTGCTTTCTCTTCTTGGCGTAATAATTGGTGTTGCAAGTGTTATCGTAATCACAAGTCTGGGAAAGGCTTCTACCAAAGAAGTAGAAAAGACCTTCGGCAGTGCAGGCCTTGATGTTGTCAGCATTTCATCAGGCTTTTTCCGTCGCCGCCGTGATGCTGTTACCCTTCAGTTTGACGAAAGTTTTAGGGAGAATATGTTTGAAAGCGTAAAAGATATCAAAAAAATCTGGTACAAAAACAGTCTTTCTACAACCATGACTTATGGAGAACTTTCTTCCACCGTCAGCTGCAGTGCCATAGAGCCGGGCTATCTTGAAATGTATAAGCTCAAGCTGGAAGCCGGCTCCTTTTTTACGGTCACCGACGATCAGGAGGGCCTTCAGAAAATCATTTTGAGCCACGATACGGCAGAAAGTTTTTTCCCTGCAGGCGATGCAGTCGGAAAAAAGGTGATTTTAGTAACAAACAATGTAACCTTCGGCTTTGAAATTACCGGAGTTCTTGCCGAGCAGACAACCGGAATGGAAAATTCCTCTGCCTATATTCCCCGCGGATTTTATTCAAAAAAAATTACGCCAAATCCTAAGGCGGCAACCGTTCTGGTTCAGGCAGCTTCGCCTCAAAAGGCAGTAGCTTTGACTTCAACTCTTTCGACCTACTGTACAAATCTTAGCGGAACGGAAGGTTCTGTAAGCGTGACAAGCATGCAGTCTATGCTGGAACAGATGAGTGAAATCACAAAAACCATGAGCATAATGCTGAGTGCCATTGCGGCAATTTCCCTTCTGGTAGGTGGAATCGGTATTATGAATATTATGATTGTAACGGTTACCGAGCGCAGGCAGGAAATCGGAATCAGAAAGGCTCTGGGAGCGGCCCCTTCGGATATCCGCCAGCAGTTCCTTGTGGAATCAGCAAGTATTACCCTGATTGGTGGTCTTGTAGGAATAGCGGCCGGAGTATTAGTGAGCCTCGCCGCCGAATACGTTCAGTCTCAGTCTTTTGTAATCAGCACAGGAGCCTGCATAATTGCCTTTTTCTTTTCGGTATTTGTGGGAATCTTCTTCGGACTGAATCCTGCCAGCCGGGCCGCAAAACTGGATCCTGTAATTGCATTGAGCGCAGAGTAGGCTTATCTTGTAACCGGGCAAGTTGCCATAAGGAAAAGTTACATGTTATCCTTTGCTGATTAAAGCACACATTTTCTGGAGATTTTATGGCAAAAAAACGATATTTATTCTTTGATATTGATGGAACTTTAGCCGCAGGGGGATACGGAAATACTTATATTCCTGAATCTACAAAACTGGCGCTCCAAAAACTTAGGGAAGCTGGGCATTTTTTGTGCATTGCAACCGGACGTGCGCAGGCAATGGCTGTTTCCTTTATGAAAGATCTTGGATTTGAAAATATGATTAGCGATGGCGGTTACGGACTTACGCTTAACGGAGAACTGATTGATATTACTCCTCTTCCAAAAGATAAAATGGTTAGCCTTATCCGCGAATGTCAAACTAAAAATATTCCCTGGGGAATTCAGGTTGATAATTCTGATACTCGTCTTGTTCCTGATGAACGATTTGAAGAAATTACCCATGACATTTATATGAAAAGCCACATCGTGCCTAATCTTAATCCTGAAGATTACGAGAAACTTTACAAGGCATATATTGTTTGCCCTTATCCGGAAGAATTTACAATTGAAGGTCTTAAAAACTTGCCCTGGTGCCGGTTTTTTAAGGAATATCTTTATGTTGAACCGGCTGATAAAGCCTTTGGAATTAACAAGATGCTGAATCATTTGGGGGCAAAAGCTGAGGATGCAGTTGTTTTTGGTGATGCTGCAAATGACCTTTCGATGTTCACAGATGACGGTTGGATAAAAGTTGCAATGGGAAACGCAATTCCAGAACTAAAAGCTAAAGCCGATTACGTTACTACTGACGTTGACAAAGACGGTATTTATAATGCCTGCGTTCACCTTGGCCTTTTTGCTTCTGTCTGAATATCTTCAACGAATATACAAAAGAAATTGGCTGGCTAAAGACAATCGCAGCTTTCGCAAATACTTTTGGTAGTACTCTATTAAGACAATGGAAATAACTTACGTAATCCAGAAATCCAGACGACGCTCAATGAGTATCCATGTGGCAGATGATAAAAAAGTCATCGTAAAAGTGCCGCTTGGAACTCCTAATTTTGTCGCTGAAAACTTCATCCGGGAAAAGAAAGACTGGATTATCAAGCAGATGTCAAAGGTAGAAAGGCAGACTGTACTCGCTGATTCCATGGGCCCGCTCACTGAAGAAGACATAAAACAGATTAAGAAAAAGGCGAAGAAAGTGATTCCCGAACGGGTAGAGCATTACGCGAAACTTGCTGGTATTTCTTATAAGCGCATCTTTATTCGACTTCAAAAGTCCCGCTGGGGAAGCTGTTCGCTAGACGGGAACCTCAATTTCAACTGCCTGCTTGTACTCATGCCACCGGAAGTTCTGGACAGCGTAGTAGTTCACGAACTCTGCCACCGTCGTCATATGAATCATTCCCGCGACTTCTACGATGAAGTACTGCGCATCTTTCCGGATTATAAACGCTGCAGCAAGTGGCTCAAACAGAACGGCGGCGTGTATTTTAAGAGGGTAGTGAAAGAGGAATAAATCTCTACGACTCATTCACCAGCTTGCCGGTCATGTGTTCGATTGTCAGGACAAAACACTGAACGCGGCTTAAGGCGTTGGCAAGTTCCTTTTCCAGATATTCTGGATCATCCGTAAACTTCTGAACCAGGTGAGTGCAGATTTCTTTTGCCTGTTCGATGTCAGTAATCAGTTCAATCTTACCAAAAGCGATAACACTGTTGATGTTCAGCGCCCATTCGCCTTCTTTCTTAAAGCCCTGATCCATAACACAGAAACTTGCCTTATTGCAGTTTTTGATTGCGTCAATTTTATGGCCTTCTTTTGCTCCGTGAAAATAAAGTTTTCCGTCTTTTTCATCATAGTAGTGACTGAGTGGAATACCGTAAGGATATCCGTCATCACCAATCAGAGAAAGGATTCCCCGTTTTTCAGATTTGAGAATTTCGATGCATTTTTCGTTTGGAATCTGCTGCTTGAATCTTCGCATTGGTCTGAACATTTTATACCTCCATCTTTTTATAATTACTTGTTTATAAAATAAAGTCCTACAAGGCAGATAATAATTCCTGCAATTTTCGAAACGCTTAACTGTTCTTTGTATAAAAAGAAGCCAACGAAAATCAGTACTGCCGCGAGCAATGTACTTGAAACAAGTGCAAGCGTATTTACTTTCCATCCGGCTTTGTAGGCGCAGATGAATCCGACTTCAAGACCTGTAATAACAATTCCAAGAATTATTGTTGCCCAGTTTGTCAGTGTGAAGTCTCTGAAGCTTGGCTGTCCTTTTGATGTGACGAGGAACATTACGAAAGAAAAAACAGATGCTACGGCATAAGTAACAGTCATCGAGGCGTATGTGTTCATCGCTTGTGGAATGCCTTTTGCGCAGATTTGATAAAGGGTGTTTGCTGTAACGATTAATAAGATTGGCCAGATGTATGAAAACATGATGGACAACTCCTTTTCAAGATTTCTTGTCCATCTTCTAAGACCTAACGATGAGACTGAATGCCCAAAGCATTCCTACCCGATGGCAGTAACGACAGAATATCAGAATTTGCCTGAATCATCAATTGACTTTTCATTTTGCGATACCATTTACACAGAACAAAGTTCCTTTTTCGTTTACTGAAACTTCGCTAAAAGCCAAAGAATGCTTCCTGCGATTCCCAAAAGAAAAAGTTTTCTGCTAGTTTTAATTTGTGAATTGATTAAAGGTTCCATTTTTTATCCCGTATGTTAGTGATAACTAACAATATAACAACGTTATAATATTGTCAATGCTATTCCAGAATCTCGCCGTCGCGGCTGATTACAACAACCTGCCTTACTGTTTAATGCCTGCTCCTATTACACAAAATATAAAAAAATTGCCTATACCATAATGCTGTAATAAAATAGTATCTGATAAATTCCCTACAACAATACGGAGGACTTTATGAAAAAGAAACTATTTGGGTTAGTTTTACTTTTTGTTGTGGTTTGCGGCATTTATGGCAAACCGGTGAAGAATTCAAAGAAACTTCCCCGGTCAGAAGCTTCTCTTGCTATGGAACAATATCTGACTTCAGATCCGGAACTTATGGCTATGATGGAAAAATCTATCAAGATGGCTCATGAAATAAATTCGGATCCAGAAACAAATCCTATTGATAATGTTGCTGAGCTTTATGATTTCCTGGATTGGGCTACAATCTGTATGCCTTGGAATGTTCTTACTGATATAAAACAGCCGACTTTATACGATCGTATTGATCAGAGTGTAGATTATCTTTGGTTTATTCTTGACCAGCCGCTGGATGAGCTTAAAGGACGCGGCTACTATTATCCGACTTTGCAGTACCATGAGCCGATTGCGACCTGGTGCCGGGAATATTCTGATGAATGGGGAAAATTTCTTTCTACAAAAGCCAGCTGGAATAATAAATATTATGAGCGCATAAAAAAAGATCCAAGCATGAATATGCAGTACGGCTGGTATGCAGACAAAAATGTTTGGAAAACTTTTAACGAATGGTTTTCCCGATACCTTATAGATCCTTCTGTCCGCCCGATTGCTGATTCTTTTGTTGTTGCACCTGCAGATTCAACACCTCAGGGAATCTGGAAGATTGATTCAAACGGCAATTTTATCCAGAAAGAAGGTCTCGTAATTAAATCAGCTGATTTTACTTCTGTTGCTCAGCTTATTGGCCCTGATTCTGCTTACAAAGACGCATTTAAAGGTGGAACTCTTACTCACACCTTCCTTGATGTGAATGACTATCACCGCTATCACTTTCCTGTAAGCGGAACCATAAAAGAAGTTCGTAAAATCAAGGCTGTAAATGGAGCTGGTGGAATTACTGAGTGGGATGCAAAGAACAAGCGTTATGTTCTTATTGATGCAATTCCAGGCTGGCAGATGATTGAAACCCGCGACTGCGTAATTATTGATACGGAAGAATATGGACTTGTCGCAGTTCTGCCTATTGGAATGTCTCAGATTTGTTCCTGCAACTGGGAAGATTCTGTAAAAGTTGGAGCGAAGGTCAAAAAAGGTGACCCGATGGGATATTTTCTCTTTGGTGGAAGCGACATCGTAATGGTATTCCAGTCATCGGTAAATCTTTCCCTTGTCTGTCCGGAAGACGGTCAGGGCGGATATCAGCATATCCTTATGGGTCAGTCTTACGCAAAGGTGGAAAAGTAAGTCTGTTCAAGGACTTTCCATATGAACATCGAATAGGGGCGGGCAACCGCCCTTAATCATTTTTCTTCACAATCACGACGGTAAGATAAAGTTTTTCATCCAACTCTTCGGGGGACCTCATTATTTTTTCATTTTCAAAACCGCAGTTTGATACTGCACCAAATTCTCTTATCTGAGCTTTATGAGAAATAAGAAAATCCTTTAGTTTTGAAAGATTTTTTCCACTTTTCATAAAGACAAGAGTTCCCGACAGCAAAAAAATCTTTTCCAGGTCATCTGTATCAGGGATTATGTGAATCTGCTCGTTTTCCAAAGCAAGACTCATGCCAAGTTTTGCGGCAACAGCGCAGAAGGAAGGAATACCGGCTATAATCTGAGTTTTGAAGCCATTCTTTTCAACCAGTTCTTTTATGTAAAAGAAAGTTGAATAAAGGGAAGGATCTCCAATTGTCAGGAATGCTACGTTTTTTTCTTTTAAATCATCACATATCATTCCGGCGCATTTTTCCCAGGCCTGTGCTAAAGACTTTTCATCTTTTGTCATGGGAAAATCGCAGAAACAGAGCTTCTTTGTCTCAAGTTCATTTAAATATGAGTTTACAATCTGATAGGCTCGGCAATCATCCCGTGATTTATTCGGAAAGAAAATCACATCACATTTTTTGATTGTTTCGAGCGCGCTTATTGAAAGCCCGGAAGAAGTCCCGATTCCGACACCTATGCCATATAGTATTCCCTTCATTGACTGTATTTCCTCTTCTTTGTATTATAATCCCATCTTTTTAATAGGTAAATAATTGGAGATAGAATCATGAATATCATTTCAACAAAAGAAGCGCCTGCTGCAATCGGGCCATATTCACAGGCAATTGTAACAGGAAATTTGATTTATACTTCAGGCCAGATTCCAATCAATCCAGCAAACGGAAATATTGAAGCTACTGACATCGCCGGTCAGACAGAGCAGGTTATTAAAAACCTCAAGGCTGTGATTGAGGCTGCCGGTTCATCACTGGATAGAGTAGTGAAGACCACCTGCTTCCTTCAGCACATTCAGGATTTTGCAACCTTCAATTCTGTATATGAAAAATACTTCACAGTAAAGCCTGCCCGAAGCTGCGTAGAAGTTGCCGCCCTGCCAAAAGGCGCACTGGTTGAAATTGAAGTGATTGCGGAAAAGTAAATTTAGTATTTGATTTTCATTATGCCAAAGGCTTTGAATTTTTTACTATCGGTTGGGTAATGTCGCTCTGTAACTCCGTTTACAGTTCCATTATCCGTACTGTCGATAAAGTATATTTCTCCGGCTTCTTCACGGTCGAAAATGGCAATGTGGGTTACTTTATCGGAATTCTCTTCACCCATAAATATTAAATCACCCTGTTCTGGAGATACTATTAGCTCAGAGGCATGTTCATAAATGTATGCCGAAGACATATCATTTTCAATGAGCAGGTATTTTGTATCAACAAGGGCATACTTATAGCACATAACTACAAGTCCTGAGCAGTCGATTTTGATTGCAGCCCGCACTGGAGTTTGTCCGCCCCATTCGTATTCAGTATCAGAATCCCGGTATAGTTCTGCAAACCGAAAAGCACGAACTCTTATGTCTTTTGTTGCAGTAATAATGGTATAAGAGCGAGATGTGTCGTTTGAGTCCATCTGACAAGAAATAATAGAAAGTAAAAATATCGGAATAATGAATACCAGAGCTTTTTTCATACTAATTAGAATAAAGCATTCTTTTATAAAAGTAAAAAAATCGATTTCATTTGGAAGTAATTTCAGAAAGGTTTAACTGCGCTAAGGATTGTAGGGGTAAGCCGTAAGGCTTATTCCGAAGCAAAGCGGAGGAATGGAGCCGAGAGGCGGAACCCCGAAAAGCCTGACCTGGCAAGGTCGCAACTTGTCGTGAAAACTTCCGGATTGACCGAACCTTGCCTTAACTCCGCAAGGCGGAGTTGCAGGAATTTAGGTCCTTGCCGGGGAGCGCCCTAATTTTTAAAAATCAATCCGAAAATTGTACGAACAAGAGGGCCTGCAAACAGAAGCTGCCAGAAGGTTGCCATTGGATAATTCAAAGCGGTTGTCTGAAGCCAGATGGAAACCATTTCTTTCTGGAAGCCGCCCTTGAAAAGGATGGTTGCGGTAAGGCTCATAAGAGGGCACATGAGCCAGATTGAACAGATTGAAATTGAAAGGATGATGAAAACCGGATTTGTGATTTCCGCATTAAACTTTGAAAAAGTGATTTTTTTGGCGATTGGACCTACAATGAAGAAATCAAGGACGAAAGCGACTGGGGCCATAATCGGAAGTTCATGAAAAGCCAGCAAAAATACAGAATTAGTCATTCCGCCTGTAGCGAGTGCAATGTTGTAGCAAATCATTGCATAAACCATAACAAATACCATCAGAATGGTAAAAAGAATTTCCTGTCCCAAAGATTTTGGCATACGAAACTCCAGAATATAAATGTGATTGCATTATAACTGCGCAAAGACCTTGCACATGAGCATAGAAAGGCGCGGATATCCGCTCTTAATAAGATTAGGCAATCTATTGAAAAGTGGGATTATATTAGCAGATTTTAAAAGTTTGTGTAATACGTGAGCAAATATTTATTTGGGGGAGTTTTTAATATAGAAAGATAGTTATATAATAGAAGGAAAAAGGAAAAAAATGGAAAAGGGTCTGACTGGAAATAAATTAAAAGTTATTGCAATTCTTTCTATGACGCTGGATCATGTGATAAGCGTGCTTTTTCCGAATTATCCGACGGACTGGTGGATTATTTTGCTTCATATTCTGGGGCGGCTGGCTGCACCGATTTTCTGGTATATGGTTGCAGAGGGCTATCATTATACGCACGACCTGAAAAAATATCTCTTAAGGCTTTTTATTTTTTCTGTAATTGGACATTTTGCCTACAATTTTGCTTTTGGAATTCCTTTTATTCCTTTTAAAACCAGCTGCTTTAATCAGACCAGCGTAATCTGGCCGCTTTTTCTTGGAGTTCTGGGGTTGCATATTTCGAATAGCGAAAATTTGAAGCAGTGGCAGAAGATCATTCTGGTATTTGTACTTGCGGCTCTGGCTTTTCCGTCTGACTGGTCGAGTCCGGCCTTTCTTGTGATTTTGTATTTTGGAGCTAATCGCGGGAATTTCAAAAAGCAGATGCTGATGATGCTTTTGTGGATTGCAGTTTATGCGACGGTTTATGTTATTTTTATCAATCCGATTTACGGAATTATTCAGATGGGGGTAGCCCTGACAATTCCTTTGCTGAAAAATTACAACGGCCAGCGCGGCTCTTTCAAAGGAATGAAATATTTCTTCTACTGGTATTATCCGGCTCACCTTGTAATTTGTGGAATCATAAGAATCCTTGTACACGGAAATATTGGAGTTATGATTGGCGGGTGATAGAAAGGAAAGCTGGACTTCTTTGTATTAAGAAGAAGTTATGAGCTGGTGGCAGTGAAGAAATAGGGGACGAAAGCCACCGCATTATTAAATATCAGGAATGGGATTTCTGATATCAAGACGGCGCTCGGCAAGATATTGGGTGCCGTCTTTTCTGTAGGCGGTAAAGTTTTTTCCTTTTTGTTTTGCGACATACATATTTTCGTCAGCTTCTTTTATAGAATCTGGCATTTCAAAACCAAGACCAAAACTTGCCGTAACATGAACGTCATAACGCCATTTAAGGCAGGAAATTTCATTTCTTATATATTCCGAAAGTCTTACTGCATGCTCCAAATCAAAATGTTCAAGAATTATGACCATCTCTTCACCACCATAACGGTAGCACTTAACATTATGACTTTCATTTTTAATAAGAATTGAAGCAACGGTTCTTAAAACTTCATCACCAAAATCATGACCAAAAGTATCATTTAATTTTTTAAAGTTATCGATATCAATCATAATTGCGGAATAACGTTTTTCACTTGAAGCAAGTTTTCCCACTCTTATATTCAAAGCCCTGCGATTGCGAAGTTTTGTAAGACCATCCACCTGGGTTTCGCTGTAGACTACAACCAGAAGTAAAATCAACACAAGGAAAATTATAATAAAAATGATGACGGACTGTAAAAAATACCGTCTTGCACTTTCCTTTTCTGCCGTGTATCTGAGATTTTCTACAGAGCTATAAAGATTTTTTGCCGTCACGCCCGTATAATCATCAAGATAAGTCTGTACAAGAATTTCAGAATTTACAGCCAGCTCATTAGTAAGTTCCGTTCGTTCCTTAACCATAGAAGGTGGAAGTGCTGCCAAAACTTCCTTTGTGAGAAGCGTTGTTTTCATAATAAAGTTATATTTTCGAGCAACTAAGCCGTATTCTTTGTTGAATTCCAGAGCTTTTTTGTAATCGTGATTAGCAAGCGCCCAAAGAGTTTTTACTCTCCAGGCAGGAAGAAGAAAATCATAAACTGTAAGGTGAGAAAGTTCTTCGTCCTTAGAAAAATATTTATTCAAAGTCTCTTCTGCAAGCTGATAAGCTTCGTCTGCTTTTCCCTGTATCATAAGAATATATGCTTTAAAGCAAAGTGCCCGGCGGAGTGCATGCATTCCAAAGAAATAATCATTCTGCATCATAATATTAGCATCTTCCACCATCTGCTTCTGAATTTTCAAAGCATTTTTGTAATCCTTTTTATCAAGAAGATAACGTCCATAAGAATGAAGAGCCTGATCTTTAATAGGAATATCTTCTATTTCATAAAAGTTTTTTAACTGATATGCCGTTAGTATAGTTTCAAAACCTGATTTATCAGCACCAATGCTCAAATAATATTGCGAAAGAAGTGAATAAAGATAAATTACCTGTTCTATATCGCCAATCTGTTCACAGTAAAAAATTGCATAACTTACACTGTTAAAAAAGTCTGAAAGCTGACTGCGGTAATAATAATCAATCGAAATTTGAGTGTAGATATAAGCCTTCTGCTTCATGCTCAAAGACTTGAATTTTAATGCAGGAAGAAGAAGTTTTGAGCCGTCAGGGCGCTCTTCCCGGTGAGTTTCAATATAATCGTTAATAGTATTGATTTTTCTCTGATTTACAATTTCCATAATTGTTCCGTAAATTCTTGCTCCAAATAAAAGCGCCAGATTCAAAACAACAAGAGAAATAATTGTCATATAAAGCTTATGATTTACAATCCGCTTTAAATTCATATATTTAGTTTACTCTAGTTTTTAAATATTCACCAATTTATTTTATTCTATTTAGAACAAATCCAGCATAGAATCCAGGTAGATGGCTTCACGAACCTGGAGCTGATATTCCGGCTTTGTCATATAATATAGAAGAAATTCGAGTACAATTGCACTTCCAAGACCACGACCTTCTAGCTTGAAGTTTGTGAAACCCATTGGTAAATAAGTATTTTGAATATCCTGAAAACCGATGAAGGCCGGGTTCTTCATCGCAAGTGAGAAGCGGTAGCCGCCTGCAGCATCAGGGGAAGAACATTTATGGTCGGCAACTCCCTGTCCTAGATTTTTACGGCTTACATTCTCGTAGCAAACTTTACGATTTTTACAGTCATAGTCACAACATTCATTGCAGAGAAATTCTACTTTGTCTTTTTTATCCTGGGGTAGGGAGGCCAATCTGTCAAAAGCTTTGTTCAGCCTGAAGTCGGGAACTACGTAAGCAAAGTCCGGTCTATTTAATTCTGTCTGAAGGTCATAAAAATCTGTAAGCACTTTTGTAGTAGATGAAACAAGATAAAGCTCTGGATATTTTGATTTGAGATAGTTTACAAGTAAATCTGAATGAACAATTACACCGCTTTTTACTTCGGTTTTTGAAAACTTCTTACAAAGTTCATTACATTTTCTGTCAGAAAGATGTTCTTCCTGCAATAAGGAATTGCTGAACGTCAGTCTGGCAGATATGCGGAATTCATTTACAAGTTTAAATACATCATCTACATTTGCATCAGAAAAGGCAGCCCTGCCTCCGCCCCAGAGACAATCAGATGGCGCACCATAAATAGAGCCAATATCGCACCACTCATAAAACCAGTCCCGATGTTCCCGATACAAAGGCAGGAAGATTTTGTACAGTTCGTAAAATTCAAAAAGGCCTGGCAGATGATAATGGGCGATATTCATACTTTGTATAATAGTTTTATGCTTCTATTTTAACAATGCTGTAAGTTGGGTAATTTCTAAATTCAAGTACTACTTTAATGCTCTTCAAACCGTTTAGAATTATAATTTCCATTAGGTAACGAATATGAAGATTTTAATAATTCCAGATGTTCACGGTTCTCATGAGTGGGAAGAGGCAAAAAACTTCCAGTAAGTGCTTATGATTATGCTGTTTTTCTTGGGGATTATTTTGATTCCTGGGAAAATGAATGGCCGGATCAGGGAGAAAACTTTAAAGCTATTTGTGATTTTGTTCGGGAAGATACAGTTCACAGAAAACTTCTCCTGGGGAATCATGACTGGAGTTATCTGAGTAAGACTCCACATGGGGCTGGTGTGTCTGGTCATCAGATTAGTCATATTGATGAAATCAGAAAACTGCTTACAGAGAATCGTGACATTCTTGATATTGCTTTTGAATGTGAAGCAAACTGTCCGGGTGGTCGGCTTGTGTTTTCCCATGCCGGATTCTCGCGAACCTGGGTGAAGTCGATTCTAAATGTTTTTGGTATTCTGGAAAATCATTGGTCGCTTTCGTTTTTGAATGAGCAGTGGCATATGCTTTCCTTAAATCCTCATAGTGAAGGCTTTAATTTTGCTTTTGAAGAGCTTCTGGACTGGTATGGATTTTTCAGCGGGTCGGGAAATGAAATAACTCAAGGCCCATTATGGATTCGTCCTGAAGCTTTGCTCAAGGATGCCTTTTACGAAACTCAGATTGTTGGACATACCGAATACTGCCTTGGTGATTTTGCAGTTTTGCGGGACAAGGATATCAACTTGAACCGTATGAATACTGTAATTGTTGCTGATTCAAATTCTCACCTTATTTTTGATGTAATTGATACAGAGAATCTGCCAGGTGAGACGATTTCCCTTTTGGAATTTAACAAATTTTACAAGCGGACTCTCAAACAGATTAACGATATCAAATCTCAGGAATTTGCAAAGATGGATTATTCAAAAGAAAGTGCAATGGTACAACTGACCACTGCCTTCGGTGAGAAGTTCGCCGAGAGATACTACAGGATGTTTTTCTGAATTAGGAGCAACACCAAACGGTTTTACAAATTCTCTGCAGAAATAATTTATATCTTCATCCACAAAAAAAGTTTGTTCGAACAAACTTTTAAATTTAAATAATACTTTTTACTTAAAATTACAGATTTCTTTGATTAAAAATAAGGTATTTAACGCACTTGTAACCACTGGC
>NZ_AJGU01000013.1 GCF_000260795.1 Treponema sp. JC4
ACATACAATGAATTCTTGAGAAATCCAAGAATGCTCGAACAAATTATAGATAATCCAAGGCGAAAAACAGATTGGAATTTTAGGATGAAAAAACAAAAGTATCATAAAGAATATTTCAGAAACATAAGGGAGTTATAAATTATGAAAGTCAGAAATTATGATAATGAAATTTATAAGCGATTTCGTGAAGAATTACCAGATATTTTGGAACTGCGTTTTGGTTCTGCATTACGCCCTCTCATAGAAGGTGAATCACCTTTATTCCGGGAAATTAATTATCTTCGTAATTGGATTCATGCAGAGCTAGGATTTATTTTACCAAAGATTAGAATAAGAGATTGGCTTGCCCTTAATCCTAATGAGTATGTAATTTTAATAAATGGGTTTGAAGTGGCGCGTTATGGAGAAATGGGAATTAATGATTATATGTGTATAAATACTACAGATATGATAAAAAAAGAAATTGCAGGGACAAAAACTAAAGACCCTGCTTTTGACTTGGATGCTATTATTATTACAAAAGGACAGAAAAAGAAGCTGAAGAACTTGGATACGTAGTTTATGAAATACGCGAAATAATAAATTTTCATTTTATGCAGTAATCAAAAAAAATATTACAAGATTGTTAACTCAAAGTATTGTTAATTCTCTTATAAATAAAGTTCGTGAAATGAATCCCGATGTAGTAAATGATGTGTTTATTGAACATAATTTTACGAAATCAAAATTAAAGATTATTCTAAATTTTCTACTTGAAGAAGGAGTTTCTATTAAAAATACGGCTTCAATTCTTGAAACAATTGCAGATAATCTTGATGAAACAAATAAACTTGTAACACTGATGGAAAAAATTCGCGAAAAACAAGCTCACAGTATTTTATCAGGTCTCGCTGACGAAAATAAAACCATTCATATTATAAAACTCTCAGACTCTATTACAAAGATGCTGAATAAAGCTATCTATTACCCAGAGACACAAACTGAGTTACCGTATTTTTTATTAAAGAAACAAAAATATAACAAACTTCGCAAGAAACTATATCTCGCAAGAGAATTATCTTTAAAAAAGAATACAATTCCTGTTTGTATGATAAACAGGAATTTAAGAACCGCATTTTACAATTCGTTTAAGTTATATTTCTATTATTTACCTTGCATCTCAGACAAAGAAATCCGTGAAGCTGGGAATAATTTTACGATTAAGACAGAATATACTTTAGGTTAAATAATATAGTAAATAATTATTTTACCTTTTGTAAAATGATAGTCCGTCATTAATCATCCGGCATTTCTGGATTCTTTGGATGAAAATGTTTTTTGTGCTTAATTGTACAGTTGAAGATCTCAAAATCATCAAAGCAGATTCCTTTATACGTGTCATCATGCTTAAACCAGCCCGTAGTTAAATCCATTTTTACAGTAATCAACCTGTCACATTTATTGAATTCAGCAACAAGTTTTGAAAAATCATTAAACAGATTCCACGGATGCATATATAAATACCTGATTTTAGAGAAGTTATCTATTGGATGTTCAAATGGTTTTTCATTATCGTAAAAAGGATCATTAAAAATAAGTTCCATTACACAGGTCAAATCATGCCAGGGTTTTCCGTCTTCATAATCATAACAGAGAATCGTCTGCAGGTTTTCAAACATGCTGTAAGTGATAACATTCTGACTTTCATCATCAAGAGGAATACCTGAGATTTTTACACCGTATTCATTTCGTAAACGTTCCATCTTATTGTATGAGTCCATAAATGCCTCCTAGATTTGATTTGTTATCATTCTAGCAGTCTAGTCTGTCATTTGATGTTATAGTAATTTTTTTTAATCTAGTATGTCATTAAATGACAGAGTTATTTTGTAGAATAAGTTATGTTTGATTATTTTGAAAATCCTGAAAGGCAGGATGTCAGATTTTTATACGGAGGTTTTGTATGTTCATTAATTCAACTGATAAGCGGGAAATGAAATATTTCATCCGCAAGGAAGAAGCTGACGCAAAATTTGAATGGACAAAAGAAAAGGTTCAAAAATTCAGAGAATTGAATGACGTTCTTACAAAAATGCAAAGTCAGCTGATTGAACAGATGATGCATATTTTTGAAACCTTTTCCTGTTTTGAAAAAGAAGGTTTGTCTTTTTTGCACGGTTTTAAAATCACCGGCACTTATGCTTTTGAAAAGGAAATTCTTTCTAAATATGATTCTATAGAAGATATGACAGCAGAAGAAAAAGAGGAATATGAATTGTGGGATAACATAGGCTATCTTGCTTCTAAGGAACTTAATTTATGGCAACTGATTTTTGATTCAGGGGCCGGCGATTTCCTTCCTCTTTCAAAGGTGAGAATAATGCAGTCTTTTGATTCCTGGCATTTTTCGCTGCCTTCTGAGGAAGAAGATTTTTCTGTCTGCAGTTATCTGTATCATTTTCTTAAATATAACGGGACTATAAGCCTGGAAGATTTTCTGAAGTGTACGGAAAAGGATTTTTATCCGTATGTTCAGGTAACTCTTAACTGTCCTGTTTCGGAGTTCAGGAGTTATCCTTTTTATCATCTGAGGGATGATATGATAGCTGACATTCTGGAAAAGAGAGCTTTAACAATTAATGCTTTTGACTGGAGCCAAGAAAACATACAGAAAATTATGGATGTTAATTCCTGGGTATGGAAAAAGACAGATGAATTGAAATCTTATCTGGCCTTTCTTTCAAAGGCTCTGCAGAAAGCTGCTCGGACTGATCCTTTTTTTGAGAATTGGGATATTGACGGGCACATCGAATATCAGGGTAGCGGTGCAACAGATATTGCCTCGTTTGAAATGCAAAGGCTTATGAGCGAAAGGGCGGATTTTAATCATTACACTCTACGTTGCAGCAGTGACCGACCTGAGATTGATGATTCTATGCATGACTCGGAGGAGAATCTAAACTGGAACTTTGAAGTTTATAAAGAACATTTTACAGAGGAACAGCAAAAGGTTTTGTTTCATTATTTTATGCACGTGGTTTTCATAGATGACTGGATGTATTCTCTTAATGATGTCATCAGAATGCGCGAAGAAGATTTTAAGGTATGTCTTTCGATTGATTTTTAGGAGAAGGTTTTATGATTTACATAACCGGCGATACTCATAATACAATAGATATGTCTAATGCCTCTTCTAAAAATATTAAGTTATGCTGTAAAAAGCAGAACAAGGATTATCACGACATAACAACTCTTATCGTTCTAGGGGATTTTGGGCTTCCTTGGTATGACTGCCCGGTTGATGAAAATGGTATTCATCCGACTGACCCGACAGAAAAATATCTTCTTAAATGGTATAAAAATAAGTCTTTTACAATTCTTTCTGTTATGGGGAATCATGATAATTATAATATGATTGAAAAACTTCCAGAAGTTGAAATGTTTGGCAACAAGGTTTTGAAAGTCTGTGATAATGTTTTCTATCTCAATCGCGGAGAAGTCTACACCATTGAGGATAAAAAGTTTTTAGTGCTGGGTGGTGCAAAAAGCGATGATAAGGCTTATCGTGTACCGTACGAATCCTGGTGGCCGCAGGAAGAATGGACTGAAGTCGAAAAAACAGAATGTGAAAAGAGAATCCAAGATTCTGGATGCCAGTTTGATTATGTGCTTTCTCATACGGGAACTTCAAAAGCAATAGCCTGCTTTAATTCCTCATTCTCAACTTCTGATGATTCAACAGTTGTTTTTAATGATTATATTTATTCAATGATTTCCTATAAGAAATGGTTCTTTGGTCACTGGCATTCTGATTGGGGATTTGAAAATTATGAAAACAGCAAGTTCATTCCACTTTATCACAGAGGAATTGTGGTATAAACAGGAGCAAAAATGGCACCGACTACTATTGAACAATGAATAACTTACTTATGATTTGGATATTGTTGAAGATAGATTAAATAAATATTTACATGATTAAATTCCCCCATGCCCCCTTTATTAGCTACGCTTTAATGAGTTGTTTATAAAAAATAGCAAAACCTGTATCTTCCCCAAGAATGAAAATAATGCGTTGTTTGCAACGCATAAAAAGGCTATGCGTTGCGTAAGCGTTGCTGTATTTGGGCATCTTTGATTATCTTTCAAAACCTTTGAGTGTTTTTGAGTGGCTATTTTATTTAAATTTTTTAAAACAACGCTTTTAAAAGAAAAAATCTTATTTTTTTAAAATAAGATTTATATATATTTAAAAACAACGTATATATGCATATATGCGTTGCTTGAATTTAATGTTACAGAATTAAATTTTTTAGGCAATATTATTGACCGCCGCGTGCGCTCCCCCTGCGAGTTTTGAAAAAAAAATGTTTATGTAAAACATAAAAGGCGAATATATTATTTAGCTAACATTTGTTGATTTCCCCCGTGCCCCCTGTATGCGCTACGCTAAAATGCGTTCTCTTGAAAAAAGTGAAAAATCGACATCTTTCGCAGGAATGCAAATAATGCGTATGTAAGCAACACGTTAAAAGTGTTAGACGTTGCAAAAGCGTTGCTGTTTTTGGTTATCTATGATTATCTTTCAAAACTTTTGAGTATTTTTGAGTCGCTATTTTATTTAAATTTTCTTTAACAACGCATTAAAAAAGAAAATTAAATATATTTTAAATTATATTTAAAATATATTTATAAATAACGCATATTAATTAATATGCGTTGCTTATATTTAAATTAACAAAATGAAATTATTTAAGCAGTTTTAAAGACCGCCGCGCGCGCTCTCCCCGCGGTTTATTTTTTTTATGGCGGACATAGGTGGATTGTCATTTTTTTAAAATCTATATTTTGTCTGAACTTTTGGTGCTATATCATTATCGAGAGTAAGGCGCGGCGGGAGCACAATGATGTGCGACCAGAGCGCCGACAGCGAAGCTGCGTAAAATGACACGAACACTTTTTTAAGATAAATATTTATCAGGTAGGGGCGGCAACATGGACGTTGCCGCCTTGCTGATTGAGTACGGGGGTGACGCTTGCGGCAGCCCTGTGCGAATGAGGCAATATTTTATCACACATATTACGATTACCCATAAGCCGCCTTTGCTAGGTACCCCAGAGCAACTTAAAACGGCAGGACAACTGCAAGTTGAGTAAAAGGGTGCCCCCTTGCCCCCCCAAGAGCGGTTCAATAGCTTACCTAATTTTTTACGAAAGGGGAAAAGGGGGATGCCCCGCGGCGGGGGGAAAGGGGGAACGCTTTTGCGTGCCTGCCGTTTTAAGTTGCGACCTCGCGGAGGGGACGCTTTCACTTTCAGAAAAACTACCGCGCGAACTCACTGTACCTGGCGGCTTAAACAAAAAGATTGCTTACAACAACAATGGGGGCACACTCAGATGCAGTGGGAATACACGGTATAGGCAGGCCAATTTATGCACTTAGAATGTTGTCCCAGGTAACCTGCATTATGTTACGCATATTCTCAAGCTTTTCCTGAGTTTCGTGATTTGAATAATGCTTTGACATGTCTTCACTTCTGTGGCCCATTACTGCTTGTACGGTTTTAAGGTCTGCTCTCTGCCCCAGAATTGTTGCACAGAAGTGACGCAAGCTGTGGAATACAATGTTCCGCTCTTTTCTCTGTTCTTGACTTACCCCGATCTTTTCCAGTGCTTCGTAAAGTCCATCTACGTAATATGATGGCCAGTACGGTTGTTCTGGCTTAACAGGTGAGAAGAATACATAGCTTAAATCGCTGAACTGAGGATTAGTCTTTGCCTGTGCATAAAGCTGAACCAGTGTCTGATGGTCAATTGGCAAATCTCTTTTGTCTGAGTTTTTTGGTAGTTTTAAGCCGTCAACATCACTCCAGCTGTGACGGACGTGGATAAGGTCTGATTCAAGATCTAGATCACAAACTCTTAATCCGCTTATTTCACCGGCACGAAGTCCACAGAATGCTCCAAGTTTGAAAGCAAGTTTATATGCATTGTTGCTCCAGTCAACTTTCAGAAGCTGTCTTACTTCTGATTCTGTCGGGATGCCTCTTTCCAGTTCTTCAGCGTTGAATCGTTCTACACCTGCCATCGGATTAGACTCAATTCTTTTGTTATCATAGAGCCAGCGCATACAGCGGCTACCGCAGTTTATTGCTTTGTTTACGGTTCCGCCTTTTAGTTCCTTTTCTGAATGCAGGTAGAAAAAGAAATCGTCTAAGTCTGTACGGTCTAATTCCTGGATTGTGATGTCATCTCCAAAATACGGCTGCCAGTAATTACGTACAAGTCCAAGCATCATGTCTGTATGTCGTTTTGTCATGCTGTGTCCATAGGCTAGATGACGCTTTATAAATTCAGATTTTTCAAAATTCCAGAATTCCAGTAGATACGGGATTAGTTTGATACTTGCAGGTCTGGCAGCTTTTTTCTGTGGTTTTTGTAAAGTTTTTTCTTCGCCTGATGGCGTGACTGTTTCTGCCTTTGCGTCTGAAATGTTCAGGTTGAATTTCTTTGTAAGTAATGCAATTAGTTCTAGAGCTTCTTGTTTTTCAAGTCTACTTGCAATATTCAGAATGTCTACGGATGTTTTGTCTGATGCTGCGTTGAATTTTCGTGAATTGCTTCGGGCGTTGGGTACACTGTTTTTCAGCCATTCGGATGCCATAACAGCTGCTTCGATTTTGTCTTTTGTGTGAGTGCTTTTACCTACACTGAGAGCACCAGTTTTCGGGTCTACAAAAATAACTTTGTAGTAACCACTGTTGTTTCTTGAAAGATAGAATTGACGCATAAAACCTCCTGAAGACATAACTTGACTTCATGACTTTCTGCTCCGTCCAGTACAACGATTTGTATTAACATTAGTACAATCGTTAGTACAATCGACGGTGAAAGTGATTGGTTTTAACGCCCATTCCAAACAGGTAGGGAAGTTAAAAAATTCTCAAATTGTTTAAAAGCTTATAACATAAGGATTTAAACAAAAAAAGGTTCATCGACAGATGAACCTTGACTTTGAGACTGACACGATTCGAACGTGCGACCCCCACCTCCGCAGGGTGGTGCTCTAATCCAGCTGAGCTACAATCTCATTCATAATGTGGGCAGCAGAGCTGCTTTCTCGGAAGCGACAGGAGTTGAACCTGCCCACCCCTTACGGAAGTGACGGATTAGCAATCCGTTGTATTACCGCTCTACCACGCTTCCAGTTGTAAACCGGAAAGTTTTCCAGTTTTATCGGAGCGAGAGGGATTCGAACCCCCGGTAACTTGCGCTACAACGGTTTTCAAGACCGCCCCAGTACGACCGCTTTGGTATCGCTCCAATAGGTAAGCAACACTATATGTTGTTTAGAAAAAATTGTCAATAGTAATTGCCTTAATATTGAAAAAAAACAGAAATTTTAACGAATTATTTGTCTTTTATTATCATTTTTACAAATATTTATTTGTCAGATACCTGATTTAACTATAGAATAGAAATGAGAGGTTTGTATGAAAAACTATAATTTAGCAATTTTTGGCGGAATTTCACTTTTAGGTCTTCTGGTTTTAATTTTTCCGACATTCTGGATAAATCTTGTTGTTTTTATTGTGGGACTCGGCGCAGTTGCATATGGCCTTTATAATCTTTTAGTTACCAAACGAGTATTTCAGGATTCAATGTACGAAACTGTAATCCTTGTAAAATCTGTATTCAGTATTGTTATTGGTTCTATTTCTGTAATTCTGCCGCTTGCTGTTGCAGATGCAATGTGGAAAACAATGATTTACGTGCTGATTGTATATCTTCTTCTTGCTGCTATCATTGGTTTCTATTCAGTTTCACTTTTAAAATCTACCGAAATTGACCGCAAACGCTTTGTTTTAGAAAATCTTTCTCTTTTGCTGCTTGCAGTAGCCCTCATCATAATTTCTCCAGAACGTCTTGGAATTTTTATTGTAAGACTTATAGGCCTTGCAGCCTTCATTCTTGGAATTTTTATGATTACAATTACTTTGATGTCTCAGAAAAACGTTGTAGATGCTGAGGTTGTTGAAGTTAGAGAAGGTGAAGAAGGCTCTACGGACTCTGAGGAAGAATAATTTTCCGTTTTCTTCTATCAACTGACATTCTTTTCAATATATGTTAATATTCAAAGGCATCGTAATCGGTGCCTTTTTTCTTTTGAGAAGGCATTTTTGAACAGGAGTTCAGTTCTAAATATGAAACGCTTTTTTTCATCATCATTAATAATCACAATTTTATTTTCAGCTTTAATTTTTACATCCTGCAAAGATAAGGTAATGGGCTGGTCGGTGGTTCTCTGGAATATTCCGGATAGCTCTCTTCAGAGCGGAGATGTCGTGCCGGTTTACATCAAGTCAAATATTTCTCACGTTTATGTAATCGGTCTGGAAGATGGAAAAAAGATTGAAGTTCCTCTCTGGCAGCTTACAGAACCTCTTTCAAAGAAAAAAAATCTGAAATCTAAAGCCCGCTATGAAGAATATGCCCACACTTATGCTTCTGTAAAACTTGACGGACTTCCTTGCCGTGCTGAACCTGTTAATACTGCAAAGCAGGTTTACCGCCTTCGCAAGGGTGAAGTTATCAAAATCCTTTATAAAGGAAAGGGTCAGGTTGTAATGGCAGGAAAAACGGCGCTGGAAGGTGACTGGTTCCGCATTCTTACAAAAGACGGAACTCAGGGCTGGTGTTTTTCTTACAATCTTAATCTTTACGAAACAGATGCTAGTGGTAATCAGATTGGCGGAGAAGTGATTGCTGAAGAAGAGACAGAAGATGTGCTCTTTACCGAAATCTCTCAGAAGACCTGGTATCCTGATTATTTTGATACGATGATTAAGTCAAATAATATTGATTTGGCCCGCATGCATCCTTCTTTCAATTTCAGAATTGATACAGAAAACAAAAAGGTAAGTCTTAACACCAAAGATATTCACGAAAACTGGGAATATAAGGGCTACACAAAAAATGATGACCGTGAATTTGCCCTTACAGACATTCCAGTGGTAATTATTTCGCGCCGTTCTAACTTTATCGTTCTACGCTATACTGGCGAAGACGGAAAGCCTCAGGAACTTGATTTTGTTACAATTGATGCTGATTTGAATGAAATTATCGAAAACGAGCGTACCCGCCGTTCATGGTCATATCTCCAGATCTGGTCACGAGGTCCTGTTTACACAAGTACAAACTACGGTAAACTTGTTTTTGATGAAGACGGTTCCTTCCACTGGTCTAATTTCCGCCTGCTTGTACCTTCTGTAATTAAATCTACTGCAAAGAATGCGGGAACAGCACAGGTAAAATACACAATTTCAAAATCCCTTGCACAGAATTATGACGGTGTTGTTACTCTCAAATTTAACGGAATGAATGAGGAAGTAAACTTCCTTTACCGTCTGGAAGATGACGGCTTGCGTCTGGAAGATGCTACAAGTGCAAAAATGGACGGAAATCAGATTAAGGAAAGAAGCGCCAGCCCGATTATTGTTTACTTTAAGCGCCAGTCTTCTTCGGGCTCAGATCAATAGTTTTTAGAATACAGGATTTTTTATGGCTTTTGTTCAATTTTCTAAGGTGTCGCTGGCCTTCGGTGACCGCGATATTCTTAAAGATGTTACTATAAACCTTCAGACTGGAAGCAAGGTTGCCCTTACAGGTGCAAACGGTGCCGGAAAGTCTACCCTTATAAAAGTTCTTGCGGGACTTGTTCAGCCGGACAGCGGTACCCGCGCAGTTCAGAAAGACAGCCGAATTGCTTATCTTCCACAGAGCGGACTTACCCACCACGGATGCAGTCTTCGTGAAGAAGCCGACAAGGCATTTGAATTCGGCTACGAAATGCAGCGCCAGATTGATGAAATTGGCGAGCAGATGGCGGAAAATCCATCGAACACAAATCTTGCAGTTAGACAGGCGGATCTGATTCAGGCTCTTGAAGAAAGCGGATGGCACCGCCGCGAAGCAGCTGCAGAAAGCGTTCTTTTAGGTCTTGGTTTTTCCCGCGCTGATTTTGACAAGCGTACAGAAGAATTTTCCGGCGGATGGCAGATGCGTATTGCTCTTGCCAAGGCTCTTATGCAGAATCCTGATATTCTGCTTCTGGACGAACCTACCAACTACCTTGATATTGAAGCCCGCAACTGGCTGGAAGGCTTTTTGAAAGACTTTCGCGGCGGATTTTTGCTTGTCAGCCACGACCGCTACTTCCTTGACGTAACAATCAACGAAGTTTACGAGCTTTTTGGCGGTGACCTCAAGCGCTACCCGGGAAACTTTACCCACTACGAAAAAGTCCGCGAAGTTGAACTAAAAACCCTGATTGCTGAATACGAACAGCAGCAGCAGGAAATCAATAAACTTGAAGAATTCATCAACCGCTTTGGCGCTAAGGCAACTAAGGCGGCTCAGGCTCAGGAATATCAGAAGCGCCTTGAAAAAATGGTTCGCATCGAAATCCCTGAATCGCTTAAAAAGATACATTTCAGCTTTCCGCCAGCTCCACACGCAGGAAAACTTGTTTACCGCATGAACTCAATCTGTAAAAGCTATGACGGCAGCCACAATGTTCTGGACAATCTTGAACTCCAGCTTGAAAACGGCGACCGCCTTGTAGTTGCAGGTCGTAACGGCGCGGGTAAGTCTACTCTTCTTAGAATTATTGCAGAACAGGACAGCGATTTTACCGGCGAGGTAATTCCTGGTGCCGGTGTAAAAATCGGTTACTTCAGCCAGGATAATGCCGAAACAATCAAAGGAAAACAGACAATTCTTGAATATCTTGAAGGCGAAGCTCCTCTTGAGCTGGTTCCAAAACTGCGTGACATGCTGGGTGCCTTCCTTTTCCGCGGCGACGACGTTTACAAGAGCCTTGATGTACTTTCCGGTGGTGAAAAGGCGCGAATTGCCCTGCTTCAGCTTTTGCTCAGCCCTGTAAACCTTCTTGTCCTCGACGAACCGACAAACCACCTGGACATTCACAGTAAGGACGTCCTCCTCGAAGCCCTTAAATCTTTTGGAGGCACCGTTGTTTTTGTAAGCCACGACCGCGGATTTATCGAGCAGCTTGCCACCCGCGTTCTTGAGCTGACTCCCGGCCACTTCCGCACCTTCCCAGGCAACTACGAGTTTTATATGGAACAGATTGCTAAGGAAGAGGGAAATGAGGATGCACAATCGCAAGCTTTTGCGAAGCAAAAGGTTGGTGCTTCCGTTAGTGCCACCAGCGTTGGTGGTAAAGTTACGACGGAAGCCGGCCCCTCGCGTCCCGAAACTTCAAACGGCCGCTTGTCTTACGAAGAGCAGAAACGTCAGGAAGCCGACCGCCGTAAAAAAGAAAAGCTGGTTGCCAAAATAGAAGCAGAAATTGAAGCTCTTGAAGGCGAAAAATCCGAACTGGAAGCTAAAATGGCAGACCCTGCTGTATATTCCAACGGTGAAAAAGCAAAAGCCGTTCAGCGTGAACTGGACGAAGTAAACTCCCAGATAGACGCTAAAACTGCCGAATGGGAATCTGCCAGCGAAGCTTTAATGTAATTTTATAGAGGATAATATGGAAAATAATCAGAAGGAAAAATCAGAAAAACAGGATTATAATCACGAATTTCCTCTTCCAGAATTGCAGAAGGCCCTCTACCTTATTCCTGTAACTCTTGGCGACACCCCCATTATGCAGGTTTTGCCGGGCTACAATCACGATGTAATTGTTGGAATAAAGCACTTTATTGTAGAAAATATCCGTTCGGCACGCCGCTTTCTTAAAAAGGTCGAAAAATCAATTGATATAGATGAACTCACTTTTTACGAACTCAACCGTCACACAGACCGCAAGTTCATCAGCGAATACTTAAAACCGCTCAGCGAAGGAAAACCCGTTGGAATCATCAGCGAGGCAGGCTGTCCTGCAATAGCTGACCCGGGGGCAGATGTAGTTGCAATCGCCCAGCAGAAAAATTTCCGCGTAGTTCCTCTTGTTGGCCCTTCTTCAATCATCATGTCTGTTATGGGAAGCGGCTTTAATGGTCAGAGCTTTGCCTTCAACGGTTATCTTCCTGTTGAAACTCCACAGAGAATTAAGGCCCTTAAAAAACTGGAAACTAAAATCTACAACGAAGATCAGACTCAGAGTTTTATAGAAACTCCTTATCGAAATGCCAAAATGATTGATACAATTTTGCAGGCGCTTAAGCCTCAGACAAAACTTTGTATTGCAGCGGGAATTACAACCCCTGACGAATACATAAAAACTCTTACAGTCGAACAGTGGAAAAAACAGAAGGATAAAATCCCGGAATTGAATAAAATTCCGGCAATCTTTGTTTTATATAAGTAAGGTTAAATAAAAAAAGAAAATGCGTAGCGTGGGTTCGTGATTTGCGGAGTTTAGAATGCGGGAAGTAAAAGGCTGCTGTAAGCAGGCTTTTACTTATAAATAATTTCTAATCCGCATTCTCGGCGGAGCAAATTACGGTTCCACGCGGGAGCATTTTCTTGTATTTGGCACTTGTTTGTATAACTACAAAGTTGCCAGTGTTCGTTCAATACGTGCCAAAGATTTTTCTTTGCCTAAAACTGCAATTGAACCAATAAGTGGTGGAGAAACGCGGCTTCCTGTTACGGCCATACGAACTGGCATCATAAAGTCGCCGAGTTTAATTCCAAGTTCTTCTGCTTTTGCCTTAGCAAAGGCTTCTGCGCCTTCGTGGTCAAGTTCAAATACTTTAGAAACAAACTCTTTTGCATTTTCCAGAACTTCTTTTGTTTTTGCAGCGTCGAGTTTTTTAGGAATAATCTGCTCTGCAGGTGGAACTGCAGGTTCAGTAAACATAAAGTGAACCATTTCTGCTGCTTCTGTAAGGAACTTAAGACGTTCCTGAATAAGAGGCATAAGTCCCATCAAAGTTTTCTTTACGTCAGCAGAAGACATATTCATAGATTTGTCTACGCAGTATGGTTCGCCGTCTTCGCCAAGTGCAACGCCAGAGAATTCTGGACCAACATTTGGTTTTGGCTGTGGGTTTTCCGGGTTGATTTCCAGAGTTGCATCGCCAGTACCGGTGATGAATGGAAGAGTCCATTTGTAGAGTTCTTCTGTAGAAAGCTGGCGGATGTAGTTTGCGTTGAAGTATTCAAGCTTTTTGTAGTCGAATACAGCTGGTGCCTTGTTCAAATGCTCCAGTTTGAATGCCTTTGCAAGTTCTTCAAGAGTATAGAATTCTTTTCCTTCTTCGTAAGAACAACCAAGCATTGCAACGTAGTTTACAATTGCCTGTGGAAGATATCCGCGTGCACGGAATTCGTTCAAAGAAGTTGAACCGTGACGTTTAGAAAGTTTTTTACCGTCTGAACCGTTTACCATTGGAAGGTGGCAGAATTCAGGGTGTTCCCAGCCGAATGAGCGGTACATCTGAACATGGAGTGGAGTAGAAGGAATCCATTCCTGAGCGCGCATTACATGGCTGATTTCCATCAGGTGGTCATCTACGATGTTTGCAAGGTGGTATGTTGGGAATCCATCTGACTTCAAGAGAACAGGATCCGGAGAAATATCTTCATTTTTCCAAACGATGTCGCCAAGAAGGTGGTCGTGGAATTTTGTTTCGCCTTCCATTGGAACCTTAAGACGGATAACGTATGGTTTTCCTGCATCAAGATTAGCCTTTACTTCTTCTGGAGTAAGGTGACGGCAGTTGCGGTCGTAACCTGGTGCCATCTTGTTTTCTGTCTGAATCTTACGAATGCGGTCAAGGCGCTCTGCATCACAGAAGCAGTAGTAAGCTTCGCCGTTTTCAATAAGCTTCATAGCATATTTTTTGTAAAGTTCAAAACGTTCACTCTGAACATAAGGACCAAAATCTCCGCCTTTAGCTCCGCCTTCGTCCCATTCAATTCCAAGCCATGCCATTGTGTCATAAAGGTTCTGAACATATTTTTCGTCATAGCGTGTGCGGTCTGTGTCTTCAAGACGAAGAATAAATTTTCCGTTCTGAGAACGTGCAAACAAATAATTAAAAAGTGCTGTGCGAACGCCACCAATGTGCTGCATACCAGTTGGAGATGGTGCGTATCTTACACGAACTTCTTTCTCTGACATATAAAACCTCTAAAAAATTATTTTCTTCTATAAAAAGTGTTATGTTATTTTAATGAAAAGAATGATTCTTCGCAACGATATTGAAAAATGCAAATCATAGTTATATTCTATTAATGTAATAATTTTTATATAGAGGTAAATATAATGGCATTTGTTGACGAATTGCTTAAGAAGGCAAAAGCTGCAAACAAAACAATCGTTCTTTGCGAAGGTGAAGATAAACGTGTTGTAGAAGCAGCTTCAAAGATCGTAAAAGACGGAATTGCAAAAATCATTTTGATTGGAAGCGATGAAGATATTAAGGCTAGCGGTTCTAACGCTGATTTGAGCGGTGTTACAATCGTAGATCCTGCTAAAGATTCAAATGCAGACAAATATGCAGAGCTCTTGTTCAAGGCTCGTGAAGGAAAAATCAACAAAAAAACTGGTGCTCCAGAATATGCTGACGTTGCTGCTGCTAAAGCTGCAATTCTTAAAGATCACACAATGTACGGTGCTTTGATTTTGAAAGCTGGCGATGCAGACGGATTTGTTTCTGGTGCATGCCACTCAACAGCAAATACACTCCGCCCAGGTCTTCAGGTTATTAAAACTGCTCCTGGCTTCAAGACAGTTTCTTCTTGTTTCATCATGGTTGCTCCAGAAGGTGGAAACGCTTACGTTCCAGAGGGAGTTGCAGTATTTGGTGACTGTGCTATCAACATTGAACCAAGTGCAGAAGAACTCTGCGACATCGCTTTGGCATCTGCTGATACAGCAAAGAAGATTGCAGGAATTGAACCACGCGTTGCAATGCTTTCTTTCTCTACAAAGGGTTCAGGAAACGATGCAAAATTCTACGACACAGTTTCTAAAGTTCAGAAGGCTACAGAACTTGCAAAAGCTGCAAAACCAGAACTTGCATTGGACGGAGAATTCCAGTTCGACGCTGCAGTTGCTCCAGAAGTAGGAGAACTCAAGGCACCAGGAAGCAAAGTTGCAGGTCACGCAAATACTTTCATCTTCCCTAACATCAACGCTGGTAACATTGGATATAAAATCTGTCAGCGCATGGGCGGCTGGATGGCAATCGGCCCAGTATGCCAGGGCTTTGCAAAACCTTTGAACGACCTTAGCCGCGGTTGTAACGTAGACGATATTGTAGCGACAGTTGCAGTTACTGCACTTCAGGCTTAATTTATACAAAAAACTGGCGAGAGGGAGTAAAACGCAGGGCGAAAACACTCTGAGTGTTGTGACCGCGAGAGCGGTCAATTCTATAGTTTCTTTGCAACACTCAGCGTGTAGCGCGATATCGCGCGGTTTCGTACTGTGTTTTGCGACCGTAAGCCAGTTTTTTTATTTAAACTTAATCACTATCTAATGCTTCAAGGAAGTCTTTGCTGTCTTCGCGCTTAAGCACCATAATCGTTATATCATCTTTGCGGTCTGCTTCAGCAACAAAGAATTTTACAGCGTAGGCAAGTTCATCAACAATGCGGTGAGCGCTCTTTGTGTGGTTATCCCGTAAAATCTGCATAATTCGTTCACGGCCAAAAAGTTCATGCTGAAGATTTTCTGCTTCAGTAAGACCATCGGTATAGCAGACAAGAATATCATCTTTATCCATCTGGCAGCTTACATCACGGAATTTTACTTCCACGTTAAACATTCCGATTGCGCCTTTCTGTTCACCGCCCTCATCACCGGCAAGTTCAATACAAATATCATCTTTTGCACGATAAAGAATAGGGCGAGGGTGACCGGCATTAGCAAAATCAATAGTGCAGGCATCATCTTCATTGAATTCCCTGAAGCGCATCATAATACCGGTCATGTAATTATCAATTGCGCCCTTTGCAACAATCAGATCATGATTAACATCCAGAAGACACTTTGAAATCGGTACATCATAAAAACGGTTTTTCTGGAAGGCATTATAAACAATACTTTTAGAAAGCATTGTTACAAGACTGGCGGCAACACCATGGCCGGAAACATCAAAAAGACTGATACCGTCAAGGGTTGTTCCCAAGCCGTAAAAATCAAAAAAGTCGCCCGAAACTTCACTCAGAGGATCATAAGAAACCGCAATATCCCAACCCTTGTAGCTTTTTCGGGGAGTCTGGAAAAGTCTCTGCTGAACAACCGAAGCCATCTGTAAATCAATATTAGAACGATGGATTCTGTCCATAAGACGTTCATTTGCAACGTGAAGGTTTTCAGTCTGTTTTCTAACTTCTTCCTGAAGATTTTTATTCAGGTATTCATTTGAAATAAGGGCTTTTGCGTGATTATGCGACAGAATAAAGATATAGCTGATAATATTTATCTGCCAGCCGAAGAAGCTGAAGAAAGGAATGGTAGTAATTCCGATTATTCCGCGTACAATAATATCGGCGAGAATGGAAAGTGCAAAAGGAGTAAGACAAATTGTAATTGTAAGAGCCCGCTTTTTGAATTTAGGAATCATAAAGCCGCGGACTACATAGTAAATTACAAGAGCAATATGGAAGCTGGTAAGACAAAGTTCCAGTTTGCAGATAGACATAAGATCATCATAATTTCTTGTACTCATAAGGATTGCAATTTGAAAACAGAGAATAACAGCTCTTATTACCTCAATTAAAGGTTTTTTAGGTAGGGCAATATAATTTCTGGCAAAAGCAACCCATAAGACAAAATTTACAATTCCCGTAAAGCAGAGATTTGTACGGTAAAATTTATAGAAAGGAATGTTCCAGGATTCATAAAAAGGCATGATAGGAACATAAAGGGTTGCACAGAAGAAGATTGTACAAAGGTTCAGAAGAGAGAACCACAAATATTCAGGCTTATGCTTGTGAAGTATAAAAAGGAAGAAGTAGAGGAGCATTGCCGCAAACATTCCGCCCATAAAGAAGGTATAAATAAAGGTGTTCCAGTAGGATTTTCTTTTTTCTGTGTGTTTAACCCAGCTTTGCTCTGCAATAAAAGCTTTTCCTGAAATTTCACCCTTTCCGTGACTGTAGACCTGAATTAGAATTGTGTTTTTTCCTTCCTGATTTACAGCTTCTTTAGGAAAATAATAGGCATGAGAAAGATAGAGAGGGGTACTTTCTCGCGGAGGAAATCTTCCGTAGGAACCGGCAAAGTGTCCGTTAATCCAGACCTTGTCTGCAAAATGAAGATAGGTGATAAAAAGTCCTAAATCGGTGTCTTTTAATTCTTCAGGAATTGTGAATTCAGCTTTAAGCCATACGTAATGCCCTTTAAGGCCGATGAGCTTGCAGATGTTTTGTTTTCCAAATTTAAGAGGGCGTCTGATGGTTGCCATTTCCTCTTCAGACGGATAATTGGGATAGTCAATAAGTCCCCAGGTGAATCGGTCGGCCAGGTTCAGTTCATGAGATGATTGTGTGAATTTTTCATTGTTTACACTCGACATCACAATAAAGCTGGCAGTAATAATAGAAAGAATGATGTAAAGTATGCCTATGGAAAACCTGAATTTTTTCATAAATGCAACTTTAAAATTATAACATAACTTTCTAAAATTTGAAAAATAATTTACTTGGGCTCTCCTACTTTTGTGTTATAATACCCTTGCATATTAATATTTTTATAAGGGCGTTTTTATGGCAACACCAAAAGAATCATTTTATGAAGTTCAGGCTTCAACAATCATTAAAAACCTTGCAAAACGCAAGATGGAAGGCTACTACTGCGCAAATGTAGAAGAGGCAAAAGCAAAACTGGCAGAACTTCTTGCCCGCACTGAGGACGGCTCGCCTGCAAAAAAATCAGTAGCATACGGCGGTTCGATGACTCTGGATCAGAATGGATTTAAGGATGCCGCAAAAGCTGCAGGACATGAACTGATTGTCCGCGAAGATTACAAAAGTCCTGAAGAAATAAAAGAACTTAAGGCAAAAACTGTAAATGCTGATGCCTTTTTGATGAGTACAAATGCCATTACTCTGGATGGTGAACTTATTAATATTGATGGCCGCGGAAACCGTGTGAGCTTTTTGATTTACGGCCCTGAAAGTGTAATTGTGATTGCAGGAATGAATAAGGTTGTTACAAATGTTGAAGACGGTATCCGCCGCGTACGAAACGTTGCTACACCGCCTAACTGCATCCGCCTTGACTGCAAGACCCCTTGTGCCGTTACAGGCAAATGCGGCGAGTGCTTCGGCGACTCAATCTGCTGCCAGTTCGTAGTAACAAGAATGAGCCGCGTTCCTAATAGAATTAAAGTTATTTTAGTTGGGGAAGAACTGGGCTATTAGGAGGGGGAAGTCTCCCCCTGCGCGCACACTTCGTTGTGCGCTACCCTCTCTGCGGGCTCAGACGCCGCCCGCAACGCCCGCTTTGAACAACTTTTTAACGGATAACGCCGTCGCTCCCTAGATTTCGTACTACGCTTTGTGACCGGGAGCCAACTTTTAACTTGATTAGAATAACTTAAGTGTTGCTCCTACCGAGAACATGAACAATTTCTTGCTCAAATCGATATCGTAATTTTCTCCATTTTTTGAAACAGTATAGCTTGTATCAAAGTATTTAACCCATGTACCGCCGGCAGTAATTGTGAGAATCTTGATAGGTTTGATTTCTGCACCAAAGCCAATCTGGAAGCTGTCGAGAATCGGGTTGAATACGTTGTTTGCTGTGCTTGTCGTTCCCTGCTTTCCGTAAGCAAGACCTGCACTTACAAGTACGAAATCATTGATTGTGTAGTCAGCACCTGCAGCAATTTCAAAAGAATCATCATAAGAGTTTGTTCCGATTACTGTGTCGCAGTCAGCTGATTTGTTGAAATAGTAGTTGAAGCTTGCGCTTACATAGAGTGGGTCGATTACGCGGTAACCTACACCAAGGTTCAGGGCTGTTGGAAGGTCTGAGTGGAAAGTAGTGTCTTCTGTAATTCCGCTGTCACCAATCTGACCAGCAATTGTCTTTCCTGTAACTTCATTTACCTTATAGTTCATGATTGTTTTTACCTGAAGCTGAGCAGCGATATCGAGTTTTTCAAAAAGGCGAACGTGTGCACCGAATACTGGGCTTACACCAAAAGCGAAGGATTTACAGCCAACTTCGTTACCTTCTCCACCACTAATTGCGTTGAAATAATCACTTGTAAGAGTAAGTTTCTGATCTCCCTGTAAAAAGCGGATTGCGGCTGAAAGAGACACAAGGTCAAAAAGATTGTAAGCAAGACCAATCTGTTCGCCATATGTGATAGATGTGATTGTAAGGGAATGATCAGCTGCAGTAGCAGCAAGAAGTTTTGCAGCAGCACCAGCCTCCTTAGCAAGTCCTCCATAATATGCAGCAGAGACTGTATCTCCAGCAACAGCATAACTTTCAGCAGCAGCCTTAGCTGCAATTGCACTGTCCAAATAAGGCTTAGCTTTATCCATAAAAGCCAATGCAGTTACGCTTGTTCCTTCTGAATATTCAAGTTTTCCACCGCCGGCATAAATACCAAAGTTTCCGAAGAAGGCAAAATTATTCCATTTGTAAACGATATCAATATTTGGATAGAACCAGACTGTTGTTTCATCATTGTATTTTGTACCATCTTTTAAGTAAATGTTACCGTCAGAACCTTTTACATCTGTTGCCAGAGTATTTGCATACTCTTTGATAATGAACTGGTCACCAACTTCAATGTGAAGTCCGTTTTCCATAAAGCCGGTTCCGGCAATATTATAGAAAGAAGCTTCCGGGCGAGCGGCCTCTACGTTGCGGCTTGGGTTACGGAGGTAACCTGTGCTCATGTTTGTTTTGTTTTCAATTCCGCCTGCAAAAGCGAAAGCGGCTGTAAGTGCTCCTGCTAAAAATGCAATTGATTTTTTCATAGTTTTCCCTTTAATCAGATAAAAATAGATTGTTATTATGACATTTATTGTCTTTATGTCATTATGACAAATAATAGTGAATTTGTCATAATGAAGTCAAGTATATGAAAAATCGAAAATGCTTTCGCGTGGAACCGTGCTTTGCTACGCCAGCTTTTCGCTCGCCGCAAGCTACGCTTGCTCTGTAGGCTTATTTACGCGTTATGTTTCCCTTATCGCGAAAAAAGCTTCGCAAATCACGAACCCACGCTACGCATTTTCTAATCTTCCAAGTCTTTCTATAGTATTGTGAAAATACTTAATTCTCTTTAATATAATTAAAAAAAGAATACGAGGCACATTCATGGAACAGTCTATCAATACAAAATGCGTTCAGGCAGGCTACACACCTAAAAACGGAGAGCCGCGCCAGATTCCTATCGTTCAGTCTACAACTTTTAAGTATGACACCAGCGAGGACATGGGAAAACTCTTTGACCTTGAAGCAAGCGGATATTTTTATTCACGCCTTCAGAACCCGACAAATGATTATGTGGCAGCTAAGATTGCCGCACTGGAAGGGGGCGCTGCTGCAATGCTTACTTCGAGCGGACAGGCTGCAAACTTTTTTGCCCTCTTCAACATCTGCGAGGCAGGAAGCCACATCGTAGCATCCTCTTCGATTTACGGCGGAACCTTCAACCTGATTGCCGTAACCCTCAAAAAAATGGGAATTGATTCAACTTTTGTTTCACCGGATGCCAGCGAAGAAGAATTGAACAAGGCTTTCCAGCGCAACACACGTGCCGTTTTTGGCGAGACAATTGCTAACCCGGCTTTGACTGTACTTGATATCGAAAAATTTGCTAAAGTTGCCCACGAGCACGGAGTTCCTCTTATCGTAGACAACACTTTCCCTACTCCTGTAAACTGCCGTCCTATTGAATGGGGTGCAGATATCGTAACTCACTCAACTACAAAATACATGGACGGTCACGGAGCCGCAGTCGGCGGTTGTGTCGTAGACAGCGGAAAATTCGACTGGATGGCTCATGCCGACAAGTTCCCTGGCCTCTGTACACCGGATGAAAGCTACCACGGAATTACTTATGCAGAAAAGTTCGGACAGGCCGGCGCTTTCATCACAAAGGCAACTGCCCAGCTTATGCGTGATTTGGGTTGTGTTCAGTCACCTCAGTCGGCATTTATTTTGAACCTTGGATTGGAATCTCTTCATGTACGCATGCCTCGCCACGTAGAAAATGGACAGGCAGTTGCAGAATTCCTGGAAAAGCAGCCTCAGGTTGCAAGCGTAAGCTACCCGACCCTGCCTTCGAACAAATATTACAAGCTTGCCCAGAAATATCTTCCTAACGGCGGCTGTGGTGTAGTAAGTTTTGAATTGAAGGGCGGACGTGCCGCAGCAGAAAAATTTATGAAGAATCTCAAGCTTGCAGCAATCGAAACTCACGTTGCAGATGCAAGAACCTGCTGTCTGAACCCGGCAACTTCAACTCACCGCCAGATGACTGACGAACAGCTGGAAGCAGCAGGAATCCCGGCTGGTCTTGTAAGAATGAGCTGCGGCCTTGAAGACAAAAACGATTTAATTGCAGATATTAAAAACGCACTTGCAGCAATTTAAGGCAAGTTGAAAGCGGCGGATTATTATGGCAAAAGCAGTTTTGGCAAAGGACATTTTCAAAAAGGCATACTCGGATTTTGTTTTTATTGACGGTGGATGCGGTTCCATTCTGCAGGCTCAGGGCTTGCAGCCGGGTGAACTGCCGGAAACCTGGAATATTTTGCATCCGGAAATCATTCAGAAAATGCACCGTGATTACCTGCTTGCCGGCGCTAATATTCTTACTTCAAATACTTTTGGTGCTAATATTAATAAATTCCAGCCGGGTGACATTAAGTTCAGTCTGGATGCGGTAATAGGAGCGGCAATAAAAAATGCCCGTCAGGCGATTGCTGATGTGGAAAGCGACCCTGCCACACCGGAAATTGTTCGAAATCAGCCGCATTTTGTTGCCTTGGATATTGGTCCTCTTGGAAAACTTCTTAAACCCCTTGGGGACCTTGATTTTGAAGACGCTGTAAAAATCTTTTCTTATACGGTAAAAATTGGTGCAAAGCACGGAGCCGACCTTGTTTTAATTGAAACAATGAACGACCTTCACGAAGCTAAGGCCGCCCTGCTTGCCGCAAAAGAAAACTGCGAACTGCCTGTTTTGATTACCACCGCCTACGACGAATCAGAAAAACTTTTGACTGGCGCTGACCCTATGACCGTTGTTGCAACAATGGAAGGTCTTGGAGCAGACGCCGTTGGTGTAAACTGCAGTCTTGGTCCGGATCAGATGTTTGGAATTGTTGAGCAGCTTGCCCGCTATGCCAGCGTGCCGGTTGTTGTAAGCCCTAATGCGGGACTTCCACGTTCGGAAGGCGGAAAAACTGTTTATGATGTAGCCCCTGCTGATTTTGCCGCTTCTATGGAAAAAATCGCTGACCTTGGCGCTACAATGCTTGGCGGCTGCTGTGGAACTACTCCGGCCCACATTAAAGCTATGAGTGACGCAGTGCGAACTCACAAGGCACACGAAGTTACTCCAAAAAATGACACAATCATCACTTCTTATACTCATTCTGTGATTTTTGATAAAAAGCCTGTTCTGATTGGCGAGCGAATCAATCCGACGGGTAAGAAAAAGTTTAAGGAAGCCCTGCGTAACCGCGATATGGATTATATCCTGGGTGAGGCGCTTACTCAAAAAGAAAAAAAGGCTGATGTTCTGGACGTAAACGTTGGTTTGCCGGAAATTGACGAGCCTCAGATGATGATTGATGTTGTAAAGGAACTGCAGGCGGTAATTGATTTGCCACTTCAGATTGATACAACAAATCCTGTAGCAATGGAAAAGGCTCTTCGCATTTACAACGGAAAACCGATGATAAACTCGGTAAACGGCAAAGAAGAAATCATGAAGGAGATTTTTCCGCTGGCAAAAAAATACGGCGGACTTATTGTTGCCCTTACGATTGACGAAAGCGGAATCCCTGAAACGGCCCAGGGCCGCGTAGAAATTGCCAGAAAAATCTACGCCCGCGCCGCAGAATACGGAATTAAACCTAAAGATATTATTATTGACCCGCTTGCCATGAGTATAAGTTCTGACCCTCAGTCGGCAATTACTACTCTGGATGCTCTTCGCCTTATAAAAGAGCAGCTGAATGGTAAAACAAGCCTTGGTGTTTCAAATATTTCTTTTGGACTTCCTCAGCGCGATTTTGTAAATGCCAGTTTCTTTACTATGGCAATGCACAACGGTTTGAATGCCGGAATCATGAACCCTGGTTCTCTGGAAATGATGAAGGCCTACTACACCTACTGCGCCCTTCTTGCGGTTGATCAGAACTGTGCCAACTACATTGATTTTGCAACGAATCTGCCGGCAACGGTGGCGGCACCTGTGGCTGCTGCCGGAAGTGCCGGGGGAAGTGCCCCTGCGGCAGCTGGCAGTGGTGCTGTGAGTGCGGCTGCAGTTTCGGCAGGAGGCAGCGCAAATACTTCCGAACTCATAGAAGCAATCAAGCGTGGTTTAAAAGACCGCGCTGCTGCCCTTACAGGCGAATATCTTAAATCAAAAGATGCTCTTCAGATTATCGACGGCGAACTTATTCCGGCTCTGGACATTGTAGGAAAAGGCTTTGAAAAAAAGACAGTCTTTCTTCCTCAGCTTTTAATGGCCGCAGAAGCTGCCAGTGCCGCCTTTGGAGTAATTAAGCAGACTTTAGCCGCTGCCGGTGGTGACCAGCAGAAAAAAGGCAAAATCGTGCTGGCAACCGTAAAAGGCGACATTCACGACATCGGAAAAAACATTGTAAAAGTTCTCCTGGAAAACTATGCCTACGATGTAATCGATTTGGGAAAAGACGTAGACCCACAGCTGATTGTAGAAACTGTTCAGCGGGAAAATATCCGCCTTGTTGGATTAAGTGCTCTTATGACAACCACTGTTCCTGCCATGGAAGAAACAATTAAGCTTTTGCGCGAAGCTGGAAGTCCTGCAAAAGTAGTGGTAGGTGGTGCCGTAATGACCCAGAACTACGCAGACATGATTGGCGCCGACAAATACTGCCACGACGCCATGGAAACAGTCCGCTACGCAGAAGAAATTTTCGCTTAATTGCCTAAATTCTTTTTAATTTCTGCTGCCCGTTCAATAATCTTTTCTTTCCAGTCATCATCCTGGGCATTCAGCTGGTAGGTGTTGTAGCCGTACTGCTGTCCAAGGGTGCAGACAATTGTTTCGTCATCAATATGCAGGGAAATTCTGTATCGGTTTGGCAGTTTTTGAGGCAGAATAGTTTTGTTATCCCTCTGAACTTCAGCAAGATGACGCTGGGCGTTTACAATGCCGTCAAATCGTATGTGATAAAGTTTGAAAAGTTTTTTAATGTAGCTTTGAGTGCGGTAAGAGGACGTATAAACCCAGACTTCGTAGCCAAGTTCCTGTAGTTTGTTTATCAGTTCCGTGGCACCGAATCTGACGCGTTCTTTATACATTACACTGAAAGGAAAAATAGGTGGTTTTTCTATCTTATGAGTCTTGGGAGATACAAAAAGCACCTCATCAAGATCAAAAGAGATGCGCATTTTTTCAGTCTGATTATTGTTCTTCACTCTTAGCCATCTCCTCAATTATTTTAATAACTGCTTTTGACCAGCCGGAAGATGAGTCGATATTGTGTTCGTGGAAATTTCCGGTAGCCGTATCAATCTGAAGAACTAAATCATTGTCGATATGGAGGGTCTTTTTGTATTTCTCCTTAAGAAGGTTGTCGTAATTTCCTTTTCCCTTATCCTTGCGTTTTTCTGTACCGGTTACGATTCCTGTAACATTCACGTGATATTTATGGAAGAGGGCTTTTATATAATCATTTGAATAATATTTTGCGCTGAAAACCCAGATATCATAGCCGTTTCTTTCAAGAATTCTGAATAGGGCAGGAATTCCAAGTCTGAGCCGTTCCTTGTAAAAGCGGTTGAAAGGGAAGCCAAGTGATTTTTCTGCTTTGTCCTGGGCTGTGTTATTTTCATTAAAGAATACAACTTCATCCAGATCCATGGTTACCCGCTTATCATGCTTTGAATTACGGATGATTTCCTTAATTTCTGCTTCATGGGTCATGTTAACGATATTTACGTTGATTTTCTTCTTTTTAAGTTTGAAGGCAGCTGCCCATCTGTGGTGACCGTTTAAAATTCTGTATCCGTCAGGGTAAAGCTTTTCTACAATCAAAGGCTCCTGCTGGAAAAAATAGTTACCGGTTACTTCATAATTGTGTACAAATTTCTGTGTGTATTCAGAAATAACCCTGAAGCTTGGGCCTACTTCCGGATGTGTAAATTCATCATCAGGATTCATGTGGAGTTTTTTACAAGGGAGTTTTTTTATCAGAAGCCGCTGAAGTAATCCGGCTTTTACTGGCATAGAAATACCGCTGTATTTTGCAATGTCATCCGCAACGTATTTAGTTAAATCAAATGTATCATCAGCTTCCATAAAGGTCTCCTGCTGTAAGTCTTACATTCAGTATAGCAGTGAAGTTGCAGGTGTCAACAAATTCTAATTTGGCAAAGAAGTTGATAATACATTTAAATCGCAATATAATTAATTACTTAACATTTTTTATAAAATTGTCATTTTACTTTAAATGAGGTAATTATGGTATTTGAGGAAAACTACACTGTTGCAAAGATGATTAAGAATTCGGCTGAAAAGTGGCCTGAAATTCCTGCACAGTATCGTCGCCTGAAAAACGGTGATTTTGAACCTATCACATACAGAACAATGTACCAGACCGGTCTTGATTTTGGTGCCGGACTCCTTGATTTGGGATTGAAGCGTACCGAGCCTATCGGTTTGATTTCTGATAACTGCCCGGAATGGCAGCAGGCTGATATCGGCGTTATTTCTATTGGTGCGGTTGATGTTCCACGCGGCTGTGACGCAACTTTAATCGACCTTGAACAGATTCTTGCAATCACTGAATGTAAATTCTGTATTGCCCAGAATAATTCTCAGGTAAAGAAAATCATGAGCCTTAAGGAAAAGCTTCCGGCTCTTAAAATTATTATCGCTCTTGAAGATGATATTAAGGATGAAGTTCGTGATGCCTGCAAGTCTGGCGAAGTTGAACTTTACACCTTTACTCAGCTTGTAAACAGCGGTAAAAAATGGCGCGTTGAGCACAAGGATGAAATCGAAGCTGAAGTTGAAAAAGGTACAGGCGAAGATCTTGCTACTATCATCTTTACTTCGGGAACAACAGGAACTCCAAAGGGTGTAATGCTCACTCACAAAAACTTCCTTGCCCAGCTTGATGAAATCCCAGAGCGAATTTATATCAACCCTGGTGACCGAGCCCTCAGCGTTCTGCCGGTATGGCACGTTTTCGAACGCGAAGTAGAATACGTAATTTTGATTCAGGGTGGAGCAATCTGCTATTCAAAGCCAATCGGTTCAATTTTGCTGGCAGATTTCAAAAAGCTCAATCCTCACCTGCTTCCAGCCGTTCCCCGCGTTTTTGAAGCTGTTTACGACGGCGTTACTAAAAAAATGCGAAAAACCGGCGGACTGGTTCTTAAACTTTTCAATTTCTTCGTTGGCGTTGCAAAAATCCATAAGGCAATGCAGCGTAAAATGTTTAATCAGAATCCTTGCTTTACAGCTTACCGCCCGGTTCTCTGGTGGATTCTCTTCATCCTGCCTTGGAGCCTGATGTGGCCTCTTTACTGGCTGGGTGATCTGCTGATTTTCCGCAAGATTAAGGTTATGCTTGGCTCTAACTTCCGCGTTGGTATTGCCGGCGGTGGAGCTTATCCTAAAAATATTGATGAATTCTTCTGGGCTATTGGTGTTGAGATTGTAGAAGGTTACGGTCTTACAGAAACAGCTCCAATCGTTGCAGTTCGTCCGATTGCGGCTCCAATTTACCGCACAATCGGTTCTCCAATCCGTGGAGTTCAGGCCCGCATTGTTGATATGGACGGTTATGTTCTTGAACGCGGTCAGCAGGGAATCCTTCAGATTAAGGGTCCAACTGTAATGAAAGGCTATTATAAACGCCCTGATTTGACAGAAAAAGTTATGACTGTTGACGGCTGGCTGGATACTGGCGACCTGGCAGTATTTACAATTCACAATGAACTTCAGATTAAGGGACGTATTAAAGATACAATCGTTTTGCGCGGTGGAGAAAACCTTGAGCCTCTTCCAATCGAAATGAAGCTTTCTGAATCTCGCTTTATCAAGCAGGCAGTTGTTCTTGGTCAGGACAAGCGCTATCTTGCTGCCCTGATTCTTGTTGATGAAGATGAAATCAAGAATTACGCCGCAGAAAACGGAATCCAGTACGATACTTACGAAAATCTTCTTGCATCGAACGGAATCCAGTCCCTTTACGAAGGTGAAATTGCAAACCTTATCAGCTCAAAGAACGGATTTAAGATGTTCGAGCGTATCAACAAGTTCACTCTGATTACAAAACCATTTGAAGTTGGCGTTGAACTTTCTGCTAAGCAGGAAATCATGCGCTTCAGAATCAATGAGATTTACAAGAAAGAAATTGAAGCTATGTTTGTGGAAGAGGATTAAAAATCTTTCATATTATAAATAGTTTCCCCTAAAATAATGGCTCCCGGTCACAGAGCATGGTACAAAACCGCGCGATATCGCGCTACACGCTGATTGTTGCAAAGAAACCATTGAATTGACCGCTCATGCGGTCGCAACAATCAGAGTGTTTTTGCCCCATGCTCTGTTCCCTCGCGCCAGTTTTACCTAAATATTTTCTAACTGGAGTTTTTTATGAACGTTCATATTCTAGAAATGCCGCTGGACTTTGGTGCCAGCCGCCATGGTTCTGATATGGGACCTTCGGCAATCCGCTTAGCCGGAATTAAAGAAAAAATTGAAAGCCTGGGACACAAAACTTTTGAACATTCTTCAATTTTTCAGGTAACAACTCAGGAATACGAAAAAATCGGAAATCCTAAGGCAAAATACCTTGAACCAATCACAAAAGCCTGCACAAACCTTGCTGCCCTTGTAGAAGAAATAGCTGATAAAGGCGATTTCCCACTTACAATCGGAGGCGACCACTCCATTGCGCTGGGCTCAATTGCAGGACTTTCAGCCAGTGCCAAAAAACAGGGCAAAAGGCTGGGAATCCTCTACGTTGATGCCCACGGCGATTTCAACACTACAGAAACAACCCCAAGCGGCAACATCCACGGAGAATGTCTTGCAGCGTCGGCAGGCTATGGAATCCCGGAACTTACAAACCTCTACTATGACGGACAAAAGGTTGACCCTAAAAACATCTGCTTTGTTGGTCAGCGTGATTTGGACGAAGGCGAAAAAAAGCTGATGAAAGAAGCCGGTGTTACAGTCTTCACAATGAGTGACATCGAGCGTCAGGGCTTTTCTGCAATCCTCAAGCAGATTGTATGCTTCTTCCGCTCCCGCGTAGATATAATTCACGTCAGCTTTGACATGGATGTTCTTGACCCTATGTTTGCCCCGGGAACCGGTATTCCTCTTCCAGGCGGACTCACAAACCGCGAAGCCCTGCTTTTGATGGAAGAAATGGCCGCTACTAATATGGTAAAATCTGCAGAAATTGTCGAAGTAAACCCGATTCTTGATATAAGAAACCAGACAGCAATTCTTGCTGTAAGCCTAGCCGCAAGAATTCTTGGCGAAACCTTGTATTAAAAAGAAAAAGCATACGACTAAAAGGCCGTATGCTTTTTTTTATTTTTCCTGCCACTGCTTAAAATAAGGTGCAAAATCCGGGTTTTCTTCTACGAATTTCTGGGCAGCAATCAGATAGTCTTCCCAGCTGGAATAGAAAAGCTTGATTACGCCGGGAAAGCTGGTGAAATCACCTGGAACTACATAGCGGTAGTTGATGTTTTTTTCTATAAAAAGCTTCTGAATTTCTGTAACATTATGCATCAAAATATAGGCAATAAAGGTTGAGCAGACGAATTTTTTAGGTGTTCGCTTGGGATTCAAATCTTTATAGATGTTATAGCTTTTTTTTGTGAGTTTTGGGCTTCCGAATCCCTGATTTTTTTTCAGAGTAAAGAATTTTCTTTTGATGTTATAGCAGGTATAGGGGAAATTCTGCATAACAGAATATTTTACGGTTACATTATCTAAAAAAAACTGAACCATTTCCAGCGAAGCCTGATACTCTGAACGCGGAACTTTCATTGCGTAAACCCATAGCTCAGATGAAACAGGGTCGCATTTTCTCATATACGGATTGTTTGAAAGGTCTGTGCAGATTTCAAGTTTTAGCTGCTGTTTTCCGCCCAGGGTAACTCCGTAAAAATCATCATTCAAATCAAAACCTATTGCGGCGTGGCTAACAAAAATATCGCTGAGGTTTGTTGTACTGATTCCGAATTTCAAGAGGTTTGTAACGTTGAGCGGACTTGAATAGCAGGGGTTGTAAAGTCGGAAAAAAATATAGGCCTCATCTTCAGTTGCGGCAAGTTCCGGCGCTTCTATTGTAACTTTTTCTTTGTAATCATCAAAAATCTGAACCGTGCGGGTTGTACGACAGCCGTAAGCAAGAAAAACGAAGAGGGCAAGAATTGATATTCTAAAAAATTTTTTGATTTTCTCCGAGTCAAACATAACGTTCTGATATTATGCTCATTTTTAAGGTAAATTTCAATTAAGGGGCAAATTTGAAAAAAGCGTGTTATTATAGAAGAATGAAAAAATCTATTCTTTTATCGATAGCTTGCTTTTTTGTTCTGGCTGATTTGTTTTGCGGGCCTCATATTGCTGATGAAAAATTGCCTGCGGGTCCCAAGCCTGAGGGACGTCCTTCTGTTGCCCTGGTTCTTGCGGGCGGGGGTGCTAAGGGCTTTGCCCATCTTCCGGTAATTGAACTTATCGAAGAGCTTGATATCCCGATTGATATGGTGGTTGGAACGAGTATCGGCTCTATTATAGGCGGCCTTTATTCTGCGGGTTATACTCCTCAGCAAATTGATAAAACTTTTCAGAATGTTGACTGGTCGCCGATTTTTTCTGATGTTGCTTATTCACCTTATGAGCGTACTCTAAAGGAGCACAGCCTTTATAATTATCTGCTTTCCCTTAATCTTGGTCTTGATTTTTCCCTTAAACTGGGAAAAGGCCTTTCAAACGGACAGAAAATCTATGAAATGATAAAAGAGCGGGTTATCAAATATCCTTCTGATATGGATTTTAATAAATTTCCCCTTCCTTTCCGTGCCGTCACCACCGATATGCTTACCGGCGAGGCTCTGGTTTATGATGAAGGTGATATTGCGGAAGCAATCCGTGCAAGTATGAGTATTCCTTCAGTTTTTGAACCTATGGAAATTGACGGAAAATACTGCATTGACGGCGGCGTTCGTTACAATCTTGCAATTAATGTTGCCAAAAATATGGGCTACGACATCATCATTGCGATTGATATTTCGCAAAAACCTCGTGATAATCCAGATACTTTTACGGCAAATCCGGGCGTTGCAATGCTGGAAACAATTACGATTGCCCAGTACACGGCGACAAAGGCTATGTATGAATATGCTGATTTGATAATTACGCCGGAAGTCGGAAAATACGGAACTATGGATTTTAAAAAATCTTCTGTGATTTATGAGGAAGGAAAAAAAGCCGTAGAACAGTATAAGGCCGACCTGGAACAATTGCGCAAAAAAATCTATCCAAAGGATTATGATTCAAATGGAAATAGGATTTCAAAAGAAGGCCTCTCCAAAAAGCATTTCCGCTATGATGTAAAACCAAATCTAGTGATTAATTCTGTTGAGGCAGAAGGCCTGCTACCAGCTGATAAAAAATATCTGGATAAGGAAAGTAAGGCTGTTCTTGGAAAGCAGTTTACTCCGGAAGTTTTTACCAGTTTTATGGAAAATATCAAGCTTACCGGTAACTATAAGAATATAAAGGCGCGGGTTTTTGAAGGTGAAAATGGCTCTAAGCTTCTTTTGAAAATGAAGCAGGAAGAGGCAAAAAGTACAAAAATCTGTGCTGACATTGATTTTACCCAGATTGTTTCGACCAGAACCACTGCCATGCTGGATTTTATTCTGGGACTTCAATTCCGCGGACTTACGGGGCGGGGTTCTGTTATTTCTTTCCGGGGAAAAACGATAAATGATTACGGTGCTGACCTTTATTACCTTCAGCCGATAAATACCAATCTTTTTGCTGATTTAGACCTGAATGTGGAGGATACCCGCTATCCTCAGCTGCCTTTTGATTTTAAATCTAATGATTATTCTGAAAATTCTTCCTATAAAACTTTTAATGCCTGGGCTTCAGTTGGTTCCCGAACAGATTTAGGCCATACTGTAAAGCTTGGCGGATATTTTAAGCGTTATTCAACCGACTCTTTGTTTGGAATAGACTATTTTGATGATAAATTAAGTGAAGATGTCAGGGAGGAGGCAAAAAGACGAGGTCTGTCTCCGGCGGAAGTATTAGATGACGTGCTTGAACTGACTACAACGGCAAACAGTATGGGATTTTTCTTAAATTATGAAATATTCAATCTTGATTCCATGGTTTTTCCTAAAAAAGGCTTTTATTTTGATTTTAATGGCCGTTACTCATTTCCCTTTAAAGACGGCTGGGAAGTTCAGAAGAGACTGCTGATTTTAAGTGCGGAAGGAAAAGCTGTAATTCCAATGGGCCCTCATATGTCTTTGAGTACTTCGGCACTTTTGGGAACTGACGTTTTGAGAAATCTTTCTGATTCAAGATATGCCATGCTGACAGAAGGCTTTACCAATTTCAACAGGATTTACTATCCGCAGATTTGCAGTCCTAATGTTTATGGAAGCAATGTTCTTGCAGGCTCCCTTATGCTGCAACTTATGCCTTTTCAGCAGCTTACAATTCTTGGCGGAGATTTATTGTTTACTCTGAACGGGACTTTTGGAAGCATAACTCAGGATTTTACAAAGCTGATTCCAACTGATTTTGATAACTGCAGCAGTCATTATTTTCTCTGGTCTTGCAGCGGTGGAATGGCTTTGAAGGTAAAGGCTTCCTACAGTATTTATATGAGAGTTGGTGCGGGAACAACCTTGCAGAAGACTGTTGCGCCATTTTTCTCTCTTGATGTAGGTTCAATCAGTTTCTAGGTAAGGGTGATAAAAATATTGTAAACTTATTTATAAAATACAGGTTTACAATCTTTTTAATTTGCGATAAATTCGCATTATTATGAAAAGAAAAAGTTTACTTCCTGCTTTTATTGCTTTGTTTGCGGCAGTGATTTGTGTTGGCTGCTTTATTATGATTCCTCTTGGACCTGTTCCAATCGTACTTCAGAATGCCCTTTGCATTTTGACAGCGGTTCTTCTTGGCGGTCTTTTTGCCGGCGCTCCTGTAGCTTTATTTTTGCTGGCAGGTTTAATCGGCCTTCCGGTTTATTCTGGTGGTAGCAGCGGAATCGGGGTCTGGATGGGACCAACCGGCGGATTTTTGCTGGGCTATCTCCTTGGCGCAATTGTTTCCGGTTTAATTGCAGGAAAACCTTCTGTTACAGATAAAAAAATCACTTTGGGACTGGCTCTGCGGGTTTCGCTTGCTATGATTGCCGGTATGGTGATTTTGTACATTCCTGGTGTAATTCATTTTGCAAAATGGGCTGTCGGCGGCGGACGGGTTCCTGCTGAAAAATCAGTTATGGCTTATACAATGGCGGCCTGTGTTATTCCATATATTCCGGGTGATATCATTAAGCTTGTGATTACAATTCCTGTGGCGCTGAAAATCCGCCCTGTTATTGCCCAGTATCTTTACGCTGATTAAAATAGGTTTTATGGAAAAATTATCGGTAAAAAACATCTGCAAAGGCTTTAATACTCTGAATGGACGCCGGGAAGTTCTTAAAAATGTCAGCTTTGAGCTGGAGAAGGGAACTTTTACCGTAATCGGCGGGGAAAACGGCAGCGGAAAAAGCCTTTTGATGTCGATTATCGCGGGGCTGGAAACTGCTGATTCCGGTAACGTAGAAAGCTTTGGCCGGGCCGGGCTTGTTTTTCAGGAGGCAGAAACTCAGATTTTAGGTGAAACTCCCGAAGAAGATATTGCTTTTGGACCGAAAAATCTTGGCTGGAGCCGGGAGCGGATAAAAGCCGCCGTAGCCGATGCCCTTGAGAAAACCGGTCTTACCGCCAAAAAAGATTTTCCTGCCCGCTTTTTGTCCGGCGGTGAAAAACGTCGTCTTGCGGTTGCCTGCATGCTGGCCATGGATTTACCCCTGATAATTCTGGATGAGCCATACGCCAATCTTGATTTTGGTGGCGTTCGTCAGGTCAACGCTCTTCTGCGTGATCTGAAGGCTCAGAAAAAAACGATAATTCTTCTTACCCACGAAATTGAAAAATGCCTGGCTCTTGCCGACCGTTTTATCGTACTTTTCCGCGGCGAAAAGGTTTTTGATGGGACGCCTGAGGAGATAGTTGGAACTGATGTTGAGCAGTGGAACATACGTAATCCGTTTAATTCCTATAAAAAGGTAACGGATTTATTATGGTAGACATAACTGGCGCGAGGGCGTTACACGACCGGGAGCCATTGTAAGGATATACAATGATTAAAACAGGTAAAAACAGTCTTGCCTTCTCTTACAAAGCGGGAAATAGCCCGCTGCACAAAATGCCTGCCTGGCTCAAAATCCTTTTGATTCCAGCCCTGAATATTCTGATTTTTAATCTGCCTCTCCAGTTTGCGCTTGCTTTTATTCTGCTTCAGGCAATCCTGGCCTTTGCCCTGCATTTTACCCCTCGCGAGCTCTTTGCCGATTTACGTCCAGTTTTATATTACGCAGTGATTTTGTACGCTACAAGCTTCATTGCTACCTTTTTTGCCGCCTGTCAGGGGGGCCTTGCAAACCCGCAGACCACGACTTTTACGTTAGTTGACAGCCTAAAACTCTCTTTATCATCATCCTTCAAAAATACCTCAACTATCAGAATGCTTGTAAAACTTTTCTGTATCCTGCAGTCGGCATCAATCCTCTTCAAAACTTCTACCACCCTGCAAATCCGCGAAGGACTAGGGGCAATTGAAAGTGCCGTACGAAAAATTCTTCCGGTATCAAAGAAAAACCGCTTTACCCCTACAGCCTCGCTTTTCATCTGTTTTATCCCAATGGTTTACAAAAACTGGGAGCTTTCCAGAAGAGCCTGGCTTGCACGCGGAGGAAAAAGCGGTATCAAAATGCTTAAGGCAATTTTTCCCGTTTTTTTGAGTGTGGGAATCAAACAGGCCTACAACGCAGCCCGGGCACTTGCAGTAAGAAGTCATGAATAGTTAAAAACATTATTCTAACAGAACGTTTTTTTCGTGCATTTTTCAATTCCTGTGTTATCCTTTAACATATATGATGAAATTACTTGAAGAAGCAATTATTTATGCAACGATAATGCATCAGGGAAAAACTCGAAAACTGAATAAAATCCCTTACATTTTTCATCCTCTGGAAGTAGCACAGATTCTTGCTACCCTGACTGATGATGAAGAAATCATAACAGCCGGAATCCTTCATGATATTGTTGAAGATACAGACGGAAGTATGGAAGAAATTGAGAGCCGTTTTGGAAAACGAGTAGCTCTGCTTGTAGCTTCTGAATCTGAAAAAAAATATCCGGGCGAAGATAAAAGCCTTACCTGGCAGCGAAGAAAAGAGGATTCAATTCTTGTATTAAAAAACAGTACGGATATTGGAGTTAAAATGCTCTGGCTTTCCGATAAGCTTGCAAATATCCGTTCGATTGCCCGGGCCTATTCTGAGCTTGGTGAGGAAATGTGGAAAAGTCTTAACCAGACTGATCCGGAAAAACACCGCTGGTACTATCAGTCTATTGCGGAAACCGTAGAGCTTTCGCTTAATAAAACCGGTGCCTTTAAGGAATTCATCAAGCATATTAACTTTATCTGGCCGGGAACCTTTGACTCTGAAAAGACAAGATACAAAAAATACAAGGAAGTTTCGGTTGAAGGCTGTAAGATTATCGGGCGGGGCGCTAAGGGCGAAGTATACCGCTATGATGATGAGCTGGTAATTAAGGTTTTCAACGAAAACAACACTTATCACGATGTTGAAATGGAAATCGATTTAAGCCGAAGGGCTTTTATCCTTGGAATTCCTACAGCAATTTCTTTTGGTATTGTGTCGGTTGGTAATAAGTATGGCGCTATGTATGAGCTTGTTGATTCTGAACCGCTTTCTAATTTTATAGCCCGCGCTCCAGGTCAGGTTGAAGTTTATGCAAAGATGATGTCAGATCTGGCTCATACAATTCATGATATCAAGATTGATAATTTTGTTTTCCCTCTTGTTTCTGAAAGGTTTAATTCCTATCTTGACGGCGGCCTGATGATTGAAAATGAAGGGCTTGGTAAAAAATGCAAGGCACTTATTGATAGACTGGGAAATTATAAAACTGTACTTCATGGCGATTTCCACACAGGAAATGTCTTCCTGCTTAAGGGCGAGCCGCTTTTGATTGATATGGGAAGAGTTTCTCAGGGCCATCCAATCGCGGAAATCAGTGATGTATATTATTTCTATGTAAGTCTTGGACTTGATGATCCGTCCAATGTTGAAAAATTCATGGGATTTTCTTATGCGACTTCAAAAAGATACTTTGATTTCTTTTTAAGTCAGTATCTGAATACGGATGATGAAATAATTCTTAATGAAATAACCGAAAAAGCTGCAATTTTGTGTTATATACGTCTGATAAACAAGTATCACAAAAAAGGCAAGCCGACGGCTTTTGAGCAGAAGCGGATTTCGGAATTTATAGAAAAAATAACCAGTTTGTTAGAAAAATACGACACGCTGGAGTTTTAATACAGGCAGGTAAAATATGAAAATTACAACAAAAGAGAATGGAAAAGACTTCCTTGATTTGATTTTGCAGGAATGCGAAATGGCTGCAGCAAATGCCAAACTTACTGAAAAAGAAACAATGCGGCTCAGATTGATTGGCGAGGAACTTGTTGGAATGCTTCCTGAACTTCTTAGCTTTACTAACGGTGAATTCTGGATTGAACCTTATGGGAAAAAAATTGAATTGCACCTTTCTCTTGTTCCGAACGAAAACCTTGATTTTGAAAAGCGTGAAAAAATACTTGCAATTTCTTCTGACGGAAAAAATGCTTCTGCAAGTGGAGTTATGTCAAAAATCAAGATTGCAATTGAATTTATGCTGATTGATTATGAAAATACTGTAAAAGTTGCAGCACCATTCTTTGATTATGGTTTTACAAGCGATACAGTTCCTGCCTCTCCTATGTGGACTTTGATTAACTACCGCGACAATGTTAATAAAGAAAAAGACGAAAAATGGGATGAGCTTGAAAAATCAATTATCGCTAATATTGCTGATGACGTGACCGTTGGTTTGCAGGGAAATAAAGTAGAAATTACTGTAAAAAAGAGCTTTTAGTTTATGAATGCAAAAGAACATTTGATTATGGCAGAATATCGGGAGGCAAAACCCGATTTCGAAAAGCTTGAAAAAGAGGCTGTTGCCGTTTTACAGGATATTGCTGACAGTTGTAACATTCAGATTTATGCCATAAATCACCGAATTAAGGAAGAAAAAAGTCTTGCGGGAAAACTTGAACGCAAGGGCGATAAATATTCTTCTCTTTCTGATATTACAGATATTCTGGGAACACGTGTTGTCTGCTTTTTTTCTGATGATGTGGATAAGCTTGCGGCCCAGATTGAACAGCGCTTTGATGTTGACTGGAATGAATCAATTGATAAGCGAAAATATCTGAATGTAAATACTTTTGGATATCTTTCTGTTCATTACATCTGTTCCTTAAAGCCTAACGGAAAGTATGCTCCGGAATTGCTTAATAAGCGCTTTGAAGTTCAGATGTGTTCTCTGATGCAGCATATCTGGGCGGTTATGGAACATGATTTAGGATATAAGACTAAATTTGGTGTTCCGACTGCTGTAAAACGAGATTTCTTCCGTCTTGCGGGGCTTCTTGAAATTGCTGATGAGCATTTTGTAAGCATCAGGGACAGAGTTGCTGCCTATACAAAGGATGTTCACGAAAGAATTATTGCAGATACGGCAAATGATATCCCGATTGATTCAGTTTCTCTTGAAGAATACATGAATAACAGCAAGAGCATGCAGAGTTTTCTGCGTACAATTTCCAATGTCTGCGAGGCTGAAATTTCTCAGGAATCGCCGGATAATTACCTTGAGCAGCTGGACTGGCTTAAGAAGCGGAATATCGGTGATTTACAGCAGATGCTGACGGAAAATTATTCTCTTGCCATGCAGATGATAGAAAAACTTCTAGCCGCTTCTGATATTGATATTCTTTCTTCTACGGTTGCCCTGCGCTTTTTGTGTCATGCCGAGCTTGTAAACAAACGTTACAGTAAGGAACTTATGGTAGATTTCCTCGTGATTTCGATGAAGAACAGAGAGCGGGCAGAAAGATATGCGGACAGCCTGATTAAGGAATACTTTTAGTCTGCCTTACAGTTTGCAGACTACCCCCCCCCGGGCTTTATCCTGTAAAAGACTCTGATTTTAGGCTGACTTCGCCGGAAATCAGAGTTTTTTTTGTTCCGTCGGGCAGCTGAACTACAAGGGCGGCGTTCTGGTCTATATCGACTACGGTTGCCTTGTAAATACCCTGGACGCTGTCAATTAAAGTATGAACTTCTACTTCGCGGCCAATGATGAAAGACAAGGCCTTGTATTCATGAATGACGGTTTCTGCGTCTTCCGAGAGTACCTGCAGGGTTTCGCCTGCAATCTGAGCGGCCAGCTGGGCACGGGTGACGGAGCGGGAAGAAGGGTTGACTGTCGGGCGTGTACCCCCTGCCTTTGTGTTAGTGCCACCTTCCCGGGCTGCAGTGCCTCCTAAAAGTCCGCCTGCCACTTTTGAAAGTTCCCCACCAAAAGCTTCTGCATTATCTTCTATATTTACTCCAATTCCGATAACGGCGGCTTCTATAATCCCAGTTTCAAAATTAGTTGTGCCTTCGGTCAGAATTCCGCAGATTTTCTTTCCGTTGTAAAAAATATCGTTTATCCATTTGATAGACGGCTGAATGTCATAGAGCTTTTTGATTGCCCGGCAGACAGCAACTGCGCTGAAGGCCGTAATTTTGGCCGGGTCTGTAATGCCGCCTTTAGGAGCATAAATAACTGTAAGGTAGATTCCCGTTTTGGCCGGAGAAACAAAGCTTCGGCCGGAACGTCCGCGGCCGGCTGTCTGTTTTTCTGCAACGATTACAGCGTTGCTGTAATTTTTTCCTGCCGGGGTAAGTTCTCCGTCTGCAGTTCGCAGGGAGCCGCATTCAGAAAGCCATCTTTTTGCCTGCGAAAGGGTTGAGTCAATTTCCTTAAAGCATTCGATTCTGGCGCCTGCAAACTGGGGGAAAGTGGAGTTAAAAGCTGATGATACAGCCTCGGTGGTCAAAACATCGCTTGAATCAAGCACGTAGCCGCCGTTAGTCGTACCGGTAATTTCAAAGCCTTCCTCACGGAGAGCGTTAACTGCCTTCCAGACCGCAGCCCGGCTCACCCCGCACTGCTGGGCAAGCTCTTCGCCGCTTACAGCCGCCCCGTCTTTTGAAGAAGATAATATTTGTAATATAGTAGATTTTGTACTCATTATTATTTCCCGAAAAGTTTTTTGTTCAATGCGCTAAGACCCGTAAACTTATTCCAGATACCTTTTCCCTCAAAGGTAATCGCACTGGAAAGCCCAGCGTGCCACATCTGATGGCGGAACTGAGCCAGAATCAATTCCAGCCGCGAATATTCGCAGCCCTCCGGCTTTTGCAAAAGCGCCTCTGCAGTCAGTCCGTCAAAATATTTTTCAATCTTATTTTTCACAAAGTCAAAATAGGCCAGAAGCTTTTCCCGCGGAATTACAATGGAAGGGTCATCAACATAACCGTCTCGCTCAGCATCAATTACGCTGAGATTTTCCGCAATACCAAAAAGCCTTTCCCCTTCGTAAACATAGTCATTAGGATTAATAAAAAAGCGGTCAATCGAATGCAGATTATGAAAAATATATCGCGAGGCACTTACCCCGTCGTAAACCGCCTCCAGCTCCGCCACCTCAAGCTGATCCTTGAGATTGATAAAATTAATTTCCGTCTGATTTTTTATTTGAGAGATAATTTCGTCCATAAAAATCCTTTTTAATTTTTTTTCGGGCGCATCCGCCTGCGGCGGTCGGGCTTTGTATAATTATTTATTTTCAAACAAGATTCTTACAAAATCTCGTTTCGAATATAGTATTCTTATAACTCTTACAATTTTTTTATCGATCCTATAAAAAATTGAATAATTATTTGACAGAACAAATTTATAATCAGTTGGAAATGGAACATATCTTTCTACCGGAATGCCTGCTTCTGCAAGGGTAGACAAGTTTTCATATGTTTCTACGATAGTTTTGATAGTATTATTTGCTGCAATTGGATTTTGAAGTTCATTTTCTATGTAATTTTTTATTTCGAGTAAATCTTCTGCTGCTTGTGGAGTAATCTTCACTGTAAACATTAAAGACCTACCATTTTTCTAACATCAGCAGGATCCAACCAGCCATTCTTTGCAGCAGAATCTTCTCCTTTTTTTAATTCTGCAAAAAGAGTTTTTGTTGCGGTTAATCTTTCGTAATCTTTGATTGTGATAACGGCATAGGTGCCTCTTCCATTTTTTGTGAGGAAAACAGGAGATTCGTCTGCGACATCCTGTAATACTTCATTATAATTTCGTAAATCAGAAACAGGTTTTATTGCTATCATACGCACCTCTAATATTCGTAATATTTTACGAATATATTATCTTAAAGCATTTCTTAACTGTCAAGTAATGTTTAGAACTAATTAATATTTTAATTTTTCATAATAATTATCAAATATTTTTATTAAATGATTTTTTTCATGGTTAGTAACAGAAATCGGAGTATTTTTATTAAAACTCGTACCTTTCTCTGACATGAAAATAATACAGAAAATAAGAACATATAATTCTGTTACTTTTTCCTGCTTTTTATTCAGATTCATTTCGTCTTTCAGATAATCTATATAATCTAAATCAGCCTTCATACTTAATAGAGCCATTGTCGTGAGGCTAAGGAAATAAAGCTGATCTCCAAAAGTAATCCAATCCAGATCAATTATTCCAGAAATCTTTCCTTTATATATAAGCACGTTTTTTGTTGATACATCATCCAAAAACGGTTGTGGTTTTATAGTTGAAAAATATTCTCTAAAATCAGGAATCAAATCTCGAACTTTCGAAACATATTCTGTGGGAAAAATATTATTTTCCTTTATGCCGTTTTCGGCTCTTTTGATTTCACTTAATATAAAGTCTTCCCAGGTATTGAATAGATTTTCATAATCTTCATAAGCATTAAGAGAACCAAAACCTCTTGCCATAGGAAGTTTCTTAATTTCCTGCTGATAATTGATAAGCTTTTTTGCAATATTTTTCTTTTGATCTTTTGAAAGTTTTGAATAAACAATACCCAGATCTTTTCCGGAAATAAAAGTCATTATAAAATAATATGGAGATGTAGAAGTGTTTTCTGTAATTATTTTTGGAGTTGGAATATCCAGATATTTCATTTTATCCAACCAATAGGTAGACCCAGAAATTATATTTTTATCATCAGAAATTTTTAATACGTATTTATCGCCACAAATCTGGACTGTATAAACATAGCCTGCTAAACCAACGTTATTTCTTATGATTTTAGTTGGAAGCGTGTGGAAAAAAGTATTACATATTTCATTTACAATTTTATTTGTCATTTTTCCAAATTACCAGCCCAGTGGCCTGTCGCCATAACTACGCACTTAAACGGGGGCGGGCGCAGACCCGACATCCGATTTGAAGTGCATGTTATGTGATTTTTATTTACTGAACGCTACTTCCAGGTGTTTCTTTTCTTTTACACAGTCCAGAAGATAGTAATTTATGATATTCTGATAAGGCATCCCTGTTTCTTCTGCCATATTTTTGAAGTATTCAATAACCTGGTCATCAAGACGGATTGTTATCTGTTTCTTGAGTCTATCTGCATAAGGATTTTTTATTCCGTTTGAAAAATCGTAGTGGTCTCTCATATTATCTTCCTCCATATTGAGCGGCTTCAAACGTATCTGCTTTTCGTGCCGAAATGATACGAATTCTGTCATTTTCTCTGTAACAATGACAGACAACCAACATATGTAACTCGGAACTAAGTCCAAGCATGATAAATCTGTCTTCATCCATACTTGAATGGTCTGGATCCGCAATTAAGATTGCATTTTCATCATAAAAAACACTTTTTGCTTCCTCAAAAGTTACTTTGTGTTTAGTATAATTCAATTCAGCTTTTACTGGATCCCATTCAAAGATTATTTCATCCATAATTATATTATAATTACACGTTGCCACTTTTGTCAAATAAAAGGGCGGGCTTGCCCCGCCGTACTAAAAATCAGGCTTGACCTGATTTTTTATCGTTTAAGATTTTTTTTAGTTCGTTTAATGCAAAAAATTCTCTTCTGTACAACCCATAATCTGCAATGTTGGTTTTATGAAAAGTCTCATAGTTTCCAAATATTTCTATAGCCTTATCTAATGGAATCCAAACTGTCTTATACCCAGCCTGTTTTTCATTTTCTGTAAGATGGAATGTACCTGTATCTTCAATGATTTTACAAACAAAATAATGATTAATATGTCTCCAATCTAAGAATAACTCTTCAATTTCTAGATAACAAGGATTTGTTTTTACAATCATCCTAGTTTCTTCTAAAAGTTCCCTTTCACAACATTGTTCAAGAGATTCATTATCCTCTTGTCCACCACCAGGAATAATGTACTTACCTTCATTTGATTCATAACACAACAAAACATTTCCATTATTTATAACAATTCCTCTACAAGCATGCCGAAGATTGTTTACATAGCCTTTGTAATCATCATTTTTTAATTGAATTGTTTTCATTTCGTTTCCTAACAGCGCCCCAATGCGGGCGTCCACATAACAATTGCTTAAACCGCAAACCGGCTTGACCGGTTTGTCGGCTTTGAAGCTTTGTTAGGCGTTATTATAAATAACTTCAAAACTATCATCAGAATGTCTTATTATAGATTTCTTATGATCTGTTAAAATTTGAGTATACATAGATGTACAAAATTCTTTATTTTTAAATAAATTTTTATAATCAAAAAAGGAATTATTTTCAGATTTCTCATTAATAAATGCATTAAAATCTAAAACCACCAATTTAAATAACAACGTAATGGCTTTTATGAATTTTTCCCTTAATTCATTCGTTAAGAATTGTTCAGGTTTTTCTAGAATTTCTTTACCTTTTGTATCATTTTTGAGAATAATTTCCATAATTGTAAGTAAGGAAAATTTTGCTAAACCATATACACGAACTGCCTCATTTTCAATTAATGAACTATTATCTTCTATAACTTTATAAACAAGATATGACATATATATATAATGGCAAGTTATTGCTTTAGAAAAAATCGTTCCATATTCCTCACCGAAAAAACTAGTTTTTAAGTGAGTTTTATAAGATTCTTCAAATTTGAAAGCTTTAATTAATTGACCTGCAAAATCTATTTTTATGTATTCTTGCCCACCAGATGCAATTTCTCCTTTTTTAATATTATAAAAGATTGAATCCCCATAAAATTCTTTAAATGATGATTGAAGATTAATTTGAATTTTATCGTTTGAACGTAAATCTTTAAGACTTATTGCATTTTGATTATTTGAGTTTTTTGTAATTTTTTTTACAAAATCTGAATCTGGATTATCAATTTTTATTATTTTGCATAATATTTGTATTTTATCGGTTAATAATTCTTTGTGTTGAAATAATGTCATTAATGACTGGCAGCCATTTATAACTTGATATCCTGATATATTAAGAGTTTTATCTTTATAAGTATATTTACTACAAATAATAGATAAACCATTATGGTATAAGAAAAATGATTCATGTTCTTTTGTTACTTTTAATGTTTGAACCAGATCTTTATTAACGCGAGTGTTACCTGTATATAATCTGACATTTCTAGAAAATAAAGATTGGTCTTGAATTCCTTCCAATTTTATTAATTCTAAAGCAGGTATAGATAAAACAATAGCTTTATCATCATAATTAATTATTGTATCATTTGTAACTGATAAGGAAATTGGATTTTCTTTTATTTCTGGCGCTGAACTGAAAGAGTAGTATTGAAGAATTTTGTTATTATCATAAGCTTCAATTTTTAATTGCGATAAAAATTCCTTTGCATTACTATCAAAAATTTTATTTGTAACATAAATAAAACTGACTTTGCATCCGTTAGCAATTTTTTCAACAAGTTCTAAGTTTTCTATTTTACTCTTAAGTTCTTCGTTTATCGAACTATTTCTTAAATTTTGAACTGTATCTGCATTTGAAAACCAATTAAAAATACCTGCAAATTCTCGGATTTTTGTATCTCCTGCATTCTTATCATCTGTTTGTGAAAATTCGGATTGAAAAATACAAATTTTTTCATCAGTTTCATCAAACCATATTGCATCAATACCTTTATCATTTGGGCCATCACATATAGCATCAATACTATCTTGTTCTGATAAACAATAGATATTTATAAGAAACCATATTAAAAAGGCGGAATTGTCATTTCTAAATTTTTTTAATTCTTCAACTTCTCTTCTTACTTTTGCATTATACTCATTTCGTGTCATTTTTTTCTCCTAACATACTTTTTAATGTATTATATTTTTCGTTTTCACTTTCTTAAGCGGGCCAATAGCCCGTCCGCCTAACTACGCGCTTAAACGGTGGCGGGCGCAGACCCGACATCCGATTTGAAGTGCATGTTATACGATTTTTTCCCAACCTTTAATTTTTTATTATCAATGATAAAGAATTTTTCATATCATCTATTATAATTGTATCAGCTATTGAAAATAAAAACATTTCAATTTGATAATTTTTTATATCCTTTGCATTTTTTGAAATTTCATTGATTAGTTTGCAGTATTCAAAATAAGCATCATTGTTCGAATAATAATTAATTTTCCTTTTTGAAAGATTGAAAATAGTTTTCTGATCATATTCTGTCATTGCAGAATTTCTGCTTGCAGGTTGTGGAAAATAATTACTTTCTAGGTTATTTTTAAAAATAAGCCAATTTAATGAATAAATTACTCTTGAATCGTAAATTGAATATTTTTCAGGACAATAAAAGGAGGCAATTTTTGAAAGTGAAGAAATAATACTAAATTCATCCTTTGTAAGATTTTCTATGTTTTTATCCAACTTATTTTTAAATTTCTTTAGCCGATTTTTATTATTTTCATTTTCTTTTAGTGGAATACCGCCCCATGAATTAATAATCCAGTATGCAATTTTTTCAAAATTTTCTTCGTCTATTATTTTATGAAGATTTTCTTTAAGAAATAGATTTTTTTCATAATTGGACAAATGCTTTGGAATTTCAATTGGCAAGTTTTCTGGTAATTCCCAAGAATAATTGTTTCCTACTTTTGAATATAAGTCTAAAACAATTTTTAAAATTTTTTCATACATTTTTCTTCCCAGCGGAGCTCTGCGCCGTCCGTATAACAAAATTTATACGTATCCTGCATAAAAGTCTTATACTGCAAAAAGTGTCAGTATAAGCTGGTATGGCAGATATATTATATGTCGATTATATAACGAGTTATGAAAAAGTAATAGATTTTTATGCGGATATCGTAGCTGGACTCAAGAAGATGTGTTGCAAATGAATGTCGGAAGGTATGGCAGTACTACCTTTTGAACTTTATCGCTGGAAAAAATTCGGCAAGCCTAAATTTCAGGACTTTGCACTTTATATTGTAGTTTTCCCCCGGCGCGAGCGTGGAGGGTGGCGAAGCCAGTCTTGCGAAGCAAGACCGACCGTAGGGGAGCCCGGAAGGCGACTGGGAAAGAGATATTTCGCCCAAAAAAATCCCGGCAACATCCACTTTTACGGAAGTTGCCGGGGTATTTTGCGGTGGAACTTAAATCTCCACCTCGCCTTCGTAGCAGATGCTTGTATTTCCACTTAAGAAGACTGTCTTGCTGGTGTACTTTACAATCAGGTTGCCGCCGCGGACTTTTACGGTGATGTTCTGGTCTACGGGGCTGAAGCCGTTCAAAACTGCGGCAACTGCGGCTGCACAGGCACCTGTACCGCAGGCAAGAGTTTCGCCGTTTCCGCGCTCCCAGGTGCGCATTTTAAGTTCATTTGGACCTACAACGCGAACAAACTCGACGTTGGTTCGGCCAGGGAAGGCTTTGTGGTGTTCGATTTTAGGGCCGTCTTCGCAAACTGGCTCTTTGTCTACGAACTTACTGAAGATTACGGCGTGAGGGTTACCCATGCCGATGCAGTTTACCTTGTAAGTTTTGCCGTCTACGCGCAGAGCCTGATTCAGAATTGCCTGTTTTGGAAGCAGGGCTGCCGAGGCGGCACTTGCATTGAGTTCGCTTGCAGAAACGTCGGCCAGCTTTAAGGTTGTAGGCAAAGTTTCCGGAGCAAAGGTCGGCTCGCCCATATCAACAGTTACCGAAGTAACTTTTCCGTTCTGCTTGTAGAGGATAAGGGTTTTTACGCCGCTTCCGGTTTCAATTGTGATTGTTTCGGTAGCGTCGGTTTTCTTTCCGTATTTTTCGCAGATTCCGTTTACGTTGTAATCGTAGAGATATTTTCCTACGCAGCGGATGGCGTTTCCGGCCATTTTTCCTTCTGAACCGTCCAGGTTGAAGAAACGCATTTTTGCATCGGCGCAAGTGCTGTTTTCAATAAGAACAAGGGAGTCTGCTCCGATTCCGCCGTTTCTGCGGTCGCAAAGGCGAACTGCAAGGCCGGCAGGATTTTTGATTTCCTGTTCCATTCCGTTGATGACGATAAAGTCGTTGCCGGTTGAATCCATCTTTGTAAAGCGGATTTTCTGCTTTTTGTCGCGCAGCTGGTTGATATCAACAAGTTCAATGTTTTCTGCCGAATATTTTGACTTAAGACAGTTTGCAATTGCGTTTGCAGTATCGATTGCTGTAAGACAAGGGATGTCGCGTTCTACGGCGTGGCGGCGCATTTTTACGCTGTCGGCACGTGGGTCGCGTCCCTTTGCAGAGGTAGAAATTACGTAATCAATTTTGCCTGAATCAAGCAGGGTCAAAAGGTTATCATCAGGATTTTCGTGAATCTTATTTACAACTTCAACTTCCATTCCAAAATCGCGGATTGTTTCTGCGTTTCCTTCGGTTGCGTAAAGCTTAAAGCCCATGTCGTAGAACTTGCGGGCAAGGTCAGGAAGTTCGTAGCGGTCAGTTTTGCGGACGCTGAAGAGAACTCCGCCGCCGTTTTTGCCTTCGCTGTCTCCGTCAGAAGCAGCATCCCCTGCACGCTTCATGTTGTAGCCGGCACCAATCAGTCCCTTGAAGATTGCCTCTTCCATTGTCGAAGCAATTCCAAGAACCTCGCCGGTAGACTTCATTTCAGGTCCCAGGTGAGTATCAACGTCCATCAGCTTTTCAAAGCTGAAAACCGGAACTTTTACGGCAAAGTATGGAGGCAGGCGGTAAAGTCCTGTTCCGTAGCCCATATCGCGGATTTTTTCTCCCAGCATTGCGCGGGTTGCAAGTTCAACCATAGGAACGTTTGTAACCTTAGAAATGTAAGGAACAGTTCGCGAAGAACGAGGGTTTACTTCAATAATATAAAGGTCGTTGTTGTAAATCAGGTACTGAATGTTTACAAGACCCTTTGTACCAAGCTTAAGTGCCAGGTCAGTAGACTGATTGATGATTTTTTCGCGCAGAACGTCGTTCAGATTCCAGCTAGGATAAACCGCAATCGAGTCGCCCGAGTGAATACCAGTTCGCTCAATATGCTCCATGATTCCAGGAATCAAAACATCCTCGCCGTCACAGATACAGTCAACTTCAAGCTCAGTTCCCATCATGTACTGGTCAATCAAAACCGGATTTTCAATTCCCTGGGCAAGAATAATCTTCATGTATTCTTTTACGTCGGCATCGTTGAAGGCAACAATCATGTTCTGACCGCCCAAAACGTAAGAAGGACGCAGCAAAACAGGGTAGCCCAGCTGCTTTGTTGCAGCCAGAGCTTCTTCGGTATTCATGATTGTAAGTCCCTTAGGACGCTTGATTTTGAGTTTTTCGCAAAGCTCTTCAAAACGCTCACGGTCTTCTGCCAGGTCGATTGCGTCAGCACTTGTACCAAGAATCGGAATTCCCTGCTCAGAAAGGAAGTTTGCAAGCTTGATTGCTGTACCGCCGCCAAAGGCAACTACAACTGCAACCGGCTTTTCTGTGTTGATAACGCCCATAACGTCTTCCGGAGTGAGCGGCTCAAAGTAGAGGCGGTCTGCAGTGTCAAAGTCGGTAGAAACGGTTTCCGGGTTGTTATTGATGATTGCAACCTCGTAGCCAAGCTTTTTAAGGCTCCATACGCACTGAACGCTGGCGTAGTCGAACTCAATTCCCTGACCAATTCGGATTGGACCCGAGCCAAGAACGACGATAGTGCCCTTAGAGGCGGGGAAAGTCTTCCCCTCGCTGCGACCGCCTGCGGCGTTCTCCGCTACCCCTTCGCCTAGGTGGCTGCCGCCCCCTAAAACCCCTGCGTGTAAATTGTTCAGGAAAATCTCAGCTTCGTTTTCCTCATCATATCCTGCGTAGAAATACGGAGTTTCCGCACTGAACTCGCCGGCACAGGTATCTACCATTTTGAAGGTGCTTGGAATGTGAGTAACTTTGCCGGCAGCGCGAAGCTCGGCCAGCTTTTTATTGTTAGCGTCGATTGTGTTCGCGGTAGAAGCTTCGTTTTTGTCGTGTTCAATAACGCCGGTGCTTCCCGGAATCTTTACGCCGGTCATATCTTCAATTACCTTGTCAGGATAGCCCATCTTTTTAGCTTCCAGATAAAGTGTCTGATTAAGTTCTTTCTTTCCAGCCTTGATTTCGTCAAAAGTTTTTTCCATCTGAACAAGAAGATTCATCTTGTTGAGGAACCATTCGTCAATCATTGTTACGGCGTGGATTTCGTCAACGCTCATAATTCCGCGTTTAAGAGCCTGGAAAACGGCAAATACGCGCTGGTCGGTGCAGTCTGCAACACGCTCTTTGATTTTTGCGTCGCTTTCTTCAGCAAAAACTTTAAGATTCAAAGAGTTTACACCAATTTCAGCACCGCGGGCAGCTTTCATCAAAGCTTCTTCAAAAGTACGGCCGATAGCCATAACTTCGCCGGTTGCCTTCATCTGAGTTCCCAGTTTGCGGGCAGCGTAAACAAACTTGTCAAAGGGGAACTTTGGGAATTTAACAACAACGTAGTCCAGAACAGGTTCAAAGCAGGCAGCAGTCTGTTTTGTAACAAAGTTAGGGATTTCATCCAGGTTGTAACCGATGGCAATCAAAGCCGCAACCTTTGCAATAGGATATCCTGTTGCCTTAGAAGCCAGTGCCGAAGAACGTGAAACACGAGGGTTTACTTCAATTACGGCATATTCAAAAGTTTCAGGGTTCAAAGCAAACTGACAGTTACATCCGCCTTCCATTCCCAAAGAAGAAATGATGTTCAAAGATGCCGAACGCAGCATCTGATATTCTTTATCACTCAAAGTAACAGCAGGCGCAATTACAATAGAGTCACCGGTGTGAACGCCAACCGGGTCAAAGTTTTCCATTGAGCAGACAGTCATTACGTTTCCGCTGTGGTCGCGGACAACTTCAAACTCAATTTCCTTCCAGCCCGAAATACATTTTTCTACCAGAATCTGGTGAATAGGAGAGCGGTGAAGACCGTTATGAGCAATTTCGTCAAATTCTTTTTCGTCGTGGGCAATACCGCCGCCGGTTCCACCCAAAGTAAAGGCAGGACGAATAATTGCCGGGAATCCGATTCCGTTTTTTACAAAATCAAGGGCGTCTTCGTAAGTTGTAACAACCTTAGAAGGAATACAAGGCTCACCGATTGCTTCCATTGTATCCTTAAACATCTGGCGGTCTTCTGCCTTATCAATAGTTTCCGGTTTTGCACCAAGCAGACGAACATTGTGACTTTCAAGAAATCCCGATTTTGCAAGCTCCATACAAAGAGTCAAACCAGTCTGTCCGCCAAGAGAAGAAAGAATGCTGTCCGGTTTTTCCTTTTCAATAATTCTCTGAACAGTTTCAACAGTAAGCGGCTCAATGTAGATGTGATCAGCCATACTGTGGTCAGTCATCAAGGTAGCCGGATTCGAGTTTACAAGAACAACCTCAAGTCCCTGCTCCTTCAAAGCCTTACAAGCCTGGCTTCCCGCATAATCAAATTCCGCAGCCTGACCAATAATAATCGGACCCGAACCGATAACCATTACTTTATGAAGATCTTTGTTTAAAGGCATACTATGCATTCTCCTTAGTAGCTTTGATTGTACTTGCAAAATATTTAATCGCATCCACGCGCTCGAACTCAGCTTTGAAGTTTGTGAAGTAGTTGTGGTCATTAATCAGCTTTACAAACTCGTCGAACAAAAAGCTTGTGTCCAGCGGGCCGGAACATGCTTCCGGGTGGAACTGCACGCTGAAGGCCGGAACGTTGGTGTAGGCAAGGCCTTCGCAGGTTCCGTCGTTTGTGTTTACAAAGCTGAGGACTGCGCCTGCCGGCAGAGTGTCATTTTTTACAGCGTAGCCGTGGTTCTGGCTGGAAATGTAAACGCGGCCGGTTTTAAGGTATTTTACCGGCTGGTTTCCACCGCGGTGACCGTACTTCAATTTCATTGTTTCAGCGCCGCTTGCCAGAGCCAGAAGCTGGTGTCCAAGACAGATTCCAAAAATCGGAATACCAGTTTTCAAAAGCTTTTTGATTTCTGCAATAATTCCAACATTTTCTGCAGGGTCTCCAGGACCGTTACTGAGCATAATTCCGTCAGGATTCAGGGCTGTGATATCTTCTGCAGTGTAAGTGCTAGGCACAGTTACAACTTCAAGACCGCGTTTCAAAAGCTCGCGGCGGATATTTGCCTTTGCACCAAAGTCCCAGAGAACGACCTTTTTACCCTTTCCATCTTTCATAGCAAGGTCAGGGTCGTTGATTTTTGTTCCGTCAGCCTTAACCGGCACAAAGCGGTATTTTGCAGACTCGCTGAAAACTACATCAGCTGGTTCTTCAACACCGGTTGCGCTTCCGGTTACAGAAGCAACTGCATTTATAATAGAATATTCTTTAATCTTTTTAAGAAGTTCAGCCTTTTTGCCTTCATCATTCAGAGCCTGGAATGCGGCTTTTGCTTCGTCGCCTTGGCCCGAAATAATCATTCCGTTCATAACGCCGGTTTCGCGCAGAATCTTTGTGAGTTTTCTTGTATCAATATCGTAAAGACCGATTATATTCTGAGATTTGAGGTAAGAATTTATGTCGCCGCCGCAGCGGAAGTTAGAAGGAGTTTCGCACCATTCGCGTACAATGTAGCCGCGAAGATTACATTTTGCACTTTCATAATCTTTTGAAATGTCGCCATAGTTTCCAATCAGCGGGAAAGTCTGAGTAACAATCTGACCGTAATAACTTGGGTCTGTGAGTGTTTCAAGATAGCCGTTCATACCGGTTGTAAAGACTGTCTCCCCGATAACACAGCCTTCAGCTCCAAAACTTTTTCCTTCAAAAACCATGCCGTTTGCCAAAAGCAGAACAGCTCTTTTTTCGCTTTCCTTTTCCACAATCTACCTCACTTTTTCCAGAAAATAGCCCGAAAGCCCTCTTTTCAGCCCTTGGGACTTAAAAAAAAGCTGAACTCGAAAAAATCGAATTCAGCTTTGTAAAATTCAAAAATAATAATAGAAAAAATAGCCGTCGCAACAAAGTGTGTGTTTCAGTAAGTTTTGTTTCGCCAGATTTTTCATACTGAAACCTTATTATAAAGGAATATTAAAACTTATTCTACCAGTTTGTCCAAAAAAAGCGGGTCCCAGCGACGGCGAAAAATGAGGTCTCACCCCGTCTGCGGTCCCCCCTCATTTTCCGCCTGCGTCCCACTTTTTTTGGACACTTTTGCATTGACAAGTAAAAATTACTTTACTAATTTAATTATAGAAGTATTTTATAAGAGCAAATCTTTTTTTCGAGGTACTATATGTCTAAAAATTATTTTGATTTATCAGGTCAGGTTGCAATTGTAACCGGATGTTCTACAGGTCTTGGTGTTCAGATGGCTAAGGCTCTTGCTAATCAGGGAGCAAAAATTGTTGCTATTGCCCGCCGCAAGGAAATGATTGAAGCAGTTGCTAAAGAAATTGCAGATACTTATAAGGTAGAAACTCTTGCTCTTCAGTGTGATATTACTGATACAGAAAAAGTAAACGCCGCTGTTGATGAAGTTATGAAAAAATTCGGCCGCATTGATATCGTAATCAACAATGCCGGTACAGGTGCTGTTGCTCCTGCAGAAGACATTACAGATGATCAGTTCAACGGCGAGCTTAACGTTGACTTGGGCGGAACTTTCAAGGTTGCCCGCGCCGTTGCTAAAAAAGCAATGATTCCTGCTAAATATGGCCGCATCATCAACATTGCTTCTATGTACGGTCTTGTTGGAAACAAAGTTGCTCCTTGTTCACCTTACCACGCCGCAAAAGGTGGTGTTGTAAACCTTACACGCGGCCTTGCATCTGAATGGGGAAAATACAACATCAACGTAAATGCAATCTGTCCTGGCTATTTCTACAGTCCTCTTACAAAGGAAACTCTGGATTCAGATTTCTTCCAGCAGAATGCCCAGACAATGATTCCACTTTCACGCTACGGAAACGAAGGCGAACTTGATACAGCCGCAATCTTCCTCGCAAGCCCAGCTTCAAGCTATGTAACAGGTGTAATTCTGCCGGTAGATGGCGGTTACACAAGTATGTAAAATTGGCGCAAGGGAGCAGAGTAGGGGGCAAAAACACTCTGATTGTTGTGACCGCGAAAGCGGTCAATTTTATGGTTTCTTTGCAACAATCAGCGTGAAGCGCATTATTGCGCGGTTTTGCTCCCTGCTCTGTGACCGGAAGTCAATTTTCATAATATTGTAACAAACACTTCTTTCGTGCTAAAATTGCATATTCTAAAGCGGGTCGTATAGGCCCGCCAAATTTTGGGGTATAACCAACAATAAAATTTTTTAGGACGCACGCGTCCGGGAGTCTTCAATTGAAAACTTTCTACAAATCACTTCTGGCTGTAACTTTTGCAGCTTCCCTTCTGTCGCTTTTTTCTTGTTCTAAGAAAAAAACTCTCTACCTTTACAACTGGACTTATTACACTCCTGATGAAGTAATTGCAAAATTCGAAGAAGAATTTAACTGCAAAGTTAAACTTGACGTTTATGCAACTTGTGATGAGATGTATGCAAAACTTAAAGCCGGTGCAAAAGGTTATGACCTTGTAATTCCTTCAAATGACTTTGTTTCTATCATGTTGAAACAGGGAATGATTCAGGAAATTGATCAGTCAAAATTTACAAACCGCGATAAAATCAATCCGGTTGTTACAGAAAAACTTACTTTTGACCCTGATATGAAATACTGTGTACCTTACGCTTTCTCTGCAACTGGTGTAATGGTAAATAAAAATAAAGTAACCGGTGATTATCCACGCGATTACAGCATTTTCGAAGATCCACGCTTTGCAGGCCACGCAACTATGATGGATGAAATGCGCGAAGTTCTTGGCTGCGCTCTTGTTCACCTTGGTTACGATTTGAACAGTCTTAACGATGCAGAACTTGCAGAAGCTGAAGCACTTGTAAAAAACAAGTGGAGTCCAAACCTTGTAAAATTTGATGCAGAAGGTTTTGGTAAATCTTTTGCCAGCGGAGACTTCTGGCTTTGTCAGGGATATCCTGAAATTGTTTACGGTGAAGTAGACGAAAGCCTTTGGGAAGATACAATTGAATTCTTTATTCCGCCGGAGGGTGGTCCTGCAACAATGGACTGTATGGTAGTTCTTAAGGATGCACCAAATCCAGAGCTTGCAAATGAGTTCATCAACTTTATTCATCGCCCTGAAATGTATGCTATCTTCATTGATACCTTCCGCTATCCATGTATTGTAAACACAGAAGCTTTACAGTACACAACAAAGCCTTCTATGTATCCACCAGAGCAGGCAAATACCTGTACTCTTAAAGAAGATTTAGGTGACAGCGTAGAAAAATTCTACAACATCTGGCAGCGAATCCGCTTTGCTGACTAAGGAAATCTGACCAACAATAAAGGCTGTCCTTTTGGACAGCCTTATTTTTTATCTTACAATTGCAAATGTCGTTGCCCCAATATAACAGGCTAGCATTATTATTCCTTCCAGCCGCTTAATCGAACGGCCTGTAATAGAAAAGAAAAGCGTCATACAGCTTACAAAAATCAAAATCGCCATATCATAAATAGAAGCTGCGTTTACTGTAATAGGGTGAATGCTTGTAGAAACTCCCAGAATAAAAAGAAGATTAAAAAGGTTCGAACCGACAACGTTTCCAACGGCAAGAGAAGTTTCTCCTTTTCTTGCAGCAACTATTGAAGTTACAAGCTCCGGAAGCGACGTGCCGAGAGCAACTACCGTAAGACCAATCAGGGTTTCAGTCATACCAAAAAATCTTGCAATATTCTGGGCAGAGTAAACAACTGCTTTTCCGCCGGCAATAATCAAAATCACACCAATCAGAATAAAAAGAAGAGCCTTCCAGAGGGGGATGTCAGAAATTTCTTCTTCTTCCACAGGATGTCTGATGGCATCAAAAATCAAAAAGAGGATATAGCCGATAAAAATCACAAGAAGGATTATGCCGGTTACGCGGGAAACAAGCCCTGCGTTATCTGCCATTCCCAGGGTAAAAAAAGAACCGCCCGAAATAGTCTGCCAGCCAACAGCCAGCAGCAGCCCCAGAGTTACAATAATTGAAAGAGGAAAATCGCGGCGAATGATAACTTCGTCTACCGGAACAGAGTGAATAACGGCACAGACACCCAGTACAACAAGAAGATTAAAAATGTTGGAACCAATTACATTACTTAGGGCAATTTCGTTTGCACCCGCCAGAGCCGCAGTGGTACTTACTGCAAGTTCAGGAAGCGAAGTTCCAAGTGCCACAACCGTAAGACCGATAATTACACCCGGCACTTTGAAAATTTTAGCCAGTGCAGAACTGCCGTCTACAAAAATATCAGCACCCTTTACAAGCGCTACAAAACCTAAGACCAGAATTACAAAATCTAAAAATATCATTATTTTAAAATATATAATGAGATATGGAATGTCAATTAAAATGATGTATAATAGAGTTATGAGTAAAAAGTCAAAGAAATCAAAGAAGAAGACACCTAAAGCAATTATGTTTTTTAAGAATTGCGGGGCTTTTATCTGGAGTAAAAAAATAATTTTTGGCTCAGGGCTTCTGGCAGCCTGTGTAATCGCTGTGATAGTTTCCCTTTGCCTGCGTCGTGCTAATTCTGCAGCCCAGCAGAACGTAAATGTTGCTTTCTATAATATTCCGGAAAAGCAGGCCAAGGTGCTTGAAGACAACATCAAAAAAGTTGAACTTGGAAAGGTAACCTTTAAGAATGTTACCCTTGATGATTTGAATAAGGATAAGGCAGATAAGACTTACGACCTTTTATTTACCTACGAAGGTCTTGCTTCAGAAGCTATAAAGGCAAAAGCTGCCAATATTTCTTCAAAACTTTTTAATTACCTTCCAACTTCTCTGCGTCGTCAGAACGAGCCGAATGACCGAAAGTCTATTCCCCTTGTGCTGGACCATTTTGAATTTTCTTACAGCAAACCGGTTGAAGCAAAAATCGGGATGGAAAATCCTCAGAATTTTGACGAAATGCTGACCTTCCTTGAAAAGGCAAAGAAATACACCTTTACTCCGTTTTTTACCAACGGTGGAGATGATGAAATTCTTTTAGGATTGATTTCTGCAATTATTGAAGCAAAGGGCGGTTATAATGCCTACAGCACTTTTGTCGAAGCCGCTAAAAAAAATCCTTCTGCCGAAAAACTTTTGACTCTTAATCTTGGAAACGAGCTTACTTTACAGTCTGTGCTTGATTTGTTCAGAAGCTGGCAGGAAAGCGGCATAGTTCATCCTAACTGGTTTCACGCAAAATACCGCGATATTCTTGCCTTTGTAGAAGACGGACAGGTTGCCCTTCTTTTTACAAAGCTTTCTGTTCACAGAACTATTCCATATAAGTTGATTCGTGATTTTTCTACAGAAAGAGCGCCTGTTCTTTCTGGGCAGACAGATCATGCCCTTATTGCACCTGCTCTTTGCACAGTAAAACTTTCTAAAAAGTCAGTAAATGATAAGGTGATTCAAAAGCTTTTGACTGAAGAAACTCAGACAGCCCTTTCTATGGGAACTCAGCTGGCGCCGGTTGCCCTCCGCGGTGAAAGCTTTGACGTTCAGGCTGATGATGTACGCTTTTTTGCCGCAAGCTGCCGTTATGGTGCCCGCACAGATCTGCTTTCTGCAGCTTTTATGCCGGATTCAGAAGCAGCAAAAAAACTCTGTCAGGAAATCCGCCGTTACCTGACAACAGGAAGAATTTAATCTATATCGCCCTGGGTGATGCTGAAGGCCCGGACATTTTTGATTTGACGGATTTTCTGAGAAAAATCTGAAAAATCAAATTTGTTGGGCTTATAAACCTTGTAGGCGATAGTAACTGTTTTATTTTCAATATCATAATTGAAGTTTTTATCTGCCAGCTTTAATTTGCATCTTTTAAAGATAACTTCAATTTCGCTTTCATCCACCTGGTCATCAGAAAAATCAATTTTTACAAGTTTTGCAGTTTCCGGCGGGAATAAAACATATTCCAGTCTTTCAACTATCGTCATAACGATAAGGCAGAGGGCAAGAGTTATTAAAACCGGAATGTAAAGTCCGTCGGAACAGGCAAGTCCAAGGGCAGAAGCCATAAAAATAATTGCCGCGGTAGTGAGTCCGTGAATATTAAAGCCCTGTCGGAAAATAACACCGGCGCCCAAAAATCCGATTCCGCTTACAACTCCGGCTGCAATTCTGGTGGTATCTCCAGTCAAAATATTTTGTTTTGCCATTGTGATGGACGTAATGCCAAAAAGGCAGGAAGAAAGGCTGAGAAAAACCAGAGTTCTGATTCCCACCGGATGCTTTTTGATTTTTCGTTCCAGTCCAAGACAGAAACCGCAGAATACGCTCAAAAAGGCGCGCATAAGAAAAATCAAAATTGTGCTGTTGAATAAGCTGTCCTGTAAATGGAAATCAATCATAAGTTATTTTTGCCTCTTATTTGAAAAATGGAAATCCTGATCCAACTTTTCCGCCGGCCTTAATCCATGCAGCCGCCTGTTTTACGCTCTGTTTCTTTTCAGCAATTTCACTCAAAGCCTTTGCAGCCCACTCTCCCAGCGCCTGCTCTTCTGCCACTGCTTCAGTAGCCCCGCTGCTTTTTGCAAGGAAAACCCGCAGGTAATCGCGTTCGCCTACATTCTGGGCAAAGTTTTCTGCCAGCTGACAGAAAGCTGCTTCTGCAATCTTAACGATTCCGCTTGTCTGCTCAGGTTTAAGATTTTTTACTATAAAGCCTGTGCAAAGTTTGTTGCGTTTCTGCTCTGCCCGTCTTAAAAGTTCAGCAGTTATATATAGAAAGGAAGTTGTCATTGTATCGATGGCAGTAGAAATTTCATCCGTACTGTTATCCAGAAATCGGGTTGAAAGATAGTCTGCATCGAAATAAAAAATAACGTTTTCTATTGTTTCAAGCTTAGTTTCAGCCTTAATTAAAAGCGAATGAGCCGAAATTGCCGACGATTTGTTCCAGGAAGCGGTGTAAATCCTGTCGTTATAGTCGCTGCTGTCTGTATTTGAATCTGATTCAGCGCAAAAAACTTCGCTTTCACTTCCCGCAAGGCCTTTTGCAAAATCATATCCTTCGGGAATATCTTTTCCAATTAATAAAAACTTAGCCATAGCCTAGATTATACATCACAAATTGCGGACTTTCTAGTTTATGTGTTATAATCTGACTATGAAACTTTGGATAAAATACTTACTTGCAATTTTACTTGGCATTCTTGCAGCCATCCTTCTTCCGGTTAATAATCCCGTTTTTTCTTCATTCATTAATTTTGTAACTGAATTATTCGTGCGATTTGGCCGCTATCTTGTAGTGCCTCTTGTTTTTTCTACAGCAATCGTTTCAGTAAACAAGCTGCGCTCTTCAAAGCTCTTTTTTAAGACTGCCCGCTGGACTGCAATCGTAATCCTCTGTTCAACCTTCATCATGACAATTGTGGGTATGCTTTCAATTCTGATTGTAAAGCTTCCTCGAATTCCTATCACAGTAGATACAAGCACAGATTTCTTTAAGCTGGATATTGCAAGCCTGATTTTGTCCCTCTTCCCGACTTCAGCTTTTGCTGCCCTCACAGAAGGTTCCTTCCTTCTGGTAAGCTTTATTTTTGCCGTGCTGATAGGATTTGAAAGCGCTACAGCCGTAGATACTCCGTTATTTAAACCCGTTTATCAGCTTTTCGACTCACTTTCTAAACTTTTCTATAATATAGCTCAGTTCATCACAGAAATCATGGCCTTTATGATGGTGATGATTATGACAAAGTGGTTTGTTGAATTCCGTACAATCATCTTCTCGGGAATTTACACACCAATGCTGATTATGTTTATAGTAGACTTTGTGATTGTGGCAGGAATTATCTATCCGGTGATTATCCGCTATATCTGTCACGACCCATATCCTTACCGCGTTCTGTATGCTTCAATTGCGCCGGCTTTGCTTTCTTTCATTGGTGGTGATGCAAACCTTTCACTTCCTCTTACAATCCGCCACGGAAAAGAAAGTCTTGGAATCCGCCGCCGTACTTCGGGCTTTACCTTCCCGATTTTTTCGATTTTCTCACGCGGCGGTTCGGCTCTGGTAAGTGTAATCAGCTTTATCGTAATCTGGCGTTCATATTCCAGCCTGAATATTCCTCTTGGTGATATTCTCTGGATTTTCGGATTTTCTTTTGTATTCTCATTCCTGCTTGGCGGACTTCCTTCGGGCTGCGCCTTTGTTCTTGTTACAATCTTGTGCCAGAATTATGCCCGCGGTTTTGAAACAAGCTTCCTTTTGCTCAAGCCGGCTGCCCTTATAATCTGTTCATTCTCTATGCTTTTTGATACTGTTACTGCTATGTACGGAAGCTATCTGATTGCCGTAAAGAATAAAACAATTGAGCATCATAAGGCTCAGCATTTTATTTAATTTGCTTCGGAAAATTCTTGTGGTTTTGCAATTTCGTGTTATAATTTAATGACATAGGAGAAGATTTTGGGCATTTCAATCAAAGAAATCGTAGCAGGCCGCAAGACATTTTTCATTACACCAGATACCTCGCTTATCCCGGAAGTTTTTCTGGAAGATTATTTTGCCCTAGGTTATGAGTGCTATTTTATTGAGTATGACAAACGAATCAGTCTGAAAAAGAAAATAGACATTCTGATTTCGATTTTCCACGACGTAATTATCTTCTTTAATATCGATTATAACATCCCTGATGTAGAATGGCCTCTTTTCATTAAACGAATTACCGAACAGTACAGAAATCAGGCTTGTATTGGTGTTCTTTACACAAAACGCCAGTCAAAAGATGAAAAAACAAAGCTTGAATATAAATATCTCTATGAAATCGGACTTGCCTGTGGTTGTATTCAGCTTGAATATCAGAAAAAATCTAACTTCGGTATTATCGAAAAGATTTTGTATGCAAATCAGGCTCAGGGACGCCGTAAGAACATTCGCGCTCTCTGTACTAAGGCCTGTACTTTCTCCTGCACTGTAAACAATCAGACTCACAACGGTGTTTTGCAGGATATAAGTCTTTCACATTTCTCTTTTGTATTCCCGGAAGGACGTCTTTCTGTTCAGATGTACGAAAAGATTTCTGACTTCCACTTTAATATCCGCGGCTTTATGTTCCGTTCTGATGCAGTTTTGATTATGCAGCGTCCCGTAAACGGTGAAGAGCTTTATGTATTCGCATTTGTTTCTTCTACCGGCGCAAACGGTCTTGATCAGCGTATCAAGCAGCTTTTGGTTCCTAATATCTATCAGCTTATGAACGCAAACTGCAAAAACCTTCTCAACCAGATTTACAACAAGTTCAGCATTGAAGGTCTGGATGCAGAAGTTGAAGAATTGAACGACATCGAAGAAGACCGAATTTAGTTCTTTTCATATTCCTCAAAAATCAAAATTCCACTAAAATTGCTCTACTATGGAATTTACACAAGAATCAATCGACTCCCTCGTTGTTAACGAAGTGGACATTATGAAAAAAATTGCAGCGGAACTCAACATCCGCGTGCAGCAGGTTAGCGCTGTAATCAGCCTGATTAATGAAGACTGTACAATTGCCTTTATCAGCCGCTACCGCAAAGACAAAACTGACAATCTTGACGAAGTTCAGGTTCGCGACTGCGACCATCTTTTCAAATCATATAAAAATCTTGAAGAACGCCGCCTTGAAATTGTAAAGGGCATCTTCGCTCAGGGAAAACTTACAGAATCACTTTATAACGCCGTAATGAGCGCAACAACTCTTACAGCTTTGGAAGACCTTTGGGCACCATTCAAAAAGAAGAAGAAGACCCGCGGTATGGTGGCTCAGGAAAAAGGACTGGAACCACTTGCAGACTTTATTCTTGGCGACAACGACGATGCAGCATGCGAAAAAGAAGCAGAAAAATACATCAAAACTGATAACGAAGACCCAGCCTTGAACGTAGAGACTACCCTTGACGCTTTGCAGGGGGCACAGGATATCATCGCTGAACGTGTTAGCCAGGATACAAAAAACCGTGATTCAGTTCACGACCTCTATCTTGCAACTGGAAACATCGTAACAAAGGGTATCGTCCCTGACGGACAGAACGCTGAACAGGCAGAAAAAACTTCTACATACCAGATGTACTGGGATTACTCAGAGCCTCTTAATCAGGTAAAACCTCACCGCATTCTTGCTATTAACCGCGGCGAGCGTGAAGGCGCCCTTGAAGTTACAATCGACGTAGATGTTGATGCAGCAATCGCTGACTTGCAGAAAAAAGCAACTATTCACAATCACTATCATAAAGACGCAATTGAAGACGGCGTTGTTCGTTTGCTTAGCCCTGCTGTTGTTCGCGAAATCCGCAGTGACGAAGCTGATGATGCAGATGACCACGGAATTGGAATCTTCAGCGAAAACCTTAAAAACCTTTTGATGCAGCAGCCAATTAAGGGAAGCCGCGTTCTTGGTGTTGACCCTGGTTACCGCAACGGTACAAAGTGTGCCGCCCTTGATGAAACAGGAAAATACCTTGGCTTCTTTAAGATTTTCCAGGAGCAGGATCCTCAGGGGGCTTACGATGCAATCAATGACGCTATCGACAAGTATGATATTCAGGTTCTTGCCGTAGGAAACGGAACTGGTTCACAGGAAGTTCAGGCTATTGTAAGTAAGGTTATCAGCGAAAACTACAAGGACAGCGATGTTGAATTTACAGTTGTTGATGAATCTGGTGCTTCGGTTTACTCTGCAAGCCCTGTTGCAACAGAAGAATTCCCTGATCTGGACGTAATGGTTCGCGGTGCTATTTCTATGGGCCGCCGTTTGCAGGATCCTCTTGCTGAACTTGTAAAAATCGACCCTAAGGCAATTGGTGTCGGACTTTACCAGCACGACGTAAATCAGAAAAAACTTGCTGACCAGCTTGATGAAGTTGTAGGCTCGGTTGTAAACCAGGTTGGCGTAAACCTGAACACAGCTTCTTACATGCTTTTGAAGTACGTTTCTGGTATTAACGTAAGCACAGCTAAGAAGATTGTTGCTTACCGCGATGCAAACGGAAAAATCACAAGCCGCGAAGATTTGAAAAAGGTTCCGGGACTTGGTCCTAAGGCCTTTGAACAGTGTGCCGGCTTCCTTAAGATTGCAGAAAGCTCTGATCCTCTTGATAACACCTGGGTTCACCCTGAAAACTACGATGTTGCCCGCGAAGTTTATGACGCAGTTAAAAAAGGTGACAAAATTTCTAACGAAACCCGCAAGGCTCTTTGCGAAAAATATAACATCGGTGAAACAACAATCAACGACATCATCGATGAGCTTCAGAAGCCTAACCGTGACCCTCGTGACGGTTATCCTGCACCAATCATGCAGAAGGGCGTTCTGCAGTTTGAAGATTTGAAGGAAGGCATGAAGGTTACCGGTAAAATCCGTAACGTAGTAGACTTTGGTGCCTTTGTTGATATCGGTCTTCACGAAACAGGCCTTGTTCACGTAAGTGAGCTTTCCGACAACTTTGTAAGCGACCCTATGGAAGTTGTAAAGGTTGGTGATGTATTCGAATTTACTATCATCCAGCTTGATAAGGACAGACGCCGAATCGGTCTTTCTTTGAAGAGCGACGCTGCAAGCCGAATCGGACAGGGCGGCGGAATGGGAAGAGGCACAAAGCCTGCTTCTACAGGTGCTGCAGCTGGCGACGGCAAAAAGCGCGTAGTAGTTGTAAAGAAGGCAGGTGCTGGAAGTTCAGCCGGCAGCGGCAGCCGCGACTTCAACCGCAATGGAAACGGTAACCGTAACGGTGGAAGAGGTAACTACAATTCCGGCAGCGACGACGGCATGAGCTACAATCCGTTTGCAGCTTTCTTCAATAAATAATAAGATGAGTTTATAAAAAA
>NZ_AJGU01000014.1 GCF_000260795.1 Treponema sp. JC4
GAAAGAATGTTTTTTTCTGTAAGAATATGAAAACTTCCCCAGAAATTGTAAAGAATAAAGTGCTGGTCCCAGTTAAAGCTGTCTATGCTGCCTGCAATATCTTTTAGTGTTGAAGAGAGAGTTTTTTCATCAATTCCGGTTTTAAAATCAAGCTTGATGGCGGGAATATCGCGTTCAAAAAAAAGGTCAAGGTTTCTGTCTTTCTGGAAGGAAAGGGTATAAAGCTGGCTTAAAAAAATCAGGGAATTCGTAAGGGGAAGTTTATTTTTTAAAAAGGCATTCAGACAGTTTTTTATAAGGTTTCCAGGTGCAATAATCTGATTGCTTGAAGCAGTTATTTTTGTTTTTTCAGCGGCAAGGTTAAAAAATACTGCCGTAAAATCATCTTCAAAATAGTAGTTTTCAAGAAAAACATCGCTTCCATAAATCATTCCCTGCTTTGTGAAGACAGGAGCTTCTCCATAGGCAAACAGAATGGTTGGATTATAGGGGAGTTTTGTATTTTTAAGAAAAGTGATAAACTCTCTTATCGTTTCCTTTTTGAGGAAGGCTCCCTGCATTTCAAAAACGAAAAGCACATTTTTTGACTCTTCAGATTGAAGCTTTGTGCCGATATTTTCTATATAAATATTGTAGGGAAAGTCGTTCTGGTTATAGCTTAAAAGCGGCTGAGCCTGTGGCTTAAAATTATTTGCTGAAAGAAATTCGAAAAGAGTAAGGCATAAATTACTTCCTTCCGGTCTTTTTTGCGGCTCTTGTGCTGGCAGGCTTGTGAAAAAGAGGTGAGATAGCAGAACTGTAAGAAAAAAGGCCTTTTTTTTGAATTTCATGTAAATTCAGTTTAAGAATTTTGTGTTTACAATGCAAGTCCAATAGGTTATAATTTTAATAGGAAATAAAAAGTTACTTTTTGGGTGGATTATGGCGTCTGACAAAAAATTTATTCTTGAATTACCTCTGAAAGTTATCCTGACTGAAGACGGCGCTTCAAATTTTATTAGTCATAATAAAAAGCTCCTTCGTTTTAAACTTGCAGATAATATTGAAGAATACGGTATTTCATTAAACAAATTTTCTCCTCAGTCAATTCAGAGCATGATTTTAGTTGATTACATTTCTAAAATCGAAATTTCCATGTCTGAATTTGTTTCTTCCCGCCAGGAAGTAATGGATCTTTCAAAGGTCATTGTTTTTTCAATCCTTTACAAGCAGTTTGACCGCGAAGTTTATTCTGCCCTAATTCAGTGTGACTGTGTAAGAAAACATAACCGCGCAAATCCTACTCATTTGATTGATGAAAGAACAGAAATGAGTGAACGCCAGCTGCGCGCAATCCTTTCAAATAAAGAAAATATCATTCAGACAACCCGCCGCCAGATTCTTGAGCCGGTATGGAAGGCTGTAATGGGTAATGCAGAATTTTCATCAGAAGAAAAGAACATTTATCTTTTGATGAGCGAAAAGTTTATGAACCGTCTTGGTCTTATGAACTGGTATATCATCACTTTGTTTGCAAAAAATGAAGGCGCAAACGAAATGTATATTGCAATCCGTAACATTTTGAGTCAGTACATGGAAAAATCAAAGGTTGCTGAATATATTTCGGTAATGGTGATGGAGCTTGCCCTTAATAACGAAAATACCAATATCCGTAAAGAAGCAAAAAATATGTATCACGGAATCAAGGATATTGATGCCCTTATTTACGACCCTGAAATCCGCGCAAAAATCGTTCAGGAGCTTCAGAGAAAGCATGAACTTGTATTCCTCAGCTGGAAGCTTGGCGGCGGTTCTACTTCTATAGGTAAGCAGGGAAGACTTTCCATTACTCTTTACAACAAGGACGATGAGTTCCAGGAAGTAAAGGAAAACATTGAAACTGCAAAATCATCAAATACAGAAAAAAGAACCCTTATAGACTTCTACCGCGATTTGCCGGAAGGGCAGGAAGGAACAGATCTGGGCCTCTACTATCTTTCTTATCTTGATGATGCCTGCAAAAAGGTAAACGTAAAGTTCGAATCTCTGGTAAATCAGTTCTCTGCAAGTGAGCTTACCGTCATCAATTTGAACTTCAACTTCTAGCATGGACTATCACATACGAAACTTCAGTAAATTTTTCTCACTCTTTTCAGTTTTTCTTTTTATATTTTTCTCTTGTGCCCAGAATTCAGCAGATATTAATCAGTCTGAAATGACGGTGGTTTTTGAATATCAGGATGAAGAAACTCTTCCTTCTGCAAGGCTCTGTGCCTTTGTTGAGTCTGATTCAGACAGCAGACGAAGCGGACTTTTGCAGCTTTCTACAAAAAAAGACGGTTTTATCTGGTCTGCACCTTCTTTAGTTCGCATAAAATCCGGGGATAAATTCTGGACCGGCTATACAAATTTTTTGATGCAGAAAAATCAGCCATTTCCCCTTGATTCCTACAGAATTTTAATCCAGAATGCCGACGAAAAAGAGGCAGAAGAAATATTTGATTTTTCCTACGATTCCAGCTTTTATAAATTAAAGGCTGCTGAAGTTGAAGAAAAAATGCTGAGTCTTGGCGCCGTAAAAAAAATTGCAATTTATGATGAAAATCATATTCTTTTGTATTACGGAGAGCTTAAGGATAACCTTTCTTCTTCACGAAAAATATGGAATGTTTATTCTAAGGCAAATTATTTTAATGTAATCTGGCAGACAAAGGACAATACTGTAATATGTATTTTGCCAAAACAACTTGTAGTTCCTGACGAAAACGATTAAATTTATAGGTGGTATATGAATAATAATTTTGATTCTTTTGAAGAAAATACTGCTTCAGAAAGCAGTGAGCCGGTTCCCCTGTCCTGTGGTACAGAGGAAGAAAATGAAAGCGCCCTTGAAGGCCTTAAGCGTGAAATTAAGACCTATGTCCTTCGAATTGGACGTATGACTGCAGCCCAGGAGAAGGCTTATAGCGAACTTTCTCCACGCTGGTGTATTCCCTTTGAAAAAAAACAGCTGAACTTTGTAGACATTTTTGGAAACACAAATCCTGTAATTATTGAAATTGGTTTTGGAATGGGAGATGCAACCGCAGACCTGGCAGAAGCAAATCCTGACATCAACTATCTTGGAATTGAAGTTCACAGACCTGGGGTTGGAAAGCTCTTAAACGAAATCCAGAAACGTGATTTAAAAAATCTTTTTATTATTGAATATGATGCAGTAGAAGTTCTCCGCGAAATGATTGGAGATAATACTGTTAACGGTTTTCATATTTTCTTCCCGGATCCATGGCCAAAGAAGCGCCACCACAAGCGCAGAATGGTTCAGAGACCACGAACAAATCTTTTTGCACAGAAGCTTTCTAAGGGCGGCTACCTTTATTTTGTAACCGACTGGCTTGAATATGCTGAATTTGCCCTTGAAGAATTAAATGAAACTAAATCCTTGAAAAATAAGTATGAAGGCTTTGCTCTTCCTCAAAAATGGCGTAAGCAGACAAAATTTGAGCGTAAGGGAATTGCTGCCGACAGACCTATTACTGAACTTTTCTTTGAGAAAATATAAATGAACTTATTTGACGATTCGGAACTTGACGAGCTTTCAAAAAAAATGCCCGCATAAAAGAACTGGAAAAACTCATTAAAAAATATCAGGCCTCATATTATAACGGTGAGGCCGAAATTGAAGACAGTGAATTCGATAAGCTTTGGGACGAATTAAAGGCTCTTGACCCGGCAAATACTATTTTGCAGAAGGTTGGGGCAGACAGCGGAAACTTTGCAAAAATCCGCCACGTAATGCCTATGGGCAGCCAGGAAAAGGCTGCAGACCCACAGCAGTTTCTTGACTGGGCTAAAAAGCACGTATATGACGAATACCTTGTTGAATACAAACTTGACGGGGCTTCACTGGAGTTGCAGTATGAGGAAGGTAAGCTTGTAAGGGCTGTTACGCGCGGAGATGGCGTTATCGGGGATGACATTACGGCCAACGCGCGCAAAATGGGCGGAGTAAAGTCCCAGCTTATAATTGACGATGAAAAAATAAGTTTTACAGGTGGAATCCGTGGCGAAGTAATTATGACCCACGAGGTTCACAAAAATCATTTTTCTGATAAGGCTAACTGCCGTAATGCTGCGAACGGCCTTATGAAGCGTAAGGATGGTGAAGGAAGTGAGTTTCTTAATCTTATTGTGTATGATGCGCTCGAAACTAGGGGAAAAACTTATTTTAATGATGAACAGGAGAAAATCGCCTTTCTTAAGAAATGTGGCTTCCAGACTGTCCGCCTTGAGATCTGTAAAACTCCTGAAGACGTCATAAAATACCGCGAAAGAATAATGGAAGAACGTAAGGCTTCCATTCCATATGATATAGACGGCCTTGTTGTAAAGGAAAGGGCAATTAATCTTGATGATGCCTTCCGTAACCGTCCGGACCGCCAGATTGCCTTTAAGTTCAGCCTGGAAGAAGCTGTTTCTGTTTTAAGAGAGGTTGAATGGAGTAAAAACGGCGGAACTTATACCCCTGTTGCAATTTTTGATGAAGTTGAATTAAACGGAACTAAGGTTCAGAGGGCAAGTCTTGCAAACCCTGATACAATGCGACAGCTTGGAGTGCGAATCGGAAGCCATGTTGTAGTTGTAAAGCGAGGGGAAATCATTCCAAAAATCATGTCGGTTCTGCCTTCCCAAAATCCGGCAGAAGAAAGAGATGTTGTATTCCCTTGCACCTGTGAAGTATGCGGAACAAAGCTTTTAGATGAAGGCAGCAGACTTTTCTGTCCTAATAAGGAATGTAAAAAACGCGTTCTTCATCAGCTTTTAAAGTGGCAGAATGTTGTTGATATCCGTGACCTTGGCGAAACCCTTATAACCTCGCTTTTTAATGACGGACTTGTAACTTCAATTACAGATATCTATAAGCTTACTGCAGACCAGCTGGTTCCATACTTTTTGAATGAAGAAAGCATTGAAGCAGAAAAAAAATCACTGGGAGCCCAGAAGGTTTATGCTTCAATTCAGAATCACCGCAGAATGAAGCTGCCGGTTTTTCTTGCCGGTTTTGATATTGAAGGCTTTGGCGAAACCTTAGCAGAAAAGCTTGCCTCAAGCGGTTTTGAATCTCTTGAAAAAATGCTCAATGCCAGCACAGACCAGATTGCCTCTGTTTACGGCTTTGCAGAAATTACTGCCAGAATAATTACAGAAGGTCTTGCAGAAAACCGCGAAGAAATGCTTGCTCTTGTTAACAGCGGTATTATTACGATTGAAGAAGCAGGCGGCGGAAAACTTGCAGGCAAATCCTTCTGTTTTACAGGCGAGCTTTCCATGAAGCGCGCAGATGCAGAAAAGCTTGTAAAGGATAACGGCGGATCAATAAAATCTTCCGTAACAAAAGATTTGAGCTACCTTGTTACTAATGACACAGGCAGTGGTTCAAGTAAAAACGTAAAGGCTGCAAAACTTGGAATTCCTGTTATTGATGAAAAAGCCTTTATGGAACTGCTGGAAGCTTAAAGAGGGGCCAGCTTCAGGTTTCCGTCTTTTTCTGCCCGAATTGAATAATATAGTCCGGTTCTGCAGAAAGAAAGGTCTATCCCGATTTTTTTTACAGAGAAAAAGCGGGGAACCTTAAAATGTCCGTTTGCAAAGGAAGAAATATCATAGAGCTTGTGCCTCTGCTTTTTTGTAGAGGCAAAGCCTAAGAGCATGCACTGGCCGTTTTCATCATAATAGCGGGAAAGTTCTGTTCCTTTTTTATGCTTAAGTCTGCTTCCTTCATATATCTGGTCTTTTGAACAGATTTCCGAAGGAAAATAAAAAATCTTTTTGTTAATCGAAACTCTGTAAAAATCAATGGTAAGATAATTTCCCACCCAGGAACGCTCAATAACCGCAATTTCATTTCCGCTTGAATCAATAAGGGAAAAGCTTGCGCTCACGGTATTTTCACCTTCCTGCTGGCTATTACCAAAGATATTTATTCTTAAAAGTTCTTTTTCTGTTGAGTCTGGAATTGATTTTGCCGCGATGTAAACCTTTGAAAGGGTAAAGCCCCAGTAAATAATGTAAAAAACAATTATTACGGGAATTAAAAACGCGATTTTTGCTTTTACATAAGCCTTATCAATAACCAAAAAGCAAATCCTTAGAATTAAATCCTTTTATTCTGTTTCAAAAGTAAAGTCTCTCAAGAAGAATTCAGGAAGAATTGCACTGCCGTTCAGACGCATTTCCCAGTGAAGATGCGGTCCTGTAGCAAGTCCTGTCGCTCCTGACTTTCCAATAAGCTGCCCCTGCTTTACCATATCACCTTCGTTTACGCCAAGTTCGCTAAGGTGATAGTAAACGCTGTAAAGACCAGGAAGATGTTCAATTACAATACTCCAGCCAGTTGTAATTCTGTTTTCTGCAAGCACAACCTTTCCTTCTGCGCAAGACTTTACATCACTGCCGGTAGGAATTCCGTAATCATTTCCAAAGTGAAGGGTTGTAGATTTTTTTCCGTTTGCATAAATGAAGGTTCGTCTGTCTCCGCAGCGGGCTGTGTAGCGGGTAGAATCTGTAGGAGACGTAAAGGGCTTTGTCTGATAAACAGCCTGATAAGAGGTTGAAAAGAATATATTATTCAGTTTTTCAATCTGAGCCATTCTTTCAGCGCTTGTATCAGTTCTGATGTCTGTATTTGCCTGATTAAGCGGAATATCTTCTTTTTCAAAAGTATAAGGCTTGAATACTGTCGGCAAGATAAATTCCTGAGGCTTTTCTCCGTTAAGACTGAAAACTACCTTTACCTGATAAGGCTGCTCCGTGTCATTCCAGATTGTAACCGGAACTCCGCTAAGCATTTCCCAGGAATTTCTGTTTTTCTTTGGATTAATCTGGTAAAAAGGTGAAGTTTCAAGTTTTTTTCCAAGATTTAAAAGCTGAAGCTCTGCCTTGAGTCCGTTTGCCTGCTTTTTTACGTTTTTTGCAGGAATCACATTCATCCTTACAAAAACTGCGTGGCCAGGACTTACTTCATTATTATATTTTACGTTGATTGTATAATTTTCAGACTGAAAACTTGCGCTTTCTGAAAAAAGTGGAAAAGCTGAAAGAAGTACCAGAAATGCTGCAATTATTTTTCCAATTTTTAATTTCATTTTTTTTATCTGCCCCCGAAATCAAAATTAAAAAGCTCAGTTTCCATTATTTGAAAGCTGCAGCTCTTTTATAACCATCTGATTTGTTACTGTTCCATTAAAATAATTTCTGTTTAGTGAATAAAGTATATCATAAGACTGGCCTATAGTGATATCTTTTTTTATTCTATCTCCCTGCCCCCAGAACATTGCAGGGAATTTGTATTTTCCAAAGTCAAAAGTCAACTTAAGGTGAAGAGGTTCCTTTTTTCCTACAAGCATTGCATCACAGAGCTTTGCATTTTTTGTCATAAAGAGAAGCTCTGCGTTTTCGTTTCCGTAAGGTTCAAAAATATCAACCAGTTTAAAAATATCAGGAGTAAGGTAGCCCGAAGGAATTTCTGCATCAATTTCATATTCCGGCTGGTCATTTGTAAGTACAATACTTTTTGAAGCGTCTTTAAGATAAGTCAAAAACTGAGGAAGCTTTTCTTTTTCAAAACTGAAGCCTGCCGCATAATTGTGGCCGCCGTGATTCAGGAAAAAGCCTCCCATTTTATCAAGGAAGTCTGTAGCAATAAAGCCTCTTTTACTTCTTACAGAGCCAATGCAGATATCCTTATTAAAGGTGATGGCAAAGGAAGGTACTCCAAAATCACTCATCAGTTTTGCCGCAAAAAGTCCTGTCAGACCGCTCTGAATTTCCTCGCTTACAACAACGCAGAAGTTATTATTGTGCTCGGTAATGCTTTTTTTAGCCTCATCCGAAACCTTGTAGCTTGCGTTCTGAACAAGAGTTTTTCTCTCTTCATTCAGCTGCAGAATTTTATCTGCCAGCATTTCCCTTTCTTTTGGATTCTGGCTCAAAAGAAGATTGATTGCAACGTCAGGTTTTCCAAGACGGCCGGCAGCGTTAATAGCAGGAATAATATTCCAGGAAAGGTCGATTGAAGTTGCCACATCTGCAATAATGCGGGATTTAGAAAAAAGCTCCGAAAGACCTTCACGGGTTTTATTTTTCTTGATTGAAGCAAGGCAGTTATTTACAAAAATACGGTTTTCATTTTTCATCGGCATGATGTCGGCAAGGGCAGCAAGTCCAACCAGCTGAAGGTCTCTTGTTTCCCCCTGAAGGAATTCAGCATGCTTTTGAGAAATGATTTTTTTGCAGTAAGTAACATAAAGATTGTAGATACTGTCCAAAGCTCCGCCCTGAGTCTGAAGGTATTTTGCAATTGAAGAAAGCTTTGTAAGCTCCTGGGAAGATTTATTTTTTATCTGAGGAATTACCTTTGAAATCTCTGAACGCAGGTCATTAATCATAAAATCAATGCCGCTTCCAAACATGGCTGCAAGCTGATTTTTTACAGCCTGAGAATCCCAGGCGTATAAAAGCTGTCCCTGTAAAAAGGAAATCAGCCTTGTATTATAGATGGAAGTTTTTCCCAGAAGCAGTTTTTCGTGAAGCTCCTTGTGCTTCACAAGATTTTTGATTTTAAGGCAGTCAATTAAAAGCGCCTCTTTCTTTTCATCCTGATTGATTTCTATGATGGTAATTTCGGAATTATAAAAATCTGTATGGGCAAAACGCAGGGCACTTACCAGTTTATAGGCAACTGCCGCTCCGGAAATGTCTTTAAATGGATATTCAGATTCATTTAGCTTTGGATTTACAATTACGCTTGCTTCAGGCACTTCTTCCTGAGGGTTATGATGGTCTGTGATAATCACATCAATTCCAAGCTGGTTTGCGTGGCGGACTTCTTCAAAGCAGGAAATACCGCAGTCAACGGTTATGATAAGACTTCCATTCTGATTGTAAAAATTATCTACCGCTTCAATAGAAAGACCATAGGCTTCTTCATCAAGGGGAACCCGCCAGCTTACGTCAATATTTCGGCTTTTAAGGTAATCATAAAGAATGGCAGTACTTGTAACACCGTCGGCATCACTGTCTCCGAAAATCAGAACTTTTTCGCCTTCTTCTTCCGCCTGTAAAATGCGTTCAACGGCATCTTCCATATTGGGAAGCAGAAAGGGCTCGTGCTGGAAGCGTAAATCCTTTTCAAGAAAGTAAAGAATATCCTCTCCGGAAGTGATTCCCCGCCTTACAAAAATCGAAGCCAGAATCTGATCTATTTTATAATTATTGCAGAGCGGCTCAATCTGCTGCTTTGTAACACTTTTTTTTGTCCATTCAGTCATGATTTATAAAATTCCCACACCAATTTCAATTGTATTAAGCTTAGTTCCCGCTGCATTTTCTATAAGGAAAAATACAAGCTCCTTAAGCTGATTGTATTCCTGCCTGTCAATTTTCAGTTTTCTTGCTTCTGCCGGCTCTAAAACCGTAATACCTGTTAAATACCGTAAGGCAGAAAGCTCAAGTGAAAAAACAAAGTTATGACCGGCATTGTCTTGTGAAAAACAGTCTGAACAGATAAAACTGTTTTCCATAATATTATAATAGGTTTTACTGTCAGGGGGTAGTAGGGGCTCCAAAAAAGATTTTCCGCAGTGGGCACAGCAGTGAACTTCGGGCTGAAGTCCTAAAAGGGCAAGAAAGCGCCATAAAAATCTGATTAAGCCGACCTTTCCCTGTTCTTCGTTTGCAAGTTCAAGGCCGTCTAAAAAGCCGTTAATCAGGTGCCAGCAGTTTTCAGGGCTTCCGGCGCAGCGGGTTTTAATGGCAAGTTCACAGGCAAGGCTTGCGGCGTAGTTTTTAAAAAGATTCTGACCAAAAGATACATGGTAGTTTTTTACGTCAAAGTCACTTATCTTAATCTGATTTTTTTCAGGATTATCGTAGAGAAAGATGGTTCCGCTATGCCACTGGCTTACAAGGGAACGCAGGCGGCTTTTAGGGCCTCCGTAAAGGGTTGCATAAACTATTCCTTTTGATTTTGTGAGCAGGGTAACCGACTGATTGTTTTCACCCAGAGGCTTGAGAGAAATTACTGTTGCTGAATCTGAATAGGAACGGTTCATATAAGAATAATATTGATTTTTACGAATAAAATCACTATAATAATAATTCATTTTGGGGGTAGGTAATGGTATTTCCATTGGAAAAGTTAGTTGAGTTCAAAGACAATATTTATGAAATTACAGTTGCTGCTAGCCGACGTGCTTATCAGATGGCTCGTGTAAACGACCCTGAAATTGAAGCTAACCAGGATAAAGATGTTTGTGCTGCTGCTAAACAGCTCTTTAACAAAAGAGTAACATATCGTATTGAGCACAAGGATTAATTTTAATGTCTGAAAACCCGATTCCTGTAGTGGTGATTTTTGCACCTACAGCTTCTGGAAAGACTGCCTTGACCCGCGAATTGTTCTGCGGAAGGGGCAGTCATTTTATTTTAAATGCAGAAATCATAAGTGCAGATTCTCAGGCGGTCTACAAGGGAATGGATATTGGAACTGCCAAGCCTGAGCCTGACTTCTGCCGCGAAATTCCCCATCATCTTATTGATTTAGTTACCCCAGACGTTCAATTTTCGGTTGCAGATTTTGTCGAAAAGGCTGATGCTGTCTGCCGCGATATTTATTCGCGGGGAAAGCTTCCTGTTGTCTGCGGAGGAACAGGCTTTTACATACGGAACTTTTTATTCGGCCTTCCAAAGACCCCTAAATCAGATGAAAGAATCAGAAACCAACTGAAAGAGCGGATTGAAAAAGAAGGAAACGAAGCCCTATATGCGGAATTAAAAATAGTAGATCCCCAGACTGCCGCTAAGATTCATGTTAATGATGCCTACAGAATCTGCCGGGCCCTGGAAGTTTTTTACACTACAGGAAAAAAACTTTCTGACTGCAAACTGGAAAATAAGCTTCGGGAGCAATATAAGTTTTTATTCCTTGTTTTAGAGCCTCCCCGCGAAGTCCTTTATGAGCGTATCCGTCAGCGGGTAGATATGATGTTTCTGGCGGGGCTTGAAGCTGAAGTTCAGGGCCTTATAAAAAAGGGCTACACAAAAGAAAGTCCCGGCATGAAGGCAATCGGCTATTCAGAGTTTTTTGAAGAAGGCTGGAATAAGGAAAAAATCTGCCAGACAATCAAGCATGACTCCTGTAAATATGCAAAAAAACAATATACCTACATTCGGGATATTCCAGAAAGTATCGTAATCAGCTATAATAATACTGATAAGGATTTACAGAATATTGCAGGTTTAATAGGGAATTTTGCCCGTATGGCTGGTTTTTCTATTGACCTAAAAGCGTGATTCTGTAATAATAAGAACACTTTATAAAGTAGGAGTGCCACCTCATGCCTTGTGGAAAGAAAAGAAAGCGCCAGAAGATGGCGACACATAAGCGAAAGAAGATGCTTAGACGTAATCGACATAAGAGTTCATAATTAGAACAGCTTAGTCGAGACTTGTGTCAGATGGACCGCATTAGTTTTATACTAGGCGGTCTTTTTTTTCGGAATTAATACAGGATGCTGCTTCCAGATATAAAATCACCTGCAGACATAAAAGATTTCTCTCAAAAAGAGCTTACTCAGCTGGCAAAAGAGTGCCGTAAGACAATCATTGATGTTGTCGGAAAAAACGGCGGTCATCTTGCCAGTAATCTTGGTGTTGTAGAACTTACAATCGCCCTTCACAGGGTATTTAACAGTCCCCGCGATGCAATTATCTGGGATGTAAGTCATCAGTGTTATACACATAAGCTTCTTACTGGGCGTTACAATCAGTTCAGCACAATCCGCACAAGAGGCGGACTTTCGGGCTTTACCAACACAGAAGAAAGCGAACACGATTTTTTTATAAACGGACATTCTTCAACTTCAATTTCATCCGCCCTGGGCCTTTTGACCGCCAGAAGAATTTCCGGTCAGGAAGGGAAGGTAATTGCTGTTATTGGTGACGGCGCCCTTACCGGAGGAATGGCTTTTGAAGGGCTCAGCCATGCAGGTCAGCTTTGCAATGATTTGATTGTTGTACTGAATGACAATCAGATGTCAATTGACCACAATACAGGAGCCTTGTCCCGCTACCTCAGCCGCATGACTTCTTCTTTCCGTTATCAGAGTTTCAGAAATAATATTGATAAAATTGTAAATCACATTCCTTTTATTAACCGCCTTTTACGAAAAATGATTTTCCGTTTTAAGCGGGCTGTAAAGGCTCTTTTTTATACGAATAATCTTTTTGTGGAACTGGGCTTTGAATATACAGGTCCTATTGACGGTCACAACGAAAAAGAACTCGAAAAGGTTTTCCGCCGGGTATCAAGACTGCATCAGCCGGTTGTGGTTCACGTAATTACAAAAAAAGGAAAGGGCTACAGTCCTGCAGAAAATAAGCCTGATGTTTTTCATGGAATCGGACCTTTCCAGACCAGCGATGGAACAGTAGAAAAATTTGATACTACAAGCTTTACAGAAGCCTTTGGAAATATGATTGTAGAGGCGGCTGAAAATAATAAAAAGATTGCCGCAATTACTGCCGCAATGGCAAAGGGAACCGGCCTTACAGCCTTTTCTCACCGTTTTCCGGATAGATTTTTTGATGTGGGAATTGCAGAAGAGCATGCAGTTACCTTTGCTGGCGGACTTGCAGCCGGCGGAATGATTCCGGTTGTCTGCATTTATTCTACCTTTATTCAGCGCGCCGTTGATCAGCTTATTCACGATGTTTCCTTGCAGAACCTTCACGTAATTTTTATGCTGGACAGGGCAGGTGCAGTTCCAAATGACGGTGTAACTCACCAGGGCTGCTTTGATATTGCCCTTTTCCGTCCTGTTCCAAACCTTCAGATTCTTTCTCCTTGCAGCGAAAACGATCTTCGTCTCTGCTTTGACTATGCCCTTAATAATAAAGGTGCCTTTGTTATCCGCTATCCAAAGCTTTCCTGTCCTACAGAAATTGAAGAATTTTCATCTCCTGTCCAGGCTGGTAAGGGAATTTTTGTTCCATGCACAGAGTTTGTAGTTGAAAATATCACGGAAAAGGAACTCTTGTCGCGTAAAAAGAAGGTGCTTATTGTAACCACCGGCGGAATGTATTCAGAAGTCCAGAAAGCCGTTCGTTCTATTATTTTAAGCGGTGGTTATGCAGATATTTTAATCCTTAGATTTATCAAACCTTTTGATGAAGAAGCCTTTGCAGAAATGGCAAAAGCATATAGCGGAGTTGTTTTTGTAGAAGACGGAGTAAAAACCGGCGGAATCAGCGAGCATCTTGCAGGCCTGCTTAGTGAAAATAAATATAATAAAACCCGCATCCTTGCCTTTGAAGATAAATATTACAGCCACGGTTCCCGCTCAGACGTTCTTGAAATGGCAGGCTTAAGCGTAAAAGACATTGAAAATGCAGTAAATTCCTTGTTATAATATATCTATGGTTGGAATTGACAGGCTTTTACATATCTACGATTTTATCCGTCCTATTCTTGATATAGGACTTCTGACTTTTTTACTCTTTAAGGTTTACGATTTTATTGCAAAGACCAATTCCATTCAGATTCTTAAGGCTGCGGTAATTGTTGCAGTTTCATTTGGCCTTGCAATTCTTCTTGATTTAAAAACAATTCTCTGGCTTTTAAATACCCTTGCCCCGGTTCTTATCATCGCTTTTGCGGTAATCTTCCAGCCTGAAATCCGAAAGCTCTTTTTGAAAATGGGACAGTCCAGCTGGTTTTCTTTTGGTAACCGTTCAAAGCACACCTATATCGAAGCTGTTTTAATTGCGGCTGAAATGCTTTCAAAGCAGAAACGCGGTATGCTTGCTGTTTTTGTCCGCCATACAAAGCTTGATAATATAATGCAGACAGGAACAAAACTGAATGCAGACCTTTCTTCAAGCCTTTTACTGACAATTTTTGGAAAGGATACTTCTTTGCATGACGGCGCCTGCTTTATTCAGTCGGGAAAACTTCTTGCGGCCGGCTGTTTTTTGCCTACCAGTGAAAACTACACAATCAAAAAGACCTTTGGTACCCGCCATCGTGCAGCTCTTGGACTTTCTGAAGTTTCTGATGCAGTTGTTCTGGTAGTTTCTGAAGAAACAGGCGCACTGAGTCTTGCTTACGATTCAAAATTAAATTATGACCTTTCGACCAGCGAAATCCGAAAAATTCTTGAAAATCTTTTGGACATCACACCTGAAGAAAAAAATCTGGAGGACACCATAGATGAGCATACGACAATTGATTGAAAAAGTCCTTGATAAATGGCCTGCAAAAATCATCTGTTTTTTACTGGCGATTTTTCTTTATGTTTTTCATCAGATTTCGCTTGTAGAAAAAAAATCTTTTGTTGTTCCTCTCCGGGTTACAGAAAACGGAATGGTTTCCCACGTATCTCAGGTTCCAAGTTCAGTTTCTGTAGTTGTAAGGGCAAATTCTGCTGCAATTAATACAATAACTCTTGCAGATCTTTCTGCCAGTCTTGATTTAAATGATATTACAGAAGTTGGCAATTATGATATTCCGGTTCAGATTAGAATTTCTGACCGTATGCGCGAGTTTGATCCTATGGAAATCAGGGTTTTTCCTGAATTTGTTTCAACCCGAATTGAAATTAAAAAGGCCCGCTTTGTAAAAATCAAGCCGACTCTTGTGGGTGAAGTAGCTCATGGTTATGAAGTTTCCAATGTTGAGGTTGTTCCTTCTTATGCCGAGGTAATCGGCTCTGAATCAATTGTAAATAAACTTGAAGAAATTGAAACTACAAAGGTTCTCGTTTCCAATGCAACCCGCGACTTTTCTACTGAAGCTGAATATATGGTTGTTAATAAGCTGCTGGATGTTGTAGACAAGGGACCTTACAAGGTTACGGTAAGTGTAAAACCGAGTGAACTTGAAAAAGTATATGATGATGTTGCAGTTCTTCCTGTTCACCTGAATAAAAAACTGACCCTTGTAAAGGAAATTCCTTCTGTAAGCGTAAAACTGAAAGGTTCCATGCTTAATCTTGAAAAATATTCTCCTGCAATTAATGCAATTACTGCCGATTTAAGCAAAATTACTGAACCTGGAATTTATGATATTCCTCTTACCTTTAATTTTCCAAAGGTTTTTCTGATTATGGAAAAATCCTATGATGTTGTTACGGTTCAGGTTGATTTTATTCCTGAAAACAGCGAATCAAAAACAGATGCTTCAAAGGATTCTCCAAATGCAAACGAGGCTGTAAAGGGAGTTGATTTTTCCGGTGGTGCTGTATGATTTTTGGAATCGGAACTGATATTGCAGAAGTCTGCCGTTTCGAAAAATGGGTAAAAAATCCGGATATGTTCATGCGTTTTTTTAATTCTGCCGAAATTATGGAAGGCGGAAATATAAGCGCCCGCTGCCAGCACTATGCGGTACGCTTTGCCGCAAAGGAAGCTTTTTCTAAAGCCCTTGGAACAGGCATTGCCTTTGATCTGAAGGATGTTTTTATTACAAATGAGCCGGGTGGAAAGCCTGTTTTGAATGTGCAGGGGACTGCAAAAAAACTTTTGGAAGAAAAAGCCGGCTTGGGGTATAATATTCATGTATCTTTGAGTCATGAAAAAGAATATGCACTTGCATTTGTTATAATCGAGACCGATATAAAAACTGATGCAGAGGAAAATGAAGGAATATGGCTGTAATTAAAGAAGCAAAGAAACTTTCTCTTTCGTATTTTTCTAAAGATAAGATTATCTGTCCTGTATGTAAGAAGGCATTTTCCCGCGAAATCATGCGCAGCGGTAACGGACGAATGATTGCCGGAAAACTTACAGACGAACTTCACAGAAATTTTGAACCTTCTGCAAAATATGGCCGCGTTTTTCCTATGATTTATGAAATCGGAGCCTGTCCTAACTGTTATACAGCCATGTTCTGGGGTGATTTTAAGGAAAAGTTTCAGAAAGAAGATACAGATTTACTTTTTTCTAAATCAAGAGAACGTAAGGAAAAGGCAGAAACAATCTTTCCATATTTCAGTCTCAAGCATGAGCGGACTCTTTATGACGGCGCCGCAATGTATTATCTGGCACTTTTGACTTATGATGATCTTGGAGTTTATATGACTCCGACTCTCAAAAAAGGAATTCTTTCCCTTCGTCTTGCCTGGCTTACTCATGATATGGATTTACTCTGTTCGGATCATAACTTTGATATCGTTTCAAAAGTCTTTTACAGTAAGGCCCTTTATTTTTATCAGCAGTCTTTGTATTGCGAGACAGATAAAACAGAAGCCTCTTCTTCTTTAGGAAATATGGGACCTGATATCGATAAAAACTACGGCTGGGACGGAGTTGTTTATCTTTGTGGTCTTCTGGAATATAAATACGGCCAGCAGGATGATATGCAGCTGCGTATGAAAAAACTTTCCGAGTCAAAAACTGCAATTGCCCGTATCTTCGGTCTTGGAAAATCTTCTAAAAGTAAACCGGGCCCTTTACTTGAGCACGCCCGTGACCTCTATGATAAAATCTCAAAGCTCGTTGCTGATGATGAGTTCTAGCCATGCGTAATATTTTATTAAAAATCTCCTACGACGGCACTGATTTCTGCGGCTGGCAGAGACAGGACAAGCACGGTACTGAAGCTGAACGCACTGTTCAGGGGGAAATTGAAAAAGCCCTTGAAAAAATCCATAAGGCACCGACAATTCTCTACGGTTCCGGTCGAACAGACAGCGGGGTTCATGCTTATGCCCAGGCCGCAAACTTTTTTTCTCCAATAGAATCAATTCCTGCAGGAAATTATGTGCGGGCTTTGAATGCCTTTTTACCCCAGGATGTACGTATTCTGGAAGCCTGTGAAAAGCCTGAAGATTTTAATGCCCGCTTTTCTGCTACCAGCCGGGTTTACCATTATTTTATTTCTACTGCAGAGGCTGTTCCTGCAAACCTTAGCCGCTATGTCTGGCATGTAAAAAATTATCAGCCAGATTTAGAGCGTCTTAATCATTTTTGCCAGTGCCTTAAAGGCGAAATTGACTGTGCCAGCTTTGCTTCCAGCGGGGACGATTCAGTTTCTACCAGCCGTTATATTGACGGTGCCAGATTTTTTATGCAAAAAGATATGTGGGGCGGGGAACTTTTAGTTTTTGAAATTGAAGCAAACGCCTTTTTGTGGAAGATGGTAAGGACACTTACAGGAACCCTGGTAAATCTTGACCGCGATAAAAAGCCTTTGGACAGCATGGAAAAAATTCTTGCCGCAAAGAACCGTGTTTCTGCCGGGGTAACTGCGCCCCCGACCGGACTCTTTTTGTATGAGATAAAGTTTGACGGGATTAGGCGGCATGTATAAGAGTTAATAGCCACAGATGGGACGCAGATAAACACAGATAAAAAAATATCTGTGTCAATCTGTGTGTATCTGTGGCTAATTTTTATAGTAAGCTCACAGGGTCCACGTCGTATTCAATATATACATTCTGATTGTGGGTGTATTCAAAAGCAAGTTTACGGGCTGCTGCCTGCAGGGGAATAACAGATTTCCCTTTAAGTAAAATCTGATATCTGTAATTCTGACTTATCTTTTCTATAGGACATTCGGCCGGTCCTATGATTTCAGCTTCGCGAGGAGTGTTTTCTCTTATAATTTTTGCAGCATCATTAGCGGTCTGGCAGGCAAGTGCCTTATTAAAGGAACGGAATACTATGCGCACTAAGCGGCTGAAGGGTGGAAATTCCAGAAGCTGTCGGTTGGCAAGTTCTTTTTCGTAAAAATCAATAACTTTTCCTGTGCAGGCGAATAAGACCGGTTCGCGGCTTGGATCATAAGTCTGTACAAGAACCTTTCCGTCCGGGAAATAACGTCCAGCGCGGCCAGCAACCTGAGTTATGAGTGAGAATGTGCGTTCTGAAGCGCGGAAGTCCGGCATATGTAGGCCTGCGTCTGCCATAATAACACCGACCAGCTGCAGGTTAGGAAAGTTTAATCCTTTTGCAACCATCTGAGTTCCAAGTAAAATGTCGTATTTTCCCTGGCGGAAGTCTTCCAGGTTTGCAAGAAGTTCTTCTTTTTTACCGGTTACGTCGGTGTCCAGACGGAGAACTCTTGCGTTAGGGAATTTTGCCCGGGTTTCTGCTTCTATAAACTCTGTACCAAATCCGTTACTTCCAATATCCAGAGAGCCGCAGGAAGGGCAGCTTTGTGGAGGTGTCATCGACCAGCCGCAGTAGTGGCAGGTCAGGCGGTGGGTGGCCTTGTGGTAGGTAAGGGGCACCGAGCAGTTTTTGCAGACAAGTTCATAGCCGCAGGAATTGCAGCGGAAAAAGTGGGTAAAACCGCGGCGATTCAAAAACAAAATAGTCTGCTTTTTATTATCAAGTGTCTTTTTAATTTCGTCTTCAAGCGGTTTTGAAATACAGCCGTCTGTCCCGTAAAGATTGAGGTTTATGCAGGATATATGAGGCATAGTTCCGCCGGCCAGTCGTTTTGTAAGTGTATGGCGGACAATAGTGCCGGTTTTCATACCGTACCAGGCTTCTACAGAAGGGGTAGCACTTCCCATTACAAGAGGAATCTTTAAGTTCTGAGCTCTTTTCATTGCAACCTGGCGGGCGTGATAGCGGGGATTGTTTCCCGATTTATAAGAGCCGTCGTGCTCTTCGTCAATAATAATAAGGCCTAAGTCGGGTACCGGTGCAAAAATTGCGGAACGGGCTCCTACAATTACCCTCGCTTCCTTGTGCATGATTTTATGCCACTGGGTAAGGCGCTGGCTTGGAGTAAGACCTGAATGAATGATTGCCGCTGTGTTCCCGAAGCGTTCTGCAATAGAAGTTGCAACCTGACCTGTAAGGCTGATTTCCGGTACAAGATAGATTATTCCTTTTCCTTGTGAAAGTATGCGTTCTGCGAGGGTAAGAAAAACTTCTGTTTTTCCGGTTCCCGTCGGTCCGTAAAGATAGTGAAAAAGTTTTTCCTTGCCAGAAGCGGTATTTTGAGAAGCAAGAATTTCTTCTACCGCAGCTTTCTGCTCATCAGACAGAATGTTTTTCTGGGGAACGGTAAGTTCGTTTTCAAAAGAAAATCCGCCAGCACTTGTTTCGCGCCTTCCCGAAGGAATCATAGAAAAAACAGCTTCTCCAAGAGTACACAAATAATAGTGCGAAAGCCATTTTGCCATTTCAAAAAGTTCAGGACCAAAAAGCGGCTCTTTATCTAAAATGCGTTTTATAGGACGGATTTTGGAAGCATCAACCGGGCAGGTGGGCGGAATCTGTTCTGTAATTTCCATTATAAAACCTGTAAGCTTCTGGTTTCCGAACATGATTTCAGCACGTTTTCCTACCTCCGGGCGGAGTTCAGGCTTTTCGTCTTCCGGCGCAGTATAAGAGTAGGTAAAGGGCTGGTTTACAGGACGATTTATAATAATCTGCAGATAGAGCATTTTTATTACTGATTGCCGCCTGTAAGAGTGTCTAATTTCTGGCGGAATTTTTTAAGGTCTTCCCAGGCCGGGCGCTTTAAATCCTGATTTCTGAGAAGTGCGCTTGGGTGATAGGTTGCCATAAGGGGAATACCTGAAAATTCAAAAAATTGTCCTCTCAGCTTTCCTATTGCTTCTTCTGAATTAAGCATTTTATGGGCAGAAATACGTCCCATGCACAAAATCATCTTAGGTTTGAGGATTTTAATCTGAGCTTCAAGGAAAGAAAAACAGGCTTCCTGTTCTTCGGGAAATGGGTCGCGGTTCTGGGGCGGACGGCACTTTACAACGTTTGCAATAAAGCAGTTTGTCGTGCGTGAAAGTCCGATTGCACCAAGCATTTTATCAAGCAGGATTCCGGCCTTTCCAACAAATGGGCGGCCCTGCATATCCTCGTCGTAGCCGGGACCTTCGCCGATAACAAGAACCTCCGGGTGAGGAACACCTTCGCCTGGAACAACGTTTGTGCGGGTTCGCGCAAGCTGACAATGGGTACATTTTAAAATTTTTGAAGCGATGCTTTCGATTGTGAGCGGGCTGGCGTCTGACTGGGCGCCTAAGACCACGGCGGAAGGTGCTGCCTGAATATTTGAACCGGCACTCGCTTCGATTTTAGAAGGCATTTCTGGCGCAGGGGTGTCATCATCTTCAAAAATCGGCTTATTTGCAAAAGCAGACGGCACAAAGCCACCGTTAGCCTGCGCACTGGCGTTTTTGAGAAGATTAAAAATCAGCTCTTTTTCACTTGCCTTCATTGCCTATGCCTCGTTAGGATCGTCTTTGTCGGTGCGGACATCAGGCTCGTTGCCAAAAGTGAACTTTATGATTTTTCTGTCGTCAAATGACTTCTGAATAAGCTCGTCGACCCCAAGATTTTTATAGATTTCTTCGGCGTCTTCAATTCGGCCGCGCAAAACAGGATGCTTAGGGCTGAAAAGTACGCAGCAGTCCTCGTAAGGAAGAATTGAAGTTTCGTAAGTGTCGATAAAGTTTGCAGTTTCAATAATTTCTTCCTTGTCCAGGCCGCAGAGAGGGCGAAGAAGAGGGAAGTCTGCAAAATGCTCGGTAACGTTCATGTTTTCAATTGTCTGGCTTGCAACCTGACCAAGACTTTCGCCAGTGATAATACACTGAGCCTTACAGCGGGCTGCAAGAATGTTTGCAACCTTCATCATGCAGACGCGGAGCATAAGGGTAGACCAGGCTTCCGGCGCCTTCTTTTTGATTTCCATCTGAACTTCGGTAAAAGGAATAACATTGAGGTAAACAGTGATTCCATAGTAGGCCAGCTTCTGTGCAAGGTCTTCTACCTTTTTCTGTGCCTCCTCCGAAGTGTAAGGGTATGAGTGATAGTAAACACATTCAATTTTCATGCCGCGGCGTAGCATACGGTAGCCGGCAACAGGGGAGTCGAGGCCTCCGCTCAAAAGAAGAAGGCCTTTTCCGCTTGAACCAACAGGAAGTCCCCGGCAGCCAACGTTTTCGTCAGAATAAACAAAAACCTTTTCGCGAACTTCAACGTAAATTACGCAGTCAGGTTTGTGAACGTCGACCTTCATAAGTTTTTCTACGTCGCCTGCTGCCTCGCAGCAGATTTCGTAAGAGTTCATAGGAAAGTTCTTTTCTGCCCGTTTTGCCTGAATCTTAAAAGTTTTGCAGCCTTTTGCAGCCAGGCGTTCGGCAATCTGGTAAACCGTAGCCTTAATTGCTCCAATATCTTTTTCGCAGGTCTCTGCCTTTGCCCAGCCTGTAATTCCAAGAATATGATTTAATGTGAATTCAACTTTTTCGCTGTCTTTTTCGTCGCATTCGATATACATTCGGCCCGCGTGAAGAACAACGCGCGCATCAATTCCGCTAAGACACTTTCTGGTATTTCTTGCCAGAAGATTTTCAAAATCGCGAAGATTCGAGCCCTTCAAAGTAAGCTCGCCAAGTTTTGCAAGATATGTAAACATATCTATATTATAGAGGAAAAACGGGGAATTGAAAATCGGGGGAAATGAGATTGATGAAGAAAATACACCTTTGACCAAAATTCGCCAAATACAGTATTATGATTTTACTTTAAGGAAAATATGATGCTTAAAAAAATATTAAAATGGATTCCGTCAATCTTTATTGCCAGCTGCAGCTTTTATCTTTCTTCACAAGAACATCTTGAACATATGCCTTCCTTCTGGAATGCTGATAAGGTGGTGCATTTTTTCTGTTATTCGGGATTCTGCTTTTTTACAGCCTTTGCCTGCAATATAAAATCCTATAAAAAGGTCTGGCTGCCGCTTTTAATTATAAGTTTATGGGGAATAAGTGATGAAATACATCAGAGCTTTGTTCCCGGACGATCTGCATCAGTTTTTGACTGGATGGCAGATACATTGGGAGCTCTGCTGGGAGCTTTAGTTTATGTTAAATTTGTAAGCCTTGTAAGTAACTGGCTTAAAGCGAAACATTAAGATTAATTATTTCGCTTTTGCTCTTGCAATTCTTTCGACCTTTTTATGCTTCATTCTAACAAGAATGTCGTCTGTCTGGGCAAACTCGTTGTAAGACATCTTGTTTTTTCTAACCAGATCAACAAACTTGCCTTCAAGCTTAAAAAGATACTTGTTGTATTTTTCGCAGGAAACTTCAGGATTAAAACACTGTGCCAGAGCCTTATCAATAGACTCACATACAAAACGTTCTTTTGTCATAATTTTTGCCCCCTTTCTTAAAAATATCTTTTTGTTATAACTATAACCGAAAATTATAATATAACATTTTTTAATAGTTGTAAATAAAATTATTTAAAAATATTAAGAAATTTCTTAAATATTTTATAAATTAGTAGACTACATATATCTGCTGAGAGTTCAATTTTCCAGTAATAATGCCTTTTTTTACTTTGAATTGCAGGTCGTGAGCTCTGTCGGTGTAAACACCATCTGGCAGAGAGGTATTTGCCTTAAACTTAACTCCCTCTCCTGCGTTAATAATTACAAGCCCTTTTTTTTCCGCGTTCAATGCATAAAATCTTAGTTCCGCCATCTTCATCAGCATTAAAAATGTTTTCATCTTCGCCACGCATTGCAGTTCTAAAATTATTTACTGCAATTACTTCAGGATTTTTAAACTCATCATTTCCGGCATCTCCTATTTTTGATGCCCCCGGAAACTGCACTCCTTCTGCGCCCTTTGGCCTGCTGAAAAACAAAGGTGTACCTTCTTTTCGTGCCGCAATTACTGCCCAGCCTGCACGAAGCTGGAAATTTGTAAGCTTTGCACTTTCTCCTTCGTTTGCGTAAGTGTCGTGAGATTCAACCCAGGTTACAAGACGGTCTCCACCAGCATCGTTGCGCCAGTTTTTAAGATATTTTGCAGAAAGAGAATCGCTTTTTACCTGACTGCGAAGAGTTTTTCCGTAATGACTTGCTGTAACTGCAAGATACTTTGCATAATCTTTTTCGCGGGTGTTTTCTGCCTGCAAAACTTCGCCGTACAAGAACAAATCTCCGGCTCTATGAAGTTTAATTCCGTTAACCGCCTCCTGCCCGGTGAATACAGGCCAGAAGTTATTTTTTGTTGCAGCAGGGTCAAGCGGGTCATCAGGAAGGGCGATATGTTTTGCAGTATCAAAACGGAAACCGTCTGCACCGCAATCAATGGCATCGTTCATAAAGGTCATAAAATAAGTCTGAAAGAGGGGATTTTCTGTGTTTACGTCCGGAAGACCGCCCATAGAATGGCTTGTTGCCTGAAGTCTGTTTGCAAAACTTTTTACAGACTGACTGCTGTTTGCATGGTAAAGCTTATCCATTCCTCCGCAGGCCTTTACAAAATCTGCATTAAGTGCTTCTTTTTTAGGTGTGGTATGATTTGGAACGACATCTACAATCACGCCGATTCCAAGACTTTCTGCCTTTCTGCACATACGCTCAAAGTCTTCGCGATTTCCCAGCTGATAGTTTCCTATTTTCCAGTCTATCGGCTGATACTGGTAATACCACTTTCCGCCCCCGTTACGGCCAAAAAGTTCAAGCCCGCCATTTTCGCCCGGGAGACAGGTATTTATAGGAGAAGTCTGAATTGCAGTAAAACCGGCTGCTGCAATTTCCGGAAGTTTTTCTTCTATAGTTTTAAATGACCAGCACCAGCAGTGTAAGATTGCACCGTCCTTAATTATTGCTTTTGGAACTGCAAAAAGAAAACTGAAATTTAAAACCATCAAAGCAAGAAATACTTTTTTCATAATTAAAATCCTTCTATATAATAAACTATTGTAAATCTTTCGCACGAAGTCCAAAATCCTTCTGGCGCTGACGCACAGCCTGAATATAAGGGTTATTTTTTTCCAGGGCGTCGATTAAATCCCAGTGCCAGTCCAGAGGAGGATCATGAGGCGGGAAAAGTGCCGGGGGATCTGACTTACGGCGTGAATTAGCCCCTTTTACTATCTTCATTAAATCTTCCAAGGTCTTTTTATCAGCCAGGCGGACAAGATAAGGCTCTTTATCAAGAATTAAAAAAGGAGAGTCTGCGGCATTTCCACCCATATACTTTACGCCCCGTTTTTCAAAAGAGATTGCTCCCTGGGGATTTCTGATTTTTTTACTTCGCCCGCTTACGCAGGAATAATTCTGATTTTGCGAAATTATGTGTTTTGGGATCATAAAACTGACATCATCACGGATAAAATTAACCTTTTGGCTTTCATAATCCATATCAGATTTCCAGTAGCGTACGTCGTAATAAGAATTACCTTCTTTTGTCAGATAAAAAACTCCGATATTTTCCTTCAAAGGCTCTTCATTCATTGTAATTCCGCGGGAAAGGGAATGTCCGACAAACATATTTTTATCATTTTCATCCTGAAGATAAAAATCAAGGAAGATTTTGTCGTCTGCAATCAAAAGTGGAACAAGATTTTTCTGCCGGTGAGAAAGCCTTGTTTCCAGCTCAAAAGCAGTAAACTGACCTTCCTTTTCTTTCAAATTTTTTACATCAAGGTAAATCTGCTGGGCTTTTTTAGTAGTTCCTGTATTACGAACTCTCGGCTCCTTTTCATCATACTCTTTAGGTTCAACGGCTCTGTCATAATACCAGCCGTAATATTCCTTAAGAAGAATCACTGCCTGTGGCTTTCCACTCTCATCTTCACTTTCTTCAAAAAAAACAATGCGGTCTTTCCCTTCCCAGATGCCATATAGGGAAGAAGGAAGGCTTTGTGAAAAACAAAAATTAAATAGAAAGAAGAAAAACAAAATAAAAGCAGACTTTTTCATAATTTTATTATCGGAAAGTTTTTATTATTTCAGAAAAATACTTCAACTATAAAAAGGATTTCTGATTTTTTTTTGTCTTTTGACTCTTTCAGACATATAATTAAATATCATACTTTTGGAGGCAGCACATGAAAAAACTTACGTCTTTAATTTTAGCCCTTTTTGCTCTGGTAAATCTTACTTTTGCAAAGACTATCACAATTAAGTCAGAAAAACTACGTAATCTTAAGAGCGTTGCAAAGGTTGCTGAGCAGCTTGGTATGTATATTGTAGAAAATTATTCTGATATGTGGATTGCTAAATCCGAAGATAGTGATGATTTTGCAGTATATTATTCAGAAAAATATGAGGATGGCGAAGTTATTCTTGGTATGGTATACGTTCAGGGGCAGATGCTTTCGCGCATTGAATGTGATGTAAAGGAAGAAAACGGTCAAAAATCAAAGGCTATCTTAAAAGAATATGATAGAACTGTAATTTTTAATGACAACGGAAGCAATGTTTACCTTACAGATTTTGGTACACTTTTTGAAACTGTTGTCTGTATAGAGCACAGAAACCGTATCAGAACAGGGCTTGCAGAAAAATATAATCTAGTGCTACCGGAAAGCACAGCCAAGAATGACCAGAATTTCAGGGCTCTTTTTGAAGAAATTAATCCTACTCTTTCTGAAAAAAATAAAGCAGAAACAATAGAACTTCTTACACAATTACGAGACAGCAATTTTGTCTACTAGGCTCAGGCATCTTATTGTGCCAAATAGCGCAAACTCATTTTTTATGCTATATTATATAGTATGAAATTAAACAAAAATCTTGTAGCATTTACAGGCGGCGGTACCGGGGGGCATATTTACCCGGGCCTTGCCGTTGCCGATGAAATAAAAAAATTTGCAGGAGCGTCTGGCTCAGACCAGACTCTGAAAATAATCTGGCTTGGCTGTTCAAAAGGTATGGATAAAAAAATCGTAGAAAGTGCCGTGAGCGAGTCTGGTAAGCCTTCTGTAGAAAAGTTTTACGGTATTCCTTCCGGAAAACTTCGCCGCTATTTTTCCCTTCAGAATTTTTTTGATTTATTTAAGATTTTCGCAGGCTTTGTTTCTGCCTTTTTCATCCTTAAAAAGAACCGTCCCTGCGTACTTTTTTCTAAGGGTGGTTTTGTAAGCGTTCCTCCATGTATTGCGGCCCGTCTCTTGCATATTCCTGTTTATACTCATGAATGTGATTTTTCGCTGGGCCTTGCCAACAGAATTAATTTTAAATCTGCTAAAAAAATGTTTGTTTCTTTTGAAGAAACAAAAAATCTGCTTTCTGAGGCTGATAAAGAACGGGTTATTGTAAGCGGAAATCCTGTCCGTCCGGTATTTTATAAGGCTGATGGCCTTCAGGGCAGGCGTTTTTTAGGCATCCAGACAAGCGGTAAGCCTTTGCTTCTGGTTTTGGGAGGTTCGTCAGGTGCCCGCCAGATAAATAATCTTGTTTTTGATAATTTAGACTGGCTATGCCAGCGTTTTACTGTGGTTCACCAGACTGGACTATTGAATAATGATGAAAACAGGGAAGGGGAGCTTAAAGAAAAATACGGCGACTCCTACAAGCCTTATCAGTTTATTTACAAGGAAATGCCTGATGTTGTTGCGGCAGCCGATGTAGTTCTTTCCCGTGCCGGCGCAAACTCCATCTGGGAGGCTGCGGTTCTCTATAAGCCAATGCTTTTAATTCCTTTGTGCGGAAGTGGAACCCGCGGTGATCAGGTAGACAATGCAAAATTCTTTGAAGAAAATCATTCTGCCCTTGTTCTGATTGGAGATGCTGCAACTTCTGAAAACATGAAAACAGAACTTACAAAAATGCTGGAGCCTTCTGTTCGCGAAAACTTTGCCGCAGAACTTAAAAAACTTTGCGGAGAGCAAAAGCCTGCGCAGAAAATTGCCGAAATTATATACGAGGAAACAAAATGACCTTTGTGCCAGTTGATTATTTTTTCTGTATTTTGATTGTGATTTTTGGACTCGTTGCCTTCTGCAAGGGCTTTTTAGCCGAGGTATTTGGAAAAGCTGCCTGGGTACTTGGAATTATCGGGGGTGTTTTCTTTTATAAAAAGGTTGCAGCAGCCCTGCTTGCAAAAATCAATAGTCCGCTTGCCTGCAATGTACTTGGATTTTTAATTGTTTTTGTTGCAGTTTTTCTTCTTGTAAAAATCTGCGAAATGATTCTGGAAAAAATCTTTCAGATTACGCTCTTAAAAAGCCTTGACCGGGGACTTGGACTTTTATTCGGGCTGGTAGAAGGCTTTGCAATTGTCTGCCTCATTATTTTCATTCTGAATGTGCAGCCTTTTGTAAACCTGGGAAATCTTCTTAAAGAAAGCTTTTTTGCTCATCTGATGGGGCTTGTATTTTCTTCGCCACTGCTTCAAAAAACTGTAGAGGCTGCCTAATGTACGAAAATCTTGTTAATCAGTCTGTTTCAAAAGACTTAATTTCTGATATTAAAAATAAGCTCCTGCCGGGTGCTGTGCTTTTTTCAGGCTCAGAGGCAAGCGGAAAATTAACTGCGGCGCTTGAAACAGCCCGTATTCTTTCCTGCCACCAGGGGGGCAGCCGCCGTTTTGACTGTACCTGTCCTTCCTGCCTGCAGCATAAGGCTCTTACCTGTACAAATATCCTTTTACTGGGACCACGGGATTGCTTTTTTGGAAATCTCTGCCTCTAAAAAGACCTTTTTGAATGCAGTATCTTCTAATGCGACTTTTTTGAATGCTGCCCGCTATCTTTTTTTGCGAAGTATAAGAAAATTAACCCTCCGCTTTAGCGACATTTTGTGGCAGGGCGATAAAAACCTTAATAAAATCGGCACGATAATTGCTGATATAAACGAAAATCTTGAAAAACTGGACTTTCCCCGCGAACTTCCTGACTATGAAGAGCTGGAAAAAATCTGCGATGGACTGGAAAAAAAATCCTTAGACCTGGAAACAGACTTTCTTTACGATTCAATTCCTGTAAGCCAGATTCGTAACATGGAAGCCTGGGCTCATATTAAGAGCGAAGAGGGCAAAAAAACAATCATCATCGAAAATGCAGAGCGCATGCAGTCCAGTGTGCGTAACGCCCTTCTAAAAATTCTTGAAGAGCCTCCTGCTGATGTAGTATTTATTCTTTTAACTTCTAAAAGAAACGCAATCATGCAGACAATTCTTTCGCGTGTAAGAACCTATAACTTTAAAGACCGCTCAGTTAGCGAGCAGAAAGATGTAATTACCCGCGTTTTCCACAACGACGCTTTTAGCGGCTCCATAAACGAATATCTTTTGACCTTCCTTCCTGTAAAGCCGGAAGACATTAAGGCTCAGTCGGATCTGCTTTTTGATTCCATTGTAAAGAAAAATTATCCTTCAATTTCTGATATTGTAAAGAAATGCGGGAACTTTAACCCTCGTGTTGAATTAAAAATCTTTTTGGAAAACATAATGCTTCGCCAGCGACCGCTCAAAAATACTCCTGAAGGGGCAGAAGCGGCTTTTGAAACTACAAAAATCCTCAGAAATACCTGGGATAACATAACTCTTTATAATCAGACTCCGCAGGGGGCGCTGGAAATTCTTCTTCGTGACCTTGCGGCATTAAATGCAAGAGGCGGAAATATTTTCAAATGCGCGGTTATGTAAAACGAGTAACTCAGAAAATCGATAAGTTTTCTCGGGAACAGCTTGCTTCTCTTTTGGGGGATATGGCAAGTGAAATTGAAAATTATGATTCAATTATGGAATCCCTTTCGGCGGGAATCATAATTGTAGATAAAGATTACAGGCTTTTGCAGAGTAACCGGGTTTCAGAAAATCAGCTGAACTTTTCTGCCCATCTTGATGATACAAATCCCGGTACAGTGCCTTTGTGGGAGCTGATTGATGACGCTGATATTGCAGCTTTTATTAAAAACTGCGCCCAGAAGGGTACAACAAACTCTTCGGAAGACTTTTCTGTGGTAAATGAAGCCGGAAACGTGCGTTTTTTGAACATTCAGATTAATCCTCTTGTTAAAAACTGCGATTTATGCGGCCGGGTAATCCTTATCCGCGATGTAACCGACAAAAAAAATCAGGATGTGCTTGCTCACCGCATGGAAAATTTGGCAAATCTTACAAATCTTGCTGCAGGAATGGCTCACGACATTAAAAATCCGCTGGGAGCAATTTCAATTCACATTCAGCTGGTGCAGAAGGCGCTGGAAAAGGCACGCGCAAATAATGACCTTTTACCTGCAAAAAAGTTTGTAGAAGACCATATTGATGTTGTAAATGAAGAAATTGAGCACTTAAACCGCCTTGTAATGGACTTTTTGTTTGCAGTCCGCCCTGTAAATGCCACTTTGCAGCTAAAAGACCCGGCTCTTCTGATAAAAAACATTGCAGACTTTTTTAAGGCCGAGTTCAACCGCTTTAATGTTGGAGTGGAAGTTATTTCTAATTCGAGCCAGCGAATTATGATTGATGAAAAGCTTTTGCGCGAAGTGATTATGAATCTTTCACAGAACGCGCTTGCGGCAATTAAATCTAAATTCCCGGAATGTAATATTGAGCGAAAAGCAGATGATGATTCTGCTTTTAAGGGACTTTTTAAGATTGAATGCGGCACTAACGGCATAAAATACGTAATAAAAATCAGCGATAACGGAATTGGAATGGATTCTCAGACTGTAAGCCGTATTTTTGAGCCATATTTTACAACTAAAGCAAACGGCACCGGACTTGGAATGACCATGGTTTATAAAATCGTAAAGGAATTTTCAGGCGAGATTCAGGTGCAGTCGCAGGAAGGAAGGGGCAGTGTTTTTACCCTTACATTTCCGCTCCCTCAGGACAATACAAAACTCTTGAAATAAAACTCCGGCGGCTCTGATCGGCCGCCTTACAGAGAGGCAACATGTTTACAATACTTACTATTGATGATGAAGAAAATATCCGTAATGGACTTGCCGACAATTTTGAACTTGAAGGTTACGAGGTAAAAAAAGCTGCCAGCGGAAAGGAAGGTCTTGCCCTGATTGCCAAAGGCGGAATTGACCTTGTAATTACCGACCTTCGCATGGACGGCATTTCGGGCGAGGAAGTTGTGCGTCGTGTTACGACAGAAAATCCCGGAATTCCTATTATTGTTTTGACAGGCCACGGAAGCATTGAAGACGCAACCAATGCAATTAAATCCGGTGCCTATGATTTTTTGACCAAGCCGCTTGATCTTGATCACCTGAACCTGATTGTAAAAAATGCCCTTCGCGGAAAGGAACTTGCAAACCAGAATAAGGAACTTCTGGCAAGGCTCAACAAGGCAGACTCGGTTGATGAGATGATTGGAAAATCTTCCGAGCTTAATCACGTGCGAACCATGATTCAAAAAGCTGCCCCTGCCAAAGCCAGTGTTCTGATTACCGGTGAAAGCGGTGTTGGTAAGGAGCTGGTTGCCCACGCAATTCATAATCAGTCACCGCGAAAAGATAAGCCTTTTATTTCTGTCCACTGTGCAGCCCTGAGTGAGACCCTTTTGGAAAGCGAACTTTTTGGTCACGAAAAGGGAGCCTACACCGGAGCCGATTCCATGAGTAAAGGACGCTTTGAACTTGCAGACGGCGGAACTTTATTTTTGGACGAAATTGGAGAAATTAATCAGGCAACTCAGGTTAAGCTTTTGCGTGCTCTGCAGGAAAAGAAATTTGAACGGGTAGGCGGAACAGAAACTATCAGTGTGGATGTTCGCGTTGTAGCTGCTACAAACCGCAATCTTGAAGAAGAAGTTAAGAACGGAAAATTCCGCGAAGATTTGTATTACCGCTTGAACGTTGTAAGAATTGAAATGCCAAGTCTTCGAGAGCGAAAAGATGACATCCCTCTTTTGATGCATTCCTTTTTGCGCGAGTTCAACATCGAAAACGAAAAGAACATCAAGGGCTTTGATAACAGGGCAAAAGCTGCAATGCTAAAATACAGCTGGCCTGGAAATATCCGTGAACTTAAAAACTGCGTAGAAAGTGCAGTTGTTATGTGTAACGGAGAAGAAATCAAAATTGATGATTTACCATCCAGCGTGCGCGAAAAGAGCGATGAAAAGGTAATTACAATTCCAATTGGTATGCCAATGGAAGAAGCAGAGCTTATTATTATTAAAGAAAATCTTGCCTTTAATGACGGAAATAAGAGTAAAACTGCTGATATTCTGGGTATAGGACGTAAGACTTTACACCGAAAATTAGGCGAAAATGACGAAGATTAGCTGATTTTAAATTGTATACAAAATAAGACTGTATTATTTGCTTTACATGTAAGGTATTTAATACAGTCTTTTTTTTATTTAAAAGAGGCGGGTGAAAATAGTGTATAATAAAATTTATAAGTCCGAAAATCGCAAAAAATACGAAATTATACACTTTAGGAACTATGTATAGTGGTTTTGAAATCTTTATGCATAAAAACTGTATATTTATGCAATTTCAAATGCATAAAACTTGCCTGAGACATAAAAAAAAGCGATGCCTTTTTTAGACATCGCTTTAATTATCGGTATTATTCTTCTATTCTTTAGATTTCTGTACCGCTTGGAATTACTGCACCCTTACGGATAACGATGATTCCGTCTGCGCTGTAGAAGCTTCCGTGGTCACCGTCTTCGTATTTCTTGCCGGAAACACCGATTTTACAGTTATCACCGATTCTTGCGTTCTTATCGATGATTGTTTTTGCAATCTTACAGTTCTTTCCGATACCTGTAACAGGTGTTTTTTCCTTTCTATAAGCGGCTTTTTCTTCATGAGTATCGTAATAGTCGGCACCCATCATGATAACGCCATCCAGCTCACAGCCTTCATTAATAACAGAACGTACACCAATTACGCTGTTCTTAAGCTTACTGTCAGAAATAATACATCCTTCAGAAGTCAAAGTGTGGTCAATGTCGGCCTTGTTGATTTTTGAAGGTGGCAGGTTGCGGGCATGTGTGTAAATTGGTTTTACAGCGCTGTAGAAGTTGAAGCGTGGCTGGTCAGATGTAAGCTCAATGTTTGCATCATAGAAGCTGCGGATAGTTCCGATATCTTCCCAATAGCCGTCGAAGGTATATGAGCAGATCTTTTTCTTGCCGATTGCAAGCGGAATAATCTCTTTACCAAAGTCTGTATAGCGCTCATTTTCGCCACCCAGCATATCTTCCATTGTCTGAGCATCAAAAATGTAGATACCCATAGAAGCAAGGTATTCTTTTTCTTCAGGAAGGGCTGGATCGCGGGCTTCTTTTGGAATCTTCCATGCGTCGATGTTCAAATCTGCCTTTGGTTTTTCCATGAATTCCTTGATGTTGTTTTCGCTGTCAATCTTCATGATACCAAAGCCGGTTGCATCCTGACGGTTTACTGCAGTAGCGGCAATAGTGATATTTGCGCCAGATTTGATGTGGGCATCCATAAATGCCTTCAAATCCATCTTGTAAAGCTGGTCTCCAGACAAAATGATGTAGTGAGTAGGCTTTTGAGTCTTAAAGTGGATGAAGTTTTTGCGAACGGCGTCTGCAGTTCCTTCATACCAGCCTGAATGTTCAAGTGTCTGCTCTGCGGCAAGAATTTCTACGAAACCGTTAGAAAAGCGGTCAAAATTGTAGGAATTTGAAATGTGAAGGTGGAGTGAAGCTGAATTGAACTGGGTAAGAAGGTAAATTTTCTTATAACCAGAGTTGATGCAGTTTGAAATTGGAATATCTACAATTCGGTATTTACCGCCGAATGAAACTGCTGGTTTTGAACGCTCTTTTGTAAGAGGGTAAAGACGGGTTCCTTTTCCACCGCCTAAGATAATTGCAAGTACGCGAGGCTCTTCATAATCGGCCATAGTTGTCTCCTTAAAATTGTATACGATTAAAATATTCTATTTAATTAATTATATATCTGATTGTTACAAAAGGCAAAAAGTTTCGTTTACTTTAAACCAAAAAAATCACCTTCCGCTTTGGAAGGTGATTAATATAATCTTGAAAAAATTAGAGTCCCTTACTTGCCCTGATTATTTTTCAAGTCGTCTTCAGTTTCAACATCCCATGACCAGTCCCAGTGCATTTCGATTTCACCATAACTTGGGTTATATAACTTCCAGACATTTCCATTTGTTTTTTGTCCTTTTTTTATTGTACTAGAACCACCAAAAGATGTTGTAAGTACTCCATTTCCTTTACCTCCTCCTGGCTCCCATGTGCAAGTCCATTTATCCTCTGCAGGGGAGTAATGGAAGTCTGCCTTTACGTAACCAAGGTAGTCATCAGAACTTCCAGGATCCTTTTCCCAGGCGTTCCAGTAAAGGGTAAAAATATGTTCTTCATCGCGGGAAACTTCGCTGATTACTTTTTTAGTACTGGTAGAAAACTTTACAGGGGTTGATGCATAATAGTCAACAAAGTTGCCCTCTCCTCCAAAGGTATAATACAAGGCATCGCCCTCGTCTTTAACATCAAAATCCTGAGTTCGATTTGATTTTAGTTCGCATTTGGTTAAATCTATACAGTCGTTATTTCCGGAGAATGACCAGTAGTATTGAGGGTCGCAGCCACCGTCTTCATCTTCTATATCTTTTACATAGTGGGCATAAAAGCAGAGCCTTGTTTTTCTGCTTAATTCTGTTTTAAAACTGTCTTTAGCAAGTTGCTTTTTGATAAAGGTGTCTGCAGTTGATTTATGGGCATAAGCGTAAAGATATATCCAGTAATCTTTTTGAGATTCAAGATTCAGTGTAACTGTATTTGTAGAGCCAATCTGGTCTGATGATAGTTTTATAAAGAATTCATCTTTTTCTTTCAGATTTGATGTACTGGTTCCTGCTCCCATAAGTTTTGTCTGAGTTAGGTAGCTGTCAATGTCTGCTGGTTCTGTATTGCTTTTCCTTCCGTAAAGAACGTAACCGCCGGTAGAGGCGTCTGTTCTTGTGTCTGAATAGGCATCCCAGGAAATAATTACAGCCCCGTCTTCATTTTTCAAAGGTTCAACATTAAAATTCTTTAAGTCTTTAAAAGTAGAGATTACCACAACATTCCAGAAATATTCTGTTTTTTCACTTTCATTTTCTGGTGTATAGTTTGTAACGTATGATTTAAGCTTAATTATGTTTTTTCCCATATTCAGGCTTATTTTTGAGGTTGACTTTAAATCGCGCCATTCATATGTTTCTGTTCCATGTTCATCTTTTACCGTTGTTTGATATTGAATTACGGCAAAATCATTTCTTGGTGTAATATCAAGGTAAATTGTATCCATGTCTGTTTCTATAGGAACAGACATGGTTGCAGGATTTGCTTCATCTTCGTTTCCGTGTTCAGTAAGATCAAGTTTTTCCTTTTTTTCTGAAAGCAGGTTAGTAGTGTAAAAACATTTAGCGGTGTTTATTCTTCTGTCGTTTCTTATATAAGAGAATATAGGATCAGGGTCTACTATACCATTTTCAGAGTAATCATCCAGACCATCTCCGTCGGTATCTTTCAGAGCAGGATTTGAATAAACCCGGTTATCTTCATTATCAGCATAATCCTGAATCTCATTTCGGTATGCTTCTTTATGAAGACCAGGTTTATACCAGCCGTAAATTTCTTGGTAATCTGTAAGGTAATCACCGTCTGTGTCTTTTTTATAGTCACTTATACCGTGTATTTTTTCTACATTAAGAGGAACATTATCTTCATCCATATCTACATCAAAGTAAATGTTTATTTCATCACCTGCATTTACAGTAATGTCTTCAAAATTCCAGGCATCCAGTTTATTTCCGTCCCAGAAAGATGGATAATTATCCTTTTTTAATATTCCGTTATCCATACGGGTGTGATCAATGTACCAGGAACCTTCTTTAGGTGTAGCTCCGTTAGTAACGCCATAAAGTGTTTTTAAAGTCTTTTTGCCATTTGCATGGGTGTATAGCTCGTAACCATTTTTAGAAGTGGAATTTTCTTCCAGTTGAAGGATTTCATTAAAAATTTCTTTTAATGTCACCGGCTGGTACTGGTCATTTAAACTTGTTGCTTCAGGATTAAATTTGTTTTTTACAGCAACGTTATAGGTTTTTGGTATTCTTTTTTTGTTATTTAAACCGCAGTCTATGTAGACTGCTGCCGTGCGGGCACGAACTTCTGTAAGTGCTTCTGTAAAGTCGTTGTTGCCGGACTGGCTGTCTTTAAATGTTGTAATCTGAAAGCCTGAAATTTCTACAAGAATTGTATTTGAATATTTTAAAAGCTGCTCTGTTTCTCCTGTAGTAAGGTTGAGGGTAATATTAAATTGACCAGTTTCTGAGTTAGGGCGGAGAGTCATGGCTGAATTTGTAGAATAGCTGCCAATAGGAACTTTAAGATTCTTTTTTCCATAAGGCAATTTGTTTATTGCTATGGTTATGGCTTTTATTGTATAGCCAACTTCGGTTTTGTTCTTAAGTTTTACAGGAATTACTACTTTTCCGCCCGTAATTGTTTTACTGTTAGATTCACTTATATTTCGGCCGTTCTGCCAGGATTTTGACCAGCCTGCTGTATCAGAATTTGCAAAGGTGTAGGTATCTCCCGAGGAGTAACTGCCAGAAAAACCGATAGTAAATCCGCCTTCGTAAGTTTTTTCAGTTTTGTGCCAGCCTGCAGCTAACTGACCTGCGCCGCCGGCGCTAAGTGTAGTTTTCGTCCCCCATTTGTGGCTTGTGCTGGCATTCCAGCCATGGGTCATATTAAAGCTTTTTGTGTTTGTGTTGGTTTCGGAATGGCTACCAGTTGTTCCTTCTGTTGTAGTTTGAATTTCTGTTATATTTTTACCCTGTGTATTCGTGTAAACATAGTAAATTTCTGGTTTTCCGGTAATTTCTACATCAACAAAAGGTGTGTCTGCAATAAGAGGACTGAAGGATAGTTTATCTTGATTATATAAGGTAAGCTCCTGTTTATCTGTCCAGCCGTCGCCATCTGTATCTTTACACATAGGGTCTGTATGATATTGATAAACTTCTTCCCAGTCTGTAAGTCCGTCGCCATCAAAATCTAATAATGATCTTGCTGCATTTTTATTGTTTGGATCAGGATTTATTTGAGATAAAGTCCAGATTGCGTAAAGAACAAGGTTTTCTTTTGTTAAAATTTTTGCACTTGTTATTTCAGTATCGCTGCTGTCTTTGTCGTAAATAACAAAGGACTCTTTTTGAGTGGTGTCTTCACTGTCTGCTAAAGGTGTAAAGTCGTAGGCTTCTTCATGATATACAGCAGTTGAAGGAATGACTGTTGTACCTGTAAGACCCCAGCCTAAAAATTTTATTCCGCTTTTTGGTGGGGTAAGTCCAAGTTCGTCAGGTGTTTGCAAGGTTATTGTACCATCTGAATCTGGTGTTGCAATCTGGCGGTCTGTTTTAATGCTTCCTCCGTTTGGAGAGTAGGAGATTATAATTTTTGGAATCCATCTTGCATATAAAACAAGGTCTCCTGTAGTTCCGCTTGGAATAAAAGACATTTCGCTTCCAGTAAAATCTGGATCCGTGTACCAGCCTGCAAAATCATGGTTTTCGTATTCAATATTTGAGGCGTCTGGTAAAGTAATGTCAGCAGACTGTCTTGTGTAAGAACCTGGGAATGTGGATGCGTTTTTTAAAGTTCCTCCATTAGTTTCAAGTGTAATGCTAAAAAGATTTCCCAGTGAATTTACGACACAATCAGAAGTACTTGTTAAACCGTCTACAATAGAAGCGTATTCACGGTAGGTTCCTAACAAAAGGGTTTTTGCTTCATCTGCAAAGAATTTAAAGATTACAATACAGTTTCCGGCAGGAATGTCTGTCTTTTCGTATTTCGTTTGTCCGCTGCTTGTTAGAGTAAGCTCTTCATCATTAAAGCCTGGAATTTCTTCTCCTCTTATTGAGTAAATGCCTGCTGTTACTTTTGCAACGTTTTTTGTGTTGTAGCGCATTTTAATGCAAAGATTTCCGTTTCCAGAATAATCTGTAAGAAAGAATTCCATAGTAGGAGAGAAGGTTAGTGTATTTTCTCCCTTATTGATTGTAATTCTCTGTTCGTCGCCAAAAACAGCGCCGCCTTTTGCTACTACAACCAATCTGAAGGTGTAGGTTCCTGTTTGGAAGGCAAGGCTTTGCTCTGACATTTCGGCTTCACTTTTCCAGACTCCTACGGTAACTTCATCTGAAGTTGTAGTGTCTAATACACTGTCTGAATAGTTCTCTGCATAGCGCAGGGTAAGCAGGGTAAGGTCGCTTTTTGAGTACTGAGGGAGTGCAGTTCTTGAGCTATCGTCTGCAAGGGCAATTTTAAGGCTTGCTTCTCCTTTTGTTTCTGAGTTTGAACTGCTAACGGAAGAAGAGCTATTAAAATTATCTTCCAGAAGGTTTGAACAGCCTGCAAAAATAAGACTTGTGGCAAAAATGTATAAAAGCTTCTTAATTTTCATAATCTTTCTCCTTATTCAATCTTCAAAGAAATCTGTCTTGAAAGTATGAGAACGCATTCAGTTCCATCCTCATCTGATTTTGTATATACTTTGACTACACAGTTAATCTGATAGTTATCTTTAGCAAAAGAATTGTCTTTTTCTAATACAAAGCAGTCATCAGAGTTTTTATAAGCACCTTTGGTTTGCCACATAGAAAGTTCAAGTCCGTCAATTTCGTAATCAATTTTATAATCGAAGTAATAAGGCTGTTTATGTGTTATGACTGGTGTAAGTATTGTTGCTCCGCCTTTTGTGCTCTTTACAAGCTTTAAATCCATCATATTTAAGCTGCTTATTGCACCGCTGCCGGCAACAAGTTTTCCAAGGTTTTCGCTTTTTACTGTTATAGACAAAGGAGAACTTTCTTTTATATAACCTTCTGTATTAGGAGTTCCAAAGGCTTTTTTTCTGAAGTAGAGAAGGTCTCCTGCATTGGCAGCGAATTCTTCTATAGGCATTTCTGTCCAGGTCTTTTTGTTGTCGTTTGAAAATTCAAGGTCTGCATTTATAGTGTTAAAGCTTACATAACCGTCTGTAATTTTTTTTGTATCTGTTGAAAGGGAAGGAAGTTCATCATCTTTTAGTTTTGATGTTACAGGCACATATACGCTTGTGTCGAAAGACTGAAAATTTGCGCGGGTAATTGTTATATCAACATTTTGAGAAACCTGCAGGTCCTTAAAACTTTTATTTGAAGCGTATTTGGGGTTTATTGAAGTTTTAAAGTTACCATCCAGATCAATTGTTGAATCAAAAATTGTTGTTAGAGTTCCTTTTACCCATGATGGAAGGAATTCTCCTCCTGTAACTGTGACTAAGTCGTAATAAAGGTTTGCGGCCTTTATGCCGTTTAGAATTTTGTCTGATGATTTAGAGGTGAGTGGAGTAAGAGTTTTTTCTCCGCTGGCTGCCTGCATTGTCTGAGTCATTATTACGCGAAGATATTTTCCTGTATCTGCTTCCTGAATTTTATAGAAACGGGAAGTGGCACCGCTTACGTCTTGCCAGCTGTTTCCAGTATCTGACATCTGCCACTGGTAAGCTATTTTACCACCGGCTTCCAGTGCTTCTGTTGAATTTTCATTTGGGTTTGCTGTGTAGGTTTTTGCTTCGTAAGAACCGGCACTGTATTCCGCCTGTACATATTTAACTTCTACTTCCTGTTTTACAAGGTAGGTTATTTGACCTGTCTCCCATAAACGACCGGCATCTTCCAGTTCGTTAATTTTTACAGGGTAAATATTAAAATTAAGGTAGGCAGATTTTGCTGTGCTTTCTATTACCTTACCGTTTTCATCTGTTTCTATAATATTGTCTTTATTGTCTACAAATTCTTTGAACTGTTCTAAGTCGAGAAGAGCTCCCGTAGTCCTTAAACTCTTTTCTATTTTTATGTCTGACTGATTGTAATTGTTTATGATAATTTCCGGGTACTGATATGTTTGGCCTGAACCGTTGTAAAGATAAACAAGTTCAGGACAGTTGATTTCGTATTTAATTTCCGGCCAGTAAGAAACTGTTGTATTGCTGATTGAGGCTCCTTCGTAAGAAAAATAAACCTCGTAGTCATTTCCGCCAAGAATGCCGTTGTGGAAAGATTCTGCCATGTTCCAGCTGATTTTTCCTTTGCTGGCGACGGCAGTAGTCGCATGATTGTTGGCAGCGGCTGCAATGCTGGTTCCGTCAGGGGCGGTTGTATTTGCTTCAAGGGTGTAATTAAAGGAATCAAAAGATATATCTGAAATTGTAATTGATCTTGCTAGATTAATTTCTTCTGAATTATCGTTGCCGCCTCCAGAAGAACCATTTGCACAAGATGTTAGTGTAAAAATTGAAATAGCGGTAAGAAATAAAATGGATTTCAGCAGATTTTTCATCTTTTGCCTCCTGAGAAAGCTGTAAACTGCATAAATGATAAAAGGGGATGAATAGCCTTTGTATTCATCCCCAGATTTGATTAATTAGAATGCGAATGACGCACCGATTGTTGGTGCAAACTTAAATCCGATTGTTGACGTTGTTGTTGAATTTTCAAATGACACTCCTGGAGTTACTTCTGGAATTTCAACGCTTACAGTTGTTGAGCCAGCCATTCCCTTGAATGCTAAATCAGCAAAAACTCCAAAGCCTTTTACGATTTTGTAGTTTGCAAAAATATCTGCTCCAAAATCAAAGGAAGCTGATTTAAAATTCATTTTAGCAGTGTTGCCATCATGAGTTGCTTCATATTCATTCGCAGTTGCAGTTACTCCGATGACACCGAATGCTGCAAGAGTAAATTTGTCGTTACGGATAAATGCGTAACCTGCTCCTACATCAAAGGAAATTTCTCCGAATGTTTTTTTATCAAATAAGCTGCTCAGTTTTGGTTTTTCTGGTGCAATGTCCATTTCAAGGTCGTCATACTCGCTTTTTAGAAAACCGTCGATTGCAAAATCTGCCTTAAAGGCAAGACCCATGTCTTTCATAACTCCAACCCAGAAAAGATCTGCACCAAGACCAACTTGAGTAAAGCTTTTACCATCAAAGCCTCTTGAATCACTTGAAGAATTGTATTTAGTTACAGATACTGGAAGTGTAAGACCTGCACCTACAATGTTTTCAAATTTTTCACCTGCGAATGCAGAGAAAGCCAGAAATAAGCATAAAGTTGCTCCAATTAGTTTTTTCATAATTCCTCCATTGATTAAATAACAAATCTTTATGATGTATATAGTATATATATATATATAGTGAAAGGCAAGGAAATTCTTAATAAAATGTTAGGGAAAAATTAGAAAGATTTTAGTAGAGATTGAATAAAAAAGGATGTCCAGTAAGTTCAAACTGGACATCCCTAAAAGGTTTAACTATGATTTTTTAGAATGAAACTTCTGCACCCAGCTGAACAAAGCTGTTTTTGTGCCAGAAGCCGAATTCACTCTTTTCTTCATCAGCTGTCCACATTGCAAGGCCAGATGCGATGATTTTGAAGCTTGAAGCAGGTTTAACAGTAACTTTTGGCATTACAACTAAATCTTTGTGTTCAAAGCCGTAGAGGGCTGTAACTTCTGGAGCGAGTTTTCCGTTCAAGAATGAAGTTGTGAAGTTTACTACAAGTTTGTTGTTTGTGTAGCCTGTTTCTGCATAGTCAACATCAAGAGTCTTGTAGATGCTGTCTTCAATTTTGTTGTTCTTAAGGATGTAAGTTCCTGTTTCCTGAACGTTGAGGTTTGCGTCCCAGAATGGAAGATCGATGTCGAAGCCACCGAGCCACTGGATAGAGTTGTTGTGTACCCATGGATCGTCGCCGGCTACGTCGTCTGTAAGGTTGAAGCAGCCTTCGCCACGGAGATTGAACTTCCAGAGAATTGTTGAGAATTCAAGACCAAAAGTCTGTTTTTTGTCGTAAGCGAGTTCTGGAAGAGCGTAAGGAGTTGAGCTGCTTCCTAGTAAACGAGCCTTCTTTGATATAGCATATTTTTCAAGGTTTACCGATGGTTGTTTATAGTGTCCATAGTAATAACTTAATCCTAAATCAACCTGACCAATTGAACCTGTAACACGTACACCACCCTGACCATATTTAAATTTGTTTGTATCTGGATATAAATTGCTTGCAGAAAAAGATGATGCATATGATTGGTACTCAATGTAATCTCTTAATGCTGTTTGATAAGCTGCTGTGGTTACAATTGCTGCTCCTGCTGCACCTCCAGTTGATGTTGCGACAACTGCATCTACAGCTGCTTGTTTTAATCCCAGATTAGTTCCTACTGCTTCTATTACAGTTTCTTCTAATTCAGAAACTTTAGTTGGCTTCCAAACACCATCGCTTGCAAAGCGGTCAACCGGCATAATAGGTGTGTAAACACCTTCAATCATTACGTTTGAAACTGTGCGGCTGTTGAGTGGAACTGCGTAAACACCGCGAATCATTGGGGTTGAGATACGGCGGTCAAGGTAATCTGGAATGATAAAGTCTGTGTAATCATCAGCGTTGAAGTTGTCGATTACGTGGAGTTTATCGCCTTTTCCCCATACTACCTTCATTTTACCTGCAGAAAGGGTAAAGTTTCCAAGGTATGCAGAAAGGGTGAGTTCATCGATTACATCAATCGGGTATTCTTTGATTGTTGTTTCGTCAATTTTAAGCTGAAGGTCTGCAGCGGCTTTTCCTCCGTCGTATTTAACTCCGAGTTTTGCCTGTGGTGTTGCTTCAATGCTTGTTTCGCCGATTCCCTTTGGATCATCAACCATAAAATAATCGCGAACGTCCAGGGTCAAATCTCCGCTGAATTCAATTGGAAGAGATGAACCGCTGGAAGAAGAACCTTCTGAACCGAAATCATCAAAACCGAAGTCGTCGAAATCGTCGGCGGCAAGAGAAGCGGTAGCAAGGGAAAGTGCTGCGGCTGTAAGTAAAATTTTTGAAATTTTCATAAATGCCTCTAAGTTTAATAAGTGGTAGGCTGGAGTGAGGGGAAGGGTTTCCCCTGTTCAGCATAAAAATGATAACTAAATGTTTCAGTGCCCTTATGCTGAACATCAACTTCGCTTCAGCGAAGTTGACATTTAAACGTTACTTTCCTGTATTCAAGAAGTTCTGAGTGAAGATTGAAGCTGGGAGGCCTTTTCCGCCGCCGATTTCGTTGTCTACGAGAACCTTGCGGATATCCATAACTGTTTTGTGACCTGTTTTTACGTTTACAAGTGTGTTAGTCATTGGGATATCGTAGTCACCGTGTTTTTCAATCTTTTCTACTGTCAATGTTTTTACAAGAGCGTCGTTCTTGTCGTACATTTCTGTGTAGATTGGGTACATTGTCTTTTTGTCAATCCATGTAAGGCGCCAAGCGTACTGGCTAGATTTTGGATCCTTTGGAACTTCTTTGATGTTGTAGCAGTCATATCCGTTCTTTGTTTCATCTTTAAGATATGTATGCTCGTCTTCTTCTACATCGCGTGTTGAAAGGTCATCGTATGTTGCGTCTGTACCAAGGAATGATTTTGAACCTTCGCTTGAGTTTACGCGGCGTGATGATTTGAGTTCTGGAAGATAGATGAATTTGTCATCTGGTTTGTTGCCTTCGTTTTCAATCTGAAGGAAGCGTGTTCCTTTTTTAGAACCTGTCTTGAAGTCCATTACAACTGAAGCAAGTCCGTCTACATCGCGGCCGTATTCGATTGCTCCCCATTCTTCTTCTTTGTCGCCAGATTTGCTGTACAAAGAAATAAAAAGCTGAGCCTGTGAGAAAGCAGGTTTTTTGAAATCTGCTACGTCTTTCATGATTTTGTAACCTTTTTCGTCAGCGAAAACTGCTGAAGAAAGAAGCATAAGTGCGGCGAATGTGCCAAAAAGTGTCTTTTTCATATATATCTCCTATAAATAAAATAATTAACTGTTTAATAGATTGGGGTGTCTAATTAGACCTGTCATGCTGAACTTGATTCAGCATCTGCACTATATGTGGTGCTGAGATCCCGAAACAAGTTCGGGATGACTGTCTTTATAGGGCTTGACCCGATAATCTATTCCTTCTTAGGTCGTATAAACTTCGGATCAAAAATGTTCAAGATTCCAGGAATGATTGTCATGGCAAGCATTGATGAAGAGAACATTACGATTGCTACCAGAATACCGATGTAGCGGAGTACAAGGAATTTTGAGCAGCAGAGAACCATAAATCCAAGTCCTACGGCAAGAGCGTTTGTGATGATTCCGTGTCCGCTCTTAAGGAAGGTTGTTTTTGTAACGGCTTCAAGGTCGTCTGTAAGGGCACGTTCCTGTTTGTAAGTTGAAAGGAAGTGGATTGTATAGTCGATACCTACACCGACTGCTACAGATGCGATGATAGAAGTTACAAGGTCAAGGTTGATTCCGGCAAATCCCATAATCATGTAGTTCAAGAGGATTGTGAAGGCAAGTGGAACTGTTCCCAAAAGTCCTGCCCAGCCTGAACCGAAGGAAATTGTGATGATGATGAATACTGACAAAAGTGAAATCAAGAGAGAAGAAATCTGGCTTGAAACTACAAGGTTTGTCATTGTGTATTCCATTTCGCCTGAACCTGTTGCTTCGATTGTATAGCCTGCTGGAAAGTGCTCTGCGGCATAGGCTTTTGCATCATTGATGATTTTACCAGTGTCGATTGTAGAGAAGTTTCTGAGCTGGCAGGTTACGCGCATTACTTTTGGATTCAGGTCGCTGTCAAGGAAGCGGTCAAGAGATCCAGAAAGAAGTGTGAGGTAACCGTTTACAACGCCTGCAAGGTCTTCGCGGCTTGCAACAGGGTATTTTGCTGGATCATAAGGAACTTCGTAGTAAGCTTTTCCGTCAAAGTTGAACTTGCGCTCAAGTACGTTCATGATTTCTGCAAAATGAGCTTTTTCACCACCTGCTTCTACGTAAGCGTCGTTCAAAATCTTGAGCATGTCGAATACTGTTACTTCGCCGTTCAAAAGTCTGTTGTATTCGATATTTGGGTCAACCCAGTCTACCGGTGTGGCAGGGGCTGCTGCTGTTTCTTCTTCGTCAAAGCCAAAATCGTCATCAAAACCAAAGCCGTCGTCTTCGCCAAAGTCAAAGCCTGCATCAAAATCAAAGTCAGAAGTGTCGCTGGCTGCTACTGAGGTGTCAGCCTGTTCAACTGAACTTCCCGGAGCAAACCAAACCTGGTTGATACGTTTAATGAAGGTTGTGAAAGATACGATTTTACCAATGTTGTCGTATTTGTTTTCAAGGTAGTTCTGCATGTCATCAACAGCCTTGAGGATTTCAGGATTCTTGATGTCTCCAGGATTTTCGCCTGTGATTGTAAAGTAAACGCTGTTTGAACCTGCAAAGTTTTCGTTTACATAGTCGATATCCTGTCTCATCTGAGTTTTTTTAGGGAAGTATCCAACAAGTGATGTATCAATCTTAAGGAAAGAGATTCCGATTGTTGAGAAAACTACGATTACCAGAGAGAAGATAATCATACGTGGTTTAGAACCACAGAAGAACTTGTAAATATTGTAAGAAGTTCCACTTGACTGGGCTGAAACGCGGCCTGTCATCTGCTGAACACGTTTTTTGAGCTGGTGGAGCTTTTTATTCTTAATATTTTCATCTGCAATTTCGTTGAGTTTTTCGTTTCTGCGTTTGTTCTGTTCGTTAATCTTTTTGTAAGATTTTGCAAAAAGCATTGCAGGAACAAAAGTAATTGCAAGAACCAGAGAAAGTCCTACACCGATTGCGGTAAAGATTGCAAAGTCGTGAAGAGGTCCAATCGGGCTTGTTACAAGAGAGATAAATCCGATGATTGTTGTAATACCAGAAAGAATAACTGGCTTAAATACTTCTTTAAGTCCGTGGAAAATTGCTTCTTCGTAACTTTCTTTTGTAAATTCAATGCCTGCCTGATTTGTAAGTTCTACATAGTAGTGTGTAAGCACGTGAATACCGTAGGCAGAACCAACTGCAATCAGGGCAACCGGAATTACCGAAGATACAAGGGTAAATGCGCGGCCTGTTACTGCCATAATTCCTACTGTGATTACTGTAGAAACAAGTACGTTAATCAATGGAAGCAAAGTTCCAGATACAGTTTTGAAGCTGAAATAAAGTGAAAGAAGAACAACAATTGTTACAAGAGGAATGAGTTTGATAAGGTCTGAAAGCATGAATTTTCTTGACTGTTCTGTAACAACAGGGTCTCCGTAAACCTTAAATGTAAGGTTAGAGTGGTCTGCAGTTTCTTCTGTTACAATTGCGCGGATCTGGTCAAGAATGCCCTGCTGGCGGTCTGCATCTGTTACAACCTTTGTGTGGTTTTCTTTTGCAATTTTGCGGGCATTTTCGCGGTCTTCTGCACTCCAGGTTTTAATTGAAAGCTGCATCTGAGTTGCACTGCCGTCATCGCTGATGATAACGCGGTTATACATATCTTCCCAGCCTACAAGTTTTGCCTTGAGTTCTGCGATATCCTGGGCACTGCCTGTGTATTCTTCAGGAATAAGCTGTGTAGCAGAAATTGCACCGTCGTGGTTGCAGACAAAATCGATGTGGGTGAGGGAATCAACCTCTTCTACATCATTTACATCGATACAGCGGTCAGTGATTTTTCTGATTACCTCGATGTTTTCTGGTGTAAGGATGTCGCCGTTATTGTCGGCAACGCTGACACCAATTACCAGCATAGAGCCGAAAACATCTTCTGTGTCGTTTAAGCGCTTGTAAGATTCGTCTTTCTGTGGCATGAACTGTCTGATTGAGTTATCAATTACAAGTGTCACAATGAAAGAGCCGAAAAGACCTGTAAGGATTACTGTAAGTGCAATGATAATCCATGGTCTTTTGAAAAAAGCTTTTACAAAGTTCATAAGAACAAACTCCTTTAGATTAAATGTTCAAATAATTAAACCAATCAATAACAATATATTATCGTAAGCGTTTAAAGTCAATAAATTTTTGAAGAAATGTTTAAAAAATTAAACGATTAAACGTTTAAATGTTTAATTTTATTTGACAAAACAAATAATTATATTTACATTATTGGTGAAGAGGATTTTTTATGATTGATAAAGAAGCATTACACAGAATTCATCTTTTATTTAATACTTGTGCACCTCTTTTTATTGCTCTTGGAGATGAAGTTCGCCAGAAACTAATTCTGGATATTGCAGACGGCGGGGAAGAAGGAATTAATGTTACAAACCTGTCTGCCAAATCAAAATTGAGCCGTCCTGCTATTTCGCACCACCTGAAGGTTTTGAAGGACTGCGGGCTTATTAAGCCTGTAAAAGAAGGAACTCAGATTTTTTACCAGCTTTCGCTGGACAAGAACCTGGATGAAGTTGCGGAACTGGTAAAGGAAATTCAGGCTGTAGTAGAGAAGATTAAAAATAGAAAGTAGGCATCCGGCGCGAGCAATGCCATTTAACAGTTCTAACTCGCTCATAAATATTTGTTGTAATCTGCAGAATTTCGTTGTACCCTTAAAGTAATTATACGGAGGCTTGCGGATGAAGGTCAGTAGTTTTAACGCGTTTTTTAAGAAGGTGGGGGAGGCTCAGGTTCGGTTTCGCTGGGCTATTCTTGCGGTATTTATCGGGCTTACGCTTTTTTGCTGTGGCGGGCTTTCGAAATTTGCTTTTGCGCTGGGCGATGACGGCTGGTACGGCGGTAATGACGAAATAAAAATCAATCAGAGAAAATACGAAGAGGTTTTTGGAAATATCAACGGTCTTGGCGTTCTGGTGGTAAGGCAGGACGGGCAGGATCTTTTTTCTGAAGACATGCTGAATGTTATTGATAAAATTGGTATGCGGCTGAGGGATGAAATTCCTTATGCTGACAGACTTACTTCTATTATAAATGTTGATATTCCGGTTGGTAATGACGAGGGCTTTGAGGTTGTGAAGCCTTTTGAAAACGGAATTCCTTCTAGCCCGGCTGAACTGAAAAAAAAGCGGGACTTTATTATGAGGGGCTCGGAAAAAAATAATGCCCTGATTAATTCCATGATCAGTGATGATGCGAAGGAGACCTGGATTTTCCTTTCGCTTTTGCCTTACGGGCAGGACGAGGATATTCCCCTTGAGATTGGCTATAAATTCATTGATATTATAGAAGGCCCGGAATTTCAGTCGGAAGCCTATAAACTTTACGGGGTTGGCATGCCGTTCGAGGATGCTAACGAAGACCGTTATGATATTCCTGAATATTACAAACGTGTGGCGCTGGGCTTTCTTGTCATGCTGATTTTTCTGGCTGTATTCCTGCGGAATCCTTTTGGAGTTCTTGTTCCAGCTGTGGCGACGGTGGGGGCGATTGCCTCTGTTTTTGGCGCAATGTCTTATTTTGGTGTTAAGGCGGATTCTACTCTTGTAACGGTGCCTATTATTCTTGGTATGGCGCTTTCTGTGGGCTATTCGGTGCACTACATCAATATGTTTAAAATCTTTTTCCGCCGTACGGGCAAGCGTAAGGAAAGCGTTGTAGCTTGCGTTGAAGAGTGCGGCTGGTCGGTTTTGTTTACGGTTTTGACTACGATGACTTCTTTTGTGAGCTTTATGTTTGTAAGAATGAAACCGCTTGAATGGATGGGACGGGTTACGAGTCTGATTGTTTTTGCGGTTTATCTTTATATTGCCGTTCTTGTTCCGATTCTGCTTTCTTTTGGTAAGGATAAGGCGCCTGTTGCGGAGGCTGGTGAGGCTGGTGAAAAGGGTGCGACTAAAATTGATATGAAGTTTGCCCGCTGGGCTGATGTGGTTCAGAAAAAGACAGGCCTTATTATTCTTGTTTCTGTTCTGGTTCTTGCGGCCTTTATTCCGGGATTTTTCAAAATCCGCGTTCTTGTTGATTTTGCTTCTGTTGCGGGTGAAAAAATGCCTTATGTTCAGACCTTAAGGCAGATGCTTTCTGCAAAACTTGGTAACCAGTACAGTTACACGGTTATGCTGGCTTTTGATGAGGAGGATGCCTTTAAGCAGCCGGAAAATATGCAGGGGCTTATGGAGCTGGAAGATTTTATTGGCGGACTTTCCCTTACCAAGTGGTCTGGCAATAAGGCCCGCGTTTCTTCTGTAACGGATATTCTTAAAGAGATGTACCGGGCACTGAACGAGGGTGATGAAGATTATTATAAGGTGCCTGAAGATGATTATGTGCTGGCTCAACTTTTAGAGCTTTCTTCTATAGAGATGCACGATGATTTTAAGGACTTTATGGATGATGATTTTAAGATTTCCGTTATAAATGTTGATATGACAGGTTACGGCGAAATTGAAGCATTGGAAAATATGGCGGCAATTAAGGCTAAGGTTGCTGAAGTTTTGCCAGGAGCTAAGTGCACGCTTTTAGGTGATATGATTCAGTATGCGGAGATGAGTTCGCGTATTGTAAGCGGGGGTATTAAATCCTTTGCCTTTTCTTTTGTAATTATTGCATTCATGCTGATTCTGGCTTTCTCAAGCGTAAGAACTGGTTTAATCAGTATGATTCCGAATGTGGCGCCGGTTATTCTTGTAGGCGGTCTTATGGGCTACTGCAAGTTTTCTCTGGACTTTGGAACGGTTGCCGTAATGCCTATGATTCTTGGTATTGCTGTTGATGATACAATCCATCTTACAACGCATTTGAAGATGGGAATTGAAAAGCATGGGTCTTATAAGACTGCAATGGAAGATTCCTTCCGCGAAATTGGCTCTTCTATGTTCCTTACAACCCTGATTTTGTGTGCTATGTTTGGAGTCTATATTTTAAGCCCTATGCACATTCTGCTGGTAATTGGCGTGCTTACAGTTACGGGACTTTCTGGTGCCCTGCTTGCTGATTACACCATTACACCGGCGCTGCTTTATCTTGTAAAACCTTTTGGAAAAGAGTATAGTGAAAATAAGGAGTGTTAGTTATGATTAACAAAAAAACTGTATTTTCTTTAGTTATGCTGGTGACTGGCTTCAGCGGATTTGCCCAGTCTGCTTATGATATTGCAAAGGCTGAACACGATTTGCCTAGCGGAAAAACCGGTTCCTGTACTATTGCGGTAACTTTAATTGATAAGGCCGGAAAGACCCGTTCGCGTGAAATGGCTTCTTATACGATGAAGGAAGGAAAAACTGATAAAACAGTTCTTGTTTTCAGAACTCCAAAGGATGTAGCGGGGGTAAGTTATCTTTCTTTTGATTATCCTGATAAAGAAGATGGCTCTCCGACAGACAGTGACAGCTGGCTTTATCTTCCTGCAATGAAAAAAGTCCGCCGCGTTTCGGGCTCAAACAAGGATGATGACTTTCAGGGAACTGACTTTTCTTATGATGATATAGGTAACAGAAGCCTTTCTAAAGATAACTTTACGATTTTAGGGGAAGAGGCTGTAAACGGCGTTAACTGCTGGATTCTGGAAGCCAAGGCAAAGGATGAAAAGGCTAAGGTTAGCCGCCGGGTAAGCTGGATTAGCAAAGATAATTATGTTGTTCAGAAGGGCGAATATTACGACCGCCAGAACAATCTTTTTAAGGTTTTGACCTGCGAAAATATTGAAAAGGTGAACGGTTACTGGACTATTCAGAAAATGACTATGAAAAACGTCCAGACTAACCATCAGACGATTTATGAACTTCAGAATATTAAGTTTGATATTCCTGTTGATACAAACTATTTTACTGTAAGCGCGCTTGAAAGAGAGATGGTGAAGTAGGTTGAAAGTGACAGGGCTTGTTAGCGGGTGTTAGTGCAGTTAGCGGCATGCAAGTGCAGTTAACGGGCGGAATTGGAGTGTCTTATGAAGCGTAGTGTTTTGAATATGATTGCGGCGGGCCTTTTTGCTTTGAGTCTGCCGGCCTTTGCTCAGGAAATTGAGTTTACAGGAAGCCTTACCACACAGGCGGGAATTGGTCTTCCAAATACTGATGATAATAAGGGGGATTTTCTTACCGGACAGACGGTTTTTGACGGTACAATGAAGTCCTACCTTGGCGAAAGTATGGCTTACGTTAACGGTCAGGTAATTTTTGACGCAATCGGAAGCCAGTCTACAAACGGTTATTCGGCTTTTGCCTCTGATAACGGAAACTTTGCCCTGCATCTTAAAGAGGCTTACCTGGACTGGCGTGGAGAAATGTTTGCCCTCCGCGTTGGAAGGCAGATTGCGGCCTGGGGTAAGGCAGACGGCATTCAGGTTGCCGACGTTTTGTGTCCAAAAGACGATTCAAAAATGATTGCCAGCACCTACAAAGATTCCCGACTTGGAATTGATGCAGTGCGCCTTTCTTTGCTTACAGACAAGGCTCAGTTTGATGCCTACTGGATTCCGATTTTTACACCAAGTCTGTTGCCGCTTGCCAAAAACAATCCTCTTAGAAAGTGCATTTTGCCGGATTCGTATGATGGGGTGCCGGTTAATGGCCCACAAAAATACGATGATTTTGACTTACCCAAAAAGGCAATTTACAACGGAGAATATGCCCTGCGTGCCAGCACTTATCTGAGTGCCCTGGATTTGTCTTTCTACGCTTTTTACGGCTGGGATGATAATCCTTTTATGGCATATTCTATTGATAACAGTGGTATTACAGTTGGCGGCGAATATAAGCGCATGGCAATGCTTGGTGCAGACGCAGCAATTCCTGCAGGGGATTTTGTTTTCCGATTTGAAGCCGCTTACTTCCCGCAGAGAAGCATTCAGACAGATAGTAAAAAGCAGGCGACAGGAGAAATCCTTGATGCTGGCAAAAAAGCCCATCAGGTAATTGCCCTTGCAGGTTTTGACTGGACACCAAGCGGCGGCTGGACTATTACCGCCCAGTATTTTGCAGATCTGATCTGCGATTACAAGGACGACCTTGAGCGAAAGCTTTACCAGCATCAGATGACTCTGAGCCTTGAAAAGTCCTTTATAAACGAAACTTTGACCCTTTCAGCGACCGGCGCTCTGGACTTAAACGAACTTTCCTCCACCGCCGAAGTTGAATGTGCCTACAGCTTCAGTGACGCAATTACCCTCAGTGCCATTGTAGACCTCTTCTTAAAAGGTATTGACGGCAAGGAAGGGCAGTACGGCGCCTATGAAAGTTTGAGCTGCGGAACACTTAAAGCAAAGATTTCATTCTAGTTCATCGCTTCCGAAAAATTCACTAAGGCTTACGTGCAGGTCAAATTTTCCAGAATTTATTACCTGCACATGAGAGCCAAGTGTTTGTCTTTGAATAGACTTGTATAAATCGATGTAACTTATTCCCAGACTGTCTGTAAGTGAGTTTAGGAAGTTTCTGGTAAAGCGGTTTGTAAGCCAGGCGTGTAAATCATAGCTGTAAACGTCTGCAAAAGAGGTTTCTACACCGTTTGCAGCCGTAAAAGCCAGAACTCCGTCATAACCTTCTGCAACATTCAAAACACTTGCCGAATAGCAGGTTTCTGCAAAGAAAATCAGCTTCCGGTAGTGCTTCGTTTCTTTCATCTTTTCTAGAGTTTCCTTCATTAAATCTGTAGTAAAGTTTGCATTACTCAGTTTTATGTCTTTCTTTCCTGCCCATTCAAATTTTCCGTTTTTAGGGTCTCCGTTTGTGTTTGAACCGTGACCTGACCAGAAAACAAAGATATCGGCATTTTTCCAGCTGGTAGCTGCATCATCAAATACAGTCTGGCAGCGGTCATTTTGTACACCAGTTAAAATATCCCGGATATCGCTTGCAAGCAGGTCAGAAAGGTTATAGTCAATCAGGACGTCCTGATATAAGTTATTGCCTTCCGGGCTTAGAATCTGCCCCTTATGAGGATTACTTGAGTTATTTGCAATATCATCAGCCATAATCAGAATGATATGGTTATCATCAAAGCCTTGCTTCTTTAAGAACTGATAAACGTTAAGGACATCTGCCTGATGCCGGTAATTTGTCCAGCGGGCAGAACCTGCAACAAGAAGCGCCCATTTACTCTTCTGTTCTTCATATGTAATTGTTGGGCTGTCAAAATCTTCAAGACTTGCTGCATAATTCCAGACGGAAACTGACTCAGAAGTTCTTCTGTTTGGATCTGCACTCATATAGTCAATGCTAATGATTTCGCCGTCGTAAACTCCCCAGTGTAAATAATTACTGTAGGTGACTGTTGTAAGGGTATCGCTTGCAAAGTTGAGATAACCGCTGGCTCCTATAAGGGAAAGTCCGTTTTTAAAGGTAGAAAAGGCCTGTGCCATTCCAACAGCATCCCAGGCGGTTAGTTTTAGGCCATAAACACTTGTAAGGTCTTTTAGGGCGTTGTTGATATTTACGTTTGAAAGTTCTTTTTTATCCTGAAGACAATACTCTGCGGCAAGGCAGCTTAAGAGAAGGCAGTCGTAAAACTGAGCTTCTGCAAGCATAGGGGAGGAGTCAAATCTTGATTTGTAGGCTACCTCAAAACCTGTTGCTGGGTCTGCGTAAACAGAAATTCCTTCAAGATTGCCGCTTTGTACGAGAGGAACATCTTTCAGAATAGTTTCTGTTAAGGCACTTCCTGTAAAGAAAATCTTTTTACTGCAGGCTGCAAGGCCTTGTACAATTTTTTTAATGTCTTCTGTATTTTCTGCGGCACAGATAATACATTCTGCATCACTTGTGCTGACAGTCTGTATGGCATCATCAAGTGATAGAGCCTGAGTTCCAACCGTAGAACTGTCATAATCCGGAGTATCTTTAGTTTTGAAACGAACGTTCTGGACAATATCTACACCAAGTTGAGTTCCCTGAAAAGGGAGCCATTCAAAAAAAGTTTTTCCGTACTGATCTGCCGAAGAAATAACGGCAACTTTACTGATTGAATAGTTGTTCAGTTTTGCAAGCAGGGCTTCTCCCTGGGCAATATCACATTCGGAAAGAGACCATAAAAAGGGCTTTTTTACATTTCCAGTTTCTGCAACTGCACAGCTCCTGAGAATATTTTCTGAAGAAATTGCTGGTATAAGAAGAGGTTTTGTACTTCTGCGGCAGGCATCTGCAACAATCTGAATATGATTTGTTTTTATAGGGCCAACTATTGCCTTGATATTGCTGTCTGCAGCAAGAGAGGCTGTAATTGAAGAAAGGTCTGCGGCATCTTCATCATACCATTTAAGTTTGATAGAAAGAGAAGATTCTGAAAGAGTTTTTGCACTTTCAAGTTCATTTATGAACCAGTCGGCAGTTCGTTTTAAGCGCTGGGAAGTTGCCTGTTCTGAAGTCAGGGGTGCAAATACTGCCAGAACCAGATCGTTGGAAGAAATGATTTCCCCTGTGCTGTCATCAGAAGCCTGTTTACAGGAAATGAGAAAACATAAGTAAAGGAGAATTAAAGAAAGTTTATTGCTTTTCATATGCTTCCTCTTTTTCTATGGCAGTTTGATGTATGTTTTTTACCGCTTCTGAAAGTTCTTCTTCATAATCTTTAGAAATGAGGAGTTCTGTGTAGCCGTCTTTTAATCCAAAATCCTGATGGTTTGGAAGACTTCCTTCAAGGCTCTGGTCTACGCATTTTTCAATTACTTTGTCGATATGCTTTACGATAGAAAATGGCACCCGATCTGAATAGGCCTGCATATCAACATCCGTACCAACAGTATAGTAAGAATCTGTATTTTCACGATTATAGAGCAAAAGTCCGTGGACAGCTTTTCCGCAATAAGGAAGAATCAAATTGACTCCCAGCATTTTGTCTCCTTCGACTTTTGCAAACATATATAAGGTATCAGTTATATTTTCGAATTCGTCTTTTTTTCCTGAAGCGGGGCTATAAGGGCATTCTTGATTTTATCTTTAGTCTGTTCGTCTTCAAGAAGGTCTTTTAGAAGAGTGCCCCAGAGTGCATCGCTTTCTTGTCCGTGTTTTTTTGATGCACAAAAGCCGGAAAGAAATGCTTTTGAATATTCTTTTAGAGAAGTATTTTCTGCATCTTCAAGAAGAAGCAGAGCTTTCTGATCAGCAGGAAGAAGACTGTCTGCGGCAATGCCAGCTTCGTAATTAACGCCGTAAAAAGGCATGTAAAAGGTATGTATATTAGAATCTGAATTTTCTTTTGCTTCGCCTAAAAGAAAAGTTACGCCTTTTTCTGTGTATTCTGATATTTTTGAAGAATTGGTTGAAATAAAAGTTTTGTAGTCCGGACTTGCAAAAATAATAAGAGCCTTCTTTTTATCTTTAAGCATTCTGTCGCAGAGTGAAAGAGATTGATTAAAGTAAGGGGTAATAGTGTCTAAAGCTTCCGGCTCATACTGGGCAAGCAGAAGATTGTGTTTTAAGGCAGCCTTGTTTACTCCTGTAGAAAGCATATTTGTGTAAGATAAGTCTCCCAGTGAGCCAGGCTGGTAAAATACAGCGAGGATTCCCGCCTTTGATTTGGGAATTATTCCAGAAGAAGAGGAATCATCGCTGTTTTGTGTGCAGGAAACTGTGCAGAGCAAAGTTGTAAGGGCTAATGCTTTGCACAGTCTGCTTAGCTTCATGAATGTTTTCACGATATATTTTGTCTAGTCCGTTGCATCTATTTTCTCTTTGAAATCTTTTGCAGCAAGAATATACCATGCAAAAAATGTTGTGCCGAAACCTTCATGTCTGCCTTTTGTTACTTTACAATTGTGGTCAATATATTTCAATTCAGTTTCACGTGAAGGGTCTTCTCCATTTGGTACATAGTATTTTAGATTACCGCTTAGATTTTTTAAGGCCCACATATTCACATATGGAACAACCTCGTCTGTATAGGAATGCATAATAACAGCTCTTTTTACAGGACCTTTGCCGTTTTTCCAGTTGCTAGGTTTTGTTAAGTCATTCTTTTCAAGGGCAGTAAGTAAAGCTTGTGCAGGTGCTGAGTCAAAATTTTCTGCTCTTGCATCTGGCTTAAACAATTCTTCAGCTGTACAGTAACCTCTTCTTGCTGCACCGGCATCGCCTCCAAACCATGAGAATACTAATTTGTTAATTTCTGTTGTATCTTTATCCTTTCCATCAATAGCATACCATGTGTTTCGAAGAATTCCCTTTACAGAGGAGCCTGCCAGTGCGTTCTGGAATGTTTCTGAAAAATATGTATCTATATTGTATCCTTTAAGAATACTGTCACCGTAATGTGGCAGATATGAACGAAGAATAAGTGCTACAGCAACAGGCATATAAACTTCATTCTTTTTAATATACCATTTGTAGGTTTCTGGAGGACTGTAAGGGCCGTCTCCACAATAAGAACCATGGAAATGTAGTTCATCTGTTAAATTCCAGTTTTCGATGTGTCTGTGTACTGCAAGGGCAACAGAACCACCCTGTGAATAACCGATTGAATAAGTTCCAAAGTTTTCTGCAAGTCCACCATAAGTTCCGTAAACCTTACTCTTACTGTTTTTCCATTTAATTGCTTCACGCAGGAAGTCTACGCACTGTCTTGCGGTATCATCCTGAATCAGATATGTATGTACACGGTCTTTTGTGTCGCCATAGCCTTCGTAATCAGGACTTACTACAAAATAATCATTGAAAGCAAGGGCTCGGACAAGGAAACTGTCTGTTTTAGTAAGGCTTGCATTTGTAGGACATTCTTTGTTACTGGTAATTGTAACGTGGTTATGAAGGACAATATTTTTTGCAGTGCTGTAATGCAAGGCTGCTGAAAATTTTTGTGTAAGGCCGCTAAGAAAACCTATTGAAATACAGCTTAATGAAACTGTTCCGCTTACATTAATCCATTCTCCATTCATGCTACGTGTTTTACATGTAAGTTTGTAGGTTTCAACATGAATGTCTCCAACACCGTTTTGCCCGGTAACATCAGATTCTGTTATGTCAGAGGCATCTGGATCTACGCTTTTTACATAGGCATTTATGTTATCAAGGTCGTTTAAAATTTCAGTTTGAATATTAGCGTTAATTTCATCCCTTTGAGCATTTAATTTCTCAATTAAGGAATTAAAGGTATCGCTATCTTCGTTGGTCTCTCCAGCAGCTTTTGTGAGTTCTGTGATTAATTCATCATAAGAAATAGAAGATATAAGTTCTGGCTCTCCTACAAGACCACCTTCATCGCTGCTTCCATTTGAACAGGCAATCATAAAAAGTGCCGTAAGACTGCATAGTAAGGCACAAAAAAGTTTGTTTTTTAGTTTCATAATGGTTCCTCCAATTACAAAATAATATAAATTACAGGCCTACAGTGACAATTTGACCGCAGAACCAGATTGTACCAGAGAGAAAAATCGAGATTTTTGCTTGAATTTTAAAATAGAAAAATATTCGCCTAAGCGAATTGCGAATTGCGAATTGCGAATTGCGAATTGCGAATTGCGAATTGCGAATTGCGAATTGCGAATTGCGAATTTTGATATGTCTCAGAAATTATGTCAATAGAGTATGATATAATTCCTTTTTCGTTGCAAGTTATGGCTTGTAACATATAACAAATTGTAATAGTGAAAATTTGAATTGTAAAGAAAAAAAATAAGAGGAGGGTAAGAAATATTAAAAATAGGGAAGATTATTTTTCAATTGTAATTCCCACCCGGCGCGAGCATGGAGCCACGCCGAAGGCGGTTGAGCGCAGCGAAACCGAGCCGGATAGGCGAGTGGCGGAACGCGAGTTGGAAGGGCGACTCGCCCAGAATTCTTAATTAAAATCCTTAACTAAATTTTTCAGATTCCGATAAAAAATATAGATGTAAAAAATATTTTTTGGAGGAATTATGATCCGAGGCTGGTACACGGGTGCTTCAGGAATGAATGCTCAGCAGAACAGACTGAACACCATATCTAACAATCTTGCCAATGTTGATACTGCAGGATTCAAACGGGACATTACAGTAAGTAAGTCATTTCCAGAGCTTTTGCTGCGCCGCACAAATTACGACGGCGTTTATGAGATTCCTAACGGTTCGGGCAGCGCTGATGCGGCTCCTGTAATCGGAAAAATCGGGCTTGGTGTAGAAACTAACGAAAACTACACTGATTTTGAGCAGGGCTCTTTCAAATATACAAACACACAGACAGACACAGCTTTGAGCGGAAAAGGCTTTTATGCTGTTCAGACTCCTTACGGCGAGCGCTACACCCGTAACGGAGATTTTTTCATTGGAAAAGAAGGCATTCTTGAAACTAAGGAAGGTTATCCCGTTCTTGGCGAAAAGGGCTTTATATATGTAGAAGATGATAAATTCACTGTAAATCAGGACGGTGTAATTTACAGTCAGGAAACTTCGGAAGAAATTGACCGTTTTAAGGTTGTCCGCTTTGATAACGAGCGTTACCTGAAAAAAATGGGTTCAAGCCTTTATATCGACACAGAAATTTCAGGTCCGGCTCACATTGCGGAAGGCGACGAGCGTCCTTCTTTCCTTCAGGGCTATTCAGAAACTTCTAACGTAAATGTTGTAAATGAAATGGTTCAGATGATTGAAGTGAACCGCGCTTACGAAGCTAATCAGAAGACAATTCAGAGCGAAGATTCAATGATGCAGACTCTCTGGACAAAGTTTGCTCAGTATAAATAAGGGGGCGCGTAAATGGTAAGATCACTTTGGGCAGCCGCAACTGGCATGAACGGACAGCAGTCAAACATTGACGCAATCTCTCACAACCTTTCAAACGTAAACACAACCGGCTACAAACAGCAGCGCGTTGAGTTTGAAGATTTAATTTATCAGAACAAAAAGCTTGCGGGAACTCCTGCAACAGAAGATACAGTAACTCCAGTCGGCGTTCAGATGGGCTGCGGTGTAAAAGTGGGAGCAACACAGCGTATTATGAATCAGGGAAGCCTTCAGAATACCGGCGTTGATACTGACGTTGCCATCGTTGGCGAAGGATTTTTCCGCGTTCAGCAGTACGACGGCAGCTATGCCTACACCCGCGACGGTTCTTTTAAGGTTGACTCTCAGGGCCAGCTTGTTACAAACAACGGTCTTCGCGTAATGCCGGAAATCATTTTGCCGGAAGGTTACGATGTTTCTACTATGACAATTACTCAGACTGGCCGCGTGAGCGTTAAGGTAAACGGCGGAAACGACCCGGTTGAAGTTGGTCAGCTTGAACTTTACCGCTTCCCGAACGCAGTTGGTCTTAAGGCAGAAGGTGACAACCTTTTTAAGGTTTCTAATGCCAGCGGTCAGCCGATTCCTGGCCGTCCAGGTTCAGAAGGCTTTGGTGACGTTCGCCACAAGTTCCTTGAAATGAGCAACGTTTCTGTCGTAAACGAAATGGTTCAGATGATTGTTGCCCAGCGCGCTTACGAGTTCAATTCGAAGGCTGTGCAGACATCGGATACAATGCTTAGTACAGCGGTTAACTTGAAGAGGTAGTAAATAGGTGAGGGGAAAGTCTTCCCCTGCGCCCGCACTTCGTTGCGTGCTACCCCTTCTGCGGGGGTGTGTAAGGTTGCTGGCGACCGGTGTTCGATAGCAAAGCGTTAAAAAAATTGCGAATAGCAATTTTTAGCTTTACATATCTTCCCCCGCAACGCCCCCGGGCAGGAGTTTTTTATGAATGTAGGTTTAGTTTCAAATACATATAGTTCAATTACAAACGGCAAGGGAGCCTTGCAGAGTGCCCGCCAGTCTGCTGATGCCCAGAGTTTTTCTGCTTTGGTTGAAAAATTTAAGGCTCAGAATGAAGAAAAAGCTGAAGCTAGTATTTCTTCCAGCCAGGTTACAGCCCGCGGACGTTTGAACGGTGACTGGACAAGCGGTTTTGCAGGAAGCTTTACTCAGACCGCCGCTAAACCTACAGGTGCCGCAGTAAATCAGGCTAACGTTCACGTTCAGCCAAAAACAATTGATAAAACAAGCGAACTTTACGAAAAATCGCTTGAACTTGAAAATTACTTTGTTAAACAGATGCTCAGCGCAATGCGAAAAACTGTTGTAAAAACAAACGAGAGCGATTTTGCTCAGAATATGTATGAAGACATGCTGTATGATGAATATTCTACAGCCATGACAAAGTCTGCAGGTTTTGGTCTTGCAGATCAGATTTATCTTTCTTTAGTTTAATTAGTGCTTAATGGGGACTAGTTCCCTTCAAAAATATATTTTTACATCCTTATAAAAGCGGTGAGTCGTTGGCTCACCGCTTTTTTTTTACTTAAGTTCTAGAATTGTAAAGGAATTTGCCTCAGCTTTGTAAACAAAATCAGAAGAAATACCGCTTACTGTTTTTTCAACAGGAATTACATTTTCTGGATTTTTGAAGGAGTTTTCTGCACTCGATTTATTTCCTGTAAGAACTGTTGCTTTTGCAGCGGAAGCAGGTTTTATTCCATTAAGTTTAATCTGAATTTCCTGCTCTTTGTCAGAAACATTTACAATTTTAACAAGAGTTTTTCCGTCATCTGTCTGGCCTACGTGGGCATACATCGGATCAAAGTTCAATGTATCGGTGTAATCGTGCATCAGATTTCCGTTCAGGTAGCACTTGAAGTTTTCTCCTTTTACTTCAACCTTGATTTTGTACCATGCGCCTGTGTTCAAAGCCAGCGCTTCGTTATTTCCTATGATTGAGCGGGCATCGCGGGTTCCTTTTTCAATTGCAGAGCGGGTATTTCCCCAGCCGCCCATGTTCCACCAGTATAGGGAACCGCCTTTTACGCCAAACATAACCAGGAAGCCTTCTGCACCGCCAGTTTTCATTGCATCAAATTCAAAAGAGTAATTTTCTACGTCGCCCAGGGCAACTTCGCTGAAAAGGGTACGGACATTCCATTCCATTGAATCCTGACAAATTACGCCTTTTTTGTTTACAGTCCACAGTCCTGTTTCCGGCTGCAAATCATCAATTGTTGCAGTTTTTCCGCTTTCGTAGAGAACTTCGCCAGTAGTGTCGTTAGTAATTTTTACATTTTTGAACTGAGCTGTTGTTGCCCAGGTTCCAAGTCCTACTGTACCTCCGATAATCTTTTTCTACTGTCTTCATCGCCTGTTGGCTGGGTAAGGGTGTATTTTACGGATTTATCAGATTTATTGTTCATGTACATTTTCTGAACATAGTAGTTTGGAGTGCCATAACATTCAGTTTCATTAAACCAGATTGCATCAGGGAACCATTGAACATTGTTCTGGCGGGCAAAAAGAGGTGCATAAGAAGCGATTTCAATAATATCACCGTTTCTTTCAATTCCTGTCATGTAAGCGGCTTCTGTAAGGGCAGCGTAAAGACTGTTTCTGCGGCCTTCATCCCAGGATGCATATTCTCCGATGAATACTTTTGCCTTGTCTTTTCCACGTGGATAAAAATCAAGGTTATCATAACGCAGGTTGTTGGTTAGAAACCAGGCTGCTTCATTATAATAGTGTTCATCTACAAGGTCACAGATTGCTTTTTTACCTTTGCCTTTTTTGTTACCGTTTTCCCAGGCGCGAACCTGATTCCATGCATCGTGGAAATTTCCGTCGTTCCAGGTAAAGCCTGATGACATAATTGTTTTAATCTGAGGGTATTTTGCCTTAACTTTAGAAGCAATGTAGTCAAAGCGCTTAAGATAATCCTGACCGCAGTCTTCGTTTCCAATTCCAACATAATTTAATTTGAAAGGCTCCGGATGACCTGCTTCTGCACGGATTTTTCCCCATTTTGAATCTGCAGGACCTGTAGCCCATTCAATCATATCCAGGGTATCCTGAGCATATTTTTCATATTCTGCAACAGAAGAAATTTCTCCATTGTGTGCCATTCCGCAACTCAAAACTGGGAGAGCTTCTGCCCCGATGTCTTCGCAGAAACGGAAGTATTCATAAAATCCAAGACCGTTTGACTGTTCGTAGCCCCAGAAATTTGCCTTTTCTTTGCGTTCTTCTACTGGTCCTACTGTATTTTTCCATTCGTAGCGGTTTTCAAGATTGCTGCCGTGAACAATACAACCGCCCGGGAAGCGGATAAAGGCTGGGCGCATTTCTTCAAGTTTTTCTGCAAGGTCTTTGCGAAGTCCGTTAGGCTGGTTTTTGTAAATATCTGCACGGAAGAGGGATACAAAATCAATGTCCAGAATTCCTTTCTGATTTGCAAAAACTCCAAGTTTACCGTTTTTTACAGTTTCTGGAGCTGTGATGCTAAAGTCGAATTTTGTCCATTCATTTGTAATTCCGCTTATTGTAATGCTTTCCGTCTTGCTTTTTGCTTTTGCTCCTCCCGCAACGATTGTAACGCTTTTTACTTTTGAATCTGGAGAACGGAGCCAGATGCTTCCCGGGTAGGTTTTGCCTTCTTCAAAAAATAAACCTTCGTAACCGGAGTTAGAGATTCCATCACCTTCCTGTTTAATAGTGAGTTCTGCATAAACAGGATTATTTTTATTAAGCGGCTTTGATGAAGTTGTTTTTAATATAGAAGAAAATGATTTTCCGCTTTCATTTGCAATTTCCCAGGCTTCGAGGGCTGGGCGGCCACAATTTGCATATTCAAAAGAACGGTTTTGAATCATTTCGCCATAAATACCGCCGTCTGCCGCATAGTTGATGTCTTCAAAAAAGATTCCAAAGAGATTTTTACTTACTTCTGTTACGGGAAGGGTAAAATCTGCTTCCAGAAGGGCAGGGGTTGCAAAGGCAGGACTGCAGATTC
>NZ_AJGU01000015.1 GCF_000260795.1 Treponema sp. JC4
TTTTTCAAAAATTTATTAGAAAATTATGTTATTTTTTACGCTAATTTTAAATATATTTCCATTAAGATTTACACATATTTTCAATATTAATAGAATACAAAACATGAAAAAGACAAATGCAATGAGAATCCTTGAGGGACTGAAAATTCCTTACGAGGCTAAAGAATATGAAGATGACGTTGACCACGTTCTGGAAAAGGGAGCGGCGGGACGTATGGCGGAAAAACTGGGAGTAAGTCCTGAAATGGTTTTTAAAACTATTGTAATGAGGACTGAAAGCAGGGAAATCTGCGTTTTCTGCCAGAGTGCGGTAAATGAAATTAATTTGAAAAAGGCACGACAGGCGGCCGGCTGTAAGGAAATTAATCCTGTAAAGCCGGAGGAACTTCTGGCACTGACCGGTTACATCCGCGGGGGCTGTACTCCTATCGGGATGAAAAAACAGTTCAGGACTTTTATTGACGAAAGTATTATGAGTCAGGATAAAGTTTGTGTAAGTGCCGGCCAGAGGGGTATGCAGATTACACTTGCACCTGCAGACTTAATCAGAGCCTGCAAGGGCCAGGTTTGCGATTTGAAACTATAGTTATTCAGCAAACACTTTTTTACGCCATTCTTTTTCAAATTCAGAAATTGGTTTGGAGTTTGGTGTTACTGAGGTAATGTCTGCGCGGATATAAGGTTCTACAACCTGAGTTTTATAGCTTTCCCAGCGTGGTGGAAGTTTCTGAGGAACCTGAATCATCTGGGCTGGAGGCAGGTTAGACAAAAGCTGTGTGTAGAAAATCGGGAGAATATGCTCTGTTACGCTGCGCACGGCTGAAAAACCGCCGGCAATTCCAAACATATCTGTTTCAAGACGGGAAGCTTCCTTGCGTTCAAGAATTTCCCGCTGAACTTCATTCTGGAAAAACCAGGAAATAAAATCTGAGGCACCGGTTCTGTTTTCGGATTTCTTAAAAATTCCCATCATCACAAAGGAATCGTCCATAAAAATCTTTCCGTCCTGAACAAGCCAGCGGTAATCAAGATTTAAATCCTGTTCATGCATTGTCTTGAAAAGGGAATCGCTGCTGGTATAGGCAAAAAGAGTTCTTCCGGAAGAAACCTGGCGGTAATAAGGCATAAAAAGATATTTAAAGGCAAAATCGGATTCTATCTGGGCAGACTGATTTTCGGTTTTAACCCAGCTTTTCAGAAAGGAAACTGTTTTTTCAAGATTTTCTTCATTCCAGACTATGTTATTTTTTACTTCCGTAAAATCTGAATAAAAAAGTTTTGCCGTCAAAGACAAAAAAGAAGAGTTATTAAGCGGAGCAAAACCGATTCTCTGGAAAGTTTCATTGGACTTTTTCTGATTGTATTTTGAGCCCATCTCGCGAAGCTGCTCAAGGGTAAGCATATAATTTTCTGATACAAAACTTTCGTTAGTCTTGTCAAAAATTACGGCAGGAAGATTAAAGCTTACCGGCAGAAGATACTGGGAATGGCGAACCTTTCCGGAATCCAGAAGATTTTTGTAAAACATTTCTGAACTTATCTGATTATGGGTAAAAAGATAATCAAGGGAACAGAAATTCTTTTTGGTTTTGTCGGAACGCAGCCAGGAACCTACAATGATATCCGGCGGAAGTTCATCCTTTGGTACAGGAAGTGAAAGTGCCGGATTTTCCTTGTAAACGATTATGGCGCGGTTTTCGCTATTGTTTTTGTTGAAAAGTTCTGCATACTGCGCGAACTCACTGCAGTTTGTCCAGATGACAATGCGGCGTTCGCGCTGTGCAAAATGCTGATATGTAAGATTAGTTTTCTGTTCCTGACACGAAGTAAAACTCAGAAGTACAAGGCATGAAGCAAAACAAAGGCGTACAAGGCTGTGTACAGGAACTAAAAAACTAATTTTTTTCAAATTTAATGAAAGTCTCAAGGTTTTGATGTTACATCTCCTCTGCAACATCATATATCTGTGAGTAAACTTCTTCAATCTTTTCTTCGTCGATACTTGAGAAAGCAACGCGAAGAGTGTAAGGGTCAATCTGAATTACACCGATTCCCTTATCTTTAAGAAGTTTTACGCGGAGTTCTTCCGCAATGCCGCCTTCAACATGGAAGCTCATAAAGTAACCTGAGTTGAAAGGAAGGGCTGTAAGTTTTGAAGACTTATGTGTATTTACAAACTTGCGTACTGCATCATAACGGCCCTGAAGCATCTTACGGAGTTCCTTTTTCTGAGCTTCGTGAGCAGGATCCTGAAGAGCTTTAAGAACAAGGCTCTGAGAAGGAGTTGCTGAACAGGAAACTGAAGAGCGGATAGCTCCCATGAACTTAGTTGTAAGGGCTGTATACTGCTCGTCTGTAAGAGCTTTTGAGCCGAAAGTGATAAAGCCTGTTCGGAAGCCCCAGGCAAAATCCTCTTTTGTAGGACCGTCAGCCTTGATTGCAAGTACGTTTTCGTGAAGGTCAGCCATGTAAGCAAAAAGCGACTGAGGTTCGATATCATCTTCGTAGTTAAGACCGAAGTAAGCGTCGTCTGAAAGCACAAGAACCTTTTTACCGCTTTCTGCGAGCTTGCGAACCATTTCTACGATTGCTTTAGCTTCATCCTTTGTAGGACTGTAGCCTGAAGGATTCTGAGGGAAGTTCAAAAGAACGCGTACAGAACCATATTTTTCTGCATCAGCCTTCATAGCGGCTTCAAGTCCGGCAAGATTAAACTTTCCGTTTTCGAAACACTTGAACTGATGGAAATCTGCACCGCGGCGGGCACAGGTGATAAGCTCGTAGTTATCCCAGCAAGGATCTGCAGCAAGAAGAGGCTTATCTGCATCAATAAAAAGATCTGCTACATAAGAAAGAACAGCGGTAAGACCTGGTACAAGTACTGGAAGAGAAAAGTTCTTTCCCTTGAGGTTTGGATTTTTTTCGATGATTTTTTCTTTCCACAAAGCGCGGATGTCAGGAGAACCGGCTGTCTTTGCATAAGCTACAGTTTCGCGTGAATTAAGCGACGGCATATTCTTTTTGTATGAATCCAGCTCGATAGGAGTTCCGCCGGCAACTGCCATACCGATTGTTCCGTTAGCAAAGTAAGCGTCTTTTGCAGCTTCTCCGCCCTGCGAAATAATTCCGTTCGGAAAATAAAGGCGTTTTCCCATGTCTGAAAAAAGAGCCTCAACCACACTACCCTTTAAGGTTTCATTCAATTCCAAAGCCAATGGATTCATAATTTACCGTTCCTCTAAAGTAACTTTTGGTACATAATTATTCAGATTTGAGGGTGCAGTGTCAAGAAATTTGCATAAATATACAATTTTAAAGAATAAATATAAGGCTGTTTTTATTGCTTCAAATAGTCTGATGAAACTGGGAATTCAAAGTAAGTATCGGGGTAAGGTTCATTTGCAAGGGTAAAGTGCCACCATTCACAGTCAAGGGCGTTAAAACCGTTGCGCAGCATTGCCTTTTGCAGGGTCATGCGGTTCTGATACTGCTGGTCTGTAATTCCCTTGAAATCAGGATGGGAGCGTTCGCTGAAAAGGTCGAAGGGACCTCCCATATCAACTTCTTTTCCGCTTTTCATATCAAGAAGGGTTAAATCTACTGTGCTTCCACGGCTGTGACTTGAGCGTTTTGCAATATAGCCCCGGTCAAAAAGTTCCTGTTTGGCAATATCGGGGTAAAAATAAGGCTTCATGCGGATATCCTGATCTTCTATTGCCCAGAGCATAAAATGTTTTACCGCAGAAACAGGACGATAACCGTCAAAAATCTTGAGGCGGTAGCCCTGTACCATCATTTCGTTGCTTACGGCTTTTAAGGCGCGGGCTGCTTCTTTTGTAAGAAGAGCTACTGGTTCTTCATAACCATCTATGCGGTCTCCTACAAAATTAAATGAAGAGTAATAGCGGATTTCCTGTACTATCTGAGGGATAAATTCGCCAAGGACTACGAAGTCTGAAGCGTCCATTTCAAGTTTATCAGGTCTTGTGCTCATGAGGTTATTATAACACAGCTTTTATAAAGTGGCATCAAGGTCAAAAGCATTATAAACGAGATTTAACTAAAGCTGGCGCGAAGCCGAGTGCTAACTGCATTATGAAGACTTTCGTTTAAATATGGCTCCCGGCTGCGGGTTCATGGTACAAAACCGCGCAATAATGCACCTGCAATTGATAAACAAAGCCCGGCGGGAGCATGGAGCCATGCCGAAGGCAGCCTGAAAGGCCGCGCGCAGCAAGTGGCGGAACGCGACTGGGTGTTAAGACTCGCCTAAAAAAATCTTCTATATTTTAAAATTATTTGTTATAGTACTTATCTATGGATAGAAACGAAGCTAAGACTATTGTTGAAAATGTTCGGGCCGAGGCTGCTAAACGCCTTGTAGGTCAGGAACAACTTATAACTGATATGTTTATGGCATTTATTGCGGGCGGCCACGTGCTTGTTGAAGGCGTACCTGGTCTTGCAAAAACTCTTGCCATTAAGACTTTGACTGAAATTTTGGGGCTCGATTTTAAACGCATTCAGTTTACTCCCGATCTGCTTCCTGCCGATGTTACCGGTACTTTGATTTATGAGCAGAATAAGGGCAGTTTTAGCGTGCGTAAGGGTCCTATTTTTGCAAATGTAATTCTTGCTGATGAAGTTAACCGTGCGCCTGCTAAGGTTCAGTCTGCCATGCTTGAAGCAATGGAAGAAAAACAGGTTACTATTGGCGAGGAAACTTACAAGCTTCCTGAACCTTTCTTTGTACTTGCAACTCAGAACCCGGTTGAGCAGGAAGGAACCTATAATCTGCCGGAAGCCGAGCTTGACCGTTTTATTATGAAGCTGAATGTCGGCTATCCTAGTGCGGAAAATGAAGTAAACATCGTAAAGACCTGCGGAAAAGCTGCCTCTGTGGCTGTAAAAACTGTGCTTAAGGCCGGTGATATTGAAGAGCTTCGCAAGCTTTATGATTCTGTAAATTGCGACGACAAAATCGTTGAATACATTGTTTCTATTTTGAACGTAACCCGCGCTGATACTTCCAGTAAAAAACAGTCTCGTTCTTTTGCGGCTTCGGTTGCAAAATCGAACGATATTACCCGCTACATTCATTTTGGAGCATCTCCTCGTGCGGGAATTTCCATGCTCCAGTGTGCAAAGGTTCGCGCTCTTTTTGAAGGCCGCGATTTTGTGCTGCCGGAAGACGTAAAGGCTGTTGCCTGCAATGTTCTGCGCCATCGCCTGGTACTTTCTTATGAAGCTGCTGCGGACAATGTTACAAGCGACGAAATTATTTCTCGCATTCTGGACTTTATTCCGCTCCCGTAAAGCCTTATGGAATCTGTTGATTCTCTTGTAAAAAAAGCAAGCTATCTCAGAATTGCGGCCGCTGACCTGGCCGAGGGCATGAAGAGCGGAAATTTCCGTTCTCTTTACCGCGGGCAGGGAATTGAATTCAGTGGTGTTCGCGATTATATTCGCGGGGACGATATCCGGTCGATTGACTGGAACGTTACGGCGCGAATGGGACATCCTTACGTTAAGGTTTTTGAAGAGGAACGCGAGCTGCAGATTTTTATTGTGCTGGATTCTTCTGCTTCCATGCAGCTTAAAAATATGACTGCCGCTACCAAGTACTCAAGGGCGGCTGAAACTGCGGCTCTGATTACCCTTGCGGCAGAAATGAACAGCTGTCCGGTGGGCGCAGTTCTTTTTGACGGAAAAATCCACTTTTCTACAAAACCTATGCAGGGCCGCGAGCAGACTATGCTGATTTTAACTCACCTTGACCGCCTGCCGGAGCAGCCTGTTACAGGTTCAGTTCTTTCTAACGCCCTGACGGGAACCGGAAAGCTTCTTAGAAAACGTTCCCTTGTTTTTGTTCTTTCTGATTTCCGCAGCGGCGACTACGAAAAATCGCTTATCTCGCTTGCGCAGAAAAACGATGTAATTGCAATCCGCCTGGAAGATAATTTTGACAATGAGCTTCCTTCTGTGGGAACAATTCCCTTTATTGATGTAGAAAGCGGCCTGAAAATGAGGCTTCCTTCTAATTCCCAGAAGTTCAAGAAGGAATGGAAGGACTTCTATACCCAGAACCTTACCCACTGGCACAACACCTGCATTAAGCACGGTGTAACAGATGTAGTTATGAAGTCGGATGACGACCCGCTTCAGATTTTAATGCAGATTTTTGGACGGAAGGCAATATGATTAACCTTGAGATTCAGCAGATTCTTCTGCCAAAAAAAGTTTATATCGGTGATACAGCAGAACTTCGCTGTTCTTTTAACTCGAACTCATTTACCCTCAAAAATTTTGTTGAAAACGGCAGCGTCCAGCTGAGTACCTCGGGCTTTATTTCGCCCCTGGACATGCAGAATTATGATATCAAAAACATTACGCTTTCATCGATAGGCGTTGACCACTATCAGCTTTCAATTAATTTTGTTCCCTGGAAAATCGGTGATATTGTTTTTCCAGGTTATGATTTAACTTCAAACTTTACTGAGCCGGAACTTTCTTCTTCTGATTTTGATGAGCACTATCTGATTAATTTTCAGCCGGTAAATATTGTTTCTCTTACCCAGCAGGATTCAATAACTTCTCTGCGACCGGGAGCGGCACCTCTTCTGCTTCCGGGTACAACTTACAAGCTTTACGGCGCCCTGCTAATTTTTGTTTTTGCTTTATTCCTTATCGTGCGCTCTATTATCAAGCATGAAGAAATTACCTTTTACCTTAGAAACAGAAAGCTTCTGAGAAAATATAAAAAGAACCGCCGTCATACGGAAAAAGCCCTGAGCCGCCTGCTTGTAACAGGTAAAAAACAGGAGCCGATAGACGACAAGACCTTTGCGCAGAATTTCCAGCAGATTTTACGCTCTTATCTGGAAGTACGATTTGACATTCCTTTTTCAAAAATTGTTACAAGCAGTTTTATGCGGGCCTTTAACGAGGCCTTTGGCGGAACGGAAGATTTTACCAGCCTGATGAGCGAACGCAAGGAAAACGCCTGCATTCAGATAACCTCGCTTTTTACACGAACAGATTTTATCCGCTATTCAGGGGAAGCTGCGCTTGAAGAAGGCGAAAGAGCCCAGCTGGTAGAGTCGGCAAAAGAATGTATTTCAGATTTTGAAGAAAGTGAAAAAGAAAAAGCGGGAGGCGAAAAGAATGTTTAGTTTTCAGAATCCTGCAGGACTTTTGCTAGTTCTTTTAATTCCTCTTTTCTTTATTCTGCGAAAGTTTAAAATCCTCAACCAGACTGTAATTTATGCGGTTCTTGGCGACTGGGAAGGAAAATATTTTGAATGGCACGGAAGCCTGCGAAAACTCGTATCTGCCCTTATCAAACTGATGATTGGAGCCGGCTTCATCCTTAGCGTAATTGCCTTTGCTGACCCTGTAATCTCTACTCAGGAAAAGGTTTATACAAGCCTTGGAAACGACATTATTTTTGTCGTTGATACAAGCCCTTCTATGGCGGCAAAGGATATCGACGGAAATACCCGAATTGATGCGGCAAGAAATACAATCACAAGTCTTGTTCAGAATTACGAAGGCTTCCGTTACGGAATTGTTGCGCTTGGAAGTAATGCCAGCGTTTTAGTGCCCCCTACCGCCGTCTCTTCCGCCTTTACAAAAAAACTGGGCGAAATCCAGGTTGGTATGATGGGAAACGGCTCTGCCATTGGAGACGGACTTAGTACTGCAGTATGCCACCTTGCCTCTTCCAAGGCTCCCAGAAAATGTATAATCCTTCTTACTGACGGTGAAAACAACGCCGGAGAAATTCATCCTCATACAGCTGCAAAGCTTGCTGCAGACAACAATATTACCCTTTATATAGTAGGAATTGGTACAAAAGGCCGCATTTCCATTGAATACACCGACTACAATACAGGAAAACTTTATTCCGGCTATCTGGAAAGTGATTTTGATTCAAATCAGCTTAAGAAAATTGCCGAACTTGGACAGGGCCGTTATTTTGAAGTTCAGACTGTTGACGAACTTGCCCGCAGCCTTTCTTCAGTTGTAAAAAATGAAGCCGTTTCCCAGAGTTTTACCTACAAAACGACAAGCACCAGCTACTATCAGAAGCTGATTTTTATTGCAATGATTTTATTTGCAGCCGCAGCCTTTATTAAACGCGTAATTCTTCAGGAATACATTCCTTTCAGATTAAAGCCTTCGCTTATCCTGCGTTCGGTATTCCAGGTGCTTGCTTTTGTTATGCTCTGTATTGCCCACACAGGAATTTCCTGGGGAACTTACCTGGCTCCGGTGCAGAAAAACAGCACGGCAGTCAGCTTTGTTTTTGATATTTCAAACAGTATGCTGGCTCACGACGAGCCGGACAGAAAAACAAGGCTTGAAGCCAGCCGCATATATGCAAAGAAACTTTTGAGCCGAATGGAGGGAACCAGCGTTTCAGTTGTCCTTGCAAAGGGTGAAGGAATTACCGCGATTCCGCTTACAGAAGACTTTGCCATGGTGGATTCCCTTATAGACGTAATGAATCCAGGACTTATGACAGCGCCTGGTTCAAGTCTTGGAAAAGGAGTTCTTGCCGCAAAAGAATCCTTTCCTCAGAATTTTTCATCAGCCGGCCGTATCTGGATTTTTACTGATGGAGAAGAAACTGACGGAACTTTGCAGAATGCAATTTCAGAATGTACAAAATACGGAATTCCTGTAAGCATTATCGGATTCGGCGGTGAAGATGAATCTCAGATTTTAGCGGGCGACGGAAAAACAATTGTTTACTCTGCCCTGCGAACAGAAAAAATTGAAAAAATACTGGAATCAATTCACGAAAAATCAAAATCTTACAAAAATAAGACTCCTGTAATTTTTACAAAGGCTTCGGATGTAGGTACCGCTTCAAAGCTGCTTTCTCAGATTTCTAAAAACGGCGAAAACACTCAGATCGTTTCTTATGAAGCACGTCCTGTTCCCCGCTATAAGTTTTTCCTCATTCTTGCTTTTATCCTGCTTTCTGCAAGCTTCTTTGCAGCGGAATTTGATTTGAAATACTTTGGCCAGAAAAAAGCTGGTTCAGTTCTTATGCTTTTTGCCCTGATTGCTTCACTTGGGGTAACAGGCTGTTCAAATCAGGCTTCAAAAGCCGCAGAAAAAGAAGCCCGAAAAGAGCGTAAAATGTTTGGAACGAGTGATTCCACAAAAGTTCTTCTTGGAACTTATGAATGGCACAAGAAAAATTACCGCAAGGCCGTGGCAATGTATCTTTCTGTGGTAGAAAAAGCTGATGAAGAAAAAAATCAGACTTTGAATTATTCTCTTTACGATCTTGCAACTGCCTATTCAATGAGCGGAGAAGAAAATGCAGCTCTGGAACGCTATTCACAGATTTCTTCCGATGCGCCACAGCTTGTACGTTACAACGCCTACTATAATGCGGGAATTATTGCTCATAATCAGGGGAATTTTGATTCAGCCTCAGAATATTTCAGAAAGGCGCTTGAAATTGACAATACAAGACTGGAGGCTAAAATCAATCTGGAACTTTCAATTCAGATGACAGAAGCCCAGAGCCGCCAGAAGGAAAGCGAAATACTTCCGGCTCACGAAGAAAAAGAACATAATCAGGATCTGGAAAATACAGTTTTCCAGCACATTAAGGAGAATGATAAAAAACAATGGAAAAACAGCGAATCAAATCAGCAGCAAAATCTTTCGGAAGATTACTAGCCGCTATTAAAAGCGCCGCCATTTTTGCCCTCTTATCAGCAGCAGGGGCGGAAGCATTCTGCCAGAGTGTGATTAGCCAGACTCAGTGCGACGCATTAAAGATTGCGCCATCTGAAAATCAGAAATTTTACACAAAAAGCGATATCAAGTTTGAAGTTTTAATTCCAAACACCAACGCAAACTCAATTCAGCTGCAAAGCTCCAGAAGTCCGCAGGGCGCAACAATGCGCACAATGAGAAAAACTCAGGACTACGGAGACACTCCTGGAACAAAGCTTGAGTTCTGGTACACTTTTGAAAAAAAAGGCGACTATCAGATTGCTCCGCTTTCCCTTTTAATCAGTAACCGCCGCCGTTCAATTTCCTTTGACCCGATTACCGTTACCGACAATCCGGAATTCCTTCTGCCTCGAATCGTTCTTGTTTTTCCGGATGACAAATATTTTTACTCTGACGAAGCCTTTGATTCAGAAAAGCCTTTTTTGAATGCCGCAGTCGGAGAAAAAATTCCCTTTACGGTTTGCCTTCAGTATGCAGTTCTTCTGGTGCAGTTTGACTGGGAACTTCCGACAGATTCCATTTTTACCTGCACAAAAAATTATGAAATCCTTGAAATTAAATACCGCGAAAAGCACATTTCCGATGAGTTGATTCCGGTTGCAGATTTTGAATGGACTTCTCTTGCAGAAGGCAGACAGCGTTTCCCAAAAATCAGGCTGACAGCAACCGCTTATAACGGCAGTCGTACTGCAATCCAGCTACCCGATTTTTATGTAGATTTTGAAAATCAGATTAGCCAGGACAGCGGAAGGGCAGAAAAAAAGAGCCGCTTCGACAAAAGCTTTGAATTTTACGATAATCTTCAGAACTCTCTTTCTGAAAATGACGGTCAGGAAGAAGTAAAAAATCCTTTTGAAAACAAAATCTCGGAAGATAACTGCGAGCTTCTTGCAGCTCTGAGACAAAAAGAAAGAAATGATTTATTCAATTGGAAAAAAAATGTAAGAGACCGGGCCGATTTTGAGGCAGAACTTGGCATTACAACTTCGATTAACGAATTTTTTATCGGTTCTTATTATTTTTCTGTCTTCGGACTTCTTCTTTGCATAATTCTTTTTGTGATTTTTATCATCAAACATAAGGCCCTGCTTTCAATTCTGACTTCGGGACTTATAGTTTTTGCCCTTGTATTTTTTATCTTCGGCTCGATTCAAAAAAACAAGATTTTTGCGATTTCCAAAGGGGCAAAAATAACTTCTATTCCTGAAGAAAATGCCCGGGTTGAATCAAAAATCGGAGAAGGTCTGCGGGTTCAGGTTGTAGAAGAAGCCGGCTCCTGGATTTACATTCAGATGGGTGAAAGCGGCGGCTGGTGCAAAAAAACTGACGTAATTTACATAAACTAAAAGAATTGATTGAAGGTGATTTTATGGACATGGGCGATATTTTAAATCAGTGGGATAATTATCAGTCAAAGCATATAAAGAAGCAGAAGGAAAGCGGAAAGAATCAGGTATCTCACAAAAAGGCAAACGCTCCTACGGCGGAGGAAAAAGCCCGGGCAGCCGAAAAGGATTTTGAAGCACAGATGAGACGCGATAACGAAAAGCAGATAAATCCTATGGAGATGTGGCTGCGACGTTATGGCACTATCGATAAGGATAAAATTGCAGAAGAGGACGAAATTAAAAACCGCGAGACAGACAGGAACTATTTGATTTCTATGACTCCGGAGGCGCGCATAGATTTACACGGTCTTCATCAGGACGAAGCCTACGAAAGGCTTAACAATTTTATTGCAGACTGTAAGGTGCGGGGCTTGAAGAAGGTTCTGATAGTTCACGGAAAGGGAATCCACACTCACGGAACAGACCCGGTTCTTGGCGAGCTTGTAAGAAAGTTCATTGAAAGGGACAAGAGATGCGGAACTTCGGGTCATCCCAAGACAAAATATGAAGGTGGAACAGGGGCAACTTGGGTAATACTTAAGTAATTGACCCCCACTAAAAATTTCAATAAACTAAAAAAAAGCGAAAGGCAAGGATGCTAATTTTCCAAAGCTTTTCGCATTTTTTTTAAAGAAAGTTTTTCTTTAAAAAGTAAAGCTAAAAAATTGCTGCATCGCAATTTTTTTTAACGCTTTGCTATCAAACACCGCGGGCTCTGACCGGCCCGCTTACACAGGAGAAAAAAAATGAAAAAAATTGTTTTAGCTCTGGCTACAGCTGCTATGCTTCTTACATCATCTGCTTTTGCTGCAAAAAAATCTAAGGCTAAGGGAAAGGTATGGATTATCGCTACTGATACTGTATTCCGCCCTTTTGAGTACACAAACGAAAAAAACAAGTTCGTAGGAATTGACGTTGACCTGCTTGCTGCAATCGCAGAAGATCAGGGATTTGCATATGACTTGCAGTCACTCGGCTGGGATGCTGGTGTTGCTGCAGTACAGGTTGGACAGGCTGACGGTCTTATCGCCGGCGCTACAATCAAACAGAGCCGCATTGATTCAGGCTGGATTTTCTCTGAAGGTTATTACAATGCTACACAGACTTTTGTTGTTGCAAAAGACAGCAAAATCGCATCTTATGAAGATTTGAAAGGAAAAACAGTTGCCGTAAAGAACGGAACTGCTGGTATGGACTTTGCAAACAGCCTTAAAGATAAATATGGCTTCAAAGTAACAGTTTTTGAAGATTCTCCTACAATGTATCAGGATGTAATTCTTGGAAACTCAGCTGCCTGCTGCGAAGACACACCTATCATGGCAGACAACATCAAAACTGCAAAACTTCCTCTCAAGATTCCTGCAGGAATGGAAAGCGAAGGTGCTCCATACGGCTTTGCAATCATGAACCCAGCTAACAAAGAACTTCTTGATATGTTCAACAAGGGTCTTGCAAACATCAAGGCTAATGGTAAATACCAGGCAATTCTTGATAAATACTTGAAGTAATATATTGTAGAAATTTTTTAATTGAGGAAACTATGATTTTTTCACCGGTAGAAATTCAGGAAACTGTAAACATGTTTATGCGCCAGAAGCTGGATATCCGCTGCATTACAATGGGTATTTCACTTCTGGATTGTGCGGATTCTGACAGCAAGCGTGCCTGCGACAAGATTTATGACAAAATTATGAAAAAGGCCGGAAATCTTGTAAAGGTCGGTCAGGATATTGAAAAGGAATTTGGTGTTCCTATTATCAATAAGCGTATTTCTGTTACCCCGATTGCTCTTGTTGCCGGTGCAAGTAATGCAAAATCTTATGTTGACTACTGTAAGACACTCGACCGTGCAGCAAAAGACCTGGGAGTAAACTTCCTTGGCGGCTTCTCTGCCCTTGTTCAGAAGGGAATTACTCCTGCTGACCGCATTTTAATTGATTCCATTCCGGAGGCCCTTGCTTCTACTGATTTTGTTTGTTCCAGCGTAAATGTTGGTTCGACAAAATCCGGAATCAATATGGATGCCGTTAAGCTCATGGGTGAAACTGTTGCAAAAACGGCCGAGGTTTCTAAAAATAATGATGTAAACGGCTGTGCAAAGCTGGTAATTTTCTGCAATGCGCCGGAAGATAACCCTTTTATGGCAGGTGCTTTCCACGGACCTGGAGAAGGCGACAGCGTTATCAACGTTGGTGTTTCTGGTCCTGGCGTAATTCTTGCCGCAGCCCGCGAATACAAGGGTCAGCCAATTAATGTTCTGGCAGACGGAATTAAAAAGATGGCCTTCAAAATCACCCGTATGGGTCAGCTGGTTGGAAGCGAAGCCGCAAAACGCCTCGATACAAACTTTGGTATTCTGGACCTGTCACTTGCACCAACTCCTGCTGTCGGCGATTCTGTTGCCCGCATTCTTGAAGAAATCGGTCTTGAAGGCTGCGGTGCCCCTGGAACTACAGCAGCCCTTGCCATGCTTACAGATATGGTTAAAAAAGGCGGCGTAATGGCCAGCACAAACGTAGGCGGACTTTCGGGCGCCTTTATTCCGGTTTCTGAAGACGAAGGTATGATTAATGCCGTTCAGCAGGGTTCTATCTGCCTTGAAAAGCTTGAAGCAATGACTACAGTCTGCTCTGTAGGACTTGATATGATTGCAATTCCGGGCGATACTCCGGCAACTACAATCTCGGGCATTATGGCAGACGAGTTTGCAATCGGTATGGTAAACAACAAGACAACTGCCTGCCGCCTTATTCCTGCTCCTGGCAAAAAAGCCGGCGACTGGGTAGAGTTCGGCGGTCTTCTTGGTGGCTGCCCGGTTATGGACGTAAACAAGTTCAGTTGTGCCGACTTCATCAACCGCGGTGGAAGAATCCCGGCTCCTATTCATAGTTTCCGTAACTAAATTACAAAGGGCGGGCATTCACCCGCCCTTTAAAATTCCCCTAAACTCACCTTTCAAAAATCCGATAATGACATTATGAAGACTTCAAACAAATCTACTATTACTACAGGCGTTGTTCTGCTTTTAATTGCCGCAATTTTTTCAATCAGTTTGATTCTGCAGGCATTGGATTTTGGCTCAATCGGAGAAGGAAGCTCTAATCCATTCTTCATTCTTGGAAATGTAATTTTTACCGTTTACGGTTTTTCTAGTATTTTAATTCCGGTTTTCCTTTTTATTGCCGGACTTTCCTGCTTTGCAACAACCTGGTCAGCACGCAAAACAATGCGTCTTTTGACCGCAATAGTTCCATTTTTTACCGCCGTTATCACAGAAAATATCTGCCGCTCAATTCTTGCCCTTGAACATTCAGGTTTCCCTGGCGTAAAAGTTTTTGTTGCCCTTGTAACCGGTCTTATGCTCATCATCATTGAATTCCTTGGCGCCGGTATTATTGCAGATAAAATTAATCCTATTTTATTTGGCCCTAAAGCTAAGCGCAACTCAGCAACTCAGCCAGCAGTAAAAGCAAAAACAGAAAAAGAAGCAGTTGAACTGGATGAAAATAATAATCTTGTAACAAAAGAAGAAGCTCATCCGGCAGAACATTTTGATTCAATCGGAAAACTGAACACTTCCGGCCTTCTTTTTGGAAAGGAAAATCAGACTTCAGCAGAAAATAAAGATGAAATCCCTCAGGTTGCAAACCTTACTGCTGATAATTTTGACTCTGTAAAAGTTGATGAAATTGAAGAACTTTCTCCAACAGATGAAGAAGTGCTTGAAGCAAATACCTATGAAGCTGTTCCTTCAGATGATGATGACGGTTCAGTAAATGCCTACTCTTCAGAATTTTCTGCTAATGAAGAAAGCCCGGCCCCAACTGCCGAAGCTGTAAATCAGGAAATTAAAAATGAAGTTTCAAGCGTTTTTGATGCTGCCCTGAGCGAAATTAAGCCTAACTCAGAGCCGACAATAGAGCTTGAAGAAGAGGAAGATGACAGTGCAACACCTGGCGCTTCAATCATTACAGAAGAAGAATATGCAGCCCTCACAGATTTCAGCGATGAAGATGATATAATTGAAGATGAAATTGTAGATGACCAGCCTGAAGAGGAAGAAGCTGACGAACTTGAATGGGATAATCTTCCGCCAGAACAGGAAACCCTTCCTCCAGAATATGATGAAGATTATTCTGAAGAAGAGGAAGGCGAAGCTCAGGAAGAAAGCCTTGAAGAAATAGACGAAGATGACCCGGCACTGGAATTTCCTCCAAAAGATGAAGAAAGTGAAAACTCAGAGGACGACCCTTTTTCTGCCTTTGACGTAGACAATGAAAAAGTTTCAAATGCAAACAAAGCTGCAGAAACTCCTTACTCTGCTGCAAGATACATTGATTCAGTTGTAGAAAATCCAAACTTCGGACACGGAATTACTCTCCGCGACGGCACAGAAGCTGAAGAAAACGAAGAAGAGGAAAAAAAAACTTCTGAGCAGGCAAAGCCAAAATTTCCAAGCAGAATAAACCTTTCTGAAAACGAAGATGCTTACGTAGAAGACGAAGCTAAAAGTCATGCCGTTGGACTTTCAAGCTTTGTTCCCGCCACTTTTGACACAGAAGAAGGTGACGCTGACGAAAGCCTTGAAAATGCCACAGAGGAAGCTGCCTTGAACTACGCGCCTCATGAGGCGCCTTCATCCTATCAAAATCAGAGAATTTCTCAGGCCGCTGCAAATTCTTCGGCACTTTACGCTGCCTCTCATGAAAAACCAGCAGAAACTTTTGGCTCCGGAAACGTTTTTGACCAGATGGAAGAGGATATCCGCCGTGAAAGTTTGAAAAAGCTTTCGGAAGAAACTGAAAAAGCTTACCAGAATGGGGAACTTGAAGAGCCTGAACTGGATCAGATTGATGCAGATATTATTGACGACGAGCCTATGCAGGAGCCGGAACTTTCTGATGATTTTGACGAGCCGGTTCCAACTGTAAATGATTTAACTGCCACAAACGAAGAAGAAATTCAGGCAGAAATTGACGATTCTGAGCAGGATGAAGTTTTCGAAGATGAAAGCGTGGCTTTTAATGATGAAGTAAATACCTACAGCCCATCTGACGCTTTTGCCCATGACGAAGAACCTAAAAGTCAGGAAATTATGGCAAATCCACCGAAAGTTGGAAACAGGGCTGTAAAAAAAGATCCTTACGTAATTCCTTCTAATCTGCTGACTGCCTACAAGGATGATCAGTACTGGATTATTGATGACGCAACAAAAGAGTCGGCAATGAATCTTACCCAGACTCTTGCGGAATTCAATATTGAAGCTCAGGTTATCGGAATTAAAAAGGGTCCTGTTGTTACAATGTTCGAGATTTTGCCGGCGCCTGGTGTTCGTCTGCAGAAAATTGTTGCCCTTCAGGATAATATCGCCCTCAGTCTTGCAGCCCAGTCGGTTCGTATCGTTGCGCCAATTCCTGGAAAACAGGCAGTGGGAATTGAAGTTCCAAACCGCCACCGCTCAATTGTAGGCTTCCGCGAGCTTATTGAAATGAAGCTGGATGAATGGGACAAAATGGCTGTTCCTGTTGTACTTGGAAAGGATATTCTTGGAAAAGCACAGCTGATTGACCTTGTAAAAACACCTCATATGCTGATTGCGGGTGCCACAGGTTCTGGTAAATCTGTCTGCGTAAACTCTCTTATTCTTTCTATTTTGTATAAGCGTTCTTTCCGCGATGTAAAGCTTATTCTTGTTGACCCGAAGGTAGTTGAACTGAAGCTTTACAACAATATTCCTCATCTTCTGGTTCCGGTAATCACAGAGCCAAAGAAGGCTTTGCAGGCTTTGCAGTGGTGCCTGTGCGAAATGGAACGCCGTTACGCCCTTCTGGACAGCATGGGTGTCCGCGATATTTCTACTTACAACCAGCGCATTAAGGAACGCGATATTGCTACAGAAAAGCTTCCTTACATTGTAGTAATTATTGATGAGTTTGCCGATTTGATGGCAACCAGCGGCCGCGAACTGGAATCTACAGTTGCCCGCCTTACAGCCATGAGCCGTGCGGTTGGAATCCACCTTGTTCTTGCAACCCAGCGTCCTTCTGTAAACGTAATCACAGGTTTGATTAAGGCTAACATTCCTAGCCGAATCGCCTTTATGGTTTCCAGCCGAACTGACTCGAATATCATTATCGACAGTGTTGGTGCTGAAAAACTCCTTGGCCGCGGTGATATGCTTTACGCTTCTGCCGTTGACCCGGCTCCAGTCCGCATTCAGGGAACCTTCATCAGCGACCAGGAAGTTGAAGATGTTGTAAATGCCGTTAAGGAATACGGTGAGCCAGACTACATCGACGACCAGGTATTCTACGAGGAAGAAGAAGAGGGCGATGATTTTGAACTGAACGGAAACTATGACGGGGATCCATTGTACGACCAGGCTCTGGAAATTGTAATTCAGTCTGGTAAGGCAAGTGCAAGTTACCTGCAGCGCCGCCTCAGCATAGGCTATAACAGAGCTGCACGTCTTGTAGAAGAAATGGAAGAACGCGGAATCGTAGGCCCTGCCAACGGCAGCAAACCTCGCGAGATTCTTCATGTGCCGGGGTAATATTTAATTTTTTCTCACTACTTTTCTTTAATCTACTATTCTGATATGTTTATCCTATGAAAATTAGTGAGATTTTAAAAAAGAATGAGCCAACACTTTCCTTTGAAGTATTTCCGCCAAAGACAAGCGATAAATTTGATACAGTAGAAGCCGCTGCAAATCAGATTGCAGACCTGCGCCCTCATTTTATGAGCGTAACTTATGGGGCGGCAGGAACCACCCGCGGTTTTACAACAGAAATTGCCGCAAGCGTTCTTAAACACGGGGCGACACCGCTTGCTCACCTTACCTGTGTAAACGCAAGCCGCGCCAGCACAAAAGAACAGCTGGACTCTCTTAAATCTCATGGAATTGAAAATATTCTGGCTCTTCGCGGCGATATTCCCGAAGGTTCAAATCCTTCAGAATGGGAATTCAAACACGCCCACGAGCTGATGGACTTTATAAAACAGAACGGTGATTTTTGCGTAGGTGGCGCCTGCTATCCGGAAAAACACCCTGAAAGTTCAAACGTCAACGATGATATCCGTTCACTTAAAATCAAACAGGATGCTGGCTGCAGTTTCCTTACAACACAGATGTTCTTCGACAACAGCACTTTTTACAACTTTCTTTTCAAAGTTCGCGAAGCCGGTGTAACAATTCCAGTAATTGCAGGAATTATGCCCGTTACAAACGCAAATCAGATGGCAAAAATCATCAAACTTTCCGGAGCTTTTATTCCACGCCGCTACGTTGCCCTCTTGGACCGCTGGTCAAGCGACCCGATTGCCCTCAAACAGGCTGCAATTGCTTATGCTACCGACCAGATTATCGATTTGATTGCAAACGGCGTAAATCACATTCATATTTATACAATGAATAAGCCGGAAGTTGCGGCTAAAATTCAGGAAAATCTGAGCAGCATTATTAAAAAGCCGGAATAAGATGAAGGCGTCGCCTGTGGCGCCGCGTAGTACAAGGCAGTGGGATAATTGGAAGTGTCATACCCGATTGTAAGAAAGACATACAAAGCGTCAGAAATTGAAATCGACCCTCACGAAGTTCTGCGTTATCTGGGCTACAAAAAAGAGCTGATTACAGAGGAAGATATTGCTCAAGTTGAAAGTTTTCTGCCAGAAGCCATGGCCTGTCTTAAGCCCGCCGCCTGCTGGAGTCGTTTTGAGATTGAAATGCTTGAAGAAGATAAAATCTCTTTTCCTTATGGTCAAATTGTAAGTAAAGATTTAAGCAAAAATCTGACAGCTGCCTGCCGGGAAATATTGTTATTTGCAGCAAGTATCGGACTTGAATACGACCGCCTGGTTCAGCGCTCAAGAATTTCTTCTATGGCAAAAGCCAGTTTTTTAAACGCAATAGGGGCGGCTGCTGTAGAAAACGTATGTGACCGCTTGAACGAAGAACTGCGTCAGCTTGTTGCTGCGGAAGGAAAATCTCTCCGCCCACGTTACAGTCCCGGCTATGGTGATTACAGTCTGGAAAACCAGCGGGGCATTTTTGACCTGCTGACCCCCTCAAAGCATATCGGCCTTACCTTAAAAGACAATCTGATAATGGTACCGGAAAAATCAGTAACTGCTGTAATTGGAATTATTTAATCAATTTTAGAAATCACTTCCAAAATATGCATTTTTCATCTATACTAACTCATCTTTTCTATAAAAAAAGCAGGAAAGCATAATGAATAGTTTTGAAATGAGCGAAGAAGACAAACTTCGGGACGAATGCGGCGTTATTGGCGTTTTTATTAACGATAGCAAAAAAGAACAGATGAGCGCTGCTTCTCTGGCATATTTTGGACTTTATTCCCTGCAGCACCGCGGACAGGAAAGTGCGGGAATTGTTACCAGCGACGGAACAAACGTAAAAATCCACAAGGATATGGGGCTTGTTGCCGACGTTTTTAATGCCGAAAATCTTGGCGCCCTGAACGGAAACCTTGCAATCGGTCATGTCCGCTATGCAACTGCCGGTTCAAAAACAATCGAAAATGCACAGCCTATGCTTAATCAGTTTAAGCTTGGTAGTGTTGCTCTTGCTCACAATGGTCAGCTTGTAAACTACGAACAGCTGCGCGAAATGCTTGAGGATGCGGGTTCTACCTTCTCTTCTTCAAGTGATACGGAAGTTATCTTAAAGATGATTGCCCGCAGCTACAAAAAAGGTCTTGCCAAGGCAATTTCTGATACAATCCAGATGATTAAGGGTTCTTACGCCTTGTGTGTAATGACTGAAGACACATTGATTGGTGTGCGCGATCCTAACGGAATCCGCCCCCTTTGTCTTGGTCAGGTTGAAGGCGGCTATGTGCTTGCAAGCGAATCTTGTGCAATTGATGCCATGAACGGAACTTTTGTCCGCGACGTTGCTCCTGGTGAAATCATTACAATCAATAAAGATGGAATTTCTTCATTTAATTTTGGTGAAAAGACGGCTAAACGCACCTGTATTTTTGAGTACGTTTATTTTGCCCGCCCAGATTCTGTAATTGATGGAATTCCTGTTCAGACTGCCCGCCTTAAGATGGGTGCCCAGCTTGCAAAGGAAAGTCCTGTTGATGCTGATGTTGTAATCGGTGTTCCGGACAGCGGTTTGGGTGCGGCTATGGGTTATGCTCAGGCCAGCGGAGTTCCTTATTCAATGGGAATTGTAAAAAATAAATATATCGGACGAACCTTTATTGCGCCTACTCAGAAAGAGCGCGAAAATATGGTTTTTGTAAAACTGAATGCTGTTTCAAGCGATTTGAGCGGTAAAAAAGTTATCGTAATTGATGACTCGATTGTGCGCGGTACAACAAGCCGCCGCCTGGTTCAGATTTTACGCCGTGCCGGTGCAAAAGAAGTTCATTTCCGCGTTAGTTCGCCACCGGTAAAGTTCCCTTGCCATCTGGGAATCGACACACCGACTAAATCAGAGCTTATTTCAAGTACACATGATATAGAAGAAATCAGAAAAGAAATCGGCGCAGACAGCCTTGCCTTTATTTCGCTTGAGGGTATGTTTGAGGCTTTGCGCAGCTGTAATCCGGATTCTTATGGTTTCTGTAAGGGCTGCTTCAGCGGTGAATATCCAATGAGCGTTCAGAATTAGATTAAAAGGAGGAGATGAGGAAAGAGGTAAATCCTAAAAAACTTTTCTGATGAAAAGTTTTTCTTAACGGATTTTCTATATACGCAGGAAATGATTTGCAGGATGAAAGCTAAAAATCATTTTTCTGCGGAAAAACGATTTTTTTAACGCTTTCCTCGATTATCATTATGTGTGGTATTGTAGGCTATATCGGAAATAAAAATGCGACTTCGGTTTTGATTCGGGCTTTGAAGAAGCTGGAATATCGCGGTTATGATTCTGCGGGAATTGCGGTTTATAACGGCGAGGAAATTATTGTTCAGAAGGTTAAGGGTATGCTCAAAAATCTTTCTGAACGCATTACAGGCCAGGTTATTCCTGAAAATCTTAAAGGAAAAGAATATTCTGATTTTGAAGATTCTCTTGCCCGCAAAACAGATGATTTTATTAAGGGTTCAATCGGAATCGGTCATACACGCTGGGCTACTCACGGTGAACCTAGTGATTTGAATGCGCATCCTCACACAAGTGCAGACGGTGTAATTTCTATCGTTCATAACGGAATTATCGAAAACTACGCTGAGCTTAAGGCAAAGCTTCAGTCTCAGGGCGTTGTTTTCCAGTCTCAGACTGATACAGAAGTTGTAGTTCACTTAATCGATAAGTTTTATAAGGAAGAAAAGGATATTTTCAAGGCAGTTTTGAAGGCTGTTCACACACTTGAAGGTTCTTATGCTCTTGGAGTTATCTGCAAGGATTATCCAGACCGTATTATTTCCTGTCGTAAGGAAAGTCCACTTATCGTAGGTCTTGGAAAGGATGAAAACTTTATTGCTTCTGACGTTCCTGCCATCCTTGAACACACCCGCGACGTTTACTATCTTGGTGAAAAAGAAATTGCCGTTTTGTATGCTGACCACGTTGACCTTTTCAATTTTGAAGGCGAAAAAATCATAAAAGAGCCTAGCCATGTTGAATGGGATATGGATGCCGCAGAAAAGGGCGGTTACGAACACTTTATGATTAAGGAAATCCACGAGCAGCCAAAGGGCCTTCGTGATACAATGCGTCCTAGAATCGTAAAAGACGGAACTGGTCTTCCGACAGACGTTTATTTTGAGGAAAACAAGATGGACGATGCCTGGCGCAAGGCAAAACGCGTTGTAATTACAGCCTGCGGAACAGCTTATCATGCCGGCGTTGTTGCGAAATACGCTTTTGAAAAAATTGCCCGCATGAAGGTTGATGTTGATGTGGCAAGTGAATTCCGCTACCGCAATCCAATCCTTGATAAAGATGATATTTTTATCGTAATTTCTCAGTCTGGTGAAACTGCTGATACTTTGAGCGCCCTTCGTCTTGCTAAGCAGAACGGACTTAAAGTTGTTGCAATCACTAACTGTGTTGGTTCTACTGTCAGCCGTGAAGCTGATGATGTAATTTATACACTGGCAGGACCGGAAATTGCCGTTGCTTCTACAAAGGCTTACACAACTCAGATTTTGTGTCTCTATCTACTTGCAATTAAAGCCGGAAAACTCCGCGGAACTTTGAGTCAGGAAGACTGCACAAAGCTTCTTTCTGAACTTGAAGGAATCCCAGATAAGGTTCAGGAAATTCTGGACGGAAAGGAAACAATCCAGAAGTTTGCGGCACAGCAGTTCAATAAAGATAAGATTTTCTATATCGGACGCCAGTTCGACAGCGCAACTTCTTTGGAAAGTGCTTTGAAACTTAAGGAAGTTTCTTACATGCATTCCGAGGCATTTGCGGCAGGCGAACTTAAGCACGGTCCTATTGCTTTGATTGACCCTCAGACTCTGGTTGTTGCAATTGCCAGCCAGCCTGATTTGTATGAAAAAATCGGTTCAAATATGGTTGAGGTAAAGGCCCGCAAGGCAACCGTTCTTGTAATCACTCAGGATGAAAAAGCCTTTGAAGGAAAAACAGACGAAGTATTTAAGATTCCGGAATGTTCAGATACTCTGGCTTCGCTTTTGACTGTAATTCCTGCCCAGCTTTTTGCCTACTATTGTGCAGTTCAGCGCGGTTTTGATCCTGATAAGCCTCGTAACCTTGCAAAATCGGTAACAGTTGAGTAAAGTCCCGAAATTTGCTATATTATAAAAATCGGGCCATTAGCTCAGCGGTTAGAGCAGAGGACTCATAATCCTTTGGTCCTTGGTTCAAATCCAAGATGGCCCAAGACGAATGCCTATTCAGCTATTCTGAATAGGCATTTTTTTTAGGCAGATTTTCAGGAGTCATATGGAATTCAAATATTGTCGTATCCAGGGAAAAGAACTGGCTGCAAATACACGAAGCGGCAAGGGCATTTTCAGCATGCTGCATCAAATGGTGACTGACGGAATTATGAATGATGAGGATACAGGTCTTTTCCTTGAAATAGAATCCTGGTTTGCAGAAAAACTGCCCTTTCCTCCGCAATGTAAAAGACAGGAAAAAGTAATCTGTTATTTTAAGACAGAAAATTCCGAAATGATGCTCAAAATGATTAATCCACTTCTCTGGCTGCTGGAACGCTATAATCATCCCTATTACGTCGTATATACAAATTTTCCTGGCGAGATTGTATATGAAGATGATTTTCAGGTTGCCGTTAAAGTTGATGAAAATGTCGTTGTAGAAGACGTTCAGGCAAGCTGGAGCCCAAAAGACTGATCCCCTATAATTTCTTATTATAATTTTTCTATCCACTAATAGATTTTTCATCAAATCACCAATATAATAGAAGAGGTTTTATTTTTATTTATTGGTGGTTTATATGAAAAACATTCAGAACAAATGGATTAGAGGAGCAATCCCTGCCCTTCTTCTTCATTGCAGTATCGGTACTGTTTACTGCTGGTCTATTTTCAGCCAGGAAATTGCTGATTATATCGGCTTTTCAAAAGGCGCAACAGAATGGGCCTTCAGCTTTGCAATTTTCTTCCTTGGTATGTCAGCAGCATTCCTCGGAAACCTTGTTGAAAAAAACATTCACAAGTCTTCTTTGATTGCAACTCTCTGTTTCTCTTGTGGTATGGCAGGAACAGGTTTCTTCATTCAGTGGGGCGGCGCACACCGCGGTAATCCACTTGCCCTTGTTGGAATTTACATCTGCTACGGCTTTATCATGGGTTGTGGTCTTGGAACCGGTTACCTGAGCCCTGTAAAGACTTTGATGCTTTGGTTTAAAGACCGCAAAGGTCTGGCAACAGGTCTTGCAGTTGCAGGTTTTGGTGCAGCAAAGGCTATTGCATCTCCAATCATGCAGGCTCTTCTTGGCGACAACAAAAACGGCGAAATCTTCAAGATGTTCTATATTCTTGCCTGCGTTTACTTTGTAATGATGTTCGTTGGTCACCTTATCCTTGCAAAACCAGCTGACTGGGTTGAACCTCAGACAAAATCTAAGGACGAAGGAATTATCGCAACTCTCAAACGCGAACCAATTATCAGCTACGTTGCAATCTGGCTTATGTTCTATATCAACATTACCTGTGGTCTTGCCCTGATTTCTCAGGAAAAGATGATTGTAAAATGTCTTGGCCTTGCAAGCGCAGTAGGAATCATTTCTACAATTTCAGCAGTTTTCAATGCTGGCGGACGTCTCGGCTTCTCTGCCTGGGCAGACTCAATGAAAGACCGCAACTCAGTTTACAAACTGATTTTCATCCTTTCTATCGCCTTCACAGCAATCGTTTACTTTGCAAAAGGAATTGAAAACGGTGCTGGAAACATCATCCTTACAGTTTTCGTTCTTGCCCTGATTTTCATCGTAAATGCAGGCTACGGCGGCGGCTTCTCTAACATCCCTACACTGCTTTCTGACCACTACGGAATGGGAAGCATTTCTGCAATCCACGGAATTACACTTTCTGCATGGGCTTTTGCAGGTCTTACCGGAAACCAGATGGCAAACGCAATCGTTCAGCGCACCGGCGAGTTCGTAGAGCTCCACGGAATCAAAGTAAACCCAACCGGCTATCAGCACGTTCTGATTGTTACCGGCGCCCTTTACATCGTAGCGCTCTGCTTGAGCTTGTTCCTGGTAAAGCCAACTAAGAAAGATTAGTAAAGAGGGGGGAAGCATCCCCCTGTCTTCAGCCCGCTTCGCGGGCTTACGCCACCCTCTCTGCGGGGGACACCCCCGCAACGCCCCCATCTTTTTATTTCATAAGAAACATTGTCAAAAAAATCAAATAGCAGCTACACAATCCAACCGATCACAATTTGCGACTAGTTCAACATCAACTTCAGAACAATCTTCCTTATCCGGATTTTTTGATAAAGATAAAACATTGTCTCTATCATTCCATTCAATCATTTTGACCCGTGCAACAGGGATTCCTTTTTTCATATTATTCCCCGCTGATAAATCCGATTTTTCGCTTTGATTTCGGTTCCTCAATCAGATTATTTAATACCTCTATAATCTGATTGATTTTCTTATCCTGTTCGGAAAATTTTTTATCACAATGTTCTATATGAAGTAAGAGAAGACGTCTTATTTCTGCAAGCTCGGCTTTATCATCCGTTTTTACAATCTGTGAACTGACATAATGTCTAAGTTTGATGAACGCATCCATAATCCGGATACTGACTTGAATTGCCGTTGGACTATGAAGAACAGCAGAAAGCATCGCAACGCCTTGCCTGGTGAAGACGTAAGGGAGATATTTTAAATTTTTACCACGCATACTATCTGATTCATTGTTCAAGATCACAGATTGTGACCTTAAAGACTTATACTCTTCACTTGTAAGCTGGAATCTAAACTCTTCAGGAAATCTTTCAAGATTTCTTTTTACAGCTTGATTAATAACCCTGGTTTCCACCCCATACAATTCCGCCAAGTCACGGTCAATTATTGCCTGAAAATTAAAATATTATTATCTTTTTATCTGTATGCAGATGAATAAAAATAATTCGGACTTTTCGACTCCGAAAATCGATGTTCCGGCTACCTCGCAAAACCTCAAAAAATTACGTGTCGCACGAAACATCTCTGTAAAACAAGTCCAAACTCTCTTTGGAATGGAAAAATCCTCAATCTATTTACATATGGGAAAATCCAGATAAAAAAAATCTACCCTGTATAGATAACCTTGTTGTATTGGCGAACTTCTATAAAGTTTCTCTCGATGAAATGATAATAATCAAAATGGAAAATACTTCTGATTTGTCTGTAAGCAAGCCAAGACCATCTTATGGAATTTCAAAAGAAACTCTGGATTTCATTACACGCACAACTAATTCGAATACAAAAGCAGCATTACAAGATTATTATAGTTTTTCAATCTAACCTTAAAAATTTCTATCTCCATACCTACTTTTCCATGTTATAATTTCCACATGAAATCTATTCTCATAAATACAGTTAAGATTTCGGCAGCAGCAATACTTGCGGTTTTGTGTGCTCAGGCAATGGGACTGGATTTTGCAGTCTCGGCAGGAATTGTTGCTATTCTTTCGGTGCAGCCTACAAAAAAGGAGACTCTCCGCACCGCCCTCGCACGCCTTCTTGCCTTCGCCGCAGCCCTCGCAATTTCAATCACGCTTTTTAATCTTCTTGGCTTCAGTCTGCCGGTATTCTTTCTTTATCTTGTGATTTTTATTCTTGTCTGCCAGTGGCAAAAATGGATTTCTGCAATGGCCATGGATTCCGTGCTGATTTCACACTTTCTTTCCTTTGGGAAAACCGGTATCCCGGAAGTTACAAATGAGATTCTGCTTTTTCTTATTGGCGTAGGCTTTGGAATTCTTGTAAATATTTTTCTTCACAAAAAGACTAATTATATAGAAGAATTAAAATCAAAAACCGACAATCAGATAAAACTTGTCCTTGCCAGAATGGCAGCCCGCATAAAAAATCCCGCCCTGCCAGATTACGACGGCAGCTGCTTTACATCACTTAATCAAAGCATCTTCACCGCCAAAAAGCAGGCCGAAGAAAACTTCAACAATCAGTTTTCCAAAAAAGACACCTTCGACAGCCGCTACCTGGAAATGCGCGAAAATCAGACAAAAATCCTTTACGAAATGTACAAGGCCGTAAGCAAAATCCGCGATGTTCCTTCCACCGCCAGCCTTCTTTCCGATTTTCTAGAAAAGGTAGCCACTGAATATCACAAGGACAACGATGTAAAATCCCTTCTGGAAGAGCTGGCCCTCATCAGGGATAAAATGAAAACTCTCCCGCTGCCTCAAAGCCGGGCCGAGTTCGAAGACCGGGCAAATCTTTTTATTCTGATGGAACGCCTGCAGGATTTTCTTCAGATAAAAAGGAATTTCATGCTATAATAGCCCCATGCCCGCCAGTACCTTAATCACCCATCCGCTTCCGCCAGTCTGGAACGCACAAAGTAAAGTTCTCCTTCTTGGCACAATGCCTTCTCCAAAAAGCCGCGAACTCGGCTTCTTTTACATGCATCCGCAAAACCGCTTCTGGCGCGTACTGCCCCAGGTTTTCGGTGAAAGTCTGACCCATCCAAACAAGGTCCCAGACACAAAAGCCGCCATAGAAGAACGACGCGATTTTCTTTTACGTCATAATCTCGCCCTCTGGGATGTCCTTGCCAGCTGCCAGATAAAAGGCGCAGCCGACTCATCAATCCGCCGGGAAATTCCAAACGATTTTTCGCAAATTCTATCAGAATCAAAAATCCGTCACGTCTTTTTTACAGGCCAGACCGCTGCCGCCCTCTGGAAAAAACACTGCGCCCGCCTCTACGAAGAGCGCTTCAATCTGGAAGTTCACTCACTTCCAAGCACCAGCCCGGCAAACGCCCGCTTCACTCTGGAGAATTTAATAGAAGAATATCAGATTGTGAAGAAATACACGCTGGACTAAGCCCTCAAGGCCGCCCTACTTCCAGCCTTCCCAGATTTTCTGCGCCATTCCAACCGTGGCCTCAGTCTTTCCGTTTCTGCAAACCGGCTGCTTCAAAAGTTTCGCCTGATTTTCAAAAAGTTTCTCTTCGATTTCACTGTCATCAAGGTAAGCGATGCTGGCATAATCCTTAGCCTTTTTATCAATCATCGCCTCAATCGCCGCCGCCCTGCCGCCTTCCACCCGCGCAAGAGCCGTCACCACCGAGTCAAACTCCCCGGCGCTCATCTCCTTTTCCTTCAGATCGACAAACTGAAAATCAATCCGCCTCTCCTTAAAAAATCTCTGCGCGCTCTTAGTATCAAACGATTTATTAGTCCCAAAAATTTGAATCATGATTACACCCTTTTTTTAATTACGATTTTACAAAATTATTCAATATAAATACTCTTGCGTTAATCTTCAATTTTATATACTATACAAACTCTAGGGGACGCTTGTATTTGCGGCGGCTTGCCTCCGATTTCTCATGAATGAAGGAGGCTGTCTGTGACTGAATATGAAAAAGCAATGATTGCCATTGCAATTATCACATTAATCATAGACCTGCTCACCTTCCTGCTAAAATAGGATAAGAGCACAAAAAAAACCGCCCTATAGTGTGACGACTTTGTGGGCGGTTTTCTATAATCGCTAACGGAGGCAAGTCGCTCTTTTACAAGCGTCTCCGTTTTTTTTAATATAGCATATTTTGCGTAAAAGTCAACCTTTACGCAAAATTAAAACATCCCCAATACCTTATCTGGGCAGGCTTTGATACACTCGCCGCAAGAGGTACACTTGCTGTAATCCACTTTTGGGATACCGCTTGTGATGTCGATGGCGCCTTCAGGGCATTTTTTAGCACAAATACCGCACTTGAAACAGCCGACAGAACAGTCTTTACGGATCTGAGGTTTGTTTTCGTTGTGGCATGAACAGAAGGCAAATGCGCCTTTTGTGTCTGCAGGCATAAGCATGAAGATGTGCTTTGGACAAGCCTTAACACACTTTCCGCAGCCTACGCACTTAGAGCGGTCAACTTTAGGAAGTCCGTCTGCTCCCATTGAAAGGGCGCCGAAAGGACAAACTTCAACACAGTCACCAAAACCGATACAGCCGAATGAACATTTTTTTGTTCCGTTCATTGTAAGCTGGGCAGCGGCACAGGTTTTTACACCATTGTATTCACCGCGGCTCTGGGCAACTTCTTTTGTACCATGGCATGCAAGAACTGCTACCTTTGGAACTACGTCGCCGGCACTTCCACCCATGATTTCTGCAACTTTTGCAGCGCAGCTTGCACCACCTGCAACACAGCCGTTTGTAGGAGCTTCGCCTTTTACGACAGCTTCGGCAAAAGCATCACAACCTGCATAGCCGCAGCCACCACAGTTACCGCCACTGAGTAAGTCGCGGACAGCCTGTACTTTTGGATCTACCTTAACGTAGAAAATCTTCTTAAAAAGCCCGAGAAGAACGCCTAAAAGGAATCCTACTACCAGGGCAACTAAAATAGTATATATAACTAAAGTCATCTTATCCTCCAAAATGGGGTTTTAGGGGCTAGCCCCTAGGAGAGGGGGTAGCGTAAGACCGCATAGCGGGCTGAAGCGAGGGGGAGACTTCCCCCACCCCTAAAATTATTTAATCAAGCCCTTAAATCCCAGGAATGCCAAACTCAACAAGCCTGCAGCAACATACAAAATTGGGGTTCCCTGGAAGGAACGAGGGAGTTTTGCAATCTTAAGACGGCTGCGGACTCCGCTCATAACTACCATACTGATTAAAAAGCCGATTGCAGAACCAAGGGCGTAAACAAGGCTTTCTCCGTAGTTGTAGTTTTTGCTGATGCAGTTGATTGTTACACCAAGTACGGCACAGTTTGTTGTGATAAGGGCAAGGTAAACACCCATTGAGCGGTAGAGGGCCGGAATAGATTTCTTAAGGAAGAATTCTACCAGCTGAACCAGTGAGGCAATTACAAGGATGAAAATCAAAGTCTGGAGGAACTGAAGTCCAAGAGGAATCATTACAAGCTTGTAAATCGGCCAGGTTACGGCTGTTGCAAGGATGATTACAAACGAAGTTGCAATACCCATGCCGGTTGCCTTGTCAGTTTCGGCTGTCATACCGATAAAAGGACAGATAGCAAGATACTGAATGAATACTACGTTATCTACAATTGCAGATTTTATGATGAGCTGAATTAAATCGATCATTATTCACCCTCCTTTGCAGGGGCTGCCGGAGAAGCAGCATTTTCGCCGGCTGGAGAAGCAGGTTTTGAACCGCAGGCAGAGCCGCAAGTTGCACAAGATGGTTCGTCGCAGGCTGGAAGCGGTTTGTTCTGCTTTTCTGCCATTCGGATTTTTAATCCCTGCATCAAAGCGGCAAGGAAGCCGAATACCATAAATCCGCCAGGAGCACTGTTGAATACGCCGATTCTGTAAGCTTCCGGAATTAGTTCAACTTTAAGAGCTGTTCCTGCCATCAGAGTACCGCCGCCAAGAAGCTCGCGGAAGAAAGAAATCAAAACAAGAACGAAGGTATAACCGATTCCCATTCCAAGCGCATCCAAAATTGAGTTTCCAATGTTATTTTTTGAAGCAAAGGACTCAACACGACCCATGATGATACAGTTTACTACAATCAGAGGAAGGAAAACGCCAAGCGCATCGTAAAGGGCTTCAACGTAAGCGTTCAAAACCAGCTGAACGATTGTTGTAAAGGCCGCAATAATGATAATAAAAATTGGAAGACGGATAGATGAAGGAATCTTCTTTCTGAAAATACTGATTACGATTTCGCTCATAACAAGTACGAAAGTCATACCCATACCCATTCCAAGTCCGTTAAAAATGCTGGTTGTAACACCAAGCGAAGAACAAAGTCCGATATTCAAAACCAGAAGCGGATTTTCGCGGACAAATCCGTTGGTAAAAATCTGAAGCTGCTTATTCATTTGTAGCCCCCTGTTTTTCAAGATATTTCAAGAGAGAGCCGGTTCCTTCTGTAAGAAGATTTGCAACACCGTTACTTGTGATTGTTGCCCCGGAAATTGCATCAAAAGTTTCGCCGGTTTTGAAGCCGTCTTTTGCATTTTTTCCTTCAAACTGGCCGAAGAATGTCTTACCATTTGAGAGCGTAAAGGTAGGATCATTTGCCTTAAGTCCGAAGCCCGGAGAGTCTGTGTTTTTAAGGAACTGGAGTCCTGTGATTGTTCCGTCAGCCTTCATTCCGACAAGGATTGTAGCCTGATCGTAGGTAGGACCGTTTACCTGAGCAGCGCCGCCTACAGCCTTGCCGTCTTTCTTTGCAATAATCATGTTTTCAATTTTGATTGTGCCGACGCTGGCCCCATCATAATCGCTTACAGCTTCAAAAGTGTAGCCGTCGCCAGGGAAGAAGCTTGCCATAGCCTGGTTTACTTTTTCTACCTGGTTCTGGGCAATTTTTGGAGCTGTAAAATTATTTACAACTGCAAGAACGGTGCAGGAAATTACTGCGTAAATTGCCAGAGTAAGGCCAAGTTTAATCATTTCTTTCATTATTTTACCTCCTCTGGTTTTGCGTTCTGCACATCAAAAGTCTGAACGATTTTTGCAGGAGTTGGTCTGCGGTTGCCTTTTTTACCGTAACCGTACATGCGGCCTGTAAAGTTGTTCAAAAGCGGAGCAACAGCATTCATAATCAGAATACTGAACATAACTCCTTCCGGATAACCGCCAAAGCGACGAATCAGCCAGGTGATAAGACCACAGCCAAAGCCGAAAATCAAACGGCCGGGACCAGTGATTGGACTTGTAGCGTAGTCTGTTACCATGAAGGTGGCACCAAAAATCAAACCGCCGGTGAGCAGGGCAACAAGAACATCAGTTCCAGCAGCAGCTACGCCAGCGTGGAGGCCGCCAAGGAATGTACAAACAACAACAGTTCCTACCATTGCCAGCGGAGCACGCCAGTCAATAATGCGGGTCAAAGCAAGGAAGACAAAAGAAATCAGCAAAAGCAAAATCGAAGTTTCACCAATACAACCTGCACGGTTACCAATGAAAAGCTGCCAGAGGCTCTGACTGTCTGCAACAAAGTTTCCAGCCTTTACCTTACTCAAGGTCGTAGCGGCAGTAATTCCATCCCAAACAGTAGCCTGGCTCATTGCGTCAATCTCTGCGGCAGTCTTTCCCATAGCCTCAAGCTTTTCGTAAATATGAGGAACCAGGTGAGGATCATACCAGCGGGCACCGATTGCAGCCGGGAAGCTCAAAAAGAGAACGGCACGACCAGTCAGAGCCGGGTTGAAAACGTTGCTTCCGATTCCACCAAAAAGACCTTTTGCGACAACCATTGCGGCAAGGTCACCAAGCAGAACCATCCATACCGGAGTAGTAGAAGGCAAAACCAGGGCAAGAAGAACGCCGCTCACAGCAGCACTCAAATTGCTCACAAGTATCTTCTGCTTTGTAAGTTTCTGGAAAAGGGCTTCAAAAAGCACGCAGCCAAAAACTGAAACTACAATTTTTACAAGGGCAGGAAGTCCAAAAAATACAATTCCCGCAATACACTCAGGAAGCATAGCAATCAAAACGCAGGCCATGATTTTCTGAGTTGTAAGCCCTTCCGTAAAATGAGGGCTCGAAGACACTACTAATTTTTTATCGCTCATTTTGCCCCTCCTTCTTTAGTCGAATTAGCCTGTGCAGCAGCCTGAGCAGCGGCAGCAGCAGCCTTTTCCCGCTCGGCAGCCATCTCTGCACGTACAATAGATTTTCCAAGTCTGATTCTCTGAACAAGCTTTACGTGAGCCGGGCAGACAAAAGCGCAGGAACCGCATTCAATACAATCCATAAGACCGTAACGGCGGGCCTTTTTAGTATTGGCAGCCTTAAGCTCGCGAATCATCAGAACAGGATTGAGGTGCATAGGGCAAACGTGAACACATCCGCCGCAGGAAATACACTGATCTTCATCGCCGATAAAGGTCTCGTGGTCAGTAAGGAAGGTTACACCACTTGTTCCCTTAGCAACCGGGAAGTCAGCGCTAATCATGGCAAAGCCCATCATAGGACCACCACTGATGATTTTTGCAGTTGCCCCTTCTTTCAAAGTAAAGAAATCCGGCATAAGGTCGCTTACCAGAGTTCCAACCGGTACGCGAAGGTTGCAAGGCTTTTCTACAGCCCCGCCGCTGATAGTAAGAGCGCGCTCAATAAGAGGCATGCCCAGGCGGAAGGCGTCACTGATAGCGCAGACAGTACCAACGTTAGAAATGATACAGCCCGCATCAGCAGGAAGCTTAGCGCTAGGAATTTCCACACCAAGGCAGGCAGAAACAATGAATTTTTCCGAGCCCTGAGGGTATTTAGTTTTTACCAGGCGAACAGACATATCGTCGCCATAGCCTTTTTTATATATGATATCGTCCAGAATCGGTTTGATGAAAGCCTTGTTGTCTTCAAGCGCAATAATACCGGCAGCGCCAACCATATGAAGGATAATAGCAAGACCGTCAATCAGTTTTTCCGGAGTCTCCTGCATAGTGCGTTCATCGCAGGTAAGATAAGGCTCACACTCCGCAGCGTTCACCAGAACGTACTCAATTTCTTTGTCAACCGGAGGATTAAGTTTTACATGAGCCGGGAAGGAAGCACCACCCATACCCACAATACCAGCATCGCGGATACGTGCCAGCGCAGCATCGTGATCACAGGTAAAAGGATCAAGCGGCTCCATAAAAGAAGTTCTGTTTTCGTCATCAGCCTCGATGATAATACAAGGAACTTCCGAGTTACCGGTAACAAGGCACTTTGCAATCTTTTTTACCTTGCCCGAAACCGAAGAATGAACAGGACAATTCATAAATTTGTCGCCGTTCGCAATAATCTGACCTTTTGCCACAAGGTCACCCACTTTTACAAGCGGAGTATTCGGAGCTCCGCCCATAGTTACAGGAATCGTCACCGTCTTAGAAGCAGGAAAAGCCGCAGTAATCGCACACTGATTGCTCAGCTCCTTCATCTCTTTCGGATGGATTCCCCCTTTAAATGTAAATGCTCTCATATACTACCTATATGCGTAATAAATTCGTTCTATATTATAATGCAACATTCCCGATTTATGAAGATTTAAATAAGTAATAAAAGTAGTTTGTATATGGTCGTTCCCGTCCGGCTCCTTCGTCGCCGGCCGGTCGCTATGTTCCGGGTTCCGCTGTCGCTCCAGCCGCTTCCCTCGTCCGTTTGCTCCGCAAACTACCTCAGTCCAGTGGCCAAGCCCTTCACAGCGCTAACGCAAAAAAATGCCCGTGCAAACTTGCACGGGCTGTATAGCTAAAGGTTAGAGTTTAATTCTGGAGAGTAAATGTGGTGCCGAAATAATCACCGCTTCCACCAGAAACAGTTAGAGTTGCATCTCCGTCTTCATCTTCCCAGTCATAAGGTGAAGTGTCTGATCTTTCTTGTGTCCATTTGATTGTAATAGTACACTCAGAAAAAGTATCACCTGTTTTTTCATACGTACCTTTCTTAATAATACCATCAGTTACAGCTTCGGCTGCTTCTGATCTTGCATAAGCAACACTGGCATCACTATATAAAATAATTTTCTGCCAATTACTGCCAAATTCATACTTATAAGTTGCAGAAACTGTTACATCACTGCCGCTACCACTATCGCTGCTGTCATTTGAACAAGAAGCGAAACCAAGAACCAAAGCACCTGCAAAAAGCATAAGTGCAACCATTTTTGAGAATTTTTTCATACAATTCCTCCGAATTTCTTATTGTACTTTTACTATACAATATGGGGGGGGGTATGTCAATTCTTGTTTTGTAATTTTTCTATTCTTTCTACCAGAGTCGGATGCGAATAATTCCAGAAAACGTAAAGTTTTGGCGGAATCAATTCAGAAAGATTATCGCTGTTCAGTTTGATAAGACCTGTGATTAAAGGCTCCGGGCTTTCAAGAACTTTTGCGCTGAAGGCATCTGCCTGATATTCCTGCTTTCTTGAAGAAAGATTTACAATCGGGCTTAAAATCTCACTTAGGGCAGAATAAATTGTGATTGCAAGGAAAAGGCCGATAAACTGGAAGCTGGAAATATTCTGTGCCGTTACCGAAGCAAAGCCGAAGCCCTGGTAAAGCGAAGTAAAGTTTGCAAGCTTGTACAGAATGAACATTACAACAAACTCAAGCGGAATCATAATAAAAAGTCGCTTTGTTATGTGGTGAAGTTTGAAATGTCCAAGTTCGTGTCCCAGAACTGCCGCAAGTTCATCAGCAGTCAGAGATTTTAACAATGTATCGTAAAGGACAATCCTCTTTGTTTTTCCAAAGCCGCTGAAATATGCGTTTGAATGTCCGCTTCGGCGGGAAGCATCCATCACAAAAAGACCGCCATTCTTAAAACCAACTTTATTCAGCACCGCAGAGATTTTTTCTTTTACTTCGCCTTCTTCAAGCGGAGTGAATTTGTTGAAAAGAGGCGCAATAAATTTCGGGTAAACAATCTGCATGATAAAGGTAAAGGCAATAAGCACAGCAGAAAGAATTGCCCACCAGCTTGCGGTAAACTTTACAAAAAAGACTGCAGCGGCAATTGTAAGGAGGGCTGAAAGAATCAGCGATACAAAAATCCCCTTAATCATATCAGAAAGCCAGAGCTTTACAGTCATCTTTGAAAAACCGAATCTCTTTTCTACGACAAACTCACGGTAAAGAGAAAAAGGAAGCCCAAGAATTGAAGAAGGAATTCCAGCGATTATCATAAAGAAAAAGAAGATGGTAAAAGTGCTGCCGATTGCAGCAGGCTGACCGAAAATTCCTGTCAGAAAATTCAAAACAAAAGGATAAAAACCGAAAACAACCAGGGCGAGTTCAAGAATAAGCGAACAGATTGACGACGGAATCCAGGCAAAATATTTTGCGTTTTCGTATTCGCAGATTTTTTTCAACTTTTCACCATCAAAAGTTTGAGTCGAAAGGGGGATTTTCTGCAAAATCTCGGGAAGCTTACCGCCGTTTTTTACGCGAGCCCGATAATCAATAAATTCCAGAAACTGATTGATTAAAAAAGTTATCAGCGTTCCAAAAAGAAAAACTAAAACAAAAATGTTCGAAAAATCTACTGCAATATTCATATCATTAATATAGTAAAAATTATCCTTTTTTTCAAAAATTCCCGATATTATTTTTTCATATATTTTTCCTCAAAACTATCATATCCACCAGCTGAAGGCCGCATTCGATTATAGGATGGTCATAATTCTTTGTAAAAAAGTCTTTGATTACGTGGTGGCGTCTGAATCAGCATTTATTTTTTCTCCTGTAAACTCTGCTTTCTTCACCCCAAACAGTCTTCATTTTTTCAAAAAAATCAAATCCATACTTTTCGTAAAGACCTTCTTCATCAGTTGAGACATAAACGTATTCAGATTCTGGATAAGCAGTCTCAGCAACTTTCATACAGTGCTCTATTATTTTTCCTGCAAGACGCCGCCCGCGATAAACTGGTGTGGTAAAAACAAACCCAATCCAGGGGCGAAATTCCGAAATAACCTCATCCCTATCGCAAAAAGTTACAAACGAAGCAACTGTAGGCTTTCCGTTCGTAATTTTATCCTCATCAAGAAGAATATAAAGAAATCCGTTTCCAAGCTTTTCGTGAAAAGACTCCTCCTTCAAAAGTGAAAGCAAAAAGCCAATCGCCCGCCACTCCCCTTGAAGTATCTCTAGCTGCGATATAATAGAAGTTTTATCATCATAATCAAAGTAATTGATAATCTGCATTTTCCTTCCTAAAAAATTTGTCCTGGAAGCTTAAGTTTTTCCTTGGGCGGAAAGCCCTTATCAAATTCTTCGACATCAGCATCACTTACATAATAAGCCGCAGGAGTCTGGTAAATGCCCCTAACTTCGCTTAAATATCCAGCCTTCAATTCCCGGCACAAAAAGAAAGAATCATCAGCCCCTTGCGGTAAATCGTGATAGCGGATTCCAAACTTGCGGGCAAAATCAAAGCCGCCGTGTTTGTAAAAATCAATATTTCCTTCAAACAAAACAGCCCCAAAGCCCATCTCCTCAGCCTTTTTTACCGAATAATCAAGCAGCTGCTTTCCGTAGCCCATGCGCTTCAAATCATTTGCAATGCAAATCGGCCCCATCGTAAGAACATCAATTTTTCGCCCGTCGTCACCATCAATGCAGGTTTTTACAAAACAGTTCTGCCCGATAATTCTGCCGTCTTTTTCCATCACAAAATCCAGTTCTTTCACAAAAGCCGCGTCATTCCTAAGCACATGAATCAAAAAATGCTCGCTGCAGCCAGGCCTGTAAACATTCCAGAAAGATTCCCGAACCAGCTCTTCAACCTTGCGAAAATCCTCCGTCCTCTCATTCCGAATAATCACTTCCATATTTCTCTACAAATCCTTCATATAAAGCACTTCGTCTTCAACAACTTTTCCCATAACCGTCTTTGTAAAGGCTTTTACAAACTTCATTCCGTTACGCTCCGCCACATGACGACTGGGAAGATTGTCCGACTTCATATACGAAATTATTTTTTTCATACCACGCGCTTTTGCAAATTCTCCGCATGCCTTTGCCGCTTCAATTGCGTAGCCCTTGCCGCGAAACTCCTTTCGCAGGTGATAGCCGATTTCCGGAAACAAATCCTTTTCCACCTGCTGCATGGTAATTCCGCAGTCGCCAATCATTTCGCCGCTTTCCTTCAGGCAGACCGCCCATAGCCCAAACCCGTATTTCTGATAGTTATCAAGATTCCACTTAATCCAGTTTTCAACTTCCTCCCGCGAAAAAGGATGTGGATAATACCTCATCGATTCCGGGTCGCTCAAAACAAGCGCAAGAGTATCAACATCTTCCAACGTCATCTCGCGCAAAAATAATCGTTCAGTTTCTAATATCATATTTTTTCCTTTTCTGGCGGTTCCAGCCCGCTTCGCGGTCTGTCGCGCTTTCCGTGGTTCCGCGCTAACCGCGCTGCATTCCTTCGGAACGGCTTTCGCCGCCACTCCAATCGCTAACCGATTTTACATGCCCAGCCGTTTCTTCAATTCTTCTCTCACCATTTCCAGACTTCCGCTCGTCAAAATCGGAAGCAGCGAATCAATTTCTTCAATCGATTTATCCCACCATTTGAATTTTTCGAGAAGTTCAATCAATTGGTCATCAAAACGATTTCGAATTTTACGGGCAGGATTTCCGACCACAACCGAATAGGGCTCAACATTGCATCCCACAACCGCATTCGCGCCGATAATCGCGCCGTCACCAATATGCACGCCTGGCAAAATCACCGCATTCTGCCCAATCCAGACATCATTTCCGATTACAGTGTCACCCTTTAGCGGCATATCGCTCGGAGCAGGTGGTTTCGCATTCCAGCCCTCAAGCGTAAAAAATGGAAATGTCGTGACCGCATTCATCTGATGATTTGCACCGTTCATTACAAACTCAACGCCACTCGCAATTTGGCAGAACTTACCGATTATGAGCTTGTCCCCGTTCCACTCATATAAATACGTAACATGACTTTCAAAATCAGAATCCGCAATATAAGTAAAATCCCCCACAATAATCTGCGGATTTTTCAGCGTCGGCTTCACATAGATTTCTTTGTCGTAATTTGCAATCGGATAAATCGTCATCGGATCTGGTTGCTTACCATTTTTCATTTTCTTTTCCTATAATATCTTTTCCATTAAATAAAACAATCCTTTTCGCCAGTTTGCTTCTCCAGTTTTATGATAACCCGCATGCTCATAAAGTCTGAGTGAAAATGGATTCTGACTGAAGACATCAAGGCGAATGCTCTTTACCCCCAGTGCCGTTGCCTGCTTTTCGATGTAAAGCAATGTTTCGCGTGCAATTCCACGGTTTTGAAAATCAGGATGAACACAAAGACGGTGAACTACACGAAAATCTCCGTCACACTTCCAGTCACCATTTTTATATTCTTCGTCACAGGTTTTATTCAAAGCATAAATCACTGCAATTCTTCCATTCTCAAGGCCCGCAAAAAGACTACCCGCTGAAATATCGTTCAAAAAATCTTGGCGCGCAGGATAAATTTCATCCCATTGAGGAATTCCATTCCGTTCCATCTCGGCAATCGCGGATTTTATGAGCAAGAAGATTTCATCCAGATCAGATTCTGTCGCAAGTCTGTAGTTCAGCATTTTATTCTTTCCGCAAAGGCCTTTACCTGGGCAATTGTTTTTTCAGGATCTTTAAGAGGATTTGTAAATTCTTCTTCCTCTTTTACAGTGCCACCTTTCTTTCCTGCAATCTCCCGCATAATGACAAGGCATTTTTTCGAATTTCCGCCAGCACTCGATGCAAACAAACTTACGCTTTTACCGGAAAAATCTGCCCCATCAAAAAAAGTGTTCAAAGGAGCCGCCGGCTTACTTGCCCAAACAGGCGCCCCCACAAGAATAGTCTTATATGCAGATAAATCCGGCAGTTGCCCCTTCAATTCCGGCTTAAAGCCCTTAATCGTATCCCGTCCGCCGTGAACAAATTTCATCAATCCCTTTTTAGGATATTCTTTTACCGTCTGTAAGCGATATAAATCAGCACCAAGCTCTTTTGCAAGTTCCCGGGCAATAAAATCAACATTACCTTCAAGTGAAAAATAAACAACCAATGTGTCTGCCATACTTTTACCTCTTTTAATCTTTAAATTCTTTTTTTATATAAAATACATCTTCGCGTCCAAGAAAACGTTTTCCATCAAATTTCATTTTCAAAACATAGGGCATCCAGTCAATAATCTGTAAAAAACTATCGGCATTAAAACTAGGCTCATAATAATTTATGATGCTGGACAAAGCCGTTCCGTGAGTTCCAATTGCAATTGTCTTGTCCCGGTATTTTTCAAGGATTTCATTCAGCGCTTCAATATTTCTTTTCTGCACAGCCCCGATAGATTCCCCATCTTCTTCCGCAAAAGAAAAATCTGCCCAGCGCTTTCGAAACATGTCTTGACCACTATTTCCTTCTTTTCCGCACTTGCGTTCACGCAGTCTTTCGTCTGTCAGAATTTCAAGACCGTAATAATCAGCAGCCTTTTTTATAGAATCATAACTTCGTCTATATGGGCTAGAAATAAATACATCGATTTTTTTATCAGAAAGGATTTCTTTTACCTTTTCGCTGTCCGCCATACCTTCATCAGTAAGGGGACGATTTCTGTCATCAGGATTTTTATGATCGGGTTTACAGTGCCTTACAAAATAGATAGTTGTCATTTTTTTACCTTCTGTTTTTCTTAATATTGTAACATCGAAAAAGACAGCCTTCAACTTTTGGCCACAGCACTTGGGTAAAAAAAAGCGGCCCGCCTTGCGACGAACCGCTTTTTTTGAGAATTTAGTTTATCGGCTGCTCGCTAGTCTCGCAGCTTGAGCCGTTCTATCGATGAACCTAAAACGACCCGCTGTCGCAGCTCGTTTTTTAACGGTTCTTCGATTATCGGCTAATACATCATACTTGGGTCAGCAGCAGGTGCAGCAGGTGCTTTTGGCTCTGGGATGTCTGTAATTGCACATTCTGTTGTAAGGAGAGTTCCGGCGACAGAAGCGGCATTCTTCAAAGCTGAACATGTAACCTTAGCTGGGTCGATGATTCCAGCTTCGAGCATGTTTACCCACTCGTTTGTGCGGGCATTGAAACCAACACCCTTCTTTTCGTTCTTAGCGCGTTCAGCGATTACTGCACCGTCAAGACCTGCGTTTTCTGCAATCTGGCGGATTGGTTCTTCAAGAGCGCGGCGAACAATCTTGAATCCTACTTTTTCATCTTCTGTCAAATCAGCAGGGATTGTTTCCAAAGCCTTAGAAGCTTCAATCAAAGCAAGTCCACCACCTGGAACAATACCTTCTTCCAAAGCAGCGCGAGTAGCAGCGATTGTATCTTCTACGCGGAACTTCATTTCCTTCATTTCAGTTTCTGTGTTAGCACCAACATTGATTACAGCTACACCGCCTGCAAGTTTAGCAAGGCGTTTCTGAAGCTGCTCTTTGTCGTAGCTTGATGTAGATTTTTCAATAGCAGTTTTGATTTCTGCAACACGGTTTTTGATAGCCTTTGCATCACCAGCGCCGCCTACGATTGTAGTGTTATCCTTGTCAATCTTGATTGATTTAGCCTGACCAAGAACTTCTGCACCACAAGTTTCAAGTTTAAGACCCACTTCTTCAGAAACTACAGTACCACCAGTCAAAATAGCGATATCCTGCAGCATATCCTTACGGCGGTCACCAAAGCCTGGAGCCTTAACAGCACAGCACTTGATTGTTCCGCGGATGTTGTTCAAAACCAAAGTTGTAAGAGCTTCACCATCAACATCTTCACAGATGATTACAAGAGCTTTTCCTGCGTTTGCAACTTTTTCCAGGATTGGAAGAAGGTCTTTCATTGCAGAAATCTTTTTGTCATAAATCAAAACAGCTGCATCGCTGAAAGAAGCTTCCATGCGCTCGCGGTCTGTTACAAAGTATGATGAAATGTAACCGCGGTCAAACTGCATACCTTCAACAGTATCAACAGTCATATCCATGTTCTTTGATTCTTCTACAGTGATAACACCATCTTTTCCTACCTTTTCGATAGCGTCAGCAAGCATCTTACCAATTTCAGGATCGTTGTTAGCAGAAATTGTAGCGATATTTGTAATATCATCAGCGCCCTTTACAGGTTTTGCGTTCTTTTTAATTTCATCAACGGCAATTTTTACAGCCTTATCAATACCGCGTTTAATTTCAATTGGAGTCATACCAGCAGCAACTGATTTAACACCTTCGCGTACCAAAGCGTAAGAAAGAACAGTTGCAGTTGTTGTACCGTCACCGGCATCGTCATTTGTTTTTGAAGCAACTTCGCGAACGAACTGAGCACCCATGTTTTCAAATGGATCAGCAAGTTCGATTTCCTTTGCAACAGAAACACCGTCCTTTGTGATTACTGGCGAACCGTATTTTTTGTCCATCATAACCATACGTCCGCAAGGACCAAGTGTTGTTTTTACAGCTTTAGAAATCTGCTCTACACCAGAAAGCAGCTTTTTGCGTGCATCTTCATTAAACAATAACTGTTTAGCCATTTATTTTACCTCTTTTTATAGATTGAAATTTTATTATTATTAAAGATATAAAAAATCTTCTTTATCGGCAAGAAATTTTTAATTTAATTTTCCTTTAATATATGATAAAATTATAAACTATGAAGAAAGTCCTTATCATAGATGAGAACCCCTTGTTCCGCGAATATTTAAAGCAGAAACTTTCTGAAGAGCAGATTGAAGTTGTGCTTACCCAGGAACGCCGGGATAGTTTTACTAAAATGATTACAAACCTGCCTAATCTTATCATTTATGATATTGAGCACATTAATTCTGGTGAAAACGAATTCTTTGAACAGAAAAGTTCTGAACCAAATACCGCAACAATTCCTACTATAATCACAGGTCCTCATCAGGATAAAAATCATATTGCAAGTCTTGCTAAGTACGGTGTAATTAAATATTTTGAAAAACCTGTTCAGTTCGATTTACTTCTTGAATCAATCGGTAAGGTTTTAAAAACTCCCCTTTACATGGACGATTCTCCCTGCGTGCTGGACATCCACAGAAACGGTGAAGTAATTTTTATTGAACTTGCCATGGGCTTAAATCACGAAAAAATCATGCTTATGCGTCACCGCCTTATTGAAATGATTAATCGTGATAGAATTGACGTTCCAAAAGTTGTAATAATGCTTACAAACCTCAAGCTTACCTTTGCTGATGGTTTTAATCTGGAATTTCTTATTGATAACATTCTTTCCTGCCCAAAAGTTCAGCAGAAAAATGTAAAAGTACTTTCTCTAAGCCAGTACATGAGCGAATTTTTAATCGGACATGCAGATTACAACGAAATCGAAATGGCCACAACCCTTCCGCGAATTTTAACTTCCCTGCTGGGCGCTCAGGGCACCTCGAACGTTTCAGACTTAATTACCGATAAAATCCTTAGTCAGTCAGAAACTTTGGGAAACGATTCAACTTCTGTTGATACCCGCTTCTCTTCAGATACATCAGTTTACAATTCCGCAAGCAAAAACACAGGAACCGTCCTGAAAATTGCAGTAATTGATGATAACCTGGAATCTCAGCAGGAAATCATCAGTATTTTTAATGCAATTGGCGGAGAATGCGTTGGTTATACTTCGGGACAGGAATTCCTTCAGAAATATCACGAAGAAAACTTCAATGCCATCATTCTGGATGTGCTTTTAAAGGATCAGACCGGATTAAATCTTATCCGCGCACTGAATACTGAACCTCTTTCACCACCGGTTGTTGTTTATTCTCAGGGCGTTCAGCGCGACTTTATTGTAAAAATCCTGACTTCAGGCGCAAAAGGCTTCCTTTTAAAACCACAAAAGCCTCAGGTTCTGGTTTCAAAAGTTCTTTCCCTCTTAAGCAACTAGCAGGAAAATAAAATGATTAAAAAAGCTAATTTTCACACTCACACCACCTTCTGCGACGGCCGCAGCACTGCAGAGGAAATGGTTCTTGCTGCAATTGAAAAAGGTTTTGATACACTGGGATTTTCCAGCCACTGCATGTATCCCTTTTCCAGCAGCTGGCATATTCCGGTAAAAAATGTTGACGCCTACTGCGCAGAAATCCGACGTTTAAAAGAAGCTTACAAAGATAAAATTGATATCAAACTTGGTTTTGAAGCTGATTACATTCCCTCCATTACCAGCCCGGACAAAAACGGTGATTACAAAGACTTCCAGCCTGATTTTCTGATTGGCTCTGTTCACTACATTGTAAAAGAAAACGGAAATTTTACGGTAGATGATAGCGCGGACAATGTCCGCGCGGCCCTTGCAAGGTACTACACCAAAGGCGGCGACTGGTCTACACTTGATTCGGCTGCCTATGTTCACGATTACTTTGAAGCGGAACGGGAAATGCTTAAAAAAGGCAACTTTGACATTATAGGTCATGCCGATTTAATCCGCATGAGAAACACAGTGCTTCACTACATGGACGAAAGGGAAAGTTACTATAAGGACGAAGTTAAACTTACTGCCGATGCCATAGCCCGTGCTGGAGTGATTGCCGAAATAAACACAGGTGCCATTGCCCGCGGTAACATGGATGACGTATATCCTTCTGATTATTTTCTTAATCTGCTATATGAACGCGGTGTTCCTGTCTGCATAAACTCAGATGCCCACGACGCTAAAAATCTGGATGCGGCATTTGAACGAGCTTCAGAATGTGCAAAAAAGGCTGGTTATAAAGAATTGAATTATCCGGGTGGGATTGTAATTAAGTTATAAGATTTGCGTTAGCGCTGGGAGCGGCGCCGAAGGCGTTCGTAAGCAAACGAAGTTTGCGGCGAATGAAGCGATAGCGGAACCGCGGACATAGCGACCGGCCGCCGAAGGCGGACGGGAACGCCATTTTTCTATCTATTGCGTCTTTCTTCTGCACTTGCGCAGTTAATGCACATAAGGGCATATGGAAGGGCACGGAGTCTTTCTTCAGGGATTTCTTTACCGCAGGCTACGCAGTAACCGTATTTTCCCTGAGAGATTCGTTCGAATGTGTTCTGAATGAGCTTAAGGCGGTTTGCATCCTGTGAACCAAGAGAAGTAAGCAATGTTCGGTCGATTGCATCTGCTGCAACATCGGCTTCATCACCGCTTTCAACTGACTTTACAAGGTCACGCATTTCATCACTCTGGCTAGCCAAAGATTCCAATATTGTTTTTTTCTGCTCGTGGAGCAGTGCTTCCATTTCTTTGATAAATTCTTGAGTCATAATCCCCTCACTTTCTCGTGTTGTCAATATTTTTAGATTCGTATATACTAATATAATCGCAAAAAGTTGAAAAGACAACTTTTTTTTCAATCTATTTTTATTAAAGGTTAATCATGGCAAAAGAAGAAGCTATTGAAGTTGAAGGAATTGTAAAAGAGGCACTTCCAAACACTACTTTCCGTGTTGAATTACAGAACGGTCACATCATCCTGGCTCACCTTTCGGGCAAAATGAGAAAGCACTACATCAGAATCGTTCCTGGCGACAGCGTAAAAGTTGCCCTCTCTCCTTACGATTTGAACAAGGGAAGAATCATCTTCCGCGAACGCTAGTTTTCACTCATCAACTGATTGTCGGGTCATGCCCGGCAATAATTTTTTACTTTAGGAAATCACTATGACACTCTATGAAGACTTAAAATGGCGCGGACTTATTAAAGACGTTGCAGGCGAAGAAGCAGATTTACAGAAGGTTCTGGACGGAGCCCCATTTTCTTTTTACTGGGGAACTGACCCTACAGCAGATTCTTTGCACTTAGGTCACTACTCTTCACTTTGTATGGCAAAGCGCCTTGCAAATGCCGGTCATCATCCGGTGCTTTTGTGCGGTGGCGCTACAGGTCGTATCGGAGACCCACGCCCAACAGCTGAACGCGAAATCATCAGCGAAGAAAGAGTAAACGCAAACATCAACGGAATCCGTAATCAGATTAAAACTCTTGTTCCAACTGCAGAACTTGTTGATAACTACGATTGGATGAAGGATTACACTTTCTTAAACTTCCTCCGCGACATTGGTAAGTACATCAACGTAAACTACATGCTGGATAAGGATATTATCCGCCGCCGCCTGGAAACTGGTATTACTTTTGCAGAGTTCTCTTACATGCTCTTGCAGGGCTACGATTTTATGCACCTCTACCAGGAAAAGAACTGTATCATGCAGGTTGCAGGTTCTGACCAGTGGGGTAACATTACAACTGGCGTTGATTTAATCCGCAAAAATCTTGATAAGACTGCTTATGCCTTTACAATGCCGCTTATTCTTGACCCAAGCGGAAAGAAATTCGGTAAGTCTGAAGGTAACGCTCTCTGGCTTGATAAGGATAAGACTTCTCCATACGAAATCTACCAGTATCTTATCAACTCTGATGACTCTAAGGTTCTGGAATATCTTAAGGTATTCACCTTCCTTTCTAAGGAGCAGATTGAAGATATTTACGCTCAGCAGCAGGCAGCACCGGAAACACGTATTGCTCAGAAGACACTTGCCTGGGAAGTTGTAAAAGACATTCACGGTCAGGCAGAAGCAGACAACGCTGTAAACGTAAGCCAGAAGCTTTTTGCAGGAGATTTCAAAGGTCTTTCTGTAAAAGACATTAAATCAGGAATGAAGAGCGTTCCTTCCTTTGATTTTGCAGAAGAACTTCCTTTAGTAGACGTTCTTGTAAACAACAAGATCGCCTCTTCAAAACGCGAGGCCCGCGAGTTCATCAGTGGAAACGCAATCAGCATAAACGGCGAAGTAATCAACGACCCTACAAAAGTCATCACAAAAGACATGGCAATTGAAGGCGAGATTCTGATTTTCCGCCGCGGTAAGAAGAAGTATTTTATTGGAAACATTGTAAAATAAGTTATATACAGAAGAACGCATCTAAAAAACAGCGCGAAGGAGAGATGCGGATTTCAAAAACACTCTGATTGTGGAGGTCGCGAGAGCGACCAATATTATAGTTACTATGCCACAATCAGCAGTGTAGGTATTATCTGAAAAAGTAGACCTTTTTCAGATAAACTCGGTTTTGGAATTCGCATTTCGACTGGAAGCTGTTTTTTTTGTTAACGGCACTTTTATGTAGATAGCTTTTTTTCTTGTCTTTTTTGTTTCTATGCATAATAATTTTATATATTATGTTAATAAAAGTTTTTCTCTTACTCGCCTTTTTTGTCATTTTTATCCAGGTCGGTATCAAATGCCGCAACTCAGGTAAAAATGTCACCGGTTATGTTCTTGGCGGACGCTCAGTCGGCCCCTGGCTCACAGCCTTTGCTTACGGAACTTCTTATTTTTCTGCCGTAATTTTTGTTGGTTATGCCGGACAGTTCGGCTGGAACTTCGGCGTCGCTTCCACCTGGATTGGTCTTGGAAACGCCTTCATCGGTTCTTTAATGCCTTGGGCAATTCTTGGCCGCCGTACCAGAATCATGACTCAGCACCTTAATTCAAAAACAATGCCTGACTTTTTCGGACAGCGTTTTGAATCAAAGAAGCTTAAGATTGCCGCTTCTGCCATCACCTTCCTCTTTTTAATTCCTTACACCGCTTCGCTTTTCAACGGACTTTCCCGCCTTTTCCGCATGGCCTTCAATGTTGATTATTCTGTCTGTGTAATCGGAATGGCAGTCCTTACAGCTGTTTACGTTATCATCGGCGGCTACATGGCAACTGCAGTCAACGATTTTATTCAGGGAATTATCATGCTGGTGGGAATTACTGCCGTTGTAGGCACTGTTCTTGCTAAAAACGGCGGCTTCATGCAGTCGCTTGCCCTTATGAGTGAAATTGAATCTCCGGTTATGAAGGGGGCTTATACTTCCTTCTTTGGCCCGGATCCATTTTACCTGCTGGTTGTAGTTCTTCTTACTTCGCTTGGAACCTGGGGTCTTCCTCAGATGGTAGGAAAATTCTACGCAATCAAAAACGAGCGTTCAATTAAAATCGGAACTGTAATCTCAACCTTCTTTGCCACAATCGTTGCGGGCGGATGTTACTTCCTGGGCGGTTTTGGACGCCTCTTTACAAGTCAGGATGTAGTTTCTGCCCAGGGCTTTGACAGCATCATTCCTACAATGCTTTCAGGCCTCGGCGACGTCCTTATTGCAATAGTCCTTATTCTTGTCCTGTCAGCTTCAATGTCTACCCTTTCTTCCCTGGTTCTTACTTCAAGCTCGACCCTGACTCTGGACTTTATCAATTCCTTTAAGAAAAACAAGGCTTCAGAAAAGCAGAATCTTATTGTACTGCGCCTCTTTGTAGCAGTTTTCATTTTGATTTCTGCCGTAATTGCCATTGTTCAGGCAAAATCCCGCGTTACTTTCATCGCCCAGCTGATGGGAATTTCCTGGGGTGCTCTTTCTGGCTCCTTCCTGGCTCCATTCTTCTACGGCCTTTACTGGAAAAAGGTTACTAAGCCTGCTGTTGCAGTTTCCTTCATTTTTGGTTCTGTAATGATGATAATTCAGCTGCTTATTTCGATGAAGATAATCGCTGTTGCAGGCCCTGTTCTTACTTTAATCTTTAAGAACTCGCTTTATTCCGGCGTATTCTCTATGCTGGCTTCTCTTCTGCTTGTGCCTTGCGTAAGCCTGCTTACAAGAAAAGCTATCCCGTCTGATATTGAAAAGATGTTCGACTGCTATAACCAGACAGTTATGGTTCCTGTAAAAGAAATTCTTACAGACGACGAAGAAGATAAATAAGAGATTTGATTTTATTTATTGTAGCTTCTGACTAATCCACGGACAGCGGTAAATACGCCGCTGATTCCGTTACTCATCACGCCAAGCCAGATAAAAAATCCGAAGGGCAGTAAATAAACTGCATAGCGGAAAAATAAAAGCCCGAAGAAAAGCTGAGCCGCTTTTGAAAAGAGCATTTTCCATAAATCACCACGGGTATAATTGCGTTTCTGGCGCGGGCGGCGTGTATAAGTGTAATTCCAGCCCTTGTAATTATTATAATTACCGTATGAGCGCTGGCTTCCAGCCGACTGATTAAACCACTGATAGAAAGGATCACTTTCATACTGAGACTGATCAGCACCGCTTGTCTGAGAACCGTAAGCATTATAATCTGAATAACCCAAATCATAATTACGGCGCTTTGTTTCATCCCCAAGAACATCGTAGGCGGCGCTAATCTGCTTGAATTTTTCTTCTGCAACTGCATCACCAGCATTTCTATCCGGATGATATTTAAATGCAAGAGTACGATAGGCCTTTTTAATTTCGTCAGCGGTGGCGGTCTTTGATACGCCAAGCACTTCGTAGTAATCAGTCATATATAGTAAAATAAACATAATTTCTAAAAGTTGCAATAAAAAAAACAAAAAACGAAAATTTATATTGTATACAACACTTTTTCTTTGACTTTTTTCATTTTCATTCGTATATTTAAACTATCAACCATAAGCGAGGTAAAACTATGGCAGAAATTAACGTAACAAACGCAACTTTTCAGAAAGAAGTTTTGGAATCGGATAAACCGGTTTTAGTAGATTTTTGGGCTCCATGGTGCGGACCATGTAAAATGCTGGGTCCAGTTGTAGCAGAAATTGCGGAAGAACACCCGGAAATTAAGGTTTGCAAAGTAAACGTAGATGATGAAGATGAGCTTGCACAGCAGTTTGGTGTTATGAGTATTCCTTTTGTAGCAGTTTTCAAAGGTGGAAATCTTGTAAAATCAACAGTAGGCTTTCAATCAAAAGAAAACCTGTTAAATCTCATTTAAGTTCTATCTTAATCAGATTAAAACTTTTATTATCTTCTTAAATATGCTATGATACTGATAGTAATACTATCATGCAATTTATAGCATATTTCAGGAGATTTTTTTATGACTATTTACGAAAATATCAATCGTCTTACTTCTTATGCTCTTCTTAATTCACTTATCACAAAGCAGGATGTAATTTACACAAAAAACCGCCTTCTTGAGCTTTTTCAGCTTGACGGCTTTGAAAACGACGAACAGGCCTCTGCACTTCCTGAAGTAAAAACAGAAGAACTCGAAGAAATCTTAAAAGAACTTCTGGACTGGGCTGGTCAGAACGGTATTTTCCAGGACGAAGGAATTGTTACCCGCGACCTTTTTGATACAAAAATTATGGGACTCCTTCTTCCTCCTCCATCTGATATTATTGATATTTTCAACACACTTTATGAAGAAGAATCTCCTGAAGCTGCAACTGACTGGTATTACAAATTTTCATGCGATACAGACTATATCCGCCGTTACCGTGTCTGCAAGGATTTGAAATGGAAAACAGAAACCCAGTACGGCGACATCGACATTACAATCAACCTTTCAAAACCAGAAAAAGATCCTAAGGCTATTGCTGCTGCCCGCAATGCAAAACAGAGCGGCTACCCTGCATGTCTTTTGTGCAAGGAAAATGAAGGTTATGCAGGCCGTCTCAATCATGCTGCCCGCCAGAATCACCGCATTATTCCTCTTACTCTCAACGGCGAAGACTGGAATCTTCAGTATTCTCCATACGTTTACTACAACGAGCACTGTATCGTTTTTGATTCACGCCATATCCCGATGAAAATTGAACGCGCAACTTTTGTACGACTTCTGGACTTTGTAACTCTCTTCCCTCACTACATTTTGGGAAGTAACGCAGATATTCCAATCGTTGGTGGATCAATTCTTACTCACAACCACTTCCAGGGTGGCCGCTACGAATTCCCTATGGCAAAAGCTCCTGTAGAAAAAGAATTCAAACTTAAGAAATTCCCTAAGGTAAAGGCTGGAATAGTAAAATGGCCTATGAGCGTTATCCGTATTACAGGAAAAAAAGCTTCTGACCTTGTAGACTGTGCAACTTACATTCTTGACGCATGGCGCGGCTACACAGATAAGGATGCTTTCATCTTTGCAGAAACAAACGGCGAGCAGCACAACACAATCACTCCTATTGCACGCCGCCGTGGAAAGCTTTTTGAACTTGACCTTGTACTCCGCAACAACATTACAACTGAAGAACACCCAATGGGCGTTTATCACCCTCACGCAAACCTTCACCACATCAAAAAGGAAAATATCGGTTTGATTGAAGTAATGGGACTTGCAGTTCTTCCAAGCCGTCTTAAAAACGAACTTGGCTTCCTTGCAAAAGCAATGTGCAACAAGGATGATTTACGCAAAGACGAAAGAACAGCAAAACACGCAGACTGGGCAGAAGACATTCTCAGACGCTATCCCAACTTCAGCGGCAAAAATGCCGACGAAATTCTCCGTAAAGAAACAGGTCTTGTTTTCAGTAAGGTTCTTGAAGACGCTGGAGTTTACAAAAGAACTCCAGAGGGAGCAGAAGCCTTCCAGCGTTTCATTAATGTTCTGTAAGATATTTCAGAACAAATTCTTCCTGCGAAATCGGCTTTGAATAATAAAAGCCCTGCAGGTAATCGCAGCCAAGCTTTTTCATGCCAAGCGCCATATTTTTATCTTCAATTCCTTCGGCGGTGACAGAAAAGCCTGACTCCTTGAAGGCCTGAACAAGGGCAGGAAGAATTTCCTGGCTTGTCTTAAAATATTCCCAGACAACCTGCATATCCAGCTTAATATTAATAAAAGGATAGCTGTTCAGTCTTGTTACATTCGAATAGCCAGAACCAAAATCATCAAGAACAAATTCAAAACCCGCTTTTTTCATATCGTGAACCTGTCGTTTAAGCAGGGCATAGTCAATCATAGCTTCTTCGGTAATTTCAAGATGAATCATTCCAGGCTTTACATTGTATTTTTGAAGGATTGCTTTAAATCTTACTTCAAGGTCGCTTTTTAAAAACTGAAGAGGCGAAAGATTTACATTAATCCATTGAATTCCATATTTTTCCAAATCATATGTACTGGCAAACTGACAGGCCTTTTCAAACATCTGTTCGCCCAAAAGATTGATATGACCGTTTTTTTCCGCAATTGCAATAAAAACTCCCGGAGGAAGTATTGAACCATCAGGATTACGGATACGAGCCAGAGCTTCTGCCCCGACAACCTTCTGCGTTTTTGTAGAAATAATAGGCTGCAAAAACATTTCAACCTTTCTTTCTTCAACCGCAAGACGTACAATACGTTTACAATCGGTACTGCTTTTTATTGAATCAAGTGTCTGTTGAGAAAGCAGTGTGTCTGAGTCAGCATAGCCTGTCATATTATTAAAGGCTGTTAAAATACCTTCAAAAATCATCTCTCCGCTTTTAATTTTAAAATTGTTCTGAAACTCTACAAAATTAACATCAAGATAAAGCTCCATTTCAGAGGAATCACATTTCCAGGCCTTTTTAAAACGCGTTCTAATTTCCTCTTTCATCGTAGAGGAATTATATTTATCAGTATTTCCAAATAATATAAATCTTCCGCTGTTAAGATAAAATCTGTAGAGATCAGGATATGCTTTATGCAAAAATTCCGAAATCAGCCCCAGTCCCTGGTCAATGCTTGGGCCGGTATAAATTTCACGCATATCATTGTAATTATGAATCTGAATTCCAAGCATAAAGGGCTGCTTTCCAACCTGCTCTTCCAGAAGCAGATTCAACGCTTCAACTCTAAAAGCCTGAGTTCTGCTTTCTATATAAACCGATGAATTTTCAAAGGCAAAGAAAATCACGATGATTGCAAGCAGGCAGAAAAAATCCATAATCAGAATACGAGGGAACAAGAGGCGGGTATAATATCCTATAAACAAAATCAGGTTATAGGAAAAAATCGCATAAAAACTTGTATTGCTCAATTTCTGCTTATGAATCAGAAGATAAAGAAAGGAAACGCCCACATAAAAGAAAGAGCAGAAATAAATCAGATTATAGAACTTCCAGCGGTGATAGCCGCTTTCATCAAGAATGAATAAGGTCGGCACAAAAAAGTTCAGCAGAATAACAGCTATACAGAAGGCCAGAACCGAAAAACTCAGCATCAGACATCTGATTTTCCTCTGAGATTTTGGAGTAATCAGCGCGTATGTAAAATAGAAGAAAAATGCCCCGCGAAGACAAAAAACGACAAAGAAAAAGATATTAACGGAAAGGTGGAATATAACAGGAAAGGAATTATAGTTTTCCAGAGCGCGTGAAGAAATAATGTCCAGAAGAAGAATTAAAATTTCCGAATATACGACACGAAGAAAAGCCCGATTCTTGCTTATAGGCATGTGCGGCTGAAGCAGGTAAAAAATCAAGAAGGTAATTAAAAGGCTTATATTCGGAAGTACAAAATTATAGTTCCACATAAACAACTCCATAACACATTTTTAATAATTATGGACTGTTTATGTGGAATTAGCAAATTTAATTTACTTATATTACTTCATTAACTCTTTGTACTTCTGAGCCAGGCGCTTAGACTTAACAGCAGCCAGACCGCAGTAGTTTGCAGGGTTCTCAAAGAAAGTTGCAGGATTTGCTACGCCAAGTTTTTCAAGCTGGGCTGTAATGTCTGCAAACTCCTTTTCGTGAGTTTTAAGAACTTCAAAGAAAGTCTTTCCGCTCTGCTCTGCTTCCAGAGTGATTTTACGGATAACTTCGTGGCCGTCGTTGTAACCAGCTTCGCCAAGAAGAATGTAAGCAGGTTCTGCAAGAACGCCGCCCTTAACTTTTCCGCCGGCACCCTGAAGGTTTTTAGCCATACCTTCTTTATCAGCCTGAAGACCTTTTACAACGCTGTTCATACGTGCAACAGCCATTGTAAAGCCGCTTACGTAGTCAGAAATAAAGCGCTGGCTGGCAGAGTTTGTCAAATCGCGCTGGTGTTCTGAAATCTGATCCATATAGAAAGTGATTACGCGAGGGCACATAGCCTTCCAGAGAGATTTAACGTGCTCACTGTTCCATGGGTTACGTTTCTGTGGCATTGTAGAAGAACCAACCTGAGTAGAAGCAAAGTATTCAAATACTTCACCGATTTCTGAACGCTGAAGGTTACGAAGGTCATCAGCAAGGTTAGCGATGATACCAAAGGCAACATTCATCTCAAGCAAGAGGCGGAGAACGTGCTCTGGCTCAACAAGCTGGTTAGAATATTCAGATGGCTGAAGTCCAAGGAATTCTGTGTAAGTGCGTTCAAGTTCTTCAGGATCTTTTACAATCATAGAAGGACCGTTGTAAGAACCAACAGGACCTGCAAGCTTACCAACAAGCTGATTGCTGAGCTCTTCAATGCGGAGAATTGACTTACCAAGGCGGGCAACAAATTCAGCGATTGACCATCCGAAAGTAATAGGAACTGCGTGCTGACCGTGAGTACGGCCTACCTGAGGAGTAGCACATTCACGTTCTGCAATGTCGCAGAGAAAGTTTTCAAGTTTTTTGAGTTCTGGAAGTACAACATTTTTAGTAACATCACGCATGCGGCAGCTCAAACCGGTATCAAGAATATCAACCGAAGTAGCACCCAAGTGGATAAGAGGGCCGATTTCTGCATCAACCTTTGTCTTCATTACGTTTACAAGGGCGCGGATATTGTGCTTTGTCTTTTCTTCTTCAGCATAAACTTCCTGAGGGTCGATATTATCAGCAACCTCATCAAGCTTTTTTGCAACAGCATCTGTAAGCTGACCGCGCATCTTAAGGTGAGCCTTTACAAGAGCAGCTTCACAACGAGCGTGCGAACGAATGCTGGCCTCTTCAGAAATGTACTTAGAAAGACCGGCAAAAGCGTCAGCCTCCGACAAAGAGTATCGGTGATCGATACAAGACAGGTTTTCAAAAATGTTACGAGTTTCCATGTGGAAAATATAGCAGAATTGAGGAATCTTTTAAATATACTTAAGAAATTAAATTTGGCGCCAGACTCCCTACCTAGTCGCACTTCGCAGTTCCCTAAACGGTCAGTTCCCGCCCTGCGGGCAGGAACCGCTTCGCGCTGCTCAAGGCTCCGGCGTTGTGCCACTTACAAACGCTACTTTTTATTTACCCTTGCACAACTTACTACATTTACACCGGTTCCTAAGATATCATGAAGCAACACATCCCCTGTTTTAATCGGAGCCTTAACTGTGGCACGGCGGATAACTTCCATGCACTGCAAAAGCATATTCTTTGGAACTTCGCCGGCAGTTTTAACAGGCACTACAGTCAAATCACCATTCTGAACAGTGATTGTTGTAGTAAGAGTTCGGGTCGGATTCAAAAGTTCTTTTTCAACGTATTCAGGGCCGCGCTTGCAGCCGTTGTCGGTTACGCTTACTACGCGGCGGTTAGCACCCTCGCCTTCTGTGGTAACTTCCATTGTGCAGCCCATAGGGCAGATTATACATGTCATTGGGAAAGTTTTCTTATCATTCATAAATTGGTTCTCCTTTGCGTCGGGCTCGCTAGTCTCGCCCTCTGAGCGGTTCTCTCGTAAATCCTAAAACGTCGCTGCAAGCAGCTTAATAACTCCTGCGGAGTTAGTGCTCGCTGTCGCAGCCCATTTTTTAACGGATTTGCTATTTTACGCTTAATCCATGTCTTCTTCTGGAATCTCAATTGAAACTGTCAGGTTATCATGCACCTTTGCCAGCTGCTCGGGATTGAGTTCAAGCACCTGCATTTCGCCCGGGCGGACAATCTTCTTTTTCATTGCCTTAATGCGCTCATTGTTTGAGTAGGCAACAATCTGAACATTGCGGTAAACATCAGTAGGACGGAACATGATTGAAATCGGAGTTTCAGATTCTGTTGATTCAATGTGCTGAGGAACTGTGTAGCGGACGCGGTTTCCAGGACGAAGAACAACATTCTTAGGATTCTTTGCTTTTGCCCCCTGAACGTATTTTGCGGCATTTTCGCCGGCACGAATACTTTCTGCAGTTACAAAGTCTACAAGATCGTGAACATGAACAGTGTTTCCGCAGGCAAAAATACCTTCTACACTTGTCTGCATGTGTTCGTTTACGACAGGGCCAGAAGTTGTTGAATCAATGCTGATTCCACAGCCGTTTGAAATCTCATTTTCAGGAATAAGACCAACCGAAAGAAGAAGGGTATCACATTCGATAAACTCTTCTGTTTCTGGAATAGGGCGGCGGTTTTTATCAACTGCCGCAACAGAAACACCTTCAACGCGCTCTTTTCCGTGAATCTTTGTGATTGTGTGGCTGAACTTAAGAGGAATATTAAAGTTTTCTACACACTGAACAATATTTCGGCGAAGACCGGCACTGAAAGGCATAAGTTCACAAATCAGTTTTACTTCGGCACCTTCCAGAGTAAGTCGGCGAGCCATAATCAATCCGATATCACCCGAACCAAGAATTACAACCTTTTTACCAGGCAGATAGCCGTCAATGTTTACAAAGCGCTGGGCAGAACCGGCAGTAAAGATTCCGGCAGGACGGGTTCCCGGAATTACAAGTGCACCGCGGGTTCGCTCACGACAGCCCATTGCAAGGATTACAGCCTTTGCCTGAATCATCATAAGACCGTCTTTTGTGTTGATTGCAGTTACCTGCTTTTTGGCATTTACTTCCAGAACCATTGTGTCTGTCTTGTATTCAATGCCAAGTTTTTCAACTTCATCGCTGAAGCGGCCTGCATATTCAGGGCCAGTAAGCTCTTCACCAAAATGATGAAGGCCAAATCCGTTGTGAATACACTGAAGCAAGATTCCACCGATTCTTGTATCACGTTCCAGAATCAGAATGCTGTCACTTCCGGCTTTTTTTGCGGCTACCGCAGCTGCCATTCCGGCAGGGCCACCGCCAACAATAACTATATCGTAATTTAAGTTTGTCATAATTTCTCCTAAAATTGCCAGTGCCGCCCGGCAGGGGGCACTCTCGCAGTTAGCGTATCTTCGAGTTCAAAATGTATGAGCATCCGCCGTTTTTTGTTACCGAAGTCATCGGGATTGAAAGTTCACGGCTGATAATTTCTGTAACACGAGGCGAACAGAAACCGCTCTGACAGCGTCCCATACCGGCTCTTGTGCGGCGTTTTACACCGTCCAGGTCTCTTGCACCAACAGGCGAATGAATTGCAGCAACAATTTCAGCCTCAGTAATCATTTCGCAGCGGCAGATAATACGGCCGTAAAGAGGATTTTCTTCTATTAACTCAGCTTTTCTTTTATCACTTGCGTGCTTAAATGATTCAATTCCCTTGCGGATTGGTGTAAAATCAGGATTCTTTTCAAACTTTACGTCCAGAGCCTTTTCAACAAGCCCCGCAACATAAAGGCCGATTGCAGGAGCGGCAGAAAGTCCCGGAGAACAGATACCGGCAACATTGATAAAGCGCTTTGCCTTTTCATCTTCTTCTATAATAAAGTCCTTAATTACGTTTCCGTTTTCATCATAAGGAATGGCACGCACGCCGCTGAAAGAGTTGATGATATTTCTCTTTGGAATATTAGGGATTGTTTTTTCAGCAGTTACTGTAATTGCTTCCTGACCGTTACGGGTAGTAGCAGTATTAGTCTTATCCTGGTCATCATCTGCGCTAGGACCTACAAGAATGTTTCCGTCGGCAGTCGGGGTTACAAGAACGCCCTTACCCTTTTCATCCGGGCACTGGAAAAGTGTGTGATGAGCGAGGTCGGCGCATTTGTTATCCAGAAGGAAGTATTCACCGCGGCGAGGCTTAATTGTAAACTTACGTGCCCCTGCCATCTCGCTGATTTTATCTGCAAAAAGTCCTGCAACGTTGATTACGCAGCGGCATACAACATCCATCTGACCGGTTTTAATTGTCCAGTAGCCGTCGCGGGTTTCAGGAGGCACGATTTCGTGAACTTCATTTTCCAAAAAGAGTTTTACACCGTTCTGAACGGCATTCTCTGCCACCGCCCAGGTCGCCTGATAAGGGCTTGTAATGCCTGCTGACTCTGCAAGCAAAGCACCAACAGCTTCTTCAGCAATATTAGGTTCCATGGCACGAAGTTCTTCCTGATTAATTATCTTCATGCCGGGAACGCCGTTTGCAGTTCCACGCTCATAAAGTTTTTTGATGTGTTCCATATCGGCATCAGAAAATCCAACAACCAGAGAGCCTATATTTTTATAATCAAAATGAAGTTCCTGCGAAAGTTTTTTATACATTGCAGTTCCTTCAACATTGAGTTTTGCCATCAGAGTTCCCGGTACAGGATCGTAACCCGCATGAACAATTCCCGAGTTGGCCTTTGAAGTTCCGCAGGAAACATCATCAGCTTTTTCTACCATGCACACTGCCAGCTTGTATTTTGAAAGCTCGCGTGCAATGCAGGAACCAACAATTCCCGCACCAATTATCGCAACATCATAAGTCATCTATATACCTCTTATAAAAACTATTATTAAACACACATTCATCAACTTTCGCTTGCGAAAGTTAAGCGAAGGTTCGGCCATCTTACATTTCTAAGAACCATTACGACCTTCGCAAACCCATTTTTTGGCTCTTTCAACAGCCTTTTTCCAGCCGCTGTAAAGTTCTGTACGGCGTTCCTCGCTCATCGAAGGCTGGAAAATCTTATCAGTTTCGCGTCGCTGTAAGATTTCTTCCTTACTCTTCCAAAAACCTACGGCAAGCCCCGCAAGATAAGCGGCACCAAGCGCTGTAGTTTCAACATTCTTAGGGCGACACACACGTGTATTGAGAATGTCAGACTGAAACTGCATCATCACGTTACTTACGCAAGCCCCTCCGTCAACATTCAAAGTATTAATTGAAGTTCCTGAGTCGCGCACCATTTCATCAAGAACGTCACGAACCTCGTAGGCAATTCCTTCAAGGGCGGCACGGCAGATATGAGCCTTTTTTACACCACGGGTAAGACCGACAATTGTTCCGCGCGCATACATATCCCAGTAAGGAGTTCCAAGCCCAACAAAGGCCGGCACAAGATAAGCGCCGTTCGAATCCGGCACACTTTCAGCCAGCTTATCAATCTCTGGAGCCGAAGAAATCAGCTCAAGTTCATCACGAAGCCATTTGATTACAGCGCCACCAATAAAAACGCTTCCTTCCAGCGCATATTCCACCTTGCCATCCATACCAAGGGCAATCGTAGTAAGAAGATTTTTACTGACAACAGGCTTTGTACCGGTATTCATAAGCATAAAACAGCCGGTTCCATAAGTGTTCTTCGCATCACCTTTTTTGAAACAGCCCTGCCCAAACAAAGCAGCCTGCTGATCACCAACAGCCGAAGCAATCGGAACACTCATTCCGCATACTTCCTTATCAGTTTCGCAGTAAATCTTGCTGGAATCGCAAACCTCAGGCAAAATACAGCGGGGAATATTCAAAAGCCTGAGAAGTTCTTCGTCCCATTCACATTCGTAAATATTAAAAAGCATGGTTCGGCAGGCATTTGTAACGTCAGTAACGTGAGCCTTACCTCCGCTAAGCTTCCAGATAAGCCAGGTATCAATTGTTCCTGCAAGAAGTTCGCCTTTTTCTGCACGTTCGCGAACGCCCGGCACATTATCCAAAATCCATTTGATTTTTGTGCCACTGAAATAAGCGTCTATCAAAAGACCTGTCTTTTCCTTGATGATTTCCTCGTAACCTTCTTTAGAAAGCTTTTCACAGATATCAGCAGTACGGCGGCACTGCCAAACAATAGCGTGATAAACAGGCTTTCCGGTCACCTTATCCCAGATTACAACCGTTTCCCGCTGATTTGTAATTCCAATTGCCGCAATTTCATCGAATTTAATATCATTATCAATGATAACGCTTTCCAGAACCTTGAGCTGACACTTAAAAAGCTCTTCGGCATCATGCTCTACCCAGCCCGGCTGCGGATAATACTGAGTAAATTCCCGCTGCTTTGAGCCAACCGGATGAGCATTCTGGTCATAAACAATCGCTCTGGAAGAAGTCGTTCCCTGATCCAGCGCAATTACATACTTTTTTGCCATTTGATTTCCTCTACTATTTCTGCGATAGTATTTATATTTTAATGATAGCATAACTATCACAGAAATCAAGAAGTACAAATGTACTTTTTTTTTCAGTTTGACAAAACCCCTATTTTTTGTCAAAATAAACACATGAATACATTAGTCGCATTATGCGCAGTCGGTGCAGAAAAGATTTTAGGCAACGAAATCAAACATTTAGGATACCGCCTTATTTCAAACGCTCCGGGACGTGTTACTTTTGAAGGTGATGATGACGCTCTCTTCCGTGCAAATCTCTGCCTCCGCACTGCCGACAGACTTTATCTCCAGCTTGCTCAATACAAAGCCTTTGGTTTTGATGACCTTTATGACGGCGCTTACGCCGTAAACTGGCAGGATTTTTTACGCAAAGATTCACGCATCGTAGTAGATAAAGTTCGTGTTTACAAAAGCAAACTCAATTCTCAGAACAGCATTCAGGGAATGGTTCACAAGGCAATCTATGCCAAATTAGGTGACGTATGGCACATGCAGACCTTACCGGAAACCGGTGAAGAATCTGACATCCGTGTTTACGTTGATGACAATCAGGTTTACATCCTTCTTGATTTGTCCGGCCTTCCGCTTCATAAACGCGGATACCGCACAGACGGAGGCATTGCACCATTACGCGAAACAACAGCAGCCGTTCTCCTTCAGGAAATGATGTGGCGCCGAAAGACTCCCCTTCACGACCCATTCTGCGGTTCAGGAACAATTGCAATTGAAGCAACATTATATGCCTTCAACGTGGCACCAGGACTTGGCCGCCGCTTTGCACTTGAAAATCTTCCTATTTACAATGCAGAACGCGCAGAAGAAATCCGCGCACAGGAAGCTGCAAACATCCGCACAGACGTAGAAGTTCGCATTACAGGAAGCGACATCGACGCCCGCGCAATTGAACGCTCAAAACAGAATGCAGAACACGCCTGCGTAATGGCAGGACGCGCATTAAAATCAATCGGAATCAGTAAGCACATTATCCGCCCGGACTTTGTTCAGACAGATTTTGCAGACCTCTCCGCTCCATACGATTCAGGTTTACTTCTCTGTAACCCGCCTTATGGTGAACGTCTTGGCGAATTAGACGAAGTAAAAGAACTTTATCACAATATGGACGGTCTTTGGAAAGAGTTCCCGGGTTGGGACTTAGGCGTAATCACATCCTGCGACACCTTCCAGGATGATTTTGCTCACAACGCAAATAAAATCAAAAACTTTAAGGCCGGTAACCTGGACACTTATTTTTATATTTACAACCGCGCACAGGCAGAGCCAAAAGCTCAGAAACCTGCAAAGACCGAAAAATTCGTGCCACATAAACACAAGGCAGAACAATTCTAAAGAGGGTAAATATGGCAATTGTTGTTGAACATGACAAAAGAAAACATGAAATCCTTCAAAAATCTCTGGACGTATTTATTGACGAAGGATATGAAGACGCAACCTTCCAGAAAATCGCTGACCGCTGCGGAATCACCAGAACAACACTGTACATTTATTTTAAAAACAAACACGAAATTTTCTTAGGCAGTATCAAAGAGCTTCTTTCCGAACTGGAAGTAATCCTTCTTGAAATTGCAAAAGACACAAGTCTCACAGCAAAAGAAGCCCTTATTAAAATTCTTCATGAAATTATTAAACAGTGTTCAGAGAACAAAAAACTTTTCAGCGTACTTTTAAGCTACCTGATTCAGCTAAGAAAATCCGGCGTAGACCCTAACGACCGAGTCCGCCGCCGCGTCATCAAAATGCGCCATCTCATGAGTACAATCATAATCCGTGGTATCCGCGCCGGCGAGTTCAAACGCCTCATCGTAAAAAACATGTACGAACTCATCTACGGCCTAATCGAATCCGCCATCTTCCGCATGGCCGTTCTCAACCAGGACAACACCGAAGAAATCCTCGACGCCATGGAACTCGCAATTACCAGCTGGGAAGTATAACGAATACAATTAAATTAATCATGAAATAAAAAAAGACGCTCCACCGAGCGTC